>CAVVHP010000009.1:0-35451 GCA_963748105.1 uncultured Bacteroidota bacterium | reverse complement strand
TATGTGTATGTATACCTTTTAGGATTCATATTGCTAGTTCTTCAGTCAGATTATAAGGTGGAAGGTGCTCTTCGTTCAGAAGTTCAGCAAAATATAAAGAGATTAATGGATATCGGTGCCTATCGCGGTATTCGGCATAGAAGAGGATTACCCGCTCGTGGACAAAGGACCAGAACTAATTCACGTACAAGAAAGGGTAAGAGAAAAACTGTTGCTGGTAAGAAAAAAACACCAACTAAGAAATAAAGTTTGATTACTTGGAGGAAAAGTTTTGGCTAAAGTTATTAAGAAAGCTAAGAAAAAGGCACACGTAGACGCTAATGGTGTTGCACATATTAAAGCAACCTTTAACAACGTACTCGTGACTATAACAGATATTTACGGAAATACCATTTCATGGTCATCAGCAGGCAAAAATGGTTTTAAAGGTTCCAGAAAAAACACACCTTTTGCTGCTCAGGTTTCAGCGGAAGCTGCAGCTAAAGAAGCTTTTGATCTGGGCCTCAGAAGAGTAGATGTATTTGTAAAAGGACCAGGATCGGGTAGAGAAGCTGCTATTAGAGCATTAAATACAGCAGGGCTGGACGTAATATCTATTAAAGATGTTACTCCTATTCCTCATAACGGCTGCAGGCCACCAAAGAAAAGAAGAGTTTAATTTTTTTATCGGAGAGTGAACTAAATGGCAAGATACACAGACTCAGTTTGTAAATTATGTAGAAGAGAAAAACAGAAATTGTTTTTGAAGGGTCAGAAATGTTTTACAGAAAAATGTCCTATTGAAAAAAGAAATTATCCTCCGGGACAGCATGGAAACTCAAGAAGATCAAAAATTTCTGAATATGGTATTCAGCTGAGAGAAAAACAAAAAATTAAAAGATCATATGGCTTATTAGAAACTCAGTTTAGAAATTATTTTGAAAGAGCTAATAAGCAAAAAGGTATTACTGGCGAGAACCTAGTAAAAATTCTTGAAAGCCGACTTGATAATGTTGTTTACAGACTTGGTTTTGCTTCTTCGCGTAAACAGGCCAGACAATTAATTCGTCACAGACATTTAATGGTAAATGACACTATCGTAGATATTCCTTCATTTATGCTAACTGCAGGTGACATTGTTAAAATTCGTGATAGAAGCAAGAAAATGGATGCTATTCACGGTTCACTGAAAAGAGTAAAAGATAGTACCTACCCATGGTTACAGACTGATAAAGCTTTGCTTACAGGTACATTTTTGCAGGTTCCGGAAAGAGCTGACGTTCCTCTAAATGCTAATGAACAATTGGTAGTTGAGCTTTATTCCAAGTAATAATCATTTTTTTTAAGACTAAAAACATTTTAGAGGATTACAAATGAGTGTTTCAAATTTAAAGATGCCCGAAGCAGTAGTTTTAGACGAGACTAGTTATACAAATAATTATGGAAAATTTACACTACAGCCTTTAGAAAGAGGTTTTGGGGTTACCTTAGGTAATGCTTTAAGAAGGGTGTTATTATCTTCATTAACAGGTTCGGCAATTACTTCTGTAAAATTTAGCGGCGTATTGCATGAGTTTACAACTATAGAAGGTGTTGTTGAGGATGTTTCTGAAATTATTCTTAACCTGAAACAGGTAAGAATGAAACTTCTGAGCAAAAAGCCTAACGCAATTATAATTTCATTTAACGGAGATGGCGAATTTAGTGCATCAGACATTCAGAAAAATAGCAGTGAAATAGAAATATTGAATCCTGATCTTCACATAGCTACACTCAATAAATCTGCTAAATTTGATATTGAAATTAGAGTTGGAAAAGGCAAAGGTTTTGTGCCTGCAGCAGAAAACGTTACACCGGAGCAAACAATTGGTGTTATCCCGATAGATTCAATCTTTACACCTATTAAGAATGTAAGATATGAAGTTGAGAACGTTAGAATAGGCGATAAAAACGATTTCGAAAAGGTAGTACTGGAAGTAATCACAGATGGTTCTATTACCCCTGATGATGCACTTACCCAGGCTGCTAAAATTATGAGAGATCATATCCAGTTGTTTATCAATTTTGATATAGACCAGGAAGAAGAACAAGCTGTAAGTCAGAAAGACAGCGAAAAAGAGAGAATAAAGAAAATTCTTCTTACAAATGTTGACGATCTTGAACTCAGTGTAAGATCTCACAACTGCCTGAAAGCGGCAAATATTAAAAATCTTGCTGAACTGGTAAGAAGAGATGAATCTGAAATGCTTAGATTCAGAAATTTTGGTAGAAAATCACTTGCCGAATTAATGGAAATTGTAGAGAATATGGGGCTTGAATTCGGTATGGATGTAGATTCTTACATTAAAGAAGAAACTGAAACTAATTAAATTTTGACTAAAGGTTAATAATGCGACACAGAGTTAAAGGTAGAAAATTAAAAAGAACGGCAAGTCATCGTGCTGCTTTGTTAAATTCGCTTGCTACTTCTTTATTAAAACATAAAAGAATTAAGACGACACTTGCGAAAGCAAAAGAAGCCAGAGGTTTTGTTGAAACAATCATAACAAAAGCAAAGAAAAACGATCTGAATTCAAGACGTCAGGTAATGCGTTTTATACATGATAAAGAAGTTGTAAAAGAATTATTTAATGACATCGTTCCTAAAATTGCTGATAGGCCGGGTGGTTATACTCGTGTTATAAAACTTGGTAACAGGATCGGAGATGCTGCTTCTATGGCAGTTTTAGAGCTTGTTGATTATAACGAAGTGATTAACAAAAAAGCGGAAGATAATAAGGAAAACAAAGAGACCAAAAAGAGATCAAAACAGGCTAAAAAAGAAGAAAATGAAGTTGAAGATGCAAATGTAGTTGAAGAAACTCCCGCTAAAAAAGAGAAAACAGAGACTAAGGCAAAAAAGGAAACTGCTGAAAAGAAAGAGCCAAAAGCAAAGAAAGAAACAAAGACGAAAAAAGAAACCACGGCAAAGAAAGAGGCTAAAGAAAAAACTGAAAAGAAAGAGAACAAAGATAAGAAATAATAAAAAATTTTATTTTCTATTTACAGGAGTAACTGGGAAACCCGGTTACTCTTTTTTTTGCAATGTTTGAAAACCCGAAATTCATAAAGTCAGTTTTTACTTTAGAAGACGTTGTAAAGGAGCGGCTTCCTGAGGTAATACTTTGCGGCAGATCAAATGTCGGCAAATCCACTCTTATAAATTCACTATTCAACAGAAAAAAATTAGCAAAGATAAGTTCAACTCCCGGCAAAACCAGATCCATCAATTATTATTTAATAGATGATAAATTTTTCCTGGTTGATTTGCCCGGCTTTGGCTATGCAAAGATCAGCATAAAAGAAAGGGAATACTGGGCATCACTTATAGAAGGATTCTTATCAAAATCTGATAATATTTTTCTTGCCCTGCATATTATTGACAGCAGGCACAAACCTACTGATCTTGATTTGAAATTGAATTCCTTTTTAAATCATTTTGAAATTCCTTACAATATCATATTGAGCAAGGTTGATAAGCTCAAGCAATCCGAAATGGCATTGGCAAAAAAAGACATAAAAAATTACTTTCCTGAACTAAGTTATGGGGACAATCTGTTTGTGTATTCTTCGGTAAAAAAAACAGGCAAAAAAGAATTATTACAGAGATTCTCAGCCCTTTTCTATTCACAGTAATTATTACAAAAACCTGCCGTTTGCTATTATATAATTCTAAATTTATATTTAATCTTAATTTTTAATTTTCCGTAAATAAGCTACACAAATGGATAGAAGGCAGAAAAGACGAATTTTTATATTTTTGTTGGTACCACTACTGGCTGCCATTCTTTTTATTACCGATGATCTGGTTATAAGAGTTATTACAATTGTTCTTCTGGTAGTTTATGTAGCTTTTATAATATTTCTGCGAGATTCACTAAAATTTAACCGGGGTGGATACATCCCAAATAGTGGTGAAGAAGTGGACCTCCCTTCTACAGAGAACTATACTCCCGATTATTCTGGGCAGGATGTTGATTCAGATGAATCATTTCAGATTGTCTCAAAAAATAGAAATTTAGAGGTAATTACGGATGAAAATTATACTCCGGAATTTAAAGTATCTAAAACAACTCTAAAACCACCCGACCTGAAAGAAAGATTTGAAGAAATTGCTAATGAAAGCATACCCGATGATCTTGGTCATGATGGACAATTTGCCTTTGTACTTGAAAAAATATTGACTGTAATTAAGGAAGCTTATGCTGTCCACACAGCAATATTTTTCTGGTATAATAAATCAAAAGAAAAACTTTCAATTGAAAGATTTGTCTCTAATAGTAAGGAACTAACAAGACGCAAACTGGATGTTGAAGATGATATTTTAAGTAAAATTGTTGAGAAAGGCGAACCGGAGTTATTAAGTGATATTCCATCAACTGCAGAATCTGATGTAATAAGATATTACGATTCCCCGCAGGGCATAAGAAGTTTTGTTGGTGTACCGTTATTTTATGACAAATCTCTGATAGCCATAATTGCTGTAGATGCAAAAATTGAAGATGCATTCGGAATAGAAACTATTTACTCTCTTGGCAGGTTTATTAGAGTTATAACTATGTTGATCTCCATTTTTGAGGAGAAGCACTCGGACAGTATTTCACAGCAAAGACTTAATGGACTGCTAAATATTATTAATCCGGAACAAAAAATTGATAACGAGCAGGAACTTGTTGATTCACTTCAAAATGTACTAGGATATTTATTAAACTGGGATGCTTCGGCTTTTGTTTATTATAGGCCTTTGGAGAAGAAATTCCAGACTATTAAGGTCTATAATAACACATCATTGAAATATATCGGAGAAGGTTTAGATATCGAAATTAATGGAACCCTGGTAGGTAAATCTATTGCTTCAGGTATGCCTGTTAAAATTGACAATATTTCTTCGGGTGATTATAAGAGATATGCAAAATCTGAAGATGTAAGTTTTGATGGTTCATTTCTGGCTATCCCGATTATTTATCACGGGCAGAATTATGGAGTGCTGTGCTTTGAAAGTCTGAAGAAAAATATTTACACTAATTCTGATGTGCATTTTCTTAGAAATGCAATGAACATAATTGCTTATGTCGTTTATTCCTATTCAACACAGGTACTGCTAAAAAGTCTGCTTGCTATTGATGTAGAAACACGCGCATTGAACGCTGAAATATTTAAAGAGAGAATGTCTGCAGATCTTTATAAAGCTGAACAGGCAAAGGTACCAGGCGCACTTGCATTAATTAGAATAGACGATTTTCTTGAGCAGGAATCACTTTTTGAGGGAAATCCTTTCCCTAAAGTTCTGAACTCTGTTACAGAAACAATTGAAAATGAAATGACTCCTCTCAATTTATTTGGAAGAATAGAGGAAAAGATTTTTGGTGTGTACTTTTTCAATGCGACCCCTAAGGATGTCTTTTTATGGGCCGAAAAACTGCGTGTTAAAATAGCCCGCAAGCCGATCGCTGTTGTTTCAAAGCAGACAACGTATACAATTTCAGTTGGAGTAGCAGCAGCTTCAAATAAATCTGATGTGGAAGAAATAATATACAATGCCGACCTTGCACTTCAAAAGGCTGTGCAGATGGGCGGTAACCGCGTAAGAAACGTAAACTAAAACAATGAACAACTTTTTTATTATTGTACTCGATGGAGTAGGAATTGGTGAATTGCCGGATGCCGATCAATACGGAGATAGCGGAAGCAATACTTTAAGTAATATTGCAAATGCTGTTGGCGGATTGAATCTGCCGAATCTTGAGAAACTTGGGCTTGGAAATATTTACGATGTAAAAGGTCTGAATAGAGTTCAAAAACCTTTGGCATCATTCGGCAAACTTGCAGAAATGTCTAAAGGAAAAGATTCAACAACGGGCCATTGGGAAATTTCGGGTTTGTATGTTGACACAGATTTTTCATATTTCCCGGAAGGATTTCCGGATGAAATTATTAATAAGTTTACTGAGCTAACTGGTTGCCCGGGTATTTTAGGAAACAAGGCAGCCTCGGGTACAGAGATAATTAAAGAACTTGGGGATGAGCACGTAAAAACCGGTTTCCCGATTGTTTATACCTCCGCAGATTCTGTCTTCCAGATTGCAGCACACGAAGAGGTAATTCCACTTGAAAAACTGTACGAAATCTGCAAAATCACAAGAGAAAAAGTACTTGCACCGCCATTACTAGTTGGTAGAGTTATTGCGAGGCCTTTTCTTGGATCAACAGGAAACTATACCCGTACAACTAACAGGAAAGATTTTTCTCTTGACCCACCTTCCGAAACAATTCTTGATCTATTGAATAATAATGAAATAACAACTGTAGCAATTGGAAAAGTAAATGATCTTTTTAATTATAAAGGGATCAATATTAGAGAAAAAACCAAATCAAATTTTGAGGGATGTGTAAAACTTTTAGAATATGCATGTAATAGCAAAGGAAATTTCATTTTTACAAACCTTGTTGATTTTGATGTTTATTTTGGGCATAGAAATGATCCTGCGGGATTTGCAAATGCACTTAAAGAGTTTGATGATTTCTTACCGGAATTTCTTTCAAAACTTGATGAATCAGATGCAGTTGTTTTAACGGCAGATCATGGTAACGATCCAACCACACCCGGCACTGATCACAGCAGAGAATATACACCATTACTTTATTATAAAAAAAACATTGAAGGTAGGAATCTTGGCAGCAGAAAAACGTTTTCTGATATTGGGAAAACTGCTGCAGAATACTTTAAAGTAGAAAACGATCTAAAAGGAAAAAGTTTTTTATAAAACACGGCAGGAAAATTTTGCTTCTGATGGATTGTATCTTTTATTTTGTGGCGGTATATTAACACTTTAGGATGTATAAAAACCTTAAAAAGAGGTAAATTTTGTTTTTAGGAAGAGTAATAGGCAATGTTTGGTCGACAAAAAAAGATGAAAATCTTGTGGGTGCAAAATTTCTTATTGTCCGCCAGATTGACCTCGAAATGAAAGATAAAGATAACTTTGTTGTAGCCGTTGACAGTGTTGGGGCAGGAGAGGGAGAAGTTGTATTGGTGGCTACAGGAAGCTCTTCCAGGCAAACAAATTTTACCAAAGACAAACCAGTAGATGCAGTAATAATGGCAATTGTTGACAAACTTGATATTTCACTAAAAGAATATATTGAAGAACACAGATTAAGCTGATTCTAAAATATCATACAATAATTTAGGAATAACAAAATGTTCCTGGGTAAAGTAATAGGTAATGTGTGGGCTACCCAAAAGTATGAAGACTTTAAATAGCTTCAAACTACTTTTTGTGCAACCTATAAATGGTGAAAATCAGGAATTAGGAGAACCAATAATTGCGGTTGATACTGTCGGTGCCGGACCGGGTGAAAAAATATTTTATATAACTGCGTCTGAAGCAGTAATACCCCTGCCTGTGGACATGGCCCCTGTTGACGCTTCAATAGTTGGAATTGTGGATACAATTAATCTGTCTGCTGACAGGTAAACTTACAAAAGCTATATAAAACTTTAGGGAGGGTTGTAAGTGAGAATTACTAAACAATATACCAATCGTGAAAGTCAATCTCTGGATAAATACCTGCAGGAAATTGGTAAAGTTGACCTGCTCACACCCGATCAGGAAATCGATCTTGCCATTCGCATTAAGAAAGGCGACCAAATTGCACTCGAATCCTTAACCAAAGCAAATTTGCGTTTCGTTGTAAGTGTTGCTAAACAATATCAGAATCAGGGACTATCTCTCGGTGACCTCATAAATGAAGGAAATCTTGGCTTGATAAAAGCCGCTAAAAGATTTGATGAAACAAGAGGTTTTAAATTTATTTCATATGCCGTCTGGTGGATTAGACAATCAATTTTACAGGCGCTGGCTGAACAATCACGAATAGTAAGATTACCTCTTAACAGAGTCGGTGCCCTTAATAAAATTGGTAAAGCGTATAGTAATCTTGAACAGGAATTTGAAAGAGAACCAAGCGCTACAGAACTTGCAAGTGAACTGGAAATGGATGTAAGCGAAGTTGCAGATACGCTAAAAATAGCAGGTCGGCACGTTTCTATGGATGCACCATTTGCCCAGGGTGAGGACAACAGGCTTTTAGATGTCATACAGAATGACCAGCAACCAACCCCTGATTTTTCTTTAATGTCGGAATCCTTAAGAGCTGAAATTGACAGAGCTCTTTCTACACTTACTGAAAGAGAGGCTGAAGTAATTAAGCTTTATTTTGGACTAAATAAAGAACATTCCCTAACACTTGAGGAAATAGGGGAAAGATTTAATTTGACTAGAGAAAGAGTCAGGCAAATTAAAGAAAAAGCCATTCGCAGGCTCAGGCATGCTTCGAGGAGTAAAAATTTAAGAGCTTATCTCGGTTAAGAATGTCATGTTAAAATGTAAGATAATTTTACTCGCAGCCATTGTTGGAATATTTATTTATACCGGCTGTTCTGCCTCCTCAAATTCCACACGATATGGTGAAAAATCAACTGATGATACACACAATACATCGGATGTAAGATTCTCCTCAGATAATGATAACGCCCAGACCAGCAAGGATAATTCCAATGTTAAAGATCAGGATAGGTCAATGGTACATAATATTGATAGTGATGATTCAGATCCCGATGACCTTCCGGCAAATGAACCCCGGGTTGATATCTCGAACGTACTAAAAAGAATTAAATCTTCAGATAATTCCAACGACCTGTCATCCGATAATAGCACTCCCAGGGAAAGAATGTTGATGGAAATATTAAAATACATTAACACACCGTATAAATATGGCGGGACGTCAGCAAATGGTATTGACTGTTCGGCATTTACACAATCTGTTTATAATAATTCACTTGATGTAAATTTAAACCGTACAGCCAGAGAACAATATCAGGAAGGTACTGAAATCGATAATATTGATGATTTACAATTTGGAGATCTTGTATTCTTTAATACGCGCAGACGGGTTAAACCCGGCCACGTTGGTATTTATATTGGTGATCATCTTTTCGCACACGCATCAAAAAAAGGGGTAACTGTTTCTTCACTCGATATGGAATATTATTCTAGAAGATTTATGGGTGGAAGAAGGATTGAGCAGGGACTACCTTCCGATAAAACAAATGATTTGGAATCAAATTAATTCATCTCTCTTTTACCTGGAAGAATTTAAGCATTGTAAATAAAGCCGGGTATTTATAAGTTCAAATTTTAATAATCAAATCTAATGAGGTAAAATTAAAAATGAACTTTCTGAAAAATCACTCACTCAATATATTATTACTGACATTTGTATTTTCACTTTTATATACCTTTTCGTTAAATGCACAAAATAAGAATAAAGTGAAAATTGAAATAAAAAAAGGTGACCCGTGGACCGTTAACCAGGTAATTACCCCCTCAGAACTTGAACACAAACTCACAAGTAAAAAGGGAAAGAAACCGGAGGTTTTACAGATAGGGTTTGATTTTTTATATAAAGAAGGCCATATACCAGGTTCTAAATATATAGGTCCGGCTTCAAGCGTTAAAGGAATAACAGCCTTGAAGAATTATGTTAAAAATATGAATAAAAATGCACCGATAGTGATTTACTGCGGTTGCTGTCCTATGGCGCACTGTCCCAATGTTAAACCAGCATTCAAGACACTTGAGAAAATGGGCTATAACAATGTAAAACTTCTATATCTCCCGGGAGATTTTGATCGGGATTGGGCTCAAAATGGGTATCCTGTTAAAAAATAAGCTTCTGAGGAGTTATTAACTGATATCCTTTCATTCTGGCTATTTGATTTCTGAATCCTTTACTATGAATATGCATTTTACTATACAATGATTGTTTTAGAATTTTAAAAAGAGGAAATTTATGGCGGCAAAAACGGCATATCTGAAACAAATTAAAGGAATTACTTTTGCAGGTAAAACTGATTCAAATCATTGGATTACAATGGATGGACCGGAAGAATTTGGTGGAAGTAATGCAGGTATTCGCCCCAAAGAATTATTACTACTAGGTCTGGCAGGTTGCACGGCTAGTGATGTAGTTTCAATTCTGAAGAAAAAAAGAGCACCTATGGATGATTTTGAAATTAATATTAAAGCCGACACAACGGATGATCATCCGCAGGTCTTCACCAAAATTAATCTGGAATACGTATTTTACGGGAAAGGAATAGATGATAAAGACGTTGAACGTGCGATCGATCTATCGCAAACTAAATACTGTGGAGTAACCGCGATGTATAAGAAGGCGATGGAAATTACTCACAGTTACAGGATTGTGGAAAAAAAAGAATAATTGTTTTTAAGAATTAAATGTATCACTCTCTTCCGTTTGAAGGAAGAGAGTGATTAAAGTCAGATCTATTTTGCGCCTGACGGGAGGTTATGATATAAGTAGTTTGTTAATAAAGTAAATAAGTGCAGCCTTGTGCCCGGTCCTTCATAAATTCCGTGCGACCTGTTCGGATACTCCATCATTGAAAACTGTTTATTATATTTCACCAATTCATTTATTAAACGCTCAGTATTCTGGTAATGTACGTTGTCATCGCCCGAGCCGTGTGCAACGAGCAAATTACCTTTTAACTGGTGAGCGTAAGTAAGAGGAGCTGATTCTTTATATCCGTCCGCGTTATCAGCTGGCAAACCCATATAACGTTCGGAATAAATAGTGTCATACAGCCTTTCATCCGTTACCGGGGCTACCGCCATTCCGGTGGCAAAAATATCCGGATAACGGAACATTAAATTCAGCGTAGATACCGCGCCGCCGCTCCAGCCCCAGACGCCGATTCTTGTGGCATCTACAAAGCTGTAATTATTGATTATTCCTTTCATGGCGTCAGCCTGGTCCTTCGAAGTAATCCGCCAACATTTTTATACAAATATTTTCTAAAGTCCCTTCCTCTTGGTGAAGGTGTGCCCCTGTTATCTACGCTCATTACAATATACCCGTGCTGTGCAAGCATTACGTACCAGAGGTAATTAAATCCGCCCCACCTGTCAACCACGGTCTGGGCAGCCGGATGGCCGTATAAATAATAAAGAACGGGGTATTTTTTCGCCGGATCAAAATCAGGGGGCTTTATCATCCAGCCGTCCAGTGCAACATTATCTCCAATGTCCACCCTGAAAAACTCAACGGGTAGTCTGCTTAGCTCATTAATTGTTTCTTTAAGTTTTTCGTTTGCAACAAGGGTTCTTACCACTTTATGTGACGGCAGTTCTACCAAGTCACTTTCATTGGGTGTATTAATATTTGAGAAATTATGGATTGCATAATTTGAACCGTCTGAAACCTGGTATGAATTGGTCCCTTTTAACTCTGAGGGTGTTATTTGCTTTATATGTTCCTTTTCCGTCCAAAGATACTCTGAATAAATATCTTTGCGTCGGATTTTCAGGAGAAGCTATGTAATAAATCCATCCATTATCAAAATCAATAGTTTCAATTTCTATAACATCAAAATTTCCCGGCGTCAGCAATTTTACATTCTTTCCGTCGCGGGAAACATCATAAACGTGTCTCCAGCCGTCGCGTTCGCTTACCCAGGTGAAATTTTTGCCATCGTTAAACCAGTGCATATCATCGTTAATGTCGATCCAGGCTTTATCTGTTTCCGTAAGAACGGTTTTTGTGTCCCCTGTTTTTATATCACAAAGCATAACATCAAGGTGGTTCTGCTGACGGTTGAGATGCTGCACAGATATTTCATCTGAATTACCCGACCAATCCATTCTTGCTATATAATTATTACGGGGATCACCGGGGACCTTCATCCATACAGTTTTGCCACCGCTTGCGCTCACAACACCAACTTTGCAGGCGGAATTAGTAGTTCCCGCTTTCGGGTACTGAACAGGGATAGTATATGAATAAACGGAGTCTGTTGTATTCAACATTAAATACTCGCCAACCCCGGAAGCATCGAGCTGCCAGTAAGCTATATATTTGCTGTCAGGGCTCCACCTGAAGCCGTCACGGTCATCCAGTTCTTCTTCATAGACCCAATCGAAGGTTCCGTTGATTGTAGTTTTAGATCCGTCGAAGGTCAGCTGCGTTATCTTTCCATCGGCAAGATTCTGCACAAAAACATTGTGTTCGCTTACGTATGCCACGTTTTTGTTATCCGGGGAAAATTTTGCGAACATTAAAGAGGATTCAGGGGCATCGCCGCCAAGTTTCATCAGTTTTTTTGTGCTTAAATTAAGAACCCAGTAATCCCCGCGCGTATTATATCTCCATACGCGGGCTGTATTGGTAAAAATCAACAGCATATTTTTATCGGGTGACCACTCATAGTTAGAAATTGACAGAGCTGTTGTGTCGCCTTCAGGAATTAATAGGTCGGCTGAAACCAGGATTTCTTTATCGCCGGATTCGGTATCGTATTTAATTATATCCCGTGCATCTTTAACGGTTTCAGATTTTTCAAGTGAAGTATAACCCTGGCCATTATCAAGAAATCGAACCGGGCCAAATCGTTCGCCCCTGAAATCCCTGGTATTGAATAATCTGTCCAGAGTAATTAAAGATTTATCCTCTTTCTTTTCCTGCGGAATGACCGGCTGGATGTAGAGGAATATAAAGAGAAGGATTAGTAGTTTTTTCATTGGATTCATGCTACCCTCATAATTATTGATTTATTAGTGCTGACTTAAAGTCTAAAAAATATCGCAAATATGGTCCTAAGATTTGCCGGACACAAAACAAGAGAGGAATTTCCAGGAAGAATTTATTTTTTAACATCAATTAATATTACCCCCAATTGGCCATGGTATGTCAGAAGACATTTATCCCGGATATAAAATCCTAAAAATAAACTATGGAAACAATTATTTATTGATAAATGGTTTTTACTTAAATTTCAGTCAATTGCCGTAAAACATTTAATATGAATAAATTATGAGTATCTAATTAACCTTTAATATGAAATTTTTCATCTTATTTTCATATATTTTGAATAAATTCTCATTTATATAATAGGATCGATGTGCGAATTTTACTTATAGAAGACGATAAAAAAATTGTTTCGGCTTTGTCCAAAGGATTAAAAGAAGAAAGTTTTGCTGTTGATGCAGCATTCGACGGTTTGAAGGGTGAAGAACTTGCTAGAATTAATGAATATGATGTTATAATTCTGGATTTAATGCTTCCAAAGCAGAACGGTTTGCAGACCTGCAAAAATCTCAGGGATGATAAAATAGCTACACCAATTTTAATGCTTACAGCGCTCGATGATGTGGATGATAAAATCAAAGGACTAAATACTGGAGCGGATGACTACCTTGCAAAACCGTTCCATTTTGGTGAGTTGCTTGCAAGGATCAGGTCTCTTGTCAGAAGAAATTCAGAGACTAAATCCACTTCCATCGAACGGCTCGGGCTTAATCTTGATCTCAACACACATAAGGCGTTCAGAAATAAAAAGGAAATATCTTTAACAAGTAAAGAGTTTGCTCTTCTGGAACTATTTATGATGAATCCGGATAAAATTCTTTCAAGATCTGATATTTCCGAACATTTATGGGATATGAACTTCGATCCTAAAAGTAATGTGATAGATTCCTTTGTAAAATATTTAAGACAAAAAATTGACAAAAATTTTGATACCCCACTAATTCACACTGTCCGCGGTTCGGGATACATATTTTCGAAACGGAAACCTTAATGCTTTCAATTAAACTAAAAATAGTTCTTTCCTACACAATTATATTCGGAGTATTACTTTTGCTGTTTGCATTAATTATTTATCACAGCACTGAAAAAGCAGACGTAGCAAAACTCGACACTAAATTAAAAAGCTATTCAATTTTACTGCAGTCAGAGATGGAAGAACAAAGCAGGGAAGATAATGGCTTTAATTACAAAGATTTTAAGTCTGTTTCTTCTGATGGATTGAAGATGACCGGGTTCCAGTTTTTTGATAGTAACGGCAAAATGGTTATAGGCGATACAATAATTACAAAACCGGATGCAAAACTAACTAATTCAATATTAAATGGATCGGACAAATTTGAAAGAATCAAAATTAATGGACATTGGTCGAGAATCTATTACAGTCCGGTTGAAATTGAGGAAAAGACAGATCACATTCTTGTCGTTTCATCTTCGCTTGGTGAAGTGCACGAAGATCTGGAAAGGCTGCTGCTGCTATTTTTAATAATCATTCCTTCAGGACTAATTTTAGCCGGGTTTTCAGCCTACTGGATAGCAAAAAAAGCATTTAAGCCGGTTAATAATATGATCAGCACGGCGAATGAAATCAGCGCATACAGCCTTGACAAGAGATTGGATGTTCCCAAAACAAACGATGAAGTTAAAGCTCTCAGTATTACATTAAATTCGATGATTGACAGGATTGATAAGACTTTTAAGAGTCACAGACAGTTTATTGCCGATGCTTCTCACGAAATCCGCACTCCTTTAACCGTAATTCAAACGGAGCTGGAATTGGCACTTAAAAAAATAACGG
This sequence comes from uncultured Bacteroidota bacterium, assembly GCA_963748105.1. Lineage (GTDB taxonomy): Bacteria > Bacteroidota > Ignavibacteria > Ignavibacteriales > Ignavibacteriaceae > JAKAGZ01. The sequence continues at coordinate 20,966 of CAVVHP010000009.1, read as the reverse complement.
ATAAATCTTCAAAAGAGGGAATAAAAACTTCTCTCATTGAAATTGAAAATCTCAGCAGATTAACAAATTCACTATTGACTCTCGCTAAAATTGACGCTCAGAAAAACAAGCTTGAAATAAGAAAGGTTAGATTAGATGAATTAATCCTCGATTGTGTCCAATTGCTAAAACCCTATGCCGATCAGAATAATAATAAAATTAATATTTCAATTGATGATGTCGTGGAATTTAACGGTGACAGGGAAAAACTTAAAAGTGTAATTATTAACATTCTTGATAACGCTATTAAATATTCAGGAACAGGAAAAGAAATATATATTTCCTTAAATAAAGTAAATTATGGCCAGATATTTATTAAGGTGAAAGATAACGGACCCGGAATTTCAACCAATGACCTACCCCATATTTTTGAAAGATTTTACCGTTCTACAGAAACCCGCTCTTCTGTTGAAGGCAACGGGTTAGGGCTGGCTATTGTAAAGGAATTTGTTGAAATGCACGGGGGCGAGATCAATGTTAGTAGTATACCCGGGCAGGAGACAATTTTTGTGGTGAAACTACCCGTTTAACGTAATTTTTCCAAAATACCAGCCATATTTTCATCTTCAGTTCATTTTCATCTCTTAATTTTAGCTAAACAATTTATTTATTACTACAAAAAGGGAAATAAAATGAAAGCATTAACTAGAAATTATTCATTACTGCTAATTGCAGCATTTTTTGCCTTTCTATTAAGCACTAATGTGTTCGGACAGGAAACCAAGATTAAAGAGAAAGATTTGCCACCGGCTGTATCTAAAGCTTTTCAAACAGGATATCCCAGTGCAAAAATAGTGGGAACTGCTAAAGAAGTAGAAAAAGGTGTAACATATTTTGAAATTGAAAGCAAGGACGGAAAAATCAGGCGTGACCTCCTTTATACCGAAACGGGAAAAGTTGCAGAAATTGAAGAAGTATTAACAGCTGAAACTATTCCAGCTTTTGTAAAATCATCTATTGAGAAAAAATTCAAAGATGTTGAATTTAAAAAAGGGGAGAAAAACGTCAGGAACTCTACAACCAAATATGAGGTTGTTATAGAAGCATCCGAAGTAAAATATGAAGTTGTTTGTGATGCGAAAGGGAAAATAATAAAATCAACAAAACTCAAAAAAGAAGAGAATGATGAAAAAGATAATGATTAGATCATTTAATCTGTAAATTTAAACCACTATGATAAAAAAAATATTATTAGCGGCTTTTTGTTTCGGGAATTTATTGTATGCTCAGTACAACCTCGATTATTTTGTGGATAAAGCATTGCAAAATTCACCCGTTTTACAGGACTATCAGAATTTAAGCCGCATAAATAACCTGCAGTCAAATTTAGATGAAGCTGAAAACTCAGCTCTTAAAGTATCGCTGACTGGTAATTATTTATTCGCACCGTATTTTAACAATAACGGGAAATATATCTCAAGTAATCCTGACGCTAAGGCTATAGGCTATGATGTCGGGATAACAAACGGGGGGTTGTATTCAGCGCAAATTAATCTTGAAAAGAATATTTTTAACGGTGGTCTGCTTGATGCTTTAAAACAGCAGAGAGTTGCATTAGGCAAAAGTTATGAGAACAGAACGGATGAAGAAAAGCATGCCCTAAAAAAAGAAGTTACAGATCGATACCTGGATGCGCTGCAGCAGTTAATGCTTTATAATCTTTCGGATCAAGTTGTTAAAAACTTGCAGGATCAACTTAATATTACCGGTGATCTTGTAAAGAACGGGTATGCGAAAGCGCAGGATTATCTTTTACTTAAAGTTGAGCTAAAATCCCGGCAGATAAACCTGAATGAAACATGGCAAAATTATAAGACAGGAATATACAAGCTTTATACAATCTGCGGAATCAGCGATACTCAGACGGTAAAAATTGATTCTGTAAATCTTAAAAAAAATTGCTTCAAATGACCAACAGTCAAAATTCCTTACCAAATTTTACCTGGACAGCCTAAATACAGTAAGCCGGCAAAATATTTTTGAAACAAAGTATCAGCCGCAGATAGGCCTGTTTTTTAATGCGGGGCTTAACGCCGTAGAGCTGGATAATATCCAGAGAAAATTCGGGATGAGTGCCGGTATTAATTTCTCACTGCCTCTTCTGGATGGCGGACAGAAAGATATTACAAGACAGCAAACTATGATCGCAGAAAAATCATTAACTGACTATAAAAATTTCCTTTCGAATAATATTATTGCGCAGCGTAATAATTCGGAAGAAAAAATTCTTTCTTTGAAAAACAATCTTAACTCTATGGAAGAACAGGTTGATGATTACCATAAATTGCTTAATATTTCTAAAAAACAGCTTGAACATGGCAACATCTCGATGATTGAATATTTGACTCTTTTGAAGAATTATGTAGACCATCAAAAAGATGTAATTAATACCCGGATTAATTATCAAACAGAAATAAACAATTATAATTATTGGAACTGGTAGAATGAATTTATCAAAAATATTCTCAATAAAATCAGTAAGTATTGTAATCCTTTTATTAATCTCTCTGGTTTTGACATCCTGTTCCGGGGATAGTGGTAATTCGAATGAAGTTAACAGCAGTGGAACTCCTGTGGAGATAACACACCCCGCCGTTATGAACTTGACAGACTACCTGAAATTAAATGCAAACACTATTTTCTTAAACAAAGAAATTGTAAGAGCATCATTTCAGGGATATATTGAAAAAATTTATAAAAATATCGGCGATGAAGTAAATCCCGGTGATGTATTATTCCAGGTGAAAACAAAAGAATCTGCCGCTGCCGACAGTATGCGGATTAGCATCGGTAATAAAATATTTGCAGGCGCAGTTTTAATTAAAGCCAAAACAAAAGGAGTTTTAACGGAACTAAATTACCACAACGGCGATTTAATCTCGGATGGCGAACAGATTGCTGTTGTGTCTAACCCCTCTTCTCTGCGAATCAGGTTAAATGTTCCTTTTGAGGATGCTCAAAAAATTAAACTCAGGCAAAATTGTGAAATTAACCTTCCGGGTGGTGAAAAATTTAATGGAATAATTGATAAAAGTGTTCCGTCTGTGGACCCGGTTAGTCAGACACAGGTCTTTTTAATAAAATTGCTTAAGTACAGGGAATTGCCTGAAAATTTAAATGTATTTGTGATGATTCCCTTTCGGACATTTAAGAATGCTATAGTTCTGCCTAAAAGTTCTGTTATGACCAATGTCACAGAAGACGCTTACTGGATAATGAAACTTGCAAATGATACTACAGCGATAAGAATAGATGTAAACAGAGGAATTGAAACCGACAGCCTGCTTCAAATTCTCTCACCCAAATTAAATTTATCTGATAAGGTAATTTCGTCGGGCGCGTATGGTTTACCGGATACCGCAAAAGTTGAGATAATTAAATGAATAATTTCTATGTAAAATATAAAAGTCCCTTCTCAGTTATATTGTTGATTATTTTATTAGGCGGTGTTTATGCCCTCACCAATATCCGCTCAGGGTTGTTTCCGGATATAACTTTTCCCAAGATTAAAATTATAGCAGATAACGGAGAACAGCCAGTCGATAAAATGACAGTCGGTGTAACTGTTCCTCTTGAAAATGCGATTAAAAGGGTTCAGGATCTTGACTTGTTAAGAAGCACAACAAGCAGGGGCAGCTGTGAAATTTCAGCATTCTTCAGCTGGAGTTCTGATATTAATCTTGATAAGCAAAGAATTGAGTCCCGGATAAATGAAATAAAGCAGGATCTTCCGCCTGGAATTAACATTTCAGTGGAAAGAATGAATCCTTCTATTTTTCCTATTATGGGATATTCATTAGAATCAAAAGGATTTAGTGAAATAGAATTAAGGAATATCGCCCAATATACAATTAAGCCTTTTTTATCGCGTATTCCGGGTATTTCGGAAGTGGCCGTAGCTGGTGGAAAAATAGAAGAATACCAGGTTACTCTTGATCCGGTAAAACTTAGTAATCTAAAAATTACTCAGCAATTGGTTGCCAATAAAATATCGGAATCAAATTTTATATCTTCAACAGGATATTTAAGTGATCATGATAGATTATATTTAACGCTAACGGAAGCCACACAGAATAGCAAGGCGGACTTAGAAAATCTTGTTGTGTTAAATTATCAAAACAGACTAATCAGATTAAAAGACATTTCAACAATTGAAATAAGCGCTGAAAAAAGTTATACAATGATAAAAGCAAACGGAAGAGTACTTCCGTTAATTCATATTTTAAAACAACCAAATGCTAACCTAATAGATGTTGTAAGCTCAATTGAAAAACAACTTCCTGAACTTCAAAAAATATTACCGAAAGGGATTGTATTACGTCCATTTTACAATCAGGCGAATTTCGTCTCAGATGCGGTGAACAGTATAAGGGATGTTGTATGGGTTGGATTATTGCTCGCTATTCTCTTAACTATTCTATTCTTAAGATCGATTAAAGCCAGCTCTGTAATATTAGTGACTATCCCGGTAACACTTGGCCTTACAATAATAGTATTGTTTATAATCGGCTATACTATAAATATTATGACTATTGGTGCTATTGCGGCCGCGATAGGATTGATTATTGATGATGCAATAGTTGTGGTTGAACAAATTCATAGAACTCATGAAGAAAACCCGGAGGAAAGCAGTAACGCGCTTGTTATTAAAGCAATAAAATATTTGTTGCCGGCAATGGTTGGCTCGTCGCTAAGCACAATTGTAATTTTTCTTCCTTTCTTTTTAATGAGCGGAGTTGCAGGAGCTTATTTTAATGTATTAACTAATACAATGATCATAACACTGGTATGCTCATTTTTTGTAACGTGGATTGGACTGCCTGTAATTTATTTACTCCTTTCTGGTTCTGGTAAAGAGTCATCTTCAGTAAAACACAAAATTGCCAAAAAGCAGGAATGGGTATATTATTTTATCCATAAGCCGATCATCTCTGTGGTTTTTGTGATCATTTTAATCGCATCTGCATATTATATAATTCCAAAATTACCTTCAGGATTTCTTCCACAAATGGATGAAGGGTCGATGGTGTTGGATTTTTCCAGCCCACCTGGAACTTCTTTAGAAAACACTGACAAAATGCTGGATGTGGTTGATAATATTTTAAAAAACACACCTGAAGTAAAATCTTATGCGCGACAGATAGGAACACAAAATGGTTTCTTTATTACGGAACCAAATACAGGCGATTATACAATTCAGCTTAATAAGAAAAGGAATAAAACCACCGAAGAAGTTGCAAATGATATACGCAAACACATAGAATCAAAATTGCCTGCACTGAGAGTTGATTTCGGACAAATTATTGAGGACATGCTCGGCGACCTGATGTCTACCAAGCAGCCAATATCAATCCTTGTCTTTGGAGATGATCAGAGCAAGATTGAGGAAATTGCTAATAAAGTTGCCGATATTGTTAATAGTGTTAATGGTACTGCTGATGTTTTCAGTGGTATAACTATTGCCGGACCACAGATAGTATTTAACCCTAAAAATACTGAGTTAGCTAAATACGGCCTTACTCCGAATGATCTTCAATTTCAGTTAAACTCAAAAATAAATGGCACTGTTGTAGGTAACATACTGGGGAAAAATCAACTGATTAATATCAGGATGTTTGACGGTAAAAAGTATAACACTATGAATGATTTAAAACATAGTTTTGTTTTTCTAAATGACGGCTCTATTAAGCCAATAAGCGAATTTGCCAATATACAGTTTTCTAAAGGCGTAGCCGAAGTCGATAGAGAAAACCTGAAGCAGATGTTTGATGTTGTTGGCAGACTAAATAACCGTGATCTCGGCAGCACCCTGGCTGAGATTCAAAATAGAATCAGCCAACAAATAAAATTACCAACCGGCTATGAAATTGTTTACGGAGGAGCGTACAAAGAACAGCAAAAAGCCTTTAGTGAATTAATGTTAATTCTGTTTCTTGCTATTTTGTTGGTCTTTACTGTCATACTCTTCTTATTCAAGAGTATTAAAGTTTCACTGGCGATTATATTTATTTCTATACTTGGCATAACCGGAAGTTTTCTGGCACTCTTTATAACCGGTACACCTCTAAATGTTGGAAGCTATATAGGAATAATTATGATAGTCGGAATTATAGGAGAGAATTCAATATTTATCTTTCTGCAGCATAAAGAGGCCAAAAAGGATAACACACATGTAGATGCTATAGTTCATGCAGTATCAAAAAGACTGCGCCCAACGCTTATGACAGCATTCGGGGCAATAATTGCTCTTCTGCCTTTAGCTTTCGGCATAGGTACCGGCGCGCAAATGCACCAGCCATTGGCCATAGCTATTATTGGAGGATTTATTATGGCATTGCCGCTTTTGTTAATTGTATTGCCAACCATTTTACGTAAAATTGAGAAATGATTAATCCGGTTATTTTTTGAAATTAACCCCTGAAAAATGTCAAATAATATATAGCTGCAATTCAAATGAGATTGTAAAATCCCATTTATAATCATAAATTTACAGATTATTTTTTGCCCTTTAACTATAAACTCTTTATGTCCAAAATACTTTTGATCTGTATTCTTTTAAATTCTGTTATGGTTTTTGCACAGGATTCACTTAAAATATCCCCGGGTGAAAAAGGTAAAATCTCAACAGACTCATTATTCATCAGAGACCGGGATAATGCTCCTGCAAAGAATGATAGTCTTATAATCAGTGATGCGATTAAGCCCGACAGCGAAATAAAAATGAATCCGGATTCCGACAGACTGACCTGGCATAGCTGGTTGACTAATATTCCAAGTGATTATGCCCGATTTTATGATGTAGCTATCCATACAAGCGTGCCTGTATATTTAAGCATTGCTGCTTCAACCGCTGCACTGATGGCTACAGATAATACCACTTGGCTTGGACAGCACGAATGGTATAAAAATTCGAATTTTATAAGACAAACAAGCGATAGATTTGGAGAAATTGGGGATGGCCGGACACAATTTACATTTACAGGGATTTTTGTCCTCTACGGCCTTTTATTTAAGGATAACAAGGCATTACGTACCGGGAGCCAGATTCTTCAGGTCACTATTTCAGCGGGGGCTTTTGTACAGGTCTTAAAACATATGACAGGCAGGGAAAGCCCGGTTGTTTCGACACAGCCAGCTGGTGAATGGAAATTTTTTCCGAATCCCCTGGACTATCATAGACATGTCCCGGCGTACGACGCATACCCATCGGGACATTTGACTACTATGCTCGGTATGATAGGTGTAATTTCTGAAAATTATCCCGAATGGAAATGGGTAAAACCGGTGGGATATTCAATCTGTACATTAATGGCTGTCAGCATGGTTAACAGCGGCATACATTGGTACAGTGATTATCCGCTTGCTATTTATCTGGGATACGAGTTTGGTAAAATTGTTGCCCACCCGGAAAAATATGGTAAAAGCGACGATGTAAACCGGAGGGAATTGTCAATCAATATCACACCATACAGGGCATATAACGGGACCGGGCTGGCTTTATCTTTAAAGTTTTAATAAATTATTGCACTCTTTTATTGCCTAATTAAATTTACTCGGATTTCAAATGAAGATAAGCCTTGTCTTTTTTCTGGTATTAATTTTTTCTTTACCCGTGTTATTTGCGCAGGATGAAAATAATTATAATACTTCATCCGGAAACGCGATTGACAGTGCTTATCAATTCAATGTGTCTCCACATTCTTTTGAAAGAATTAAGGCGGATGAAAAAGTTAACTGGCACCAGATGATCACTAATATCCCGTCCGATTTATCTGAGTATCCGAAAGAAGCTTTTTCATCAAATCAAATTCCTCTTTTCGCTATTGTTGCGGCAGGCACAGGTGCGCTAATGCTGATAGATCAAAAAGGATGGGATGCAAATAAGAGCCTTTATAACAATTCAGAGCCTTTCCACGAACTAAGTGATATTGGTGTTAATTTTGGAGATGAAAAATATCATTTCCTGGTGGCGGGTTTGTTTACGGTATTTGGATTTACAAATGATAGTCCTGTGGCGCTTAAGACTGCCAGCAATATTGTGGAAGCCGTGATAGCTAGTGGTGTTGGAGTTCAGGTAATGAAGAGAATTTTTGGCAGAGAAAGTCCAGCTGTTTCATCACGATCATCCGGCAGGTGGCAATTTTTTCCTAATCTTAAAAAGTATCAGGAAAATCAACCAAAATATTATGCCTATCCTTCAGGGCATATTACTACTTTGACAGCTACTGTTACTGTTATTGCAAATAATTATCCACATGAAAAGTGGATAAAACCTATCGGCTACTCAATGATTGGTCTTTGCGGAATTGGACTTGTAAGCAGGGGAATGCACTGGTATAGTGATCTGCCGTTAGGAATTTTTCTCGGTTACACATTTGGTAATTTAATTTCTCCACCTGAATCTGATTCAGAAACGAGTGTTTTGGGGAGGGAAATAAGTAATGTTAAAGTTTCTCCATTATTTTTTGGTGGTGATATCGGGTTTTCTTTATCCTATAATTTTTAAAACAAAAAAAGCCATTCAATTTGAACGGCTTTTTTATAAGTTATTATTGCTTTAACTACAACCGGATGTCGATCCGCAAGTCATACATTTCAAGCAGGTTCCGTTTCTTACCATGGTCATACTCTGACATTCGGTACAGATATCCCCGGTATATCCTTTTTCAATTGCCTGCCTGATTTTTGAGGATATATCATTTTGGCTTCTGTTAGATGATGCCGATGATTTTGACGGAGTCTGTTTGGTTGCCGTTGAATATTTAGAAGGCTCATAAGTAGACTTATCCAGCTCTACAAGTCTTTCGCTTACAACCTCTTCTTCTATAAATTCAGGTTCACTTAATTTCTTTACAATGCCTGCCGAAGCCTTCGCTTTAATTTCGTCCGGGTCAACGTGGGCCAGGTCATTTCTTCCAAGATACGTTACTGCAAGCTCTCTGAAAATATAATCAATAACAGAAGTGGACATCTTAATTTTTGAATTACCCGTAACTATACCAGATGGCTCAAACCTTGTAAATACAAATGCATCTACAAATTCTTCAAGAGGTACACCATGTTGAAGACCTAGTGATATTGAAATAGCAAAACAGTTTAACAGACTTCTGAAAGCTGCGCCTTCTCTGTGCATATCTATAAATATTTCACCAATCTGGCCGTTGTCGTATTCTCCAGTTCTTATATAAACTGATTGTCCGTTTATCTTAGCTTTCTGAGTATAACCGGTTCTTCTGTCTGGTAATCTTCTTCTTTTGGCTATATAGCGGTGAATAATTTTTTCTGCAATCTTAACAATATCATTTTCTTCTTTATCTTCCAGAATTGCTTCTATTTCTTCTTCGCTTACAGAGTTAAGCGGCTGAGAGAGTTTAGACCCATCCCTGTAAAGTGCATTGGCTTTAATTCCGAGTTTCCAGGATTGCATATAAGCATCTTTAATGTCATCTACAGATGACTGATTTGGCATATTAATAGTCTTTGAAATAGCTCCTGAAATAAAAGGCTGTGCGGCCGCCATCATCTTGATGTGTGCTGAAGGGCGGATAAATCTGGTTCCTTTTTTACCACACTTATTTGCTGCGTCAAAAACTGGGTAATGCTCGTGCTTAAGGAAAGGGGCTCCTTCAATTGTCATTGTCCCGCAAACATAGTCATTTGCTGAAGCAATTTCCTGTTTTGAAAATCCCAGGTAGGATAGTAGGTTGAAATCAAATGAACTTATTTGTTCAGGATCAGCTCCTAATTTCTTTGTGAGAAAATCTGTTCCAAGAGTAAATTTGTTAAATGCAAAACTAAGTTCAAAAACACCCGGCAGTTGCTTTTCTATTTTTGTAAGCGCTTCATCTGTGAACCCTTTTGCTTTAAGTGATTCAGGGTTGATATAAGGGCAGCCGTTTAGTGTACCAGAACCTTTTGCATATTTTACAATTTCAGCTATCTGATCTTTATTATAACCCAGTCTTTCAAGTGCTGGTGGAATTGACTGGTTGATAATTTTGAAATATCCTCCGCCGGCAAGTTTTTTGAATTTAACCAGAGCAAAATCAGGTTCTACTCCCGTCGTATCACAGTCCATTACCAACCCGATTGTACCGGTTGGGGCAATTACCGTAACCTGTGCATTCCTGTAACCATGCTGAGTTCCAAGTTCAAGAGCTTTATCAGCATCCTCTCTTGCCGCTTTTAGAAGATCTGAAGGGCAGTGCTTGGGGTTAATCCCCATTGGATAAATACTCAGATCTTCATATTCCTCATTAGGAACATTGTATGCTGCTCTTCTATGGTTACGAATTACACGTAACATATTTGCCTCGTTTTCTTCATAACGTGCAAATGGCTTTAACTCTTTGGCCATTTCCGCAGACGTTGCGTAAGCAGTCATGTGCATAATACTTGTAAGAGCACCGCAGATTGAGAAAGCTTCATTACTATCATATGGTATTCCCTGAAGCATAAGCAATGAGCCAAGGTTAGCATAGCCGAGTCCAAGAGTTCTGTATTCGTAACTAAGTTGAGCAATTTCTTTGCTTGGGAATTGTGCCATTAACACACTAATCTCCAGGACTATTGTCCAGATTCTTGTTGCGTGCCTGTAGGCTTCAATATTAAACTTACCGTTTTTCTTATCATAAAATCTTACAAGATTCATTGATGCAAAATTACAGGCCGTATCATCCAGGAACATATATTCGCTGCAAGGGTTCGAAGCTTTAATTTGTCCGCCGGCGGGGCAGGTATGCCATTCATTAATAGTCGTGTGATATTGAATTCCCGGATCAGCGCATGACCAGGCCGCATATGAAATATCTTCCCAAAGATCTCTTGCTTTTAGAGTCTTGCATGCTTTAGGGGCACGCTTTTCTTCTTTTGCTTTACGTTTTTCAATTCTCCAGTATAAATTCCAGTCATCATCATTTAATGACCGCGTTCATAAATTCATTTGTTACGCTGATTGAATTGTTAGAATTCTGTCCGGATACGGTAAGGTATGCATCAGAATTCCAATCAGTATCGTATACTGGAAATTCAATTGATTTGAATCCTAGTTTTGCAAGATGAATTACTCTTTCTATATAGTTGTTTGGAATAGCAGCTTTTCTTGCTTCAATTACAGCGTGTTTTAATTTTTTGTTCAGTTTTTTATTGAAGCGGTCATTTTCAGGATGCTCATCGTAGCAGGCTTTCATTATAGCATTTAAATGATAATTGCATAATTTTGATCCTGAAACAAGAGCAGCTACTTTTTGTTCTTCAACAACTTTCCAATTAATATATTCTTCAATATCCGGATGATCCAGATCAACCGTAACCATTTTTGCTGCTCTTCGTGTTGTGCCGCCCGATTTAATTGCACCAGCTGATCTGTCACCTATTCTCAGGAAAGACATCAGGCCGGAAGATTTTCCTCCTCCGCTTAGTGGCTCGCTGCTTCCCCTGATATCCGAAAAATTAGAACCGGTACCTGAGCCATATTTAAATAATCGTGCTTCACGAACCCAGAGATCCATAATTCCGCCATCGTTAACAAGATCATCCTTGACAGATTGAATGAAGCATGCGTGCGGCTGTGGATGAGTATAAGCATCTGTTGAGGATGTAAGCTTAGCCGTCTTATAATCAACATAATAATGTCCTTGTGCTGGTCCTGTGATGCCGTATGCCCAATTTAAACCTGTATTAAACCATTGTGGGCTATTAGGGGCTGCCATCTGGTTTGCCAGCATAAACATCAGTTCATCATAAAAAGCTCTGGCATCCTCTTCTGTATCAAAATAATTGGCTTTCCAGCCCCAATATGTCCAGTTTCCTGCTAATCTGTGAAAAACCTGCCTTGAGTCGATTTCTGAAGAATATCTCTCTTTTTCGGGTAGTTCCGCAAGGCGTTCTTTATCCTCGGTTGATGGCTGTAGCCAGACCGGTACATCCTTTTCTTTTATCTTCTTTAGGAGCTTCGGAACGCCGGCTTTACGGAAATATTTTTGTGCAATAATATCAGTTGCAACCTGTGACCATTTTGCAGGCACCAAAACATCTTCCATCCTAAAAACTATAGACCCGTCAGGATTCTTAATTTCAGAATTTCTTTTAACGAACTCTATTGACTTTAAAGGATCATTATTAGTCTCGGTGAATAGTCTTTTTATTTGCATCGATTCTCCTCAATTAGCCGGTTTGTCAATTATTTAATATAATGACTTTTGTTGCTGGTTTTATTTTTTGCAGAATATATTTGCTCTCTTTAAAAAAAATTAAAAAGCTTTCTTCCTTTTTTCATTTGAGAAAAATTGGCTTGCAAAATCAGGTCAGTAACTGATTTTCAAAGTATAAAAAAAAGAAATAAAAGAAAATAGAACCAGAAAAAAAATCTTTCAGAACGTGGAAGTAACTGCTCCAACTTTGCGATAATTTATGTAAAACACAAATTAAATTTTTAAAAGATTTTTCGTATAGAATTAATCTTTTTTAAAATTCAAGTATTTTTTTATCTTTTTTCTTTTACAGGGCGGGGTGCCTCATTTAAGTGCTAAAAATGGCCATAAAAAGCAGCTGCCGATAATGATATTTTTCAGTTTATTTATGAATTTTGCCGGACGTGTAATTCATTTAGAATTTATGAAAAATTAGGTTATCTTTTCTCTTAATATTAGAGGAAATATTCATGATATCGGGCAAAAATTTTGCAGACTGAAAAGATCATAGAAATTAAAAATCTATCCAAACAATTCAGGGAAGTTAAAGCCGTTGATGATCTTAATTTGACTGTTTACCGTGGAGATGTATTTGGGTTTCTTGGACCTAACGGGGCCGGCAAAAGTACCTCTATAAGAATGCTTTTATCCCTGATAAAACCAACAAATGGCGATATCCGGTTATTTGATAAATCCTTGTCTAGAGACAGAATTTCAATTCTTAAAAACATTGGCGCAATTGTAGAAAAACCCGATTTTTACACGTATTTATCAGCTTTTAAAAACCTTGAAATTCTGGGAAGACTTTCAAAAACAGACGTTTCCCGCAAAAGAATAATGGAAGTCCTGGGGTTTGTAGGGCTGGAGAAAAGATATAAAAGTAAAGTAAAAACGTTCTCTCACGGAATGAAGCAAAGGCTGGGATTGGCACAGGCTCTTCTGCACGATCCTGAATTAATAATTCTGGATGAACCCACAACAGGACTTGACCCACAAGGAATGAAAGAAATCAGGGAATTAATTCTTCATTTAAGTAAGGATATGAATAAAACTATATTACTTTCTTCCCATATTTTATCAGAAGTGGAAATAGTGGCAAGCCGGATGATAATTCTGAATAAAGGTAAAAAGATTGTTGAGGGTACTGTGTCCGAGTTATTAAACCGGGATGAACTCAGGGTTACGGTAGAAGTTGAAAATTATGTGATCGCGGAAGAAAAAATTAAAGAAAGTATGTGGATGGAAAAATTGAAAACTGGTGCTAATAACAAATTCACTTTTGCGCTTGTACAAAATGAAATATCTGAACTCAATAAATTCCTGGTACAAAATGGAGTAAAGGTTAACGCTCTAATACCAACCCGCTCACTTGAAGATTATTTCCTCAATATTATGGAAAAGGAAAGCTGATGTTAGCATTGGTTCAAATAGAACTTTATAAGATATTCAAAAAATGGAGAAGCTATATAGGCTTCATCGCTATTACGGTTTTGGTTGTCATAATACAGGTTGCAATTTCAATTGAAGGATCCAGAACACTGAATTTTGCTACCAGGAATCTTCAGCAATCATTCGTTTTTGTTGGAAATTTTCTGAACGGGTATCTGGTTTCCCAGATTATTCTAAATGCATTGTTTTTACACATTCCATTTTTTATTGCCCTTGTAGCCGGCGACCTGATGGCCGGTGAAGCCACAGCAGGTACTTACAGGATGATTATAACCAGGCCGGTTTCCAGAACTAGTATAGTTACAGCAAAATATTTAGCCGGAATAATCTATACTACACTTTTGATTCTCTGGCTGGCAATTATGAGTCTTGGACTCGGGATGGTATTATTTGGGACCGGTGAATTACTGAGTTTGCAAAGCAACGCTCTTGTTATTTTTGCCAGGAATGATATTTTCTGGAGATTTTTGTGTGCCTACGGATTTGCAATTGTTAGTATGTCGGTTGTGTCGTCTCTTGCATTGTTATTTTCATCCCTGGTTGAAAATTCAATTGGGCCCATCATTACCACAATGGCAATAATTATCGCTTTTTTTATAATTTCAGCAATTGATGTAAGTATTTTTCAGACAATTAAGCCATTTTTATTTACAAATTACATAGCGGGCTGGAAGGCATTTTTTAATAAACCCCCGGACTATTCATCAGTTATAAAAGCTTTGATGGTACTGGGTATTCATTTAGTAGTACTTTACGGTATGACCCTTTATCTATTTAGAAGGAAAGATATTTTAACTTAATTAAATGAGTTGTATGAAAAAATTAGTTTTTATCCTGTTTGTTTTTAGTATTTGTGCCGCAGGTCAAACCAAAGAGCCTGAAAAAATTTTGAATAATGTCGTAGATAATTTTAGTAAAATACATGATTACAAGGTTGATGTTGAAATAAAAATCGATGTTTCATTCCTGAAAGTACCTGACACAAAGGCGAAGATTTATTTTAAGCAGCCTGATAAGACACATATTGAATCCAGGGGATTTGCGCTTTTACCGAAAGGGGCGATGGATATTTCTCCATCAAGTCTTTTGAAAGGGAAGTACACTGCTTTTTTTGACAGGGTTGAAGATTATGAGGGAGTTAAGGCTGCGGTCATTAAAACTATTCCTCTCGGAGAATCAGAAAATGTAATTTTATCAACATTCTGGATTGACACGAGAAAAGAGCAGAATTATGAAGGTTGAAGTTTCTACGAAACTAAATGGAACTTTCAATATAGAACTTAAATACAGCAACAAAATAAAATATTCCGCAGCTTCCGTCTTCAATGGTATTTTCATTTGATGTCTCAAAGTTGAATATATCCAAAAGATTTACCGGTGGAGAAGAGAAGGACAAAGAAGGGGATAATAATTCCGGACCAATATTGGGAAAGGTTTTTGTAAACTATTCTAACTATGTTGTAAATCAAGGAATCCCTGATTCAGTTTTTACAAAACCAAAAGAGAAAATTGAAAGGAAAAGACATTAGAATTTTATTTTACCTGTCAGTATATCCTTGAACATCACAAAATCGCTTGCCAGGCTGTAGAAGGGATAATCAAAAGTAGCCGGCCTGTTTTTCTCAACCTTAAAATGTCCTGCCCACGCAAATCCATAACCGAAAACCGGCATAAGTATTAGCAGTATCCAATTTTGAGATATCAGAACATAAAATAAAGTAAGAATTACGAGCAATGTACCTGTAAAATGAAGTCTGCGATTTAATCGATTACTGTGTTCAGAAAGATAAAACGAATAAAATTCGCTGAAGGAATTATATCCTTTTTTCATAATATCCTCAAATAAGTAATAGATTATTTACTAAAATATTTTCCCAGAAAATTCTCTACCGCATCCCAGTATACCTGATGATCATCAAATTTTTCAAATAAAGCTCTTGAGCCATGATTACCTTGAGTATTTGGCAGAAAACAGGTTTTATCTTTGGAGGGAATCGAGTTGTAAATGCTCCACCAGTTCTCCTTTTCTGCCTTAGCTGAAGTTATAAACACTGGGCAGGTAATATTTTTTGCTGATTTGGTTATATAGTTTTTGCTCTTTCCTGCTTTCTCGAAATATTCACCGGGTGAAAAAGATAAAACTCCATCAATTGCCTTTGGGTTTTCCCCGGCAAATTTTAACACGAGTGCTGCCGAATATGAACTTCCCCAGATAATCAGCTTTCCTTTTACAAAGTGTTCCTTTGAGTAACTTATTGCTGATTCAATATCTGTAAGAGCATCAATATATGTAAAGCCTTTATTCATTTTTTCAGCAGATAATTTTGTCATGTTTTTTACGCCGTTTACTTCGTTTCCGGAACGCTGATCTATTGCCATACAATTAAATCCCATTGAATTAAGTTTTGGGGCAATTTCCAAATATTCCCCTCGGCTCCATCCCGCCTGGTGGAAAAGGACAATAAAAGGGGCAGTTTTATCGTGAGCCATATAAAGATCTGCCGTTATTGTAACACCATCTTCTGATTTAAATGTTATTGTCTTTTTTCCAGAGGGAAAAACAAATATCGTAATCAAAAACACTATTGAAAATATTTTAATGATGCTTTTCATAAGTTCTCCAATCGAATATTTATTGAATCTATTCATGCTTAATCCCTGCAATTTTTTTTACGAATTTAGGAGTCAGTGGTTCCCCTTTAAAAAAGTCTTTCTTTTTACCTTCAGTTAAAGCCCACCTGTGTAACCAGCTTATTCCGGCATTACCTAGGTAATTATCTTTATGTTTATAAGCTTTATCAGTTAAGGCATCTCTGAGAGAAATAATTTTATATCCTGAATTTCGTATCATTTTTATCAAATCGCCAACATAATCTGCATTAAGTCTACTGGCGTGAATTAACAGTATTTGTTTTATTTCATACCCAAATAATTTTTCGGACTGTCTTTTATAATATTCAAATTTACTTTTCATATAAGGTATGTAGGCTTTTGCAATTTTATTCATTGCGAGAGAATCGTTATCCAAATATGCTTTTTTCATAGGCCCTTGCAAATATCCAGTCGGAATTGTCAATTGTAACAGGTGCCATTTTGTATGACTGTTCTTCAAGAAACTGGTAATAATCCTTTATTTTGTTAGCGTCTTTACCAAACTGTAGATAAGGTTGCCTCAAATATTCCGGTTTTTTCTTATAAGCAGCCAGAATTTCTTTTAAAATATCATCACACTTTATTACTTCTTTCTTATAATCATTCAGGCTTGTATTATTCAGGCTGGGATGTTTAAATGTATGGTTCCCTAGTTCCAGTCCGGCATCTAGCCACATCTTTATAAGATTAACTTTATTACTGTCGAGTTCTCCTTCTTTATAAAGTTTATTCCCGATAATAAAACCAGTAACGGGTATTTTATTTTCAGTAATGCTCTTTAATAAATTTTCAGTTATTTCAATTTCAGTTTGAAAATCTCTGGAAATTGTAACAACCGGCAAATCATCAATCGTTATTGCTACTTCATGCTGATTTTCATTCTGAGCGTACGAGCAGAAATCGAATACAAAAAACGCTGAAATTATTATGCAGATGAATAATTTCATTTTACCTCATTGATAAATTACTGTTTGCAGTTTTGGGGATTTGGATAATATTATTAATAAAAAGCCCTTCTTAAAGAAGAGCTTTATAGTAAAGTATATATAAATGCTTATAATCCGAAGGCTACGCCGGCATTTAAGCCAATCCAGTTTGAAGAAGAACCTGGTGTTGATACATTCCAATACCTGACATTAAGATCAAGCGCAACAAGCCCGACCGGGGTTAGACTAAGTCTGTATCCAATGATGGGCGATAATGCAAAATTTGTAGAGGAGGTTGAGCCTGCAAAGCTTGAGTTAGAATATGCAAAACCAAGATCAGCTCCAACATATATTCCGCCTGTATAAAACCTTGCCCCGGCCATAACCGGAATCATATAAGCATTTTCAGAAGTACTTTTGATTCCCCATCTATCATAACCAGCGGAAAAAGCAAGCGAAACCGGAAGTAGTGGAAGAGAAAAGTCTACGGTTAGTCTTCCGCCGTAACCTGAGTTTAATCCGGTTTTCATATCGCCGGTTGGCAATTGTAAACCAGCATTAACAGTAAATTTCATTTGTGCGAATGAGGTAATGCTGAACAAAAGAACAAGAGCCAGAATTGTAAAAATTGACTTTTTCATTATAATCTCCACCAATTTATAGTTGGGTTTAATTAAAGTTAAAGATTTCCGATGACATTGTCTAAGCCTATTTATAATATATTGGCGGTGAATTCCGTGGAGGACAAATTTAAAAAATAAAAAGCCATTCTAAACAGAACGGCTTTTTACAAAATAATTATTTTTTTGTTAATTAATTAAATCCAAAAACGATGCCACCCTGAATTCCAAGCCAGGAAGTAGTAGCGCCATTTTTTGAAGCACTTACATAATGAGCATTAACATCCAGAGACATTGTTGGTGAGAAACCATACCTAAAACCAACCTGCGGTGACCAGGTAAATGCTGATTGTGATGTACTGCCTGGTGCATCTGAAGATTGGCTCATAATACCAAGTTTTCCACCAATATAAGGTGTGAACATATTTCCAGCGGATTTAAACAGATAATTTGCACCGCCTAAAACAGTTAATCCCTTATATTTATAATCTCCGAAAGCTGCTTTCATTGCATCGCTAAAACCGAACATATCATAACCAACTGTTGCAGAAAGTTCAACTGGTGAAGCAGGCATGGCAATAATTTACAGTACCGGCAAAACCAAACCCTGTTTTTGCCAGATCTTTAAAGTCTCCCATTGGTAAACTAACACCACCACCTACACCC
This sequence comes from uncultured Bacteroidota bacterium, assembly GCA_963748105.1. Taxonomy (GTDB): domain Bacteria; phylum Bacteroidota; class Ignavibacteria; order Ignavibacteriales; family Ignavibacteriaceae; genus JAKAGZ01. Next base: position 2,423 of record CAVVHP010000009.1, on the reverse strand, counting down.
ACACTTACCTGTGAGTAAGCTAACCCCGTAAAAAGAAAAGAAATGATAAAAAGTAAGACTGCCTTTTTCATAAGAACCCTCCAAAATATTTATGTGACAATATTAATGTAATTGAAATAATTAAAAAAACAAATAATCCAAATGGCTCATTTTAACATAATTTCAACTTAAAAGCCGCCCAACATGAGCGTCTATATATTAAAAAGTTGAATTATAGGCCAAAAACAACACCTGCACTAATACCCAACCACGATGATGTGAAGCTATTCTTTGATGAACTTAAGTATGCAACATTTACATCAAGTGATGTAATCGGTGAAAATCCATACCTAAAGCCAACTTCAGGTGACCATGCAAATTGACCGCTGGATGAACCGCCTGGAGCGCCGTTTTTAAAATTTACATATCCAAGTTTTGCACCGACATATGGTGTGAACTGTATTCCTGGCGCTTTTATAAGATATCTTGCACCGCCCATAACTCCTATTGAAGTGAATTTGTAGTCGCCGGCAACTGCTTTAAAAGCATCGCTGAAACCAAAACTGTCCCAGCTGCCGGTTATTGAAAATTCAACAGGAGCTGCAGGAAGAGTAAAATTATATTCAGCTGAAATTCCATAGCCTGTTTTACTGAAATCTTTGAAATCACTCATTGGCAGTCTTAAACCTGCCTTTACACCAATTGTTTGTGTATAGCTGGTACTAAACCCAACGAGTAACAGAGCCAGGATAAAAAGAACTGAAGTTTTTTTCATATGTTTTCCTTTATATAGTGATTGAATTATTTATTTTGAAATCCACACATTTTCCGTATTTGACCTGGGCAATTTGAAATTAGATTAAATTATTTTAAATCTGAGAAAAGAGAAAAACTTTAAAACATTTAGGCTTATAACTGTAAAAAGTTTTTTTTAAAAGTGTCTATTATCTACCGAAACAGGTCGAAACATAATTCTAAAAAATGACATATACAAGATGATTCTGATCAATGGCCAAAATATATATAAAGCCGTTTTTTTTAATTTTTAACGGCTTTATTTAAAACTATTATTCCGAATATTTCTTAAATATTACAGTTGTGTTATGTCCACCGAATCCAAATGCATTGCTCATAGAAAAATTTACTTTTTTCTTTTGTGGCTTATTGAACGTGTAATTCAATTCACACTCAGGATCCGGGTACTCAAAATTAATAGTAGGGGGTACAATATCATTTACCGTTGCCAGAATAGTTGCAATTGCTTCAACAGCTCCTGCAGCTCCCAGCAAATGTCCAACCATACTCTTTGTAGATGACACGTTCATTTTCATTGCCTGTTCACCGAAAACTTTTTTAATTGCTTTCGATTCACTGATGTCTCCAAGAGGTGTGGAGGTTCCATGCATATTAATATAATCGACAGCATCAGGTTTAATTTCTGCTTTTCTTAAAGCCATTTCCATTGATAAAACTGCACCTGTTCCCTCTGGGTGGGGGGCAGTAAAGTGATGAGCATCCGCCGATAGTCCATATCCGGCTATTTCAGCGTAAATTTTTGCGCCACGTTTTTTTGCGTGTTCTAATTCTTCAAGTACAAGGCTTCCGCTACCTTCGCCCATTACAAATCCATCCCTTGTTTTATCAAACGGACGGCTTGCTGTTGCAGGCGAATCATTTCTTGTGGACAATGCCCTTGAGGCATTAAATCCACCAATGCCCATTTCATTTATTGCTGCTTCACTTCCGCCTGTAATAATAACATCTGCATCGTCGTTTTTGATTAACATGTAGCCGTCAATCATATTATTATTTGCAGTAGCACAAGCCGAAACTATACAATAGTTAGGTCCTCTGAATCCATACTGAATTGAAATGTAACCTGCTGCTATATCAGGTATCATCATTGGAATAAAGAAGGGTGATATTCTTGAAGGGCCCTCTTTTTCATTTAATATTGCTTGTTTGTAAAATGTCTGAATTCCCCCTATGCCGCTTCCGAATATTACCCCAATTCTTGCTCTTTCTGAATCAGTAAGAGTTTCCGGAGTAATTCCACTATCCTTAATTGCTGCGCCTGATGTTGCAAGTGCATATTGAGCGTATGGATCTAATCTTCTGGCAGTTTTTCTATCCATAAAATTTAATGGATCAAAACCTTTTAATTCACAAGCGAATTTTGTTTCCAGTCTGTCCGGTTCAAAATATGTAATTTCGGCTCCGCCGCTTTTTCCTTCCATCATGCTGTCCCAAAATTCATCAACCGAAAGTCCAATAGGAGTTAAAGCACCCATTCCGGTAACTACAACTCTTTTATGTTCTGCCATAAATTTCCTTTAATTGTTTGTTTACTATGCCACTATCTTTTGTAAGGAATTCAGAAAAATTCCCTCACAAGATAAAAATTTTTGAGGAATAAATATAGAAATGATGTACCATTCGGCACA
>CAVVHP010000008.1:0-45293 GCA_963748105.1 uncultured Bacteroidota bacterium | reverse complement strand
TAAATATGAGCTGCGGATAAAATATCGGCAGAAAGAAACAGACAGGTAAAAAAGGTGATCCCATGAAAAAATTAATCATTAGTCTTGTAAGCTTATTGTTCTTAATTACACTAACAAGTTGCGGAACTGAATCAGACCCTGAATTCCGTGTCAGTAATCAAAGGTCTGACAAAGCTAATGTCCAGGTACAGACATCAGGAGGTAACACGATTAATATTAACGATGTTACAGCCGGCCAGATAACAGCATTCAAACAACTGCTGAAGGAAATATTACTGTCACTGCCGTAATTCAAAATGAAGCAGTATCTCCAACAGTTACTTTCATGGCCAGGAAGGATAAGCAATATACAATCGTTATCCTTACAGGGAATTACCTTCGCTGCGGGTGGATCAATAAAAATGTAAGGAAAGAAATTTAGTTAAAAATAATTCGTGAATTATTCTAACAGTTGTTAGAAGAAACAGCGGAATAAAAAAAGGAAAAACAAATGCGTTACTTTTTTGTGTTAATGGTAGCATTGTTCATGTTTAGTGCCTTCAGGCACTTCAAATGCACAAATAAGTCTTAATCTTAATTTTAACATGGATACCCAGCCCGCCTGGGGACCTACCGGTTATGATTATGTTGAAAATTATTATATGCCGGATCTCGATATTTACTACAACGTTCCCCAGCATCGTTATTACTATTATAACAACGGACGCTGGAGCTATAGTACAAATTTACCATCCAGGTATCGTAATTATAATATCTATAATACTTATAAAGTTGTGGTAAATGAAAAAAATCCCTGGAAAAATCATAATAAATACAGAGATGAATATTCAAAATATAAAGGCCATCACGATCAGAAGCCAATCCGGGACAGCCGTGATTCAAAATACTTCCAGAACAAATACCATCCCGAGCATAATAACTGGGTTAAAGAACAGAAGCACGATAACGGCAATCATTATGGCAACAACAATAAGAGAATAACAAGACAGAAAAAAGATAAAAAATAAACGATCTAAAATAAATTAAAACCGGTTTCGATTGTGTTTTGTTCATACTCTCGAAACCGGCATCATAAGGAATAGCTATAATGGAAAATCCGGAATTGGTAATAATCATTTTGGGCGTCTGACTTTAGTAAATATAATTTTAGTTATAAAATTATATCCGGGGTTAAAAGAATTAGTTAAAAAAATAGACCTGAATTCTTAATACAAGAATTAACCATTAAGAAATATTATGTATTATTACCCAAAATAAACCACAAGCATATTTTTAGGCATATGCCTTTAAAATAATACCGGGGTTTTTGAATGATCCTAATTGAACTTATATATAATCTTACACTTCTTGTTACCCTGAGTATTATCTCCGGCTTTCGTCGAATAAACGATATCCCGCGCACTAAACTTACAGGCCTGTTATTCCAGGGTGTATAATCTTACACTTCTTATTCCCTTAATATTTCTCCTATTTTTGATAATATATTCCCTCACTACTCTCCGGCCTTTTTTCCAGGGGTTTCTTTTCGGTATTGTTGCTATAGTTGGAATGATGCATCCGCTGATTTTCAGCGAAGGTTTAATTTTTGACGGACGCTCAGTTGTATTAAGTCTTGCAGCATTATTCTTCGGACCTGTTTCCGGGGCAGTTGCAGGAATTTTAGCAATAATTTATCGAATAAGTATGGGAGGTTCGGGTTCAGTAGTAGGAACACTGGTTATTACTTCCTCCGTAATCATCGGAACAATTTTCCATTTTCTAGAAAAAAGACGAATATAAGATTTAACAATTAGCTCAATTTATTTTATTTCGGTCTTGCTGTTCACATTGCAATGCTGCTTATGATGTTCTCATCTCCCCTTCTCAACTGCAATTTCTGTAATTCAACGAATCGGAATTTTTATAATTCTCATCTATCCATTAGCCACAGTTTTAATCGGCAAGATACTTTCTGACCAGGAAGAAAACGCAGGAAATTTTGAAAAGATAAAAGCCAGTGAAGAAAAATACCGCTATATGTTTGCCAACAATCCTCAGCCAATGTTTATATACGACCTGGAAACACTGGCCTTTCTGGAAGTAAATAATGCCGCAATAAATCATTACGGTTATACAAAAGAAGAATTTCTTTCCATGACCCTAAAAGATATTCGTCCTGCGGAAGATATTGATGCCCTGCTGAAGGATGTTGAATTGACACGGAGGGCTGATAATCCCGGGGGTGAATGGCGCCATCTGAAGAAAAGCGGCGAAATCATTAATGTTGAAATTATTTCTTCCACCGTTTTATTTAATGACCGTAAAGCCAGGCACGTGATGGTAATCGATATCACAAAGCGCAAACAGGCAGAAGAAGCGCTTCGCAATAATGAAGCACTGCTGCATTCGCTTGTGCATACCATTCCTGACCTGATCTGGCTTAAAGATACAGACGGCGTATATCTTGCGTGCAACCCTGTGTTTGAACGTCTTTACGGAGCTAAAGAATCAGACATTGTGGGAAAAACAGATTACGACTTTGTAGATAAAGAAATGGCGGAGTATTTCCGTGAACACGACCGAAAAGCAATGGAAGCAGGTAAACCAACCAGTAACGAAGAATGGCTCACCTTTGCAGATGACGGACATAAAATTTTTTCAGAAACCGTAAAGACCCCGATGTACGATATAACCGGCAAACTTATCGGGGTACTGGGTATCGGGCGCGATTTGACTAACGACAAAAGGCTGAAGAATCACTTTTAAAATTATCCCTGGCCGTTGAACAAAGCCCGGTTTCTGTAATAATTACAAATCCCTTAGGGGAAATTGAATATGTAAATGAAAAATTCTGCACTGTAACCGGTTATTCAAGAGAGGAAGTAATTGGAAAAAATCCGAGCATATTGAAATCAGGATTGCAGGACAGTAACTATTATGAAAGACTCTGGGATACAATAATATCCGGCAAAGAATGGAAAGGTGAATTACAGAATAAAAAGAAAAACGGAGAATTGTTCTGGGAATCTGCACTGATCTCTCCCCTTATAAATAAGAATGGAGATATAACACATTTTATTGCAGTAAAGGAAGACATAACAGAACAAAAGATTATTCGTGCTTCATTATTAGTAAGTGAAGAAAGATATAAAGCCATTTTTAATAATTCTGTGGAACTGGTTTACATTTTTGATCTGCAGGGAAATATACTTGAAGCAAATAAGAAAGCATTAACTCTTTTTGGATATACAGAAGAGGAAGCTAAAAGTTTAAATATATCCGACATAATAGATCCTGTTGATTTACCTACAGCTAAAACGAATATTGCTTATGTAGTAGCAAATGGCGCAAATAAAGACATTCAAACATATCAGATTAGAACAAAAAAGGAAAGACACATTTACGTAGAAACCACCGGGGTAAGACTGGATAAAGAAGGCAAACCTTTTGGTATTATGGGTATTGCCAGGGATATTACATATAACAAACTGGCCGAAAAAGCATTAAAAGAAAGTGAAAAAAAGTACAGAGAACTTTTTGAAAAAATATTGGATGGAGTTTACAAAAGCACTCATGAAGGGAAGTTTATCCAGGTAAATCAAGCAATGGTTAAATTGCTCGGATTACAATAATAAGCAAGAACTTTACGATTTAAATATTAAAACACAATTATATTTTCAGGATGGTGATCGCGAAAGCGCTGCTCTTGAAGAAAAGATATGAGGAAATGGCTATTTTCCGCTTAAGAAAAAGGATGGATCAGAGGTCTGGGTTGAAGATCATGGGCAGCATGTAATGGATGACCGGGGTAATGTACTTTATCATGAAGGCGTAATGCGGGATGTAACTGAGCGGCTTAGAATAGAAGAAGAATTAATTAAGGCAAAGGATAAAGCAGAAGAAATGAACAGGCTTAAGACAAACTTTCTGGCAAATATGAGTCACGAACTAAGGACACCGCTTATTGGAATATTAGGTTACGCCGAATTTTTAGAGAATGAATTAAAGGAGAAAGACTTACTTCAAATGGTAACAACTATAAAAAACAGCGGAAAAAGATTAAATACTACGTTAAACAATATACTCGATATCTCCAGGATCGACTCGGGTAAACAGCAGATTGATTTAAAAGAACAGGATATAATTAAATATTTAATTGAACAAGTAGAATTATTTAGCATTGTGGCAGAAGGAAAAGGATTAACACTGAATTTTGAAACTAAAGAAAAAATATTAAATGTCTTTACCGATGAAGAAATGTTCGTTTCAATAATTAGTAATCTATTAAATAACGCGATAAAATTTTCGCTAAAAGGAGATGTAGTTTTAAGGGCAATGCAGCAGGAAGATAAAGCAGTAATTGAAATAGAAGACCAGGGCATTGGCATACCTGAGAACTACCAGGAAATAATATTTGAACCTTTCAGACAGGCAAGTGATGGATTCAGCAGAAGATTTGAAGGAACAGGACTGGGATTAACTATAGTGAAAAAATATATTAGATTTAATCGGCGGGACAATTACTATGAAACAGCAAACCGCGGCAAGAGGCACTAAGTTTGAATTAAAGTTCCCTATCCATAAAAATAATGGAAATAAATTGATTATTACAAAGCAAGGGTGATCGAAATGAATGATAATAAAGAAAATAACTAATAGTTTAAAGCAAAGGCTGCTGATCCTTGAAGACGATTTAGTAACAGTAAACGTGCTGCTCAGGTTGTTAAAAAACTTGTATGATATTGATTACGTAAATAATGGCGAGGATGCTTTAAAATTGGCAAACGAAAATAATTACGATGCCTTTTTAATTGATATTGGACTACCGGGAAATATGAACGGAATTAGGCAACAAAAGAACTGAAGAAAATTAAAAATAACAATAATAAACCTTATATAGCTATTACAGCATACGCTTTACCCGGAGACAAAGCTCACTTCCTTACAGATGGATTAACACATTATATTTCCAAACCTTTTGAATTCAAAACACTTATAGATTAATTAAAAATGCATTAGAAGAAACAAAAAAAACGGATGTTAAAAAATAAGTGGACTTTAAAATGTGTGTGGCCATTCCCGTGAAAACCTGTTCTTCAGGCTGTTGCTGAATTAGGTCATTGTCGATCCCGACTTATCGGTCGAGAAATCCGTTTTTCATTCAAAAATTTGAGTATGAGATTCCTCACTCGAAGACTCGTTCGGAATGACAGAAATATCCTCTGCAACATCTGCCTACCGGACAGAGACGTTAGGGATGACATATAGTGAAATTGAGACACCGCTGATATTCATTATCGCTAATAGGAAAAGGTTATGAAAAGGAAAAATGAAAAGGAAAAAATAATATCAGGAAATAATTCTCCCCCGCTGAAAATTAAATTGAAGAGTGCTGATAACAACAGCAAATTCGCTGAGAATATAATCAATACTGTACGGGAGCCTTTAGTCGTTCTCGATCAGGATTTAAAAGTAGTCACTGCCAGCCGTTCATTCTATGACGTATTTAAAGTAAATCCTGAAGAAACCTTAGGAACGCTTCTTTATGATCTTGGAAATCAACAGTGGAATATTCCTAAACTGAAAGAACTACTGGAAACTATCCTCCCTGAAAAAACTTCCTTTGAAAACTATGAAGTGGAACACGATTTTTCGACAATCGGCAAACGCATTATGCTTTTGAATGCCCGGCAAATTAAAAGAGCTTTTGGAAAAGAAAAAATAATTCTTCTTGCCATTGAGGATATTACCGAACGAAGACTGGCAGAAAAAACATTGAGTGAAAAAAACCGTTTAACCAGCGAATACCTGAATATTCTCCTGGACCATGCTCATGCACCAATTATTATCTGGGATTCTTCAATGCATATTAAACGATTCAATCTCGAATTCGAAAAACTCAGCGGCTACAAGTATGCTGAAGTAATTGATAAAAATATTGAGATTCTTTTCCCTAAAAATAAAATTGCTTCAACAATGAAGTTAATCAAAAATAATTTAAATGTTGATAACCAGGAAGTTATTGAAATAGATATTTTAACAAAAAGCAAAAAAGTTAAGACAATTTTATGGAATTCAGCAAATATTCTTGATGAAAAGGGAGAAAATAAAGTTGCAACAATTGCGCAGGATATTACAAAACGAAAACGAACAGAGGAGAAGCTTAGCAGATCGGAAATCCGCTACCGCCGCCTTTTTGAATCGGCAAAAGACGGTATTATTATCCTCGACGCTGAAACCGGAAAGATTATTGATGTAAACCCGTTTTTAGTTGAACTGTTCGGTTATTCAAAAAAAATATTTCTTCAAAAGAAAATCTGGGAAATAGGATTTTTTAAAGATATCGCAGCAAATAAAAATAAATTTCTGGAATTGAAACAAAAGGAATATGTTCGTTTTGATAATCTGGTTCTTGAATCATCCACAGGACAAAAGATTAATGTCGAATTTGTCAGTAATTCTTATTCTGCAAATAACCACAAAATAATTCAATGCAATATCAGAGACATCACCGAACGTATACAAACAAAAAAAAGACAGACCCTTACCTCAGCTATTCTTTCAATATTAAACAGGAAGAATGAATGGACCCGGCTGGTAAAAGATATTTTGAAAGAAATTAAGAAATTTACAGCCTTTGAAGCTGTTGGTATTCGTTTAAAGGAAAGTGAAGATTATCCGTATACCGAATCAATTGGATATAGCTCTCAATTTATTGATAAAGAACATCTACTTTTTGCCAGGGACCAAGATGGCAGAATAATTTGTGATTCCAACGGTAAGCCTGAATCTGAATGTATGTGCGGTAGTATTATATCCGGGCATACAGATCTATCACTCCCATTTTTTACGAAGGGTGGAAGTTTTTGGACGAATTCCAAAACTGAACTGCTTGCTTCCACTTTAGCTAAAGACTACCCTTTCAATAATTGCAGCAGTTGTAACCTGAAAAGTTACATATCTGTAGCTTTAATACCCATCTATTCAGGTAATGAAATAATCGGCTTACTTCAATTGAACGATAAACAACCGGGCAGGTTAACATTAGAATTAGTCCAGTTTTTAGAAGAGATAGGAAAAACTGTTGGAATTGCATTTAAAAGGATGACAATTGAAAAACAAATAAAAGATAGTGAAGAAAAATTCCGAAGTATATCTGAGCAAATAACTGATGCAATTTTTTTAGTCGATTTGGCGGGTACTATTAAATTTATATCAAAGGCATCAATACAAGTTTTAGGTTATACCCCTGATGAATTAACTGGGAAATCTATTTCAGATTTCATTCCGGAATATGACCTGCCCGAAGCAACGAAAGCTTTAGCAGAAGTAATATTGAATGGTAACGAAATAAGAAATTTAATTTTGCATATCAAGAAAAAGGACGGCTCACTTATTTCAGTTGAGGTTAATAGTTCTGCTATGAAAAAGGATGGTGTTACTATCGGGGCATTGGGATTACTGATAGATATTTCTGAACGAAAAAAAAGCGAAGAACAAATTTTAACGCTTGCTCATTCCTTAAGAAGTGTAAATGAGTGTGTCAGTATTACTGACCTTGATGACGAAATAATATTCGTAAATGAGTCCTTTCTTAAGACATATGGATATAGTAAAGAGGAACTTATCGGGAATGAATATTAGTATGGTTCGCTCATCGAACAATCCGCCTTAAATTGTAAATACAATTTTACCCGCCACTATACGTAAAGATTGGAACGGTGAGTTATGGAATAGAAGAAAGGATGGAAGTGAATTCCAGGTTTATCTATCCACAACTTCGGTTAAAGACAAAACCGGCAAAATTATAGGACTGATTGGAATTGCAACTGACATCACCGACCGTAAAAAATTGGAAGCAAATTTATCAACCGCGGCAGAAATTGCAAAGCTTGGCTACTGGGAATATGATGTCGCTTCGGGAAATTTTACTTTTAATGACCAGTATTACAGGCTCATACACGGATCTTCCACCGAAAAACAGGGCGGAAATTTAATGAGTGCAGAAGTATTCGTAAAGAAACTTGTCCACCCGGATGACGCAATTATGGTAGGCAAATCATTGCAGGAAGCAATAGAATCACCCGATCCTGATTATTTAGGAATAAAAGAAACAAGAGTATTCCGTGATAACGGAGATATCGCAAATGTAAGTGTTCAATTTAAGGTGCTGAAAGATTCATCCGGAAAGACATATAAAGTCTATGGAGTAAACCAGGATATCACCGACAGGAAAATAAAGGAAAATAGAACTCATTGAGGCAAAAGAAAATGCGGAGGAAATGAACAGGTTAAAAACATGCTTTCTCGCAAATATGAGCCACGAACTAAGAACACCGCTTATTGGAATACTGGGATATGCCGAATTCCTTGAAAACGAATTAAAGGATAATGAATTAATTGAAATGGCAAATATTATAAAAACAAGCGGCCAAAGATTGAATACAACCCTGAACAACATACTTGATATTTCAAAAATCGAAGCCGAAAAACTACAAATAAATATCAAAGAACAGGATTTAATAAAATATTTAGGTGAACAAATAAAATTATTCAGAGCATCCGGCTGAAAAAAAAGGTTTATCACTGAATTTTGAAACCAACGAAGAAAAATTAAATGCATTTATTGATGAGGAGATGTTCGTATCAATAATAAGCAATCTCTTAAATAACGCTATTAAATATACACAGAAAGGGAAGGTAACTTTAAAGGCAATGAAGGATGAACAATATGCTGTAATTGAAGTAGAAGATACAGGTATAGGCGTACCCGAAAATCTTCAAGAAATAATATTTTCCCCTTTCAGGCAGGCAAGTGAAGGACACAGCAGAAATTTTGAAGGAACCGGATTAGGATTAGCTATAGTGAAGAAATATATGAGTTTAATGGGCGGAACAATAACGCTGAATAGTAAACCCGGTAACCAGGCTGTTGATATAGCCGGCGGAAGCACATTTATTTTAAAGTTTCCATTAACCGGGCATATTGTTGAAAATGTAATAAATACACACTGGGTGTAATTATAATGAATGATAACAAAGAAAAAAATAACCCGGTAAAACCAAATAACAAATTTTCGAAATTTCCAAAGGAAAATACAAATACCATACACCAGCAGTCGGAAGATGAATTAAAAATATCCGAAATGAAATTCCGCAATATCGCTGAAGGAACAAAGGCCATTCTCTTCAATGTCAACACGCACGGTATATTCACATACCTTAATGAAGCCGCCTGTAAAAAACTTGAAATGACAAATCAGGAATTACTCGGGAAAATATATTTAAGGTTTGTTCATCCGGAAAACCGCGCAAAAGTTCATTCCATTTTCTCTGAGCAAATAGAAGAATCCTACGCCAAACAAAAGCATTGATGTTCAGATAATAACAAAATCAGGAAAAGAAGGCTGGATTAGTTTTTTAATTAACCCGATTTACGAGGAAGGAAAAATTGTAGGTTTATCCAGCGTTGGGCAGGATATTACCGAGCGCAAGCTTGCGGAAGCGGAGCTTAGCGAGAACGAAAGAAAGACAAGAGCGCTGCTGGATGCAATTCCCGATATGATATTCAGGATGAACCGTGAAGGAACTTTTTTGGACTACAAAGCGGATAGATCAGATCTTTATGCGCAATCCGAAGAGACAATCATCGGCAAAAATAATAGAGACATCACACCTCCTGAGTTTGCAGATTTAGTAGATCGGTATATTAAGCAAACCCTGGATAGCGGAGAGATTCAGGAATTCGAATACCAAATGTCCACTCCGAAGCGCGGGCTGCGTGATTATGAAGCCCGGATGGTAGCCAGCGGCAAAGACGAAGTCATAGCCGTTGTACGCGATATAACGGATCGCAAACAAGCAGAAGATTCGCTTAAGCTTTTCCGGACACTTATTGATAAGTCGAATGATGCGATTGAAGTAATTGATATGGAAACAGCCCGGTTTATCGATGTGAATGAAAGAGCCTGTACCGATCTTGGATATAGCCGGAGTGAGCTTTTAAATATGAAAGTATTTGATATTGATCCGGGGCAAACACCGGAAAACTTCCGATCAATAATGGATCAAATTCTACTATCAAATGCAACAATTATGAATCTATCGCACCAACGCAAGGATGGCTCTACCTTCCCGGTGGAGATAAATGTTACTGTTGTGAAACTTGAGAAAAGTTATATCATTTCCATAGTACGCGATATTACCGAACGCAAACAAGCAGAAGAGGAATTAAAGCGTAGTGAAAAATCCTATCGAACTCTGGCTGCAAATTTGCCCGCTTCTGTTTACCGGCTCTACATTAGGGAACGGGGTAAAATGGAATTTTTCAATAATATTATTGAGCAAATTACCGGCTATACTAAAGATGAATTACTAAAAGGTGAAATTTGTTCCATTGATCCGTTTATATTACCGAAGACAAACCACATGTGATGGAGATAGTAAGTAATCGCGATAAAAAATAATAGCGAATTTGAAGTTGAATATAGATTCAAACGAAAGGATGGGCGCTTAGGTTATTTCTATGAAAGAGGTATCCCGATTAGTGGGGAAGACGGAAAGCCCCTATTTATTGATGGCGTTATTTTTGATTTTACAGATCGCAAACAAGCAGAAACTAAAACTAAAAGAAAGCGAAGCCAGGTTAACCGATGCTATGAAGATTGCCAAACTCAGTACATGGGAATATAACTTCGCTCTCGACCGGTTTACTTTTCCCGATCAATCCTTCTCACTATTTAATACAACAGCAGAACATGAAGGCGGTAATACCATGTCTTCCGGGCATTTCGCACAAAAGTATATTTACCCTGATGACCGGGTATTGATTGAGAAGGAAATTCGGAAAGCGTTTGAAACTCCGGACCCGGCTTATACTTCTTATATGGAATACCGTGTAATCTATGCACCCGGTGAGATAGGCTACTTCGCAGCCAATGTTCGTATTGAGAAAGATGCAGATAATCGTACCATTAAGGCGCTCGGGGTTAACCAGGATATCACCGAACGCAAGCGGATGGAAGAGATAGTTCTTCAGAATTAATAAGGCAGTGGAGAGTTCAGGTGAGGCTATCTGCATGTCTGATCCTCAAGGACATCACTTTTATCACAACAAGGCGTTTACAGAAATTTTTGGATATACTGTAGAGGAAGTTGAAGCGGCAGGCGGAGGTACTGCGATTTATGTGAACAAGAATGTTGGACGTAAGGTATTCGATACAATTATGGGTGGCGGAACGTGGAACGGAGAAGTGGAGATGTTATCAAAGAGCGGGCGTAAATTCAATGTATCGCTGCGGGCAGACGCTATAACTGATGCGAATGGAGCAATTGTGGGATTGGTGGGAATGCATACGGATATTACTCAACGAATACGAGCCGAGGCGGAAATAAAGAAAAGTAATGAACAACTTATAAAAATAAACGCTGAAAAAGATAAATTCTTTTCTATCATAGCTCACGATTTAAAAGTCCTTTCAATGGTTTTTTAAATTTAACAGAATTAATGGCCGATAAAACCGAAGATTTTTCACTGGCTGAATTTGCTGAAAACAGTAAATTATTAATGAATCCGCCCGTCAATCTTTATAAACTTTTGGAGAATTTGCTGGAATGGGCGCAGATGCAAAAGGGTTCAATAAGTTTTATTCCTGAAGAAATTAATTTATCTATAATTGTTTCACAAAATATTGAGATAATTAATCAAAGAGCTTTACAAAAAGGGATTACTATTATTAATGAAATACCGGAGACAGAATGAGTTTATGCAGATGAAAAAATGCTGGACACTGTTTTTAGAAATCTTTTATCCAATGCTGTTAAATTCACAAAAAGAGATGGCAAAGTTATTATAAGATCTAAAAGTGACAAGTGGAAATGTTAGAAATTTCTGTTAAGTGATAACTGGTGTGGGAATTATCTGAAATAGATGTTAACAGGCTATTCAAGATAGAAGAAAAAGTAAGTTCCAAAGGAACGGAAGGATGAATCAAGTACAGGCTTGGGTTTATTACTTTGTAAGGAATTTGTTGAAAAAAACGGCGGTAAGATTTGGGTCGAGAGTGAAGAAGGGAAAGGAAGTACATTTTATTTTACACTTCCGTCCTTTCCATAAAAACTGCTATTAAGCGCCAAAAAAGGACTTACTCACCCAAAAGGATTAATCCATTTTCCGTCCATAAGGTTTATTTTTTCCCGCCCTCCTATTTCATATCTTCTTTAAGGATAATAAGTTGTGCAATATTACGGATAGCTATAATAAAATTATTTTCGAACAAAATAATAAGTTGGTAGTTACTAAATGAATAAAATGTTAGAAATCGGAATAATCGATCTTGTCTCAAAAAAGCCAACCAATAAATTATTTGCGCGGATAATGAATGCAAACTTTGCAAGCATAATGCCGCAGGTTGTAGGAGTTTGGTGCGAAGAGGAAGGACACAATGTAAATTACATTTGCTACACCGGGAAAGAAGATTTAATGAAGGACCTGCCTTTAAATTCGGACCTGGTTTTTATCTGTGCATTCACAGAATCATCATTGACTGCTTACGCCTTAAGTAATCTCCTGCGTTCTCTGGGTTCGGTAACAGTTTTAGGAGGGCCGCACGCACGATGTTACCCGGAAGATTCCGTCAAGTATTTCGATTATGTAGCTGGATTTACAGATAAGAAAGTTATCCAGGAAATTTTATACGATTGTTCACCCCACCGCCCGATGGGTTTATATTCTAAACGCTCCAAATCAGCCGTTATCACTTCCGGGTGTAAAAGAACGCTGGAAATTTATTGAACCAACACTAAAAAAATCTCCGTTGATAAAAATGGTCCCTATGCTTGGAAGTTTAGGCTGCCCTTATACATGCAGTTTTTGTATTGATTCCACTGTAGGTTATCAGCCATTGGATTTTGAGGTTATGCAGGAAGATCTGAATTTCTTGCTCACTAAATACAAACGTCCTCTCGTCGGCTGGCACGATCCAAATTTTGGAATCCGGTTTGATGAGTATATGAATGCTATTGAAGAAGCAATACCTGAAAACAGCATCGATTTTATCGCCGAAAGCAGTTTATCCTTGTTATCCGAACCGCACGTAAAACGACTAAAAAGAAACGGCTTCGGTGCAATGCTTCCGGGAATAGAGTCGTGGTTTGATTTGGGTAACAAATCAAAAACAGGAAGCACTGTCGGAATGGAAAAGGTAAAACTTATTGCCGACCAGGTAAATATGATTCTCAGGTATATTCCTTATGTACAGACAAATTTTGTGCTGGGACTGGATGCAGACAAAGGAGAAGAACCTTTTGAGCTTACAAAGAAATTTGTTGACCTTACCCCCGGCGCATTTCCGGGTTATTCATTGTTATCTGCATTTGGAAGAGCAGCACCTCTTAACCTTGAATACCAGAAACTTAACCGCGTATTACCATTTCCTTTTCACTTTCTGGATAATAACCAGGCAATGAATATAAAGCCGCTTAATTATTCGTGGACTGAATTTTATTCTCATGTTATCAGTCTTGGTGAACATACGTTTGCCTGGAATGCAATTATTAAAAGGCTTAGTAGCAACAAAAGCATTCATTCCACGCTGGATGAATTTTGTCAGGGCAATTTCCTCAGAAGGATTCGGAAGAGTTGCCTATAATAAGGATATTCTAAAGAGGCTCAAATCAGATTTTAGATTCCGTAATTATTTTGAACAGGGTACAACAGAACTACCGGAATTTTATTCCAGCACAATAAAAAAAGAATTGGGCCCTTTATGGAGTCAGCTTCCGGAAGGGGCAATATTCCACGATGAAAATGCATATCTGAAATCAGAAAGAAAACGGATTGCAGTTTAGAAATTGCTATAAATTATTACCCGGGGAAAAAAATGAATATACTTTTGGTTTACCCGAATTACCCAGATACATTCTGGAGTTTTAAGCACGCTTTAAAATTTGTATCAAAAAAAGCAAGTTTTCCTCCACTCGGTCTCTTAACGGTAGCCGCTTTACTGCCCAAAGAATGGGACAAACGATTAATTGATATGAATGCAAACGATTTGAAAGACGAAGATATTCTTTGGGCAGATTATATTTTTATCAGTGCAATGTCAGTTCAAAGCGAGTCCGCCAATGAGATAATACAACGATGCAAAAAACTAAATGCTAAAGTTGTAGCCGGGGGACCATTATTTACAAGCAGTCCGGAACTCTACCCAGAAATTGATCACCTGATTCTTAACGAGGCGGAAATTACACTTCCAATGTTCCTCAACGATCTTAATGAAGGAAAAGCAAAACGAATTTACACAACTGAAGAATGGGCAGAAATTACTACCACTCCCCTCCCCTTATGGGAACTTGTACCGATGAATAATTATACTTCCATGAATGTACAATATTCCCGCGGTTGCCCCTTTGACTGTGACTTTTGTGACATCACCGTACTTTACGGCAGAAGGCCGCGTACAAAAACAAAAGACCAGGTTATAGCTGAACTAGATGCATTATATTTTTCCGGCTGGCGCGGGCCGGTCTTTTTTGTGGACGACAATTTCATCGGTAACAAAGCAAAATTGAAAAAAGAAATACTCCCCGCAATTGCTGAGTGGATGGAAAAAAGGAAAAGTCCTTTCTTCCTGAACACAGAAGCGTCAATCAACCTAGCTGACGATGAAAAACTTATGGAGCTTATGGTTAAAGCAGGATTTGAAGCTGTATTCATAGGAATAGAATCACCCAACGATGAGAGCCTTGTAGAGTGTAATAAAATTCAAAACAGAAACCGTGACATGATTTCAAGCGTAAAAAAAATCCAGGATTTCGGCCTGGAAGTTCAGGGCGGCTTTATTGTCGGTTTCGATAATGACCCGCCGGCAATCTTTGAAAAGCTGACAGACTTTATACAGGAAAGCGGTATTGTAACTGCTATGGTTGGGCTGTTAAACGCACCCAGGGGAACAAAGCTGCAGAAAAGACTATCGGACGAAGGAAGAATGCTGAGTGACTTTACAGGGAACAATACTGATTTTTCAATTAATTTTGTCCCGCAGATGAATCACAAAACACTGATGGAGGGATATAAGAATATTTTAGACACTATCTATTCGCCCAAATATTACTACGAGCGGGTAATGCGTTTTATGAAAGATTTTGAACCAAAGAAGAAAAAAGTATTTCATCTAAATCCGAGCTATATTCTAGCCCTGTTCAGATCAATGTTTAAACTGGGTATGATAGGTGAGGAAAGATTTTATTACTGGAAATTATTTTTCTGGTCACTATTACGTAAACCACAATTGTTCTCACTGGCAATATTGTTTACTATTTATGGATTCCATTTCAGGAAAGTATCCAGCAACCTGTCATAAATCTATTATACAGTTTAAAACAGAAAATAGGTTTGCTTATTATGAAGCAATGATCGATTGCCACAACTGATTGATTATTGTCTTTAACCGTAAAAAAACCAATTTCCCCCTAGGTAAAATCAAGTATTAATCCCTTTTTCATCCTTTTGCACTATTTCCTTACCCTTAATTTTTCCATAATATTATAGTGACTAAGTATAGAGAAGGAGGTAATATATGTACCAGATAAATAACAAGGGAAATTGGATTGGTCTTAAAGAAAGGATCAGATTAGCATATCCAAAAATTACTAAAAAAGATTTAGAATTGGATAATGGTGACGAGCGTAATCTATTGATCAGGCTTCAAACTAAATTTTCTAAGACAAAAAAAGAAATAATTACAATGCTGGATAAGCTGTAATTTTCTCAACCTTTTTTGACATTAATGAGAATTATATCTCTAAAGGTGAGTAAAATGTACTGTATACAGTGCTAAAGGAATAACATCAAATGGCAATCGAATATACGGTCAATTTCAATGCAGACAAAAATATATTATATATTAAAAATGGTGGAAGACTAAATTTTCAAAAAGCCAGTCAATATTCAACTGAAGCTACAAAACTTGCACGCCAGAATAATTGCAACAGATATTTAATTGACCATACAGATACTCTGCTTGAACATGGTTTATATAAATTACATACAGATGGAGCAGCTCTGGAAAATTTTGGATTTAAGAATTCAGATCGTGTTGCTATTATAATTTCAAGTGAGAGCGAAGGGCATTCTTTAAATGACAAAGCCATAAATGCAGCTAAATGGTGCAACGTAAAATATTTTAGCGTACTAAATGAAGCTGAAGAATGGTTGACTAATGATAAAAATTATATTACTGATGACAGTATAGGCGGAAATAGTATCGACAGTTGAAAAACAGCCCGGTTCAGAGTAGACAGTTTTTAAATAAAATTATCCCGGGCCGTCACTGAAAATCAGGACAGTCCAGAGAGATTCAATTAAATAAATCTTAGGAATTTATTTCATCAGCATTAACTTCTTAGTATCAACAAAATCTTTTTTACCATCAGTAGATATGGCAATGGTTCTGTAAAAATAAATTCCTGAAGCCAAGTTGCCTGCATTGAAAGTTATCTCATGATAGCCTGCCGATTCTGTCGCGTTAACTAACTGTTTCAATTCCTGACCTAACAAATTATACAACTTTATTGTTACTTTGCTCTCTGCCGGTATAGAGTACCTGATAATTGTACTTGGATTAAATGGATTTGGATAATTCTGAAATAGATAAAAGTCTGATAACTCAGGATATTTTATAGACTTAATATCTGTTAATTCTCCTATTGTTTGTAGATAAGCAGCGTAGGCGTCTATTCGCCCAGCACCATATCTGTTATCGTGTCCTGGGTCGCCCTTATCAATAGAAGATTCCTCAAGGATTCTGCAAATATCAACAGGTGTAAGAGATGGATTTACGGATAACAACAAGGCAGCAGTTCCTGCAGCATGTGGTGTTGCGCTTGATGTACCATTAAAATCTACATATCCATAGACGCCATGCATACCTTCCGTCGATACGGTACCCGCACCGGGGGAAGAAACATCAGGTTTCAAAAGACCCATTGAGCCAGGAACTGTTTCAAAGGGATAATCCCAATATTTTTCAGGCATAACCCAAGGATAATAATTATTTATTGAATAGTCTTCCTGAGATGATGGTCCATATGGTGAGGTGCTATTTATTAAACCACTGCTTGCAACAACATTACCTATACCCATGATTGAAGATGTGCCTCCAATTAATGTTTGCTCTGGATGCAACCAGGGAGGAGGACAATCTCCAGGTGTTGAAACATTAAATGGAATAGGTACATCGGTACCATTAACAAGGAGTCCATCATTACTAATGGAAGTAAAGTGTATAATACCGGCTTCCAGCTCAAGAACCGCCATATCTCTAAACATTGCAACGTCTGGCGGTCCATCATCCCAGTGAAAACTTTGTGAGTGTGTAATAATATCTACTCCCATATTTATGGCATATTGTTCCGCAAGCCAGCAATATGTTTGTTGCTGTTGCCAATTCTCACCGATCCGAAGATTGACTATTTTTGCCTGCGGAGCCACACCTGTTTTCGTTCCTAAAGTTCCGTCACCAACTGCAATTCCGGCAGTCTTTGTTCCATGCTGTGGAGAAACGTCTCTTCCGTAAAAATCATTATCATTTTCTACAAAATCCCAGCCGATTAAATCATCAATATAACCATTGCCGTCATCATCAATTCCATTTAAATCTCCAGGGTCCAATATCCATTCATTTCCATTCTGTTCTATAGTATGACCATCGCCATCAGCATCTTCTCCAAGGTTATTCCAAATATTATGAACTAAATCAGGATGATCCCAATTACAATCTTCATCAATACTAGCAATGAAAACTCCCTGTCCATAATAACCCTCAGCCCAAACATCATCAGCTCTAATCAAGCTTATTCCAGGGTTTATATCAACATTAATATCAATTGATGCTTTGCCATTAGAAATTTTATCAGATCCATTATTAAATTTTCTGTCATACATAATTTGGCTAATTTCGTTAAAATTTGATAACGAATTTATTATGTCCTCAGTCGCGGATAATACGATAGTATTTGTCGCCCAAAGGATATCAATCCGACTAACTTTACCAAGCTGTTTTGAGTTTTCTAAATAAATTAGAATATTTTTTTGTTTTTCTTTTGCAAAAGATCTTAAAGTTTTTACGATTTCTTTTTGTTTCCCCTTTTTGGAAAGATGAAATATTTTTTGTGTGATATCTTGAAATGAATAACGATCTTTAAGCATTACATAAACATCTATCATCTGATCACTGGAAGAATTCTGCAGAACTGTCTTTAATTCTGGGTGTATTTTGGAAGTAGCAAACTGAGCTTTTGATATTGATGATACTACAAGAATAAAAAACAAAATACAATACATATAGGAAGTTAATTTTAACATTTGATCCTTAAAAAAGATCCACTAAATAATTAAAATAAAAAGCAAATATAATTTTATTTAATCAATACCATCTTTCTGGTCTGAATAAATTTGCCTACCACTAATCTATAAAAATAAATACCACTGGTTAGTTCCTTATAAGTCAGACTATTGCCAGTTTGGTTTGTGTTTTTAGCGAGATTAAATTCTACCTCATAATTCCCGGGTGATTGTTGCTCATCAACAAGAGTTGCAACCTCAATTCCCAGAATATCATATATTTTTAATGAAACAGGTTGTCTTGCGCTATTATTTGGGGCACCACTTATGGTATATCTTATTTTTGTAGATGGATTAAAGGGGTTGGGATAATTTGGAGCTAAATAAAAGCCATTTATAGATTCCAAATCCTGTTTATCTGTGTTGGAAACGGATTTGGTTAATGTATAATCATCTACTAATAATCCAGTGCGAGATATAAACTTAAAATTTATGCTATCAGTATATACTTCAAAGAGCATTGCTCCATAATTGGAATTATATCTAAACTCACTTTGGGGTACGGGAGAACCAAACTGGTAAATACTTTCTCCACCAAGCCCGTTAACTATATATGTCAAACCATTTGAATTTAGTCTTTCATACGTATGATCATGCCCGCATAATACTAAATCAGTTCCCCAATCTTTGTAAGGCCACTGAACTGCGGGTTCAGATCCGTGCTGACTACTGGAAGAAAATGGTGGCTGATGAGTAACAACAATTTTCCAATGTAATGGGTCTGAATTCTCTAATTGTGTTTTTAACCATTGTGCTTGTTTAGAATTTTGCACCACTCCATCGAGTTCTCCATAATTATTATGTCTTGGAAAAGAATATTCGGTTAACCCATTACCATAAGTGGAGAGAACATAGAAATGCACATTTTCCCAAACAAAATCGTAGTACCTTTCATTACCCGATGTAGTGTTATAAGGGGTAAGGTCAAAATAATCTTCATAAACTTTGCTGCTATCTAAATGATACCAATCGTGATTGCCAAGTGCAGGGAAAAATCGATTGATATCAGGACTTCCAGATCCGTAAGTACCTAGATAAGGTTTTATCCAATCGTGGTAATATTTACCTACCTCATCATCTAAAGCATTCCAGGAAGTACTATAATTACCGTCTGTAGCTCCATAGAAATTATCGCCTACTGTCAAAATAAAGCTAACATTCCAAGAATTTACCAATGATGCCACATCTGCTTCTGCCTGATTATCATCACCAAAATCGCCAATTACTGCAAATTTATAGATGGGCTGGGCATTCATTAATCCGTTTATGAACAACAGAAAAATGACAATAATGCTAAATATTCTGTGAATATTCATAATATAAGCCTTAATTTATTTATCTAGGAAAATCGGATAATAGGATGTGATTTTATCTTTTGAGTATAGAATAAAAGGAGTGATAAATCAATGGAAAAATATCACCCTCTTTAATTCAGGAGGGGATTAAAACAAGGATTTAGTGAACTTACTTAAGCAAAGTCATTTTTCTTGTTTGGACAAATGAAGCAGATCCTATTTTGTAAATATAAATACCAATGTAAAGCTCACTCGCATTGAAGTCTACTGTATGGATACCCTGCTTGAACTTGGTTTATATAAATTACATACTGATGGAGCAGCTCTGGAAAGTTTTGGATTTAAAAGCACAGATCGGGTTGCTATTCTTCTTTCAGGTGCGAACGAAAGACAATTCTTAAATGACAAGGCCGTAAATGCAGCTAAGTGGTGCAGCGTAAAATATTTTGCCCTTTCTAAGAAGCTAAAGTAATTAAAGATAATATTTTAATTATTTTTATCATCAACGTATCAGTTAAAAATTCAATGTATAATCCGTTTCATCCACTTTTACCAAGTAAGCAAGTTTTATCAGATCAGTTAATTGTTAGTGTGTGATTTCTACAAGCAATGTAGTTAATATATCTTTTAATCATTAAACCTGTACCTGATTTGCCTTTGAAATTTCTTTAGTAAGCTTTCTGACAATCCTTGAAAGTAATTATGAGAAACATAATTACTTTTTGCAATTGAAAAATGATTTAAGCTACCTAATATATTGATATAACTATATTAAGAATTAGGAGACTTATTAATCATTAAATTTGTATTTTATCGGGCAAGGTAGCATACTAAATGTTAAAGGAATAGAAATTTGACTGAGTTCCACAAAAATTTCAAGTCTCTCCCTGATGATTTTCAGAACCTGTTGCGACTGGCACAGGAAAAACTCAATATAGAGATTACGCCACTTCAAGAACTAAAAGGAGGCCGAACAGGCGCGCATCTTTTCCTTGTCAGTGTTTCCCTTCTGCAATCGAACCGGATAGATCATCTTATTCTAAAGCTCGATCATAAAAGCAAAAAAACTAAAATAGATGAGCTCGAAAGGCACACCCTAGCTGTAAAAGAAGCTCCCGAAAAGTTTGCCCGCAATCAAATAGCCGACCTTGCTTTTGAGCGTATCGAAATTGATGACGCAGTTGCGATATTTTACTCCATTGCCGGCCATTCATTAAACAATTATCATTCCCTTGCCGATTATCAACAGCAAAGCAGGCTTGAAAAAATTTTCAGCACGACCGGAGAGCTGTTGTTATCGAAATGGAATAGTGATGCGAAATTTGGAAAGGCAATACACCCGCAGGAAGTAATTACAAACTGGCTTGGCTACCGCCTTAAGCCGGGCGGAAATATTGAACATTTTATTCAGGATAATTGCAGCATTCACCCAGATACAACAGGTTTAATGATACAGGGAAATGTTTTTCCCAATCCTCTGGTTTATGCACGTAACGCAGAATTGTGGGAAAAAGTCAGGCCGATCGATATCGTTGTGGGCTTCCAACACGGTGACCTGAACATTGGCAACATACTTGCAAAGTTTGATGAAAATAAGAACGATTTAACAGGCTACTACCTGATTGACTTTGCTTTATTCAAATCCGAGATGCCATTGTTTTATGATCTGTGTTACCTGGAAGTATCTTACCTGATCCGTGAATTGTCCCGGATGTCATTCGTCAAATGGGTTGATATGGTCTGCCGATTTGCGGAAGAGGATATTCCTGATCCCCACAAAGTTCCGATCGAACTCTCTGGTGCTTGTGCTGTTGTGGGAGCGGGAAGAAAAGCTTTTAAAAACTGGCTGCAGAAATCTCACCCGAGTTTGTCAGATGATCTTTGGGGACAGTTCTGGCTGGCGGCAGTTGCGGCTGGATTAAATTACTGTAATAAATCCGGAATTCTTGAGAATGAACAATTGGCCGGCCTTATTTACGCCGCAGCGCATTTAAAACGATACCATACTGTTTTCGGGGTTTCAGTTCCGGTTGAAGTGAAGCACCTGAATGTAAGCCAAACTGCAGATACTCCAAGGACCGGCGCAGGGAAAGGTTACGCTAAATCTCCAAGACACAATTTACCTTCACAGGTAACTCCCTTCATAGGTCGTCAGAAAGAACTAGTAACCACAACAGAATTACTTAAACAAGAAGGGACACGTCTAATCACATTAACAGGACCGGGAGGCACCGGGAAAACCAGGCTGGCGCTTCAAGCAGGAAGGGATTTAATCCATCATTTTAACGATGGCGTTTACTTCGTTGATCTAGCGCCGCTCCGTGAACCGGAGTCTGTACTCGCTGCTATTGGCAATACTATCGGCCTGAGGGAAACGGGCAACCGGCCGCTGCATGATGAACTAAAATCAAAATTAGAAAACAAAAAATTGCTGTTACTGCTGGATAACTTTGAACAGGTCACATCGGCAGCGCCAAAAATTGGGGAACTAATGCTAGGCTGTCCCCTGCTGAAATTATTAATAACCAGCCGCGAAGGATTACATTTGCGAGGTGAGCATATTTTCCCTGTCCCACCGCTCGGACTTCCAAAAAGTGATTTTAAACATCAGTCAATTGAACAGCTTACACAGTTTGAAGCAGTTCGACTCTTTATTGACCGTGCTACATCTGTAAAACCTGATTTTGAAATTACAAATAAAAATGCACCAGCTATTGCCGAGCTTTGCATCAGGCTGGATGGTTTGCCGCTGGCGATCGAACTTGCAGCAGCGAGAATTAAATTATTTTCACCTGAAACATTGCTTAAAAAAGTTGAAAGTAGTCTTAAACTTCTTCGTGGTGGTGCGCGTGATCTACCTGCCCGACAGCAAACTCTGCGCGAAACTATTGATTGGAGCTATGAGCTTCTCAACAAAGAGGAACAGCAGCTGTTTGCATTACTCTCAGTATTCTCCGGTTTCACTTTTGAATCCGTAGAAAATGTAGCCGGAGATATCAAATTTCCTGCTGAAAAGGAGCCGGACGTTCTGGATGGATTAACTTCTCTGATTGATAAAAGTTTGATTCGACGTGAAGAACAGAATTCCGGAGTTTCAAGATTGATGATGCTGGAAACTATACGGGAATATGCAACAGAACGATTGAATGAAAATTTTGAATTCGCTGCCTCTGCTCATCATGCACAGGCAGAATACTTCGCTAACTTTGCAGAACAACTCTGGAATCAATTAACAGGTCCTGAGAGAGACAAAACATTAATAGAAATTGAACCGCACATCGAGAATATGAAAACGGCCTGGCGATACTGGGTAGCAGAAAAAAATTTAGAAAAACTGCAGAAACTAACCAACAGCCTTTGGGTAATTTATGATGCAAATGGACGGTACTTTGCTACAGTTGATCTGACAACTGATTTACTTAATGTACTTAAATCCGTCCCGTCAACCCCGGAACGGGCACAACAGGAAATTATGTTACAAACAAGCCTAGCCCGTGTACTGATGGTTATTAAAGGCTGCACATCCGAAGTGGAAGAAGCATATAACCGTGCTCTGGAACTATGTAAAAAACATGGAAAGATCCCGCAGTCATTTCCTGTATTAAGAGCCTTGGCAGGATTTTATGCGTTCATAGGTGATTTTGAAAAAAGCGCAAATTTTGGCAAAGAGATACTGAATCTTGCCAAAGAAATTAATGACACAAAAACAAGGGTTGAAGGAGAGCTGGTTTATGGTTACAGTCTTGTTTTTTCCGGTAAGCCAAAGCTCGGGCTGGAATATTTGGAAAAAGGAATTTCTATTTATAATCCTGATTTACGGGGCTCGCATGGTTTCCGGTTCGGCAATGATCCGGGAGTAATATCTTACACTACATCGGCCCTGTGTTTGTGGATGCTTGGTTACCCAGATAGAGCCCTAAAATATGCTGACGATGCAATTTCACTAGCCAATAAATTGAAGCACCCGTTAAGTTTAGCTTACGCAATGTTTCATACAGGTCTATTGCATCTATGGATGCAGAAGACAGAAATTGTTCTGGAACGGGCTCAGGCTGTGACAGAAATTTCAGACAGACATGAATTTCAGGTTTGGAAAGCTGTGGCCTCCTGTCTTCGGGGCACAGCCCTTGCAGGGATGGGCCAAACAGAAAAAGGTATGATCGAATTTCAATATGGTATCAATATGTATAATGAACTGAAGACCCCACCTGTATTCTGGCCTTTAATTTTGTCGCTTCAGGCAGCTACACATTTTTACTCAGGACAAGCAGGGAAAGGTTTAGCTTTTCTAGAAGAGGCTCTGAAAACAATGGAACAAAGATCCGATAATCCATCGTTATCTGAGCTTTACAGGCTAAAGGGAGATGTCCTTCTTATTGTCTCGACTGAAAATTCAGATGCAGCCGAATCTCTTTTTCGCAAAGCACTTGAGCTAGCAAAGAAACAACAAACCGGGATGTTTGAGCTACGGGCTGCAATGAGTCTTTGCCGGTTATGGAGTCAACAAGGAAAAATGATTGAAGGTAAAAAAATACTCCAAGAAGTATATGATAAATTCACAGAAGGCTTCAGCACTGTGGACCTGGTAGATGCAAAAAAACTTCTGGGAGCCTCGTCCTGATTTTTAGCTAATCCATATAACAAACTCCTGAATATAAACACAGAATTTCATGAAATTAGAAAAAGATGAAACAGGTATCGGGCCTACGAACGAACTGAATCTGCGCGTTAGCGTGGGTACACTGGTTAGGGTATTGTTTACAAACCCGGATGATGGGCGAAAGATGTTAGCCCTGGAGCATATTGCCACATTACGGAAAATTAGTGGGAAGCCCCAAGTAATTGTAAGGGCCAAACCATTTGGAGGCGGTGTTCAAATTACAAATATACCAAAGCTAAAAGAACATATAGCTGATTTTCATTATGATAGTCAAAGGTCCAGGAAGGAAAAAGATTTTCGGATATTTGTACGTCCTGAATCCTGGGAAAAGATAAAAGAAATTTGTAAAGAACATTTTAAGGAAACTGGACAAGAAATTCTGGACCCGAGCCCTGCTCGTGAACTGGCCGAAGAATTTGAGGACTCGTTAAAATTTAAAATAACTCCGCATCAATACACTTTGAAATCAATCAGTATGATTATACAAAATGTGCCGGTTAAAACTGATAATATACGGGCACAGGGTAGTCCTACAAGAAGAGTATATTATATATTTGAGGCAACTATAATATCTCCGGAAATTATTAATCTGATGGTAAAAAGTAGTAACCTATATTCCATGGATAATCTTCGTGAAATGGCCAGAGAAGACGTAGGACGTGGTGGAAAAGGAAGAGCAAATACAGTTCTCACACTGGATCTAAATGAAATAACTAACAAATACAAATCAATTCCTTTGGAAAGGCGAAGTAACCCGTTAAATTTTAGAGAATATCAACTCGATGGGAATGTAGTAGCTGTTTTGCCGGATGTTGATTGTTTTACATCATCATGTTAACATCTGCTCATAACTTCGCCAACTGATCGCATATCAGGCGGTTATCCTTTTACCCCTTCCATAAAGCAATTCTTTATTGGCATTGTTCAGTTAAATCAGCGCTATATATGGAATTTGGATATTGCATTTTTTGTTAGAAATGTCCACACATAATTATAACCCTACCTTCTCCATCCCCATATCTTCTGCCGGATAAGGAGTGCACAAGTCAAGATTCTTTTCCGCTGGATTATTAAAATACTCTTTTACCTGATTGCGTAATATTATTGCGGGCATCCTGTGATGTATGTATATCCTCTTCCGCACATATTCAGCCTGTTTTTTCTGCAAAATCCTAAAGACGTTCTAAAAGGGCAAGTGGGATAAAATTTAATATTCTGTTCACTTGATTTTAATTATACGAAACATTACAATTAGTGTTCAAATGTTCACTATTAAAATATTGTGATTTTTATGCAAAACCGCACTATTGACCTAAAAACCTATAATTTACCTGATAGCAGCGGTCTGAAGCTGACCAGCCTTTTTCCGGCTATTCCAAGGAATACGCGGGAGGTAAGTTTTGATGTTTACGATTATAATTTCCTTTTTAATGATGAACTGACTATTGAACTAATAAGAACCGGCAAAACCATAGGCTGCTTTTACATAGAATCTCCGGGAATGAGACAACTACTAAAAAGATTAGATGTTCACACTTTTGAAATGCTGACTGCTGCTTCTTCTATAATCCGTCCCGGTGTTGCTGAGAGCGGAATGATGCAGGAATTTATCACACGTCACAGAGATCCTTCACGGAGGAAATACCTTCACCCGTTAATGGAAAAATATCTTGGTGAAACATACGGCGTGATGATATACCAGGAAGATGTAATTAAAGTTGCTCATTACATTGCGGGATTGTCTCTCGATGATGCAGACCTGATGCGAAGAGCGATGTCAGGGAAAGCGCGCTCACATAAAGCTATGCTGATGCTGGCAAATAAGTTTGTTAACTCCTGCCGTGCAAAAGGAATTTCAGCATACATAACTAAGGAACTCTGGCGTCAGATAGAATCTTTTGCAGGTTATTCTTTTTGCAAAGCACACAGTGCAAGTTTTGCTCTTCTATCTTACCAGGTTGCATACCTGAAAGCTCACCACCCTGCAGAGTTCATTGCTTCAGTTATTAGTAATCAAGGCGGGTTTTACTCAACTGCTGTTTATGTATGGGAAGGAGTAAGGTTAGGATTGAAGTTTCACCTGCCCTCAATTAATAAGAGTCATTACAACTACACAGGCGCAGGTAAAGAAGTTCAAATAGGTCTGATGGCAATAAAGAGTCTTTCAAAGGAATTTTGTGAAAGAATTATTTATGAAAGAAAAGAGAACGGAGAGTACAAATCGCTCCCTGATTTTTTAGTACGTGTAAGACCCGGCCCGGAAGAGGCTACTTCACTAATAAAATGCGGCGCTATGGATTGTTTTGAATTTACACGACCTACCTTGCTAAGACTACTTAATGTGTATCTATACAGCCGGAAAATTCTTGATGAGTTTACCAGCGATCTTTTTGTCAGCGAGTCGTTCAGACTTGAGAAGGAAGTTATCACAGATGAAGATTACAGCGTAGCCCAGAAATGCAGCATTGAATATGAAGCATTCGGTTATATGATAACGAAACACCCGCTTGAGTTTTTTGATGAGTACACCTCTCAAAATGATATAATCAAAGCCGTGGATATGGGAAAGTATGACAAGCGAAAAGTAAAAATGATCGGCTGGTATATGGCTTCCAAAAGGATCACTACCAAAAAAGGTGAAGCGATGAAGTTCCTTTCCCTCGAAGATATGACCGGCACTTTTGAAGCTGTAATCTTTCCGCGAGTTTATGCACGTGTTGCTGAAAACACAATGTCTAAGGGACCCTACCTGGTGGAAGGAAAAGTTGACGTTGAAGGCGGAAACAATCTTGTGGTTGATAAGCTTGAGGTTCTTGCCAATGTAAAACTCAGGCAATCTCAGAATGAATTTAGCCCCGATACTCAGTATTCGGAGAAAGACGAATTCCGCGAAGAAGATATTTCGCTTATTGAACTAAACACTGAAAAACTCATAAAAGCTTACGTTATCAATCAATGATACCCCTGCATATTCATTCATATTATACGTTCCTGCAGGGAACGATATCGGTGGACTCACTAATAGAGGAAGCGAAGAAATACGCCCTGCCTGCAATTGCTCTTACAGACACCAACGGAATGTACGGATTGATTGAGTTTATGAAGAAAGCAAAGAAAGCAAATATAAAACCAATACCCGGCGCTTTTATTAACGATCCGTCAGATAAGAACATCAATGCAGTTTTTCTTGCAATGAACAAGAATGGTTATTCAGATCTCTGTAAGATAATCACCACAAGAAAATTAAAAGAGGACTTTTCACTTAAAGAACTATTGCAAGGTGAGTTTTCTGATCTTGTGATACTGACTCACTCAATTGAACTACTCAAAAATATTCCTATAAGAAAGAATATTTATGCAGAACTTATTTCTACAGACAACGAGAGAAGGAATACCAGGGAGCTGTATGAATTCGCCACCGCTAAAGGGATAAAGTGTATACCTACAAACCCTGTTTATTTCTTAGAGAAAGATGACTTCCTGATTCATAAGATAACAACTGCAATAAAGACTCTCAGCACTTTTGAGAATTTACCTGAATCAGATCTTGTGGATAAAGAATACTACTTTAAGGATCCTATTGAGTTAAAGGCTAAATGGAAAGCATTCCCTGAAATGATCCGGTTAACTTACGCCATTGCTGAAATGTGTGATGTAGATGTCGGCATAGGCACTTTTAAATATCCCGTATTCAGGACCAACGGCAATACTGACGCGTTTTCTCTTTTATGGAAGCTTGCCTTCAGCGGACTTGAAGAAAGATACCCTGAACTAACTCAACCGGTAATTAAAAAGCTTCAGTATGAACTCGACGTAATAAATGAAATGAACCTAAGTGATTATTTCTTAGTGGTGTGGGATATACTCCGCGAAGCTAACAGAAGAAGAATGGTAACTATAGGAAGAGGTTCTGCTGCAAATAGTCTCGTTTGCTACTGTCTCGGTATTACTCAAGTCGATCCCGTAAAATATGATCTTTACTTTGAAAGATTTCTTAACAGGGGCAGAACTTCTCCACCCGATATCGATATCGACTTTTCCTGGAAGGAGCGTGATGAAATAGTACGGTATGTATTTGATAAGTACGGCTATGAATATGTAGCTATGATCTCAACTCATATTACATTCCGAGCGAGATCGGCATTCAGGGAAACAGCAAAAGTTTTCGGTATGCCGGATTCTGAGATTTCGAATTACAGTAAGTTTATTCCTTATACAGATGCCAAGAACATTCAGAATATTTCTTCGATCTACCCTGAAGCACGTTCGTTAAAGTTTGATGTTGAGCCGTGGGATACTATTGCTTCTATTGCACCGAAACTCGCGAATTTCCCAAGACACTTAAGCATTCACCCGGGCGGTATCGTAATTGCCCCGGAACCGATAACAAATTACACAGCACTTGAATATGCAAAGAACAAAGGACTCGGCATAATTGTAACTCAGCCTGATATGTACGGAATAGAAGACATTGGGCTTGTTAAGATAGACCTGTTGAGTCAGCGTTCACTTGGAGTTTTAAGAGAAACATTAAAACAAATTGAATTTAACCACTTATATAAGGAGACAGAGCTATGAGAAAAGTATTTATCGGCACTGCGGGCTGGTCTTACAAAGACTGGATAGGTTCTTTTTACGTAAAGCCACAATCAAAGAAATATGATCACCTTCAACATTACGCATACTATTTTAATGCAGTTGAAATTAACTCAACCTATTATGGCTATCCTAAAAAAGAGACAGTACACAACTGGATTAATAAAGTCTCTCATATGGAGAATTTTATATTTGAGATCAAGCTTCACCAGGATTTTACTCATCTGAGAAACTTTAATGGTTCAAACGTAAGAGCTGTAAGAGAAAACCTGGACATACTCAAAGATGCCGGAAGGCTCGGCTCTCTACTTATACAGTTCCCCTATTCATTCCATATGGATCAGAACAACATCTCGTATCTTTCAAAGCTTGTTGAACTGTTTACTGGTTATAAAAGAGTTGTGGAAGTCAGACATAACAGCTGGGCCAACGAAAAAGCACTTGAGCTTTTCAACGAACACGAACTTACATTATGCTCCATTGATCAGCCCCAGGTCGGCAAATCCCTGAAATTCGATGTGACCGTCTCTGACAAAAGAGTCTATCTAAGATTGCACGGAAGAAACAAAGGGGAGTGGTTTAAAAATGTAAATAAGTTTAAGATGACACAGACTGCTGAAGAAAAGAACGCAAGATATGATTATAAATATTCGCTGGGTGAACTAAATGAGATTAAGCTGATGATCGAAGAAAAATATGGTGAGATTGAAGAGATACATATAATTTTCAACAATCATCCCAATGGCAAAGCTGTAATTAATGCCCTTGAGCTTAATGCATTACTTGATCACCAGGTTTATGATGACATGAAGAAGGATCTAGTTTTGTTTCCTATATTCGAAAATGTCGTTCTGAATTAATGAGAACCATATTTCTTCTTGATCTGGATACATTCTTTATTTCGGTCGAAAGAATAATGGACCCTTCGCTTAAAGGTAAGCCGGTTATTGTAGGAGGTGATCCTAAAAGCGGAAAGGGTGTTGTTGCGGCTTGTTCTTATGAAGCCAGAAAATACGGTTTGCATTCAGCAATGCCTATAAGGTACGCTTATCGTTTATGCCCGGAAGGTATTTACCTTCACGGAAACTTCACAGAATATGAAAGATATTCCAATATGGTAAAGAGGTTCTTAACAGGGCTTGCACCTGTCATTGAGCAGGCTTCGGTTGACGAGTTTTATATGGACTTCACAGGTACCCAAAAAATCTATGGTTCTCCATTAACACTCGGTAATTATATAATTAAGGAGATAAAGAATAAGTTTGGCTTGCCTTGCAGTATTGGTATCGCAGGTAACAAATCTACTGCAAAGATTATCTGTGATGTAGGCAAACCTGAAGGACTTATTTATCTTCCACAAACAACTGCTAAAGATTTTTTGGGATTGCTTCCGGTTGAGAGAATTCCCGGTGTAGGGAAGAAAACACTAGCAAAGCTTCATTCTTTTGCAATATATAAGATTAAAGATATCACAAATCTGCCTCTCGATTACTTCACGGCAGCATTCGGAAAATTTGGAGTCGATATCTGGCACAAAGCGAACGGTGAAGGAGCGGAATATCTTACACCGGAAAGAGAACAAAAGGGAATGTCTAAAGAATCTACTTTTGGTAAAGATCTACTCAGCAATAAAAAGATAGAAGAAGTATTGTTCAATCAAGTAGGTAAGCTCTGCCACAAGATGAGGACAGAGGATATAATGGCTTCTACTATTTCGTTAAAACTGCGCTACGCTGATTTCAAAACCTTTAACAGAGCAGTTACCTTAAGAGAGCCCACCAACCAGGATTACAAGGCCTACGAAGAAGTTGTTACTCTTTTCAGGAAAGCTCACACACGAAGAATAGGTGTCAGACTGATAGGTGTACGATTCAGCAACTTCAAAGCTTCCTTTGATCAGACAGTTTTGTTTGACAACAGAGGTGAGTCCCTGAAAAGGATGTACGTAGCTATGGACAGAATAAGAAGTAAATATGACTACCGGGTTATTAAATTAGGAGGATAATATTCCCCACTGACCCCACATAAGGTAACCTTACATTTCAGGCTTTTTAGAGGTAAATCACTCCCATTAGCCTGTTCTCCGGATTCTCCTTCACGCGCGTAAGGTCCTTCACAGGCTAAATAACTCCAGAGCCAAAGCAGCCTCAAAAGAATATTAGAATATGAATACAGGCTGGCCACATAGAAGAAACCCCAGGTCACCAACTTCGCAGGTATTGGATATTGTGAAAGGATAAGGGAAGAGGAAAGGGTTGGGGCTGTAGTAATATTTAATTTTACTGATCAGTTAATACTCATTTATATCTTTTCCCCAAATTTCTTTTGGCAGTCATTGCACTTATACAGCGGCGAGTCATCTGAAATCATACATCCGCCCAAAACCATTTTTTTGCTTTCTAATTCTTTATCAAGCTGTTTACTTCCGACAGGCAAGCCATATAATATCTCAGCCACATTTTCAGAATTGCAGAAAGGGCACTTATTTATTTTTTTTGTTTCCATTTTAAAATGTAATAACTGCTAAATAATTATGGGGATTAAGCGTTTTAAATGCATTTACAGTAAGAATATTATAATAGGTCTCTGTAACTCCTTATAATATAAGAGTAATGGTGGAGGTGGCGGGAGTTGAACCCGCGTCCGAAGTTAAGATCCAAAAGACGTCTACACACATAGTCTGACTTTAATTTTAATTTAATGCTACCTGTCAAACGAGAATCACATTAAACCTGCCTGCTAAAGTTTCGCCTCATCGCCACAAGCACTCGAATCGGCTATCGCACCTAAACGTCGCTCACTGAAACCCGGTGCGAACTGAAACAGTGAACGGCTATTTAATTATTTCTAATTAAGCAGCTAAGGCGTAATTATATTCGCCAGTTATAGTTTTATTCCCAAATTTTTAACGTGTTTTCGGGGAACACGATGCGCAGTCAGATGTCTCTTCAACCCCGTCGAAACCAAAATTCACCCCCGTTTGAAATTATGAATTATTCTAATTAAGGGTTCCATTTTGTGTCAGGGACTTTAGAAACCAAGTTTTCATAACGTGCAAGAACAAAGAACAAATCTGACAAACGATTCAGAAAAATTGAAATATTTTCTCCAGTTTCAGTCGTTTTATTTAATTCCACTACAGCTCTTTCAGCCCTTCTGCAAATAGTTCTGCAGACGTGCAAATGTGCCGCTCCTTTTGATCCACCCGGTAAAATGAAATTCTTTAACTCTTCAAGACCTTCTTCAAAATGGTCAATTGCAATCTCTGCTTCAAGGTAATATTCACTGCCAATTCTTTGAATATTTTGCTTTCGCGTTTTTTCATTTTCAGGAGTGGCAAGGTCAGCCCCCACATCAAATAACTGGCTCTGAATTTTTTCCAGCAGATTTTTTACTTCCGGATCTTTAATTTCTGAAATTGCCAGCCCTATGAATGAATTTAATTCATCAACAGTTCCATAGGCTTCTATTCTGGGTGAACTTTTCGAAACACGGTCACCACCATATAGCCCTGTATCACCACTGTCACCCGTTTTAGTATAAATTTTCATCTGTTAAAAGGTAAATTATGGACAGTAATCTGGTAGCTGCTTCCCTTTTCACTCTTTGCAGTCAGATTAGTTCCTTCATTAATATACTTCTTCCTGATCATTGCAAGTCCGATTGATTTGTTAATTCTTTCAGAGTAAGCAAGTGACGTAACTACACCCACCTCATTATTCTCTTTATCATAAAGCAATAGCGGTATATCTCCCTGCTTTTCGGGAATAGTAATGCCTGCAATTTTTTTCTGAACCTTGTCATAGGTATTCAGTCTGGCTATTACTTCCTGACCTATATAACATCCTTTTTTGAAATCGACAAGATCAAGCAAATTAATCTCGTGCGGATTGAATTTTCCGTTTAATTCATTCGGAGCAGAAGCAATTCCCTGTTCAATCCTGTAAAGATCATATGCTTCCGTACCTATAAAATTAAAATCAAACGGCCCGTCATAATCTTTGAAATTCTTAATTATATTTTTCCCATTAAAGACATCCGCCAGTATCCAGAATTTATACCTACCATCATCATCTTTTAATTTGATCAGAAAGAAAACCATCCCATCAGATCTAATTACCTTAAATTGGTTTTCTTCCATTTCTTTTTCAGCATTTCCGGCAATCAGAGCTGTAAATGATTCAGCCTGTGGACCAAGTAATTCCAATAATATAAAACTCTCATTCACATTAGTGATTTTAACATCATCCATTATTACATATTTTTCAATCCAGCTTTTTACTTTCATCTTATTTGACGGCGTAGAAATAAGTACCTGGTAATCTTCAAAATTCAGGATTACACTTGAATCAATAATTCTACCTTTTTCGGATGTGAAAATAGTACGCACGGCACTTTCTTTTGGAAGATCTTTAACAGAATTAGTCGAAATCCTGTGAATAAAATCGAGTACATCATTTCCACGTAATTCAAAAATTCCATAATTAGAGATATCCCTCATTCCAATGCCTTCATAAAGCGAATGAAGTTCATCATTTACTGAATTATAAATTTTTATGTGTCCGTTTCCATTATTGCCTTCTGTATTAAATCCTAAAGATTCAAAAAATTCCAGAAGCGGAGTTCTTTTTGAATCAGTCTCAAACATATAGTCTCCTATAAATCGGTATAATTATTAAGTAATAGAAATAGTTTTATTCCACGGGTACATAATATTATAATGTTACCGGAAATTGTAAAGTAAAAAGAACAGCTTAAAAACCGCTCTTTTGTTAAAGTAAATCTTAAAGATATGTTTAAAGATAGGTAAAAATTCTAATAAGGACGAGTCTGTTTTCTGTTCCTGGTATTAACATAAAGGCTGTCTTTATTGTCCCATAAAAATGCCACAGAATCAGATTCTATGACCTGTTTACCATTATCATAGTATATAAATTCGTAATAATCAGGAAACTGATCATCATTGATATTTGCCAGGGTCCGTTTAAAATCAATGCCTTTGTAGGTCATTAAAAGATGGGGAGGTGAGTTTAATCCATTTATAAGAAAATAATTATAATCTATATGTCCTATTCCCATAGCATAATGGAATTCAACCCTGATGTAAGGCGTTCCGCGATAAGCCCATTTATACATATGGAGCCAGTTTAGCCCGCCATGGCTGGGAATAGGAGCTTCCCAAACAACCGAAATTTCCCCGTCATCACATTGGAACAAGGTAAGATAGAAAAATGCTGTTCCTAAATCAGTACTATCCAGATCAATAAAACTCTGATCGTAGCCAACAATATTTTTAGGTTCAATCAACCTTTCACCCGGTTTTGATCTGGCCACAATTCCAAATATGTATTTTTTGCCTGAATCGTTATAGTAAATAACAGCCGGCTTTGGAACGTTATAAGTTAATGTTTTATCAAAATTTACAAGGTAAGAACCGGCCGGATAGTTATCCAGAACATATCCAACTATATTCAGAGTATCACAGGGCCCACTTTCTGTTGATTGACTCTTTTTAACCTCCAGATTATACTGCTGAATATCCTGATCATTTCGTGGCGTAAATTCAGACTGCTTATCAGATGTAGTTGTAGCGCCGTCTTCACTAGAATAGCAGGATTTTATCCAAAAAAAACCGACTATGATCAAAATTACAAAAATGACTGTAAGTATAAATCTTTTCATTGTATTTCCGGATGGACATTATCAAAAATATATATTCCAATACAACCGGGATAATTGCAATTTTTGTGCCCTAAAACCCAGAGAAATCTAAATTAAAAATTTAATCAAATCGTTAAAAAACAGGTTATTATGATACCCTACAGACAATATTTTTCTTGTAAATTAACTCAAATCAACATTTAAGTCTCATAATGATGCACTCAGGCTGAAAATTCCTGCATAAAATATGCTGAGCTCATTATTCCTAACTGAAAATGTTTCAAGCTAAAATGCTCATTCGGCGAATGGAGGTTTTCTGTATTCAATCCAAGGCCCATTAGAACAGTCGGTACTTTTAATTTTTTAGTAAATACAGTCACAATTGGAACTGATCCGCCTTCTCTCATATACACAATTTTTTTGCCAAACGCTTTTTCCATCGCTTTGGCGGCAGCTTGTGTTGCAGCACTATCAAGCGGTGTAAGAACCGGGTATGCACCATGAAGATCTTTAACAGTAACCTTAATGTTCTTTGGTGTAATAGACTTAATGTGCTTAGTAAAAATTTTAGCAATCTTATTCGGGTCCTGATTAGGAACTAATCTCATACTAATTTTAGCTTTTGCTTTTGAAGGTAAAACAGTCTTGGCTCCATCTCCTGTAAACCCGCCAATAATTCCATTACAATCAAGCGTAGGTCTGGCCCACATTCTTTCCAGAGTTGTATATCCCTTTTCACCTTTCAGTTCAGCAACACCAAGCTCTTTCGCCAATTTTTTATCTGAAAATTTAAGCGATTTGTAATTCTCTCTTTCTTTTTTAGTTAGCTTCAAAACATCCTGATAAAAACCAGGTATTTGAATTTTACCATCCTTATTCATCAGTTTTGCAATCATTTCGGACAGTATATTAATCGGATTTGCTACCGCACCACCAAAAGTTCCGGAGTGAAGATCTCTGTTAGGACCAACAACTTCAATTTCCATATAAGCCAGGCCACGCAGCCCGTAAGTGATAGTTGGGATTCCCGGTCCATAAAGCGCAGTATCAGAAACAAGCACGGTATCACATTTCAGGAGATCTTTATTATTGTTAATAAAATTTTCAAGACTCTCACTACCAACTTCTTCTTCTCCTTCAATAATAAACTTCACATTCAAAGGCAGACTTCCCTCAGTCTTAAAGAAAGCTTCCACACTTTTAATATGCATATACATTTGCCCCTTATCATCAGTAGCACCACGGGCGTATATTTTCCCATCCTTTATCACCGGCTCGAACGGGGGGCTATCCCATAGCTCAATAGGATCAACTGGTTGAACATCGTAATGCCCGTAAATCAACACAGTAGGTTTTCCGGGCGCACCGAGCCATTCTCCGTAAACGAGAGGATGTCCCTCGGTTTTGAATATCTCCACCCTGCTCATCCCTGCATCTCTCAATTTATTTTTTACAAACTCTGCTGCATTATTTATATCTGGTTTATTTTCGGCGAGAGTGCTGATACTGGGGATTTTGAGGAGGTCTTTTAATTCTTCAATATAGTTGTTTTCATTTTTTTTGATGTAATCTATTACGGTTTGCAAAAGTTACTCCTTGTAATTCAAATGAGAAATAAAAAAGCAGGTGAGTTTTGATTATTTCTGACCTGACTTTTTATTGAAAAGATTAATTTATAATATTAAAATATAACAAAATATAAGCAGAATTTTAATATTACAGGGCCTGAAAAAGTTAATCTTTATACATTACTTTATTATATTGACGGCATGATTTTGTATAGATACATATTAAAAAACCATTTCGTACCCTTTGTTTTTTCGATAGTTACGCTCATCGGCATTTTCGTACTTCAATTTATGATGAAATTTGCAGACAGACTGGTGGGCAAAGGTCTAAGTATATGGGTAATCATTAAATTGATTACTTATAACCTCGCCTGGATGTTAGTACTGGTAGTCCCGATGGCTTCGCTAGTTGCGACATTAATGGCGTTTGGAAATATGTCGCAAAATAACGAAGTAACTATACTAAAATCATCAGGAGTCAGCCTCTATAAAATGATGGCAGCCCCGTTGCTTGCCAGCGTAGTTGTTGGATATCTTTTATTGATGTTTAATAATGACGTTTTACCCGACGCAAATCACCAGGCAAAAATTTTAATGCAGGATATTTCAAGGCAAAAGCCGACTCTTTCATTAGTGCCGGGTGTTTTTTCCCAGGAAATTCCCAACTATGCAATACTAGCCAGGGGTATAGATCAAAAATCAAATGATTTAACTGATGTAACTCTCTATGATTATACGGATCCAACAAAAATTAATATTGTAACTGCCGAAAAAGGAAAGATCTATTTTTCAGCCAATCAATCAAAATTAATTATGGATTTGTGGAAGGGAGAAATTCACGAATCGAACTCAGCTCAGACAAACCTTTACAGGAAACTCGAATTTAAAAAGCACCGAATTGCAATGCCAGCTGATCAATTTACTTTTCAACAGTCCGCGCCGGGGCAGCCAAGAGGAGACCGTGAATTAAGTACGGATGCAATGCTCACTATTATTGACAGCCTGAACCTGCTGCATTTAAAATATAGCGATGAGCTGAGCAAGGAGACAAAAAAATATTTAACACTCGATTCTGCTTCTTATGTTACATCTTCTGTCCCGAGTAACAATAAAAAAAATGCAGTCTATTTATCGGCAATAGAAAAATTAAAAACTATCAAAAACATTATTAGATCAAATACACAAAGAGTGGAATATAACCAGGACCAGATGAACAGTTACTGGGTAGAAGTTTATAAAAAATATGCTCTCCCGTTTGCCTGTATAATTTTTGTGCTGATTGGTGCACCGCTTGGAGTTATGGTACGAAAAGGCGGATTTGGAGTAGCAGCCAGTATAAGCCTGTTTTTCTTTCTATTATACTGGGCGTTTCTTATAGGAGGAGAAAAACTTGGTAACCGGAACATGCTGCCTCCCTTTTTCGGAATGTGGGCGGCAAATATATTGATTGGAATTGCAGGGATTATTCTTACAATTAAAACCGTTCGCGAAACAGTTACAATTAATTTTGCATCTCTCAAAAAGTTTGTCCCAAAACAGTGGCTTACTGAAGAAAAAGACTATGAAAATTCTTGACCGCTATTTAATCAAGCAATATTTACAAACAATATTTTTCGGCATATTCGCTTTTTCATTTTTGTTTGTAATTATTGATGTGATGGAAAATCTGGACGATTTTATTGACCAGAATGTTCCCTACCACATAGTTTTTCATTATTACCTGGTATTCATGCCTGAAATGATAAAAATGATGACTCCTGTAGCGGTGCTTTTCGGGGCTCTTTTTACAATAGGCAAAGCATCAAACCTGAGTGAATTAACAGCAATAAAAGCCAGCGGTGTTAGCCTGTACAGATTTATGTTGCCCTTCCTGATCACTACTTTTTTTATAAGCATGTTCTCGATATATTTTTCAGGATATGTTGTGCCGAAGGCAAACCAGACAAAAATGGAAATTGGGATGAAATATCTGAATAGGCACCAGTATTACGGTGAAAATAATTTATTCTTTCAGGACTCTGAAACACGTATTGTCAATATTTCCTATTTCGATGACAGCAGAAATCAGGCTAACCGGGTAAGCATACAAAATTTCGCAAAAAATGATCCTACAAAAATGTCATCCAGAATTGATGCCGTGAAAATGGTTTATGATTCTACAAAACACAATTGGACAGCTTATAATGGAATTGCCAGAACTTTTTATGCTGACAGCCAAAAGGCCGATTATTTTAATAAAAGAAAAATTACTAATCTAAATTTTAATCCGGATGATCTTGCAAAGAAACAACAAAAGCCTGAAGAAATGAATCTATCCGAATTAAAGGATTTGATAGCTACCCAAAAGCGATCAGGCAGTGATCCAACAAGTGCCGAGATAGAATATTATTCGAGGTTTTCTTTTCCGATGGCAAGTTTAATTGTTGTTTTATTTGGCTTAACAATTTCAGCAAATAAAAGAAAAGGAACTGTTGCTGGACAGGTTGGGTTTAATATTTTAGCTACTTTTATATACCTGGTTTTTATGAAGGTAAGTCAGGCTTTCGGCAAGAATGGTGCGCTCGATCCGTTACTCACTGCGTGGGCTGCTAACCTGATATTCTTAATTGCCGCTTTAATTAATTTGCCCCGAGTCAGGCAATAATTAAAATTTCCATCGAGAACTAAATGAAACTGAAACCTGCTTTGTATAATTGGGAGCTATAAAAATTTTCCATATTTGAAGCAGCGATAGTAAAATAAAGTAGTCCGAAATAAATACCGAAGCCTAAGGTCCAATATTCCAAATAATTTATGTTTTTCACCATACCTTGTGTAATTTGTCTTAAATTAAAGTTAAATTTTCATCATCAAATCCAAATAGCTATAGATTATCTCACAAAAATATACTTTTCAGCCAGTGAAAAATAATCCGAAATTATCGAATGATTTTCTAATAAATATAATCGAAATTTCTGCCGGTTATTTTAGTCCGGCGCAACTGGACAAATTTTTCTTGCTGGTTGAAACTGAAATCAGAAAATATTATTTCGATCGTTCTGCAGAAGCAAGTTTACTTCGCATAATCCTGGGAATGTATAATAAGTTGTCCTTTCTTGAAGAATGCATAAAATATCCGCATTACATCGAAATATTAGTTTCAATATCCGTAAACAGCAATTATCTTACCGATATTTTAGTAAGAGATCCTGAATATTTTTACTGGATCGTAAATCCTTCTAATCTCAAATCCAAAATTATTTTTGATGATTTTAACAATTCAGTAGCTGCTAAACTTAAATCTTATAAAACATTTAACGCAAAAATTAATTTCTTAAGAGCATTAAAAAGGAAAGAAATTTTAAGAATCGGCTTAAAAGATATTCTAAACATCGAAGACTTACGTGCCGTTACCGAGGAACTTTCCATCCTGGCAAAAGCCATATCTGCAAATCTATTCGAAATTTGCTACAACGAAACATCAAAGAAACATGGACTGAAAAATATAAATAATACTTATTGTGTTATCGCGCTCGGCAAACTTGGCGGCAATGAACTTAATTACAGTTCGGATATTGATTTGATTGTATTATTCGATAAAAATATAAAAATCAAAAACAAAATAGACTACCAAGATCTCCTCAGCGAAGTTATTCTGCTTTTCATTGAAACAGCAACCGCTATAACCGGTGCGGGATATATTTACAGAGTTGATTTAAGACTCAGACCAGACGGGAAAAATTCTCCTCTATGCAATACCTTTGCATGTTATGCTGATTATTATGAAAGCCGGGGAGAGGATTGGGAGAGACAAATGCTGATCAAGGGAGATTTTGTAACCGGAGATCAAAAGCTATATTCAAAATTCTACAAATATATTTCTCACTTCATTTTTCCTACAAATTTTTCATATTCTCCGCTTGAACAAATCAGGAAAATGAAGGAGGCAATTGAAAAAAATCTTGGAAATAAAGGAAACATTAAATTAAGTTCAGGCGGAATCAGAGATATAGAATTTTCTGTTCAGGCTTTACAACTATTAAACGGAGGCCGGTATACAGAATTACAAACACCAAATACTCTTGAAGCAATTAAGAAATTAAAACTGAAAAATTTATTCACAGAAAAAGAAGCATACACACTAGCTGATGCATACATATTTTACAGGAAGATTGAACATTACCTTCAATTAATGAATGATACACAAACTCACACCATCCCCACAGATAAAATTCAAGTTAAAAGACTCAGTTCTTTTCTCGGCTTTTCTTCTGAAATAAAGTTTAAACAAAAAATTAATGATTACAGAAAATCAGTATTGACCATCTATAATTCTATTATAGGCAATAACAGCAAAAAAGAGAAAAAAGAAATCATAAATAGCGTGAATTTTACTAATCCTGCAAGATCCCGGAAAAA
The DNA here is from genome assembly GCA_963748105.1 of uncultured Bacteroidota bacterium. Taxonomy (GTDB): domain Bacteria; phylum Bacteroidota; class Ignavibacteria; order Ignavibacteriales; family Ignavibacteriaceae; genus JAKAGZ01. Next base: position 4,733 of record CAVVHP010000008.1, on the reverse strand, counting down.
CCTGGTTTACTTAAGAGAGGGCAAAGGGCTTTTAGGACACAGGCAATTTGATAAAAAGTCCATTGATAATTTTTTGAAAATTGAGCCCTTACTTATTAAATATCTTATTAAATCTTCGAACCCCGATATTGTAGCGGAAAATTTTGTACGAATTATCAGTAATGCCAGTTTTCCTTCTATTTGGTACTCCGAATTTTCTGATAAGAAATTTTTCAATTCCTTCCTGAAATTATGCGAATATTCACAAAGGTCAGTTAACCTTTTTTCTGAAGACAAAATGCTACGGGAAATTTTCCTAAACAAAAAAGCTTTGGAAAAACTTACCCTGGGAAAAATAAGTGATTTGAAAACGAAAGAAATTTTATTCTACTTATCAGTTCAAATAACATTGAATATTTTATCTGTACAAAGAGCTTCCGGGTTGTTAAGCAGTTTTATAAACGAGAAAATTAAAATAAGATTTAGTGAAAGTTTCGGAGAAGAAGAATCAAAGAATCATCTAATTTCTGCTCTCGGTAGTTTTGGATCCGGTGAAATGACTTTTGCTTCCGATATTGATCTAATCTTCATAACAAAGAAATCAGTGTCCACAGGGAAAGAAGGAAAACTGTTTCAGCGATTCCTGCAGCAATTGAAAAACGATCTCACTCCATTTGATGTTGATTGCAGACTTCGTCCGGAAGGCAAAAGCAGCCAGCTTGTATGGAATGTTTCGGCTTATGAGAAATATATTACACACAGGGCCAGGACATGGGAGTTCCAGTCATTTTGTAAATTAAAATTTGTTGCCGGAAATAAGATTTTGCACAACCGACTGGTAAAATCTATAAAATCCAAAATTGTGGATTTAGATAATGATATTATGCGTAATGAAATCTACGAAATGCGAAAAAAACTTTACCCTTCTGATCTCTCTGGTTTGATTGAACGCTTTGACGTAAAGAAAAGTAAAGGAGGCCTGGCAGATATTGAATTTGTTTTGCAATTTTTAATGCTTATGAATCATGATGCTTTTAAGAAATTGATAGGATCAAACAGCAAAAAGATATTTGATTTCTTCTCTAAACAGCTATCCGGATTTGGTGATAATAAAGAATTACTCTCCAGCTATTATTTCCTGAAATCCATATCATTTGCTTCCCAGATATTATATGATTCCGGCAGTTATTCAATTATTCTTGATAGTAAAAAAGTTTTACAGTTATCAGAATTTTTAGGATACAAGTCCGAGAAAGATTTTTTAAAAAAGTTAAAGAATGTTACCCGGTGTAACCAGAATTTATTTGAGAAGTATATTTCCGGAAAAGTAAAATGAGATTCTTGAAGAAATATTTCCCCGCACTTACTGCATTATTTGTTTTTATTATTTACCTGACTACACTTGCTCCTTCAGTTGTTGAGATTGATTCCGGAGAACTGGCCACCGTGCAGGCAACTCTTGGAATTGCGCATCCAACCGGCTACCCGTTATTCACATTAGCCGGATATATTTTTTCAAAATTCCCTTTGCCGTTTACCACAATTTATCAGCTAAATATTCTTGCAGCTATCTGGTGCAGTCTTGCAGTCGGAATTTTCATTTACACATCAAAATTTATTTTGGATAGTATTTACGTTGAATCAATCCCTGCATCCAGAAATAAAAAGGAAAAAAGAAAGAAAGATATTACTCCCCCTAAGACCGTATCAGCCTTTTCCGAAATTGAATCAATAATAGCATCAACTGCAGGGGGATTAATTTTAGCATTTAGCAAAACCTTCTGGTTTCAAAGTACTTCAGTTGAAGTATACTCCATGCAGGTGTTTTTATTTTGCCTGGTTATTTTATTCCTGCTAAAAAGTTATTTCTCATTGCAACAGGACGAAATTACATTCTTAAAATCAAACTGGCTGATTTTTGCATTCGTACTGGCTCTCTGCTTTTCAAACCATATGACAAGTATATTAATTTTACCGGGAACGGCATATCTCTATTTTTCTAAATATAAATTTAATAAGAAAAGTCTCCGACAAATTATTTTAATGCTTTTAGTGTTTATTCCTGTTTTAGTAATTTTTTACTCCTACTTACCAATAAGGGCTTCCCAGAGTCCAAATCTGAATTGGGGTAATCCCATAGATTTTGAGAGAATTTTAAGACATATATCCGGCAAGCAATACCAGGTATGGCTTTTTTCTTCAACAGACGCTGCAAAAAAACAACTTGTTTATTTTATTAATGAACTTCCGGTTGAATTTACTTTTTCCCTGCTTTTTGTTTTGACAGGAATTTTTTCTGCAATCAGGAAATCAAAAAAGATAGGCCTGTTTCTGCTCATTACTTTTATTTCAACCGTACTTTATTCAATAAATTATGATATCGTTGATATCGATTCGTACTTTCTGCTTGCTTACATAGCTCTTTCATTTTTTTCAGTATTTGGCGTAATAGAGGTTAGCCGATCCGGCGCGAGCGCACGGTGGAGAGCGTATAGCCGGCGAGGTCGGACATGATGTCCGGAGGAAGCTGCGGCCCGGTCCACTGGAAGCGCTTGACTGTCTTCACGTCGACCGGGTCATAGGCGGCAAGGCGTTCGAGCAGGCCCTCGACGGCATTTTCAAGCTGGTCAGGCGGGAAGACGCGGCTGACAAGCCCCGACGCCAGCGCCGTCTCCGCGTCGATCTCCTCGCGCGAATACACCATGTCGATGACCGTCTTGGGCGCGACCTTGGCGAGCGCCGCCATGGCGAGGGTGGGCGCGGTGCCGTGCGCCATCTCGGGCAGCGCGAAGCGTGCCGCCGTCGAGGCATAGGCGACGTCCGACCCGCCGACCAGCGCGCAGCCGAAGCCCAGCGCCTTGCCGTGCACCACGCTGATGATCGGCACCTGGACAGTTGCGGAAAGCCGTGTAGACAGCGAGGATCTTGCCCATCGCGCGGTTGTGCATGTCGAAGGCGTTCTTCGGCGGCCCGCCCGGCAGCTTCTGTTCGCGCCCGTGACAGAAATCCTTGCCGTTGCCGCGCAGCACGATCGCGCAGGTCTTGTCGTCGCGGCCGAGCTCGTTGGCCATGTCCGCCAGGAACTCCTGCATCCGCATGCTCATCAGGTTGCCCTTGCGGGGCCGGTTGAACGTGAGGTGGACGATGCGTCCCTTTCGCTGGACGAGAATTTCCTTGGCCATCGGGCCCTCCCTTCAGGGTTTGTTGTCGTGCGCGGCTTCGATCAGGCCGAGCAGGTATTCCGGCGTCACCGGCACCTGGGTGATTTTCACGCCGAACGGGGCGCAGCGCGTCCTCGACCGCGGACGCGATCGCCGCGGCGGCCGGGATCGTCCGCCCTCGCCGGCGCCCTTGACGCCGAGCGGGTTGAGCGGCGTCGGGACTTCGATATGGACGATGTCGACAGGGCGGCACCTCGGTCGCCGACGGCATCAGATATTCGCCGAAATTGGTCGGTCAGCGGCTGGCCGCTCTCGTCATAGACGCATCCGCTCGAACAGCGCGTTGCCGATGCCGTGCGCGACGCCGCCGTGATCTGGCCCTCGACGATCATCGGGTTGATCACGGTGCCGCTGTCGTGGGCGATGACGTAGCTCAGGATCGTCACCTGGCCGGTCCCGGGGTCGACCTCGACCTCGGCGACATGGGATGCCGTTGCAGTAGGTCAGCGTGTCGGGCGTGAAATCGCCGGTCGCCTCCAGGCCCGGGATCGACGCCGCCGGGCAGCGAGAAGCCGGGCATGCCCTGCGACCGCGCGGGCGACGTCGCCGAGCCCGACCGACATGCCCGAGACGCCCTTCACCGCGATGCCGGCCGTCGGCGATCTCGAGATCTTCCTCGGCCGCCTCGAGCATGTGGGCGGCGACCTTGAGCGCCTTCGTCGCGCACCGTCCGTCGCGGCGACATGGACCGACGAGCCGGCGGTCACCGCCTGGCGGCTCGCGAACGCGCCGAGGCCGAGCGACGATCGCGCCGGTGTCGCCGGCGACCACGTCGATGGTCTCCGAGCGGCACGCCGAGCTGCGTCGGCGCACGACCTGGGCGAGCGTGGTCTGCAGTGCCCTGGCCCTGGTCGGTCGCGCCGGTGTCGACGCACGACTGGCCCGGACGGCTGCACGCGCACCGTCGCGCCCTCGAACGGCCCGCGGCCCGGTGCCCTCGACGTAGTTGGCGATGCCGATGCCGATATGGCGGCCCTCGCCCGCGCCGCCGCCTGCCGCGGCGCGGAAGCCGTCGTAGCCGGTCGCGCGCCAGCGCCGCGTGCTGCGCTGCCGGATAGTCGCCGCTGTCGTAGGTCATCGGCTTGCCGTCGCGGAAGGTCAGGCCGACGTGCATAGGGCATCGCTGTCGGCGGGGATGAGGTTGCGGCGCCGCACCTCGGCCGCGATCGAGCCCGAGCTCGCGCGCGACCCGGTCCATCAGCCGCTCCATCGCGAAGACTGCCTGCGGCCGGCCGGCGCCGCGCACCGGCGTCACCGCCACCTTGTTGGTGAGCGCGAGCCGGACGTCGAGCGCGATAGCCGGCAGCACGTAGGGACCGGGCAAGTCGGTCGCGGCGTTGTAGGGCAGGTTCACGCCCTAGGGCGTATAGGCGCCGTTGTCGTGCATCATCGCGCCGCGCACGCCCAGCATCCTGCCGTCGCCATCGACCGCGATCTCATGTCCACAACTGGTCGCGCTCCTGGGGCGCGGAAATGCTCGCGGCGGTCCTCGATCCACTTGACCGGCCGCGCCCAGCTTGAGCGCCGCCGCCG
>CAVVHP010000007.1:0-197342 GCA_963748105.1 uncultured Bacteroidota bacterium | reverse complement strand
AACTAGCACTAAATTCATATGATGGATTATCAATTGGATATTCAAATATTAGGTTTCCAAAATAAGTTTTTATCCTTTTCATTTGATCATTAACATAAATAGTTTTATAGGCTTTATTAAAATTGTCAAGAATTAAATACTTTAGTATAGCTTTTCTTTTATAATAAGCTTGAAGTCTATTAATTTTATATATCAATGCATTAAACATTTTTTGCCGGTTATGTTTTACTAGTCTTTATCTCTTAATTATTACTCATAAATATTTATTTATAATATCTAAAGCTTCATCAATTCTATTAGATAGATTGTATGAAGAAATACACCTACTATATCCCTTCTCAGCTATTTTTTCTCTTAGTGAATCATTCTTTTTATAAAAATTAATTTTATCAAGGCATTCATCTTCATTGCAAAAATATTCAGCCTCTTTCCCCTCTTCATACAGTTCCAGATGTTTTTGAGTCCTTTCGGCAAGGAAAAATCCTCTACAGGCAGGGATCTCAAAAGTTCGATTACTATATTCATCCAGATTATGTGAAGAAACAAAGCCTAATGAAATCTTGCTTTGTGAAATTACCTTAGCATATTCGTGAGTATAAACAGCTCTGTTAAAATTATCCTTATATAAATAATAAAATAAATGTCTGTCCCATCGGTCTCCAAATACTAGTTAAGTCATTTTTAAGAGGCCCTAATATATTTTTAATATAAGTAATCCTTTTATCCAGCGCTGTACCGACAAAAGACACAGCAAATTTTTTATCAGTATTCTCTATGGGATGGAAAAAATTTCCATAATAACCATGCATAAACAGCTCGGTTTGCTTGGCCCCTCTCTTTTTGTATTCTGTTATATCGCTCGTTCTTTTAACAAAATTTAAGTCATATAAATCAAGGGTATTTAGAAAATATTTCCATTTCCACTTTTCTGATTCACTATTATGCCCAAAGGGATTGTCATCCTGGAATGATACTACAATGCTATTTGGTAATTTTGCTTTTAACTCTGAAAGAGTAGCACGTTTTAATAATAAAGGCCACTCAAACCATATAATGTTTGGCTTGAATTCCAGTATCTCATTCAATAAATCGGAGTTATATTTTTCAATATTACTCCTTGGTACAAAATCATCAAAGAATATTTTATTGAGTTTGGAAACCAAAAAGTTTACGCCGTAATATTCATCATTTGCAAAAGCTTTTACTTCTAAATCTTTTGATCGGAGTATATCATATCTTTGCCAGCACGAACTCCACTGATTTTTTATTACACCGGCAAAAAATAATCTGGTTTTACTTTTCATACATTATTTTTCACCTGATTCATAATTATTAGATACTTGGTTTTTTAAAACAATATTTTAGTTACAAAGATTGGTTCTTAATTATATATCACTCTCTTAAATTTTTAGTTATTTTCCATCAAAAAAGTTCTAAGCATTTCACCGTAATTTACCAAATATTCATTTAATTTGATTTCCGACACTAACGTTAAATCTCCAATATTAAATGGGTATTTAGTTAAATACACTGCGGAGTTATCATATATTCTAACATCAGCTCCATGGGGCTTATCTTTATTTGGGATTATTTTTCTTGTTTTGCTTGATGGATAATGCTCTGTAATTAGAACATACTTATATTTTTTGACCTTTTCTAAAATCGTGGATATCTGAGAATTTGAAAGATGCTGAAGTACTTGTCTTATAATGCACAAGTCAGCATCTGGTAATTCGTCTTCTATTATGTCCCCACATAAAAATCTAATGTTTTCTTTGCCGTAATTTTCATTATTGAAATTTATTAATTTTTCTACTACATCAACGCCTATATAATATAAATTATCATTTACAATTCTTTTACTTACGTTAAAGTTTCCACATCCTAGGTCGATCATTCTTTTAATATTTTTATCCACTATTATTTTTTTAACTTCAGCAGAATACTTATCTGCCAAATCATTGTTTGAACCGCTACCCGAATGAAAGGTCCCACCATCACCCTGCCACATATTTTTATTGTAAACCTCAGTAAAAACGTCCTTAACAGATTTTTGGTGGCTCATTTTCCTATAGATATTAATCCGGTGTTTCCTATATGCAAGTAAAAAATAATCCGGTATCAATTTTTTAATTGTTTTTCTAAGGTTCATTGATAGTCAGTTATAATCTGAATAATATTTAACTTTTAAAAGTTTTTGGGGATATTGACTTTATTTTATTACTTTTTTCACTCCTATTAGTATAAGAAATGGTCATGTTTTATCAATCATCAGTCTATAAAGGAGTAAATAATTAGAGGCAATGTTATTTATAGAAAACCTTTTAGCATTTTTATAACCTTTAGCTATCAAATCCTCTCTAAATGTGTTGTCATTTATAATTTTTTTATTCCGTCTCTTATTTCATCCCTGTTAAAAGGATCCACAATCAAGCGGCATCTCCGGCAACTTCAGGCATAGAATAAAGGCCAGAAGTTATTACCGGCCTGCCGACAGTATTTGCTTCAATAATCGGCATTCCAAAACCTTCGTAGGTAGAAACAAAGGCCAGTATATCACAAGCCTTATATTGTTCAAATACTTCTTCACCGGTAAGGTCTATGTAATTTTTATAATCAATTTTATTTGCAGCCAGTTCTTCTCATTGTTCAGTGCTCAATTTTCCTATAATAACAAGTTTACAATTAACACCCGCAGGGCTTTGATAAGACGCGAAAGATTTTTATTTAATGCGGTGCCCACCTGTAATATTACAGGATTTTGCTTGTTAAATTCTTTATCTGCACGAACAAATAAGGGGGATACAGGATTATAAATTACTTTTATTTTGTCCTGTTCACATTTAACATACTTTAATATTTCAGTTTTTGTTGACTGTGAGACCGCAACAATATATTCTGCCCTGGATACCGGAATTGTGTACCAGAATAATTTAAGGATAAAATGTTTAATCCCTTTAAGCCTATACAACGGCCCGCAATCGTGTATGGTTAGTACACTCCCCTTCTTTTTGAAGAACAAATTAAGATAATGGACATCCCCGGTAACGTGGTTTATATCCTCCTGTTTAAACGCGGCATAAATACAATTATAAAGCCTTCTGAAAAATCCATTACTTGTAAACGGACACTCCACGGTCTCAATTTTAATTTTGTCTACCAGCGCATTTCGCAAGCTGCTATAAATCCCTTCTATGCTGTAATTGGAATTTATTCTCTTCTTCCTGTTAAAATGTATTACTTTCATTATTAACTAAATAGTGATCGGATAAACACAGCTTCGCCAGGTTACTCACAGAAATTGTAATAAGTAATGAATTCAATTTATGTCAACTATTTATTCAGGGATTTCTTTTCCGAGAATTCTCTTTGAAATAAATTAGCAATTATATATTCCTTTCTCTCACATATCAGCTATATTCGAGAATATATATACTGAAAAATTCAAGCAAGTTTGTATTTAATCGATTCGAGTGTTTTGTTATCGGTTGCTATTGTAATAGATCAATGATTCAAGAAAATTCATAGCTGTGCTACTAACCATTCGATTTCTCTCTTAAGACAGGCCGTTAATGAACATCTTTAGATAAAATGAAGTTCTAACTTTTATTACTTCATATTTTACTATTCTACCCCCTGTATGCCATCACCCGGTACAAATAACGAAGCCTTAATATAAAAATTCTCAGGCCCTATTTCATTTGCCCTTAGAGCCTGCCGGGGAATAACATTTACTAAGCAGAAATTCTGACTGTCCAAATTTAGTTTTTAATGTAGTAATTCCTTCTTTTTAATACAATAACGACTTTTCTAAGGATAAGGTTTATTGAGTTAAAAGCGTAATATAATTCAGCAGACCTCGTTTTGAGCTTATTTTCAAGATTTTTAATACCGGGTATATAATAGCATAAAACCGGCCTGCCGGCAAGTATACTTAAATATATTTATGTCCTCCCTTTTAATAAAATCGTATTATTGGATGGCCGTAGAAATTAGATTGAAAATTTGTAAATATCTTGGTTTTATCTTAACATTATTCATATATTTTTGACATATTATATAGATAAAACTTACAGTTCTGTAAGACCTAAAAATACGGGGTAAGAATACCTATACATACGATCTAATTCTTGCACGTTTAATCTTATTTTTAAAATGACTAACATTGACCTAATTATTATAAATAATGACCTTTTCTTTTTTTACACTAACCCGGGGTTAACAATTTAATTTTGGATCAAGAAATGGGCGGAAATATTATACATAAAACCGGCGGGATTAGTCTGGCACTTGCCACATTTTTTTCCCTTCTCTTTGGTTTTGCATTAAATTCATACGCACAGGAAAGTGATAGCTCAGGAACATTTAATCATATTACCGAGCATGTAAAAAGAGGTGAGCTGCTTCTTACCGCGGAATATAGTTTAACTATAAGCAGTACGGATTATGCTACTTCTTCAACAGTGAGCAGTGCATGGCGCGGAATGGGAAAGTATATTTTTCCAATTTTTGACCAGTTTTATTTTGGCCCGGGCCTTTTCTTCGGAACCGGTACTTTAACCGGAGCTGATGTGCCCCTGGAAAACGACCCGCGCGGCTTTCCCGGCCAGTTCAGGACTCCCATTTCTTATGTCGGGTTGGGCCTGGAGCTTAGTTATAAAGCAGGCCAAAATTTAAGCCCGTATGTTTTTTTAAGTTTAACTGAATTATTTTTCCAGCCGGAAGATATTTTCGGGAAACCACTTCCCAATAACGCAAAAGGCTCTGTATATTCAACAAAGACACTGGAGCCGGGGATTGAAGCAGGAGTCCGCTATTTTGTTTCCGATAAAATTGCATTAAACGCAAGCGCCACATACTACCTTTTTCCGAATGACTATCTTGATGATCTGAAAAAGGGAGCAGCAAATGACAAGTACTCTACTGTAAATTTTGGGTTTACATACGCACCACTTGCAAATGGACAAAAATTTGAAGATAATGATGCCGATGGCATAGAAGACGGGAAAGATATGTGCCCCGGAACTCCGAAGAACGTAAGAGTGGATGAATTCGGCTGTCCACTGGATTCAGATAATGACCGCATACCGGATTACCTTGATAAATGCCCGAATACCAGTGCAGGAGTTAAAGTAGATTCTACCGGATGCCCTTTAGACTCAGATATGGACGATGTACCGGATTACATGGATAAATGCCCAAATACATCACCGGGATTAAAAGTTGATGCGTCTGGCTGCCCAATTGATTTTGACCAGGATGGTGTTCCGGATTACCTGGATAAATGCCCAAACACTCCTGCGGGTACAAGTGTTGATTCTACCGGATGCCCTGTAAAAACTACGCCACCTGAAACGCAAAAGCCGCCTGAAACAAATGAAGAAAATGAAAATGTACGGATAATCCCCCCATCGGAGTTAAAATCAGTAGTGCTTTATATGGACACTTACTTTGGGCCAAACAAAGAGAAACTGCTCCCCAAAGCCCATACATTGCTTGATATTCTTGCAAATACTATGAAAGGCTACCCGAAATCCAGGTGGGAAATAAATGGTTATACAGATTCAACCGGCATTGACAAACAAAACCTTGAGATTTCTAAAAAGGCAGCACAGACTGTTGCCGATTATTTAATAGGGAAAGGTGTAAATCCTCAAATGCTGAATGTAAAGGGCTATGGAGAACGTAATCCTATTTTCTCAAATGATTTTTCTGAAGGAAGGGCTTTAAACAGAAGAGTTGAAATTAAATACGTATCGGGTCAATAGGCATAATATTTTTACCAGTTAGGAAATTAATTGCCTGTACACAATTTGAGATTCTTTTGCGGGGGAGGTTTTGATTTATCACCTGCTCTGATCTCAAAAAAAAGAATCTTTATTCACTTCAGTGACTTAATTACACAATAAAACTTTATTAAATGGCAGCCTAAATGGAATTGGCAAATATTTAGTATTGTTAAGGTAGGCGTTAGTATGACAGGCTCATTTCCTAAATAAATGGAACCCCCGCTCATCCTCCCAACCAGATGGTGAAATCAGCAATAATATTGACAAACCCATAAACGATATTATGCAGATTTGCAGATACATTATTAAAAAATTCATAAAACTCCTCACATAAAATATTAAAATAGGAACTTTCATACGCTATTTTAATACTTTTATAAACCCATAATATTAAGGAATTGTTATATAATATATTAAAAAATTGTAATCAATGGGAAACGCTTTTTACACAAATTATTTTACAGATTCTCAAATTACGGAACTAACTGCCAATTGTTAGTGTTGTTATTTTTTATGACTACGTTATTGTTATTGAATTAATTTTTAGATATGTTCATAAAGTAGCCTAGATAATAACGCTAAGACATTACCTACGAATAAATTGATGTAGCATTAACCGCTACAGACATATATACTGTTAAAATATTTTTATTCTTCCAGCTTTCTGATTTTGAGAAGTAATTTAGTTCTAATACCAGGTAATCTGAATTTATTTGATCACCATTACTAATTTCGGATTGGTTTAATTATCTAATTCTTACTATTCATAATTAAAATATCTGCCAAATAATTTTAGGTGAGGGGTTTAGGAGGGCTTATTATTAATGAATAGAGGTCTCGATGAACCAGCTAAAGAGATTACTGTTTATAGTGATTATTTTTTCTTCTGCATTATTTTCTCAGGACAGAAACTGGAATGCAGTTCTTAATATAACACCATTTCCATCACCATTTGAAAACGTTTGGGAACTCAACCCAGGTGCGGTAGGAAATTTAACCTTATTTAATAATGCCCAACAAAGTACATCTGTTAGATTCAGAGCAACCCTTAAAAAAGATGGTGTGGGAGTTGTGCTCACCTGCGTATCTGATTACATTAATGTTCCATCAATACCTACCGTCCTTATTGATAACACAAAAATTGTAAAATTTAGTAATGCAGACTATCCGAATGGAGACTTAAAAGATAAGATAGACAGAACAGGACGAATTCCTCAAGGACATTATACATTATGCATTGATGTTGAAGATCCTGAAGGAAGTAAATTAGTACAGAATGTTTGCTCCGGCTTTACAATTGTATATCCCGAACCACCGCACCTGGTCACCCCATATAACGATCAGACTATTGAAAATAATGTGAAGTATCCTGTTTTCCAATGGACTCCCGTTGTTGTGCCCCCGGGTTACCAGTTAAATTATTCCTTAAAGATTGTTGAAATATTGCCAGGGCAAACCCCGCAAAAAGCATTAAGTTCAAATATTCCTGTATATACAAATGATAATATACTTAATACAACCCTGGTTTATCCTATAAGTGCTTTCCCGATTGATACCGGGAAAACTTATGCCTGGCAGGTTCAGGTACTTGATCAGTTCGGTTATGCACCAGCACAAAATGACGGCAAGAGCGAGATATTTACATTCAGAAAGAAAAAGCCGACAATTCATTTCTTTCCAATTACAATTAAACATACTGTTGAGTTGCTATATCCGGACGATAAAGCCAAAGTAGAACAATATACACCGACACTTCAGTGGAAATTTAAATTACCTTACAACACGGTTGTTAAATACAAGATTACAATTGTGGAAATGGATTCTTTGCAAACTCCCGATGATGCTATAAAAAATAATACCCCGCTTTATATCCCTTTGGTCGATTCATACACTAACCAATATAAAGGACTGCCGCTGGTTTACAATAAAAGATACGCCTGGAAGGTAGATGCAGTAGATGTAAATGGCAATAAAATTCTCGGATCAAGTGACATAAGATCATTTCATTACTTTGAAGGATCGGGCAATTACGGGAATTGGTCCACCTCTACTTTGAGTGGAAAAATTAGCTACAGATTTGCAGCTCCCGGAGATAACAAACCATTCCCGCTTGCAAATATGAATATTTCACTGATTGTTGAATATCATCCTTATGATCCTTCTACTAAGAAAGTATATTATGATGAAGTTCCGAAATCCAACGTGGTTTGGGTTAATGATGGTCATCCACATTCTGAATTAGTGGGTCCGGATGACTGGCATAAAAAAGTGGCTGTAACCAGAACAGATGCAAATGGTAATTTTACTTTTAAGTTTATTCAAATAAAGAAAACAGATACTGCTTATATATATAGTTCAGGCATTTACAATCAAGAAGCATACAGGATATTCAGGATAGCAGTAGACAAACCGGGTGAACCTTATTATTCAAATCCGTCCAAAGATATTATTATCCAGCCCGGCGAAAATAAAAATGCAGGAAATTTCACTGCAAAAGCCAAGAGCTACCAGCTTACAATAAACGTAGTTTCGGATAAAACAAAAAATCAAAAAATTCCGGATGGAAATTCAATTCCAGGAATGAATGTCTGGCTGCTAAGACGACATAAGCCTGGAGGCGTTCCTGTAAATGAAGGTGCACCGGAATACAGGGAATTCAACCAGGCCGGCAAAAACATGAATATATGGTTTAGTAATTATGAAATAGTTGCTAAAAGAGTTTCTGATGCTAATGGAGATGTGATATTTACAAGAGTTGTAAAAAATTCCAAGCCAAATGATAAATATTATATTTTTTCAGCAAGTACGGATGAAAGTGTTTTTAATTATTCTACATTTTTACCGGTGGAATATGAATTTAATCCGGATACCGGTTCTGCATTTTATGAGAATCAATATGTTTATCCCAAAAGAAATTATAAGATAAAAGCTCACCCAATAAAACCATATGTAAAAGGTATAGTCAGGAGTTCTGCCAGTGGTATAAGTATTCAGGGTGCTTCTGTTAAGTTAATCAAATATTCTCCTAAAATTGGTCTTGAAAAAGCAATGTTAACGGGTAATACCGGTAAATTTATTTTTACAAGTTTAGATGTAAATTATAAAGATGGCAGCCCTATCTCACCGAAAAGGTTTTTATATGTTTATAAAAACGGATACAAACCCTCAGTTGTTTATGTACCTGCTAATAATAAAGTATTCCAACCGGGTGAAAAATGGGAGGAACCAATTGACCTGAAACCAAATTCAATTATAAAGGGACAGGTAATAGGCGAAAATGGCGGTGGTGTACCTGTCAGAGTTACCGTTGTAAACGGAGAAACAGCTGAATACAATCCGCCGTTTATGTTATCACTTAAGACTTACAAACGGCCACCTATTAATTTTAAAGTAGGTGCAACTTCAGGTAAAAATGAAATAATCTTCACTCCACTAGACGCTTCATATTTTGCTGATACAATTTCAGTAAATGTAACGGGACCTGTAAAAGATATAGGTGTGCATAAACTTTATAAGAAAATGCACCGGATGCTTGTTTATGTGAGACCGGGGTTAAAAAACTCGGGTACCGTTAGACTAGTACTGCCCGGAAGTAAAATAGTCGGTGCAAAAGTTCAGCTCCTTGATAAAATGGAAAATCCAGTAAAAGGAAATAATAATAAGCCATTAAGTGGGATTACAAATAATGATGGCAAAATAGAATTTGAATTTACAAATCCTGCCCAATCATATAAAATATATGTAACAGCTCCTGATGACCAGGATTACCTTGGTAATTTAAAACCAGTTCAGAATTCTGAGTCAAAAGACCCTGCCCTGTATACAGTTTATTTACAAAAAGCGACACGAATATCGGGACACGTTTATGTTGGGAAGAATAATCAGCCTGTAGCCGGGGCCAGGGTCAGATTAGGTATAAAATCAGACGGAAGCAATTGTGAGACAAATACGGATTCTTCCGGAACTTTCATTTTACGTAATGTGCCAATAGGACAAAACTATTTTATTGCAGGTAAAAGCAGCTCAAATCTAATAGGTGATAAAAAAGATCTTAATGTTCCGGCTAAGGGGTTAAGCAATATCGATTTTAATCTGAAAATTTACAACAAAATGGATATTACACACTTAATGGGTTTTCCGATTGAGGTTGATTCACTTGTTGATAAAAATAATCAAGTATTTATAACAGGCAGTATAGTTAAGCTTGATTCTTTGAACAATAACCAGTTCCAGGTTAGTAATAATGCTTTGAATAAGAATCTTGATTTTACAAATGTAGAAATTGTACCCGATAAAAATAAAACAAGTAAAGTGTTTGGGCAAACTATCCCGGTTTCTGATCCTGCAACTCTTCCGGTAAAAACTGATATGAATCATTTTTCATTAAATGTTTTGAAAAATTATTCAGGTTTGTTAAAAGATAATAACATAGGAATTGAACTTGACAAAAATGCACCCGGCAGCGGAGTAATAAAAGGCAAAGTGATTGTCAGTCAAAGTTCATTCAGCAAAATATCTTCAAATTTAAGCATACCGGGAGGGGGTTTTTATATAAGAACGTCCGAAGATAATAATTTGAGAATTCCGGTAATTACAGCAACAAAAAAAGATCCGGTAAGTAATTTTAAAGGATTTCTTGTATCTGATTCCTTAATGCATTCATTAAAATATTCATTATATGACTTCAAAGCATTGGCAGATTCTCAATTATCACTTTTAACATCGGACACATTGTGGTTAAATACAAAGATTCAAATGGATCTTACAAACGCGAAGCCATCACGTAATGAGATAAATCTTGGAAAGGTAGATATATCTCAGGCAACAGGAATTGGATATATTCATAAAACAAATGACAACCTTTCTCTTAAATTGGATAAATGGGAACTGCAAATTAACGATTGGAATTTAAACGGGTATTTTAATGTTACAAAAGGAACACTTCAAACTCAATTATTTAATGTTCCTGTAGAACAGCTTCATATAACTCCTACAAAAATATTGAGCTCTACCGTTAATCTAAAACAGATAAGTATCGGCGGAATTATCCCTTTAAATCTGAACAGTAAATTAAAACTGAATTATAATGATTCAACTTCTGCGTGGTTTCTGTTTTCTTCTGATCCGGGATCATCAGTTGCGAGTTTTGGCGGATTACCGGGTATGGCATCGGGTGATTCTGTGCATATTTCTTCAATTTATTTATACAGCAGCCAGGATAAAGTTGACCTGATTCCTCAACAATCTTCCAAATCTTTGAAGATTTATAAAATCGGAATATTTGATCCTTCGGAAATAAAATATGTTCCGGAAGGAAAACATGTAGAAATGACTTCACTTTCTTTCAACATACCTGGATACCCGGGAACGGTAAACGGTGTTTTGGTTTACTACAAAGAAAATGGAAAAATAAAAATGAGACTGATTCCGTTTAAAATAGCCTTTAAAGATAAAGGGATTAATTATGCGTTCTCTGAATCTTCAAAAGATACAATGATATTTAATAGTAAAGGATTATATGTCCGCGGCAGGTTGTGGGAAGAAGGAAAATATAGTTTGGATTCCTGGCTTTACCATACCGTTGATTCTACATCTATTTGGGTAGAAACACCTAACAGCCCTTTTGTTAAAACAGGTACATTCTGGCAAAAACTTCAAATCGGTGGAAATGTAAATTACTTTGATTCAGTTGGCGGGCATATAAATGTAATTGGAAATAACTGGGATACACTTTCAATTGCGGGAAATTTAACAACTCCGAACGGAATTAATGGTGGACAAAACAGAATGACTTTCACCGTTACCGGTGAATTCTATGCAAACAACCAGTCGGTTGGAGTTAAAAATATCAGCACGCCATTCGGAAATATGGCATGGAAATATGATTTTGAAAAAGGCCAGCTAATCGGAACTATGGATATCGACAAAAATATGAGCGGAGTTTATTTAAAGGGGCCGGCAGAGTTACTTGTAGACGGGAGCGGCTGGTTCTTTTTTGCAGGAATTACTGCTAAAATTCCGGGGCTACCCGAACAGGATGCTGCAATAATTATTGGTGATTATGGAAGCATGCCACAAAATGTTAAGGATGGATTTGCCAAGGTTTCTTATGATAAAAATTTACCCTGCGGTTTTCAAACGAGTATAAGTGGATTTTTATTTTCCGGAAAGTGTGCAATTCCAGTTGTGATACCCACGATAGATATAAGTACAGGAGTTGCTAATATTCACTTTGGTGTAGAAGCGGGCGCAAATGTAAAACTATGGACATCATTTTCGAAAAGTGGAAATGAATATGGAATTGGAGCAATCGGATTTATAGACGCCTCTTTCAGCATGGATGCACTTACCTGTACCAAGTTATCTGCTGAAGCAACATTACAACTTGGATTTACCGGAATTTATGATACAAAACCCGGTTTGTTTAGTCTTGATGGTTGTGGAAGTTTTTCAATTGGAGCGGATATAGAACAACAGGGTGTTGGTGTTGATGAAGTATGTACCCCACCGAATATTTCAGTATTCAATAAAACTTTTGCAATGAGTGCCTTGATGCATCTTGATTCGAACGGAAATACAAAATTTTCATTTAAAAGCGGATCCTGTACTGATAACTCAGCACAGGGTTGTAAGAAATAAAGGTTTTTATGAAAAGTTATAATTTTATGAGAATTAGTAATGTTGCTTTGGTGCTGCCTGTTTTTTTATGTCTTCTAAACATAAAAATATACGGGCAGAATCCAATTATGGATAACGCCTTCGGAGGTAAAAATGGTATTTTTGTTTATTTCGACAAAGATATTCCTGTTAAAGGAAGCAGCAGTAATTGGTTTGTTTATAAAATTGAAAGAAGAATTAAAGATGGTAACAACTGGCAAACACTTGATACAATAAATTCACCTTCTACTTTTGAAGAGTTTAAGTCTAAAGTAAATGCAATTCATTCATTACTTCCCTACTTAACAATCGGAGATGAAAATGTACTAAAAGAGATCTGGTCGATCAGCCAAAAATATAAAGTGATCGATTCACTTTATTCATATGCACAAGTTCCTGTTTATGGAATAGCTTTAGGTACTATATACCTGGATACAAATGCAAAAAAAAATACGGAATATGAGTACAGGTATTCAAAAATAGACAACACCGGAAAAACCTTAAAAACAATACGAACATTAGCTGTTGAATATCCCGGGGAAGTAACTTTCAAAAAAATCAGAGAAAAGGAATTTAGAAGTGATAACGAAAAAATATTTATTAAGTGGACTACTGAAAGTAAAAAAATGCCTGTCTTCCAGGTGATGAGAGAAGATAATTTACGCCAACCATTCAGAATTATAAATCCGGTTAAAGGTATTAACGCAGGAAATGATCATCTTAATATATTTTTGCAGGATACTTTAATAAATTCTGAAAGTATCTACAGGTATTATATAATTCCGGAAGATATTTTTGGAAATAGAGGGGAGAATTCGGATACAGTGATTGTCGGGAATTATAATTTCAGGGAAGCAGCATCTTTACCGGATAGTATCCGTACGAATAATGCATCAGAAGATGGCGGAATAAGATTAACCTGGATTCCTAAAATTGATCCTTCTATTAAATATATAGACATTTATAAAAGTCAGAATTATGATACCGGTTATGTGCACATTACTTCAATTCCTGCAACTCAAAGCTCTTTCCTTGACCAGGAAGTAAAACCTCAAATTACCTACTATTATTATTTCCAGGCAGAAAGTCCTTTAGGAGAAAAATCCACAAAATCTCCCAGGTATTTTGGAGTATATACAGATCCCGATATACCTTTCCCTCCTGTTGATTTAAAGGGGAGGCTGTTAAAAACGGAGTGAAATTACAATGGACCAAAAACGAAAAATTTATAAGAGGATATTACGTTTACAGAAACAACAGCGTAGATGGAAAATTAGTACAAGTTTCACATTTAATTCCAGTAAAAGATTCTATTATTACCTTTGTTGATTTGGACAGTACTCTTTCGGGTAAAACAACATATGGTTATGCTATTAAAACAGAAAATACAAGCTACGTTAAAAGTTCATTTTCAGACACTGTTTATGTCAGGCCATCAATTTCAACAAAACCATTAACTCCAACTAACCTGAAGTTAGATATTACAGACACAGTGGTAAACCTTTACTGGGATAATATGAGCGCTTTACAAGATGGAATAGATGGTTATGACTTAAATAAACGAGAAGTTGATAAAAATGGGAAACCTGTTGGGGAATTGATAGCAGTTAATGACTCAACAATTCCACCATGGCAAAATCATTATTCTGATAATAAAGTTGAGAGGGGGAAATCATATTTATATACAGTACAATCAAAAGATATTTTTGGCTCTAAAAGTAATTTTAGTAATGCCGTAATAGCAGGGATAAATAATCTGTCTATTATTCCTCCGGCCGGATTAACAGCAAAAAAATTAGCGGACAATATACTAATAACCTGGAATGGAGCTGAAGATAAAAATATTTCAGGTTATAAAATCTATAGATATGAAAGAGGACAAACGCCTTTATTGCTAAAAAATATAAAAGATGTAAACAAATTTTCCTACGAAGATAAAAGTGCGAAGAGAAATCATCTTTACTTTTATTATGTAACGAGTTATTCATTCAAAGGAAATGAAAGTGAGCCAAGTTTAGAAGTTGGAATCAGATTCTGATTTACCGGGAGTTTATTGTGTTGCAAAATATGTCTAGAATTAAAATTAAATGGGAAAGAGTACTAATTCAATTATTTGGATTAAAAGGTAAGATAATTATAATTCTTTTTGTTTTAATTATGATTTCACCTTTTAGTTATTCTCAAACTGATGGAAATGTTGATTCTACTGTAACCGAATCATCAATTCATCCTCTTAAAATTTCTGGAAGTATAAATGCATATGGTGAACTTTATTCAATTTCAGGAATTGCTGCAAGGAGACCTTCATCGACAGGCAGGCTATTAATCCGCCCAACATTTACTTTATTTAATACTATATCAATTCCTGTTGAGATTATTTTGTCTACAGAAGGTAGTTCTGCAAGACAGAATATAAATCAATTTGGAATAAATCCCGTTTGGGGATGGGGTGGAGCACATCTTGGCGATTTTTCGGAAAATTATTCCGAATTTACATTAAACGGATTGACAATCAGGGGTGCAGGAATTGATCTTCATCCCGGTATTTTTAGATTTTCAACCGTAGCGGGCTTTACTCAACAGGCAGTGAATGGCGGAGCGCAAAACGGAAGTTATAAAAGATTTTTAATTGCATCTAAGATTGGCCTGGGAAAAGATAATGATTCACATTTTGACTTAATATTTTTAAAATCGAAAGATGATATTTCTTCTATTAACAATAATCAAAAATCTATCACTGTTCTTACACCAAACGGAGATGATCAACTTCCCATTGGGACAATACAAACAATACGCTGGTCTTCATCAGGGTTAACCGGGGATGTTAAAATTGAACTCTCAAGGGACGGCGGCGCTACTTTTCAGGCAATTTCTAATAATCAGCCTTCAAGCGGTTTTATGGATTGGAATGTCACAGGACCAGGAACATTCCAGGCTATAATAAAAATTACCAGCAATAATGATTCAACTATAAGTGATGTAAGTGACTATCCATTTACAATCGCATCAGGAGTTCCTGCAAAAATTGGCAATCGATATAATGGAAATTTAAATCAGAATGCTTTTACTCCACAGGAAAATTTAGTGATAGGAACAGCAGGGAAATTAAATTTAGCAGATAATAGATTGGTCTTTGATTTTGAAGCATCAGGAAGCATTTATACAAGAGATTTACGATCTGCTGAATTAAGTCTTGACAGCACAAATATTCCGGGTATTTTCAGCAGCCTTTACAAACCAAGGACAAGTTCAAACTATGATTATGCATTCAATACCGGTATCAGCTTAAATTTAACCCAGTTTAATTTTAAATTGGGCTACAAACAAATAGGCCCGGGTTATAATTCGCTGGGCCTTTCATATTTGCAAAACGATCAGAGAATAATAACTGCTTTAACCTCGTATAGATTTTCCCGTAATTCAATTACACTAAATTGGAACAGGTTTAGCGATAATTTAATCGACCAAAAATCGTTTACTACCTCGAGAAATCAATTTGGCTTAAATCTTAATAGTGCTCTGACGAGTAAATGGAATGCAAATCTTATGCTGAGCATTTTAAGTATGGGTAATGATTCAGGAAATGATACTACTAAAGTTGACTTTTCCAGTTTCGTAATAAGCACCAACCAGGTTTTTATGATCTCTCCACAATCTTTACTTCAAAATGTATCTTTTAATTATACTTTTCAGAGATCATCAAATAATTCGGTTCTGTTAAACAGTACAATAACAAAAGTGCATACCGTGAATGTCGGAGTAACTTTATATTTTTCAAAAAATTTAACCGGTAGTTCTTCAGTTGGATTAGTCAGTTCAACCTTTGCTGATACAGTTACCAATAGTACAAAAATTATTTCGTTAGGAATACAAAATAATGCCCTTAAAAATAAACTTCATTCAACTGTTTCAATAAGCACCTCTTTTTTAGAAAATAATTCAGTCATTCGTACAATAATTTCTTCTTCATATTCTCTCTCACAGGTTGATAATCTCTCTCTATCTATTTCGTATAATGCTTTCAGAACAAGTGAAGTCAACAGGACTAATTTTAATGAGATTATTGCCGGGTTGAATTTTTCCCACAGTTTTTAATTCTTCTTTCACGACACAAATATTTAAAAACTGAATAAAATTGCCTTTTTTTATGAAAAATTGAGAATAATAAATTGCAATCTGATATAAGAAATATTATTCCTGAGAGCGTTGTTCAGGGCCTGCAGCAATGTGAGTACTTATTTGAGTACTCATTCTACTAATTACAAGGCGGTTAAAGTAGCGCGCCCTCAACCAAATGAGAGTATATCCCTGTTATATATTTGCATTTCAATGAATTTCCCCCAAAAAAATAAAAACATTTTTATATAATTTTGTTTAATTTAATTGCCATATCAAACAGGATACAACAAAGCGTGGCAAAATTTGCAGAACATTTTGATGCCGCATAAAGGTGAAGCAGGAAAAACTTAATTACATTCTCAACAACTATTAAGAGGAGTAAATTATGAACCTGGTAGAACGAGCAAAAAATATCATCGTAACACCTAAAACAGAATGGCCTGTTATTGCCTCTGAAACTCCAGATACGCAGCAAATCATGGTAACATATATCCTGCCGCTGACTGTCCTTGTAGCCATTGCCAACATTATCGGCTGGGGCGTCATTGGTTCCATTTACACTTCATTTAAGTGGGGAATTGCGATGGGGCTTGTGCAGTTCTTCTCAATTTTTATCTCAATCTTCATTGGTTCCTTTGTAATAAATGCACTTGCACCGAATTTCGACTCGACCAAAGATTCCGGAAGAGCGATGCAGCTCGTCGCTTATTCATATACGCCCTCACTTGTCGGCGGTATGTTAGCAATTATTCCGGTTATCGGATGGCTCGGCACATTGTTCGGAATTTATGGGCTTTACCTATTGTACCTCGGTTTGCCAATTATGATGAAAACCCCGAAGGATAAAGTCGCGATTTATTTCATTATTTCTCTTGTTGTAATGGTAATCGTTTACTGGTTAATAGCTATGGTCCTTACAAGCATTTTTCTTGCAGCGTTCGGTTTGAGCATGTACGGATTGGCAGGCGCATATTGAAATTAACCGGGGCAGAGTGTCTGCTTTAAAGTAATTTAAAGAGCATTTTAATTTTATTAATAGTTTTAGTCAAATCCTCTATGAAGGACTCTCACAGGGCACATATGCTGTTCTGAATATCTGTAAAACATAATTTCAATTCGCATTAACAATATTTTATATGGAGAAATTATGAACTCAGGGTATAAAAAAATGGTTGAGGAAGTTCTGGATCTGGCGGGCGTAAAAATTAATGGTCCGGATAAATGGGATATACAGGTGCACGATGAAAGGTTTTATAAGCGCGCAATTACGGAGGTGGAACTTGGTGTCGGGGAATCGTATATGGACAGATGGTGGGACGCGGAAAATATCGACGAATTTACATTCCGCCTGGTACGGGCCGACCTTCAACAAAAACTTAAAAGGAACCTTAAAGTAGTTCTCCGACTAGCCGGTTTTTACCTAATAAATATGCAGTCACGGCGAAGGGCTTTCAAAAGCGGGCAGAGTCATTACGACCTGGGCAATAAATTGTTTCAGAATATGCTAGATAAAAGGATGAATTACAGCTGTGCATACTGGCAAGACGCGAAGACACTTGACGAAGCGCAAGAAAATAAGCTTGAACTTATCTGCAGGAAATTACAATTGGAACCGGGAATGAAGGTGCTTGATCTCGGCTGCGGGTGGGGCGCGTTCGGAAAATATGCCGCCGAGAAATATGACGTTAAAACTACCGGAATCACCGTTTCTAAAAACCAGGTTGAGCTGGGAAAAAAAATGTGCGAAGGACTCCCGGTTGAATTCCGCCTGGTTGATTACCGCGATATAAACGAAAAATTTGACAGGATTGTAAGCGTAGGAATGATAGAGCACGTTGGCTACAGGAATTACAGGAAATATTTTGAGATAGCAAACAAATGTCTGGATGACGGAGGATTATTTCTTCTGCATACCATCGGCGAAATCCGTTCCGTTAAAGCTATAGACGCCTGGACACACAAGTATATTTTCCCGAGCGGGATGCTTCCTTCCGTTGCACAACTCGCCAAAGCTGCCGAAGGATTATTCGTTATAGAAGATTTGCACAGTTTCGGGCAGTATTACGATACAACACTTATGGCCTGGTATGATAACTTCAAAAACAGCTGGGATAAGATTAAGGATTTATATAACCAGCGGTTCTACAGGATGTGGGAATATTTCCTGGTCGGTTCCGCAGGTTCATTCAGGGCAAGGCACAACCAGTTGTGGCAGATTGTGCTCTCCAAAAACGGAATTGTCGGTGGATATAATTCAATAAGATGATTACAAAATATTTTTGGGTGTTGGATGTTAGGGTTCGGAATTCGAAATAAAAAAAATTGGACAAACTTATGCAAAATGTATTACACTAGTGTATTACACTAGCAAAATAAATAAGTCCCTCTCATTTGAAAAGGGGCTGTAAGTTATTAAAATGGGAGCAGTTATGAAGAGCCATCTGCCGGAGTCGAACCGGCGACCTACTCATTACGAATGAGTTGCTCTACCAGCTGAGCTAAGATGGCCTCTGGTAATAAAAAATAGGCAAATGAAATTAAACATCTGCCCATCAAAAAAAATTGGGAAAAATTATCTGACTTTTTTCTTATGCCTGTTTTTTCTCAGTCTTTTTTTCCTCTTATGAGTAGACATTTTATGTCTTTTTCTTTTCTTGCCGCAAGGCATTGGTTACCTCCGATTCTTTTTATTTATTTTCCATGATTTTCTAATAATTCTCTTGCTCTTTTAGCGATATCATTGTTAGGATTCTCCTGTATCGCCTTTTTCAGCCATTCATCGGATTTTTCGATATTTCCGGCTGACAAATTTACAACTCCTAAGTTTAAAAAACCTATCTGGTGATGAGGATTATATTTTAAAGCCTGTTCCATCTCCGCAATGGCCGTTTTATTGTCTCCCAGGCTATAATAGCAAACTCCCATATCAATCCTCGCATCGGCATTCTTTGGATTTAATTTGAGGTATTTTCTGTAATCTACAATTGCCTGTTCATATAACCCTGAATCATTCTTAAGATGAGCCAGCGCCAGTAATGATTGCTGATCATTAGGGTTGGCTTTTACTTTTGCTTCAAGTTCATTTATTCTTTGCAGATTGCCAAGATCAACACCTGAACCCTGGGTCTGGGTATTGCCCGGGTTTGTTACAGGCACGTTTACGGAATCAAATTCTCCCGTAGCAAAGAGTATAAGAACAATAGCAACTATGCCGCCGAATACAATTCCAACCAGGGTGTTACGGCTTAAAGATTTTTCATGCACCTGTACCTGTTCAGGTTTTTCAGGCTGGCGTTTACTTTTTTTATTCTGATTTGATTTTGAAGGTTTACCGGAGTGTTTTTTCTGTACTGGTTTTCTTTTATTTACAGTAGCAGGGCCATCCTGTATTTTCATTCCGCAACCGGCACAAATAATATTTTCCGGACTGTTTTCTTCTCCGCAGTTTTCGCAAACAATTGGATTTACAATATTATTATCCGAAGCTTTTTCACTCTTAACATTTTCCAACCCAAAACCACATTCCGGACAAAACTTAAATTCCTTCTCAAGCTTTACCCCACATTCAGGACAAAATTTTATCATATCGTTTTTATTGCTCCCGTTCTTTCATCCCTTTATTAACTATATCCTTAAAGTCTTTTGAAAACTTAAAGGTCGGAACATAGTGCTCGGGAACAAATACCTGTTCGCCAGTTTTAGGATTTCTCGCCTGGCGCGCATTTTTCTTCTTAACTTTATAGCTCCCGAATCCCCTGATTTCAATTCCCTTGCCTTCCTTAAGAGATTCGATAACAGTCTTAAAAAACCCTTCAATAATTGCTTCGGTCTCAAGTTTTGTTAAGCCTGTGCCGGATGCCACTTTATCTACAATATCAGCCTTGGTCATAACGCCACCTTTTTTAGTTAATATAATTTATAACTCTTTATAAATCAGTAGGTTAAATTATCAAAGATTTGAGGTAAAAGCAACATAAAGCTTACTATCAAAACATAAAGACATAATATAAGATTGGAACTTATGTCAATATCAGAGATATTATTGACTTCTGTAATTTGCTGTTTCTTAAATATTTAAGTCGATATCAGGTGTGTAACAATGATAATTAAGGAGGATTTAGTCTCAAAATGATAACATCCGGTTGAAGGAAGGAATAATTTCTGCCCTAAAAGCTAATATTTGAACCCTTTTATACATGGTATGGAAGTTGATTTCTCTAATACTGTAAATAAAGAATTTTAACAGGTTTAGATAGAATAAATAAGGTCAATATGGAATTAATGCCAATAATAAAAATTTCACTTGGAATTTTTATTGTCCTTACGTCAATAACGGCATCAATTTCGTATATTATTTATAAATTTAAGGACAGGAACCGCACAAAACCTTATGATAACATAAAGCCTTATGTTGAAAATAAAGAAGTTACAGTTCAAGCACCCAGGGCTATTAAACTACCCCAGGAAAAGGTTATTAATAAGAAATTTAGAGTTGTAAATGAGCATAAACCTGTTCCCTTAAAAGTTCAGCCCTGCCATGGTTTACAAAAAAAAATGACGCCGGTTGAAGAAAGAAATGAAGTATTTATAAAACCACGTAAGAAAAATTCAGAAAACGAAGTTTTTAATATATACAACCTGTATTCAAACAATAATGCACGCCCCATGCATAAATTAAAGTTAGAAAGCCAGGCCACAGAATCCTGATTTTAAATAACATAATATACTTTTAGAAAATCTTTCTGTTTAAGATATGATTTTCCCTTTATTTTTTTGTCTATCCTGCCTTATATTACCTTATAAATTCTTTTAATTATGCTGACAAAAACTTTATATATTAAAAATATGGTCTGCAGAAGGTGCATCAAGGTTGTGCGCGAAGAACTTGAAAACCTGGATTACACAGTTACCAATGTAGAACTCGGGCAGGCAACTATCTCCACTACCGGTAATAATATTAACATCGCCCCGGTTAAAAAGGTGCTGGAAGAAAATGGTTTTGAACTGCTTGATGATAAACACAAAAAATTAGTTGAAAATATTAAAACTATTATCATCGCACAGATACAGGACAGCAAGAACGGAGAACTTGAAAAGGTTAATTTTTCAAAATTTCTTTCTGAAAAGCTAAATTTAAGTTACCAATACCTGAGCAACCTGTTTTCTTCACTTGAAGACGTTACGATTGAAAAGTTTGTAATTCACCAGAAAATTGAAAAAGTAAAAGAGCTGCTTATTTACGATGAAATGACGTTAAGTGAAATTTCATACCAGCTCGGTTACAGCAGCGTACAACACCTGTCAAGTCAGTTTAAGAAAGTTACCGGATTTACTCCATCACATTACAAACACCTGAAGAATAAGAAAAGAAATCCCCTGGACAGCGTCCTTTAAATTTTATACATCTTTAATGTAAAAATATAACGCTCCCCTCACTCCCTGTCAGTATCTTTTACCCGTAAACAAATAAAATTATTACGGAGAAAAAGATGAAAACTGAAACAATAAAAATTGAAGGAATGTCCTGCCAGCATTGTGTAATGGCGGTAAAAAAAGAACTCTCTAAACTGGATTTAAATGTAAAAGACGTTCAAATCGGGTCGGCAACGATTGAATATGATGAGAATATAATAATGAAGACGGATATCGATAAAGCCGTGGAAGAAGCAGGATTCAAAACTGTCTGAAATAAGACTAAAAACAGGTGAAGTTATGGAAAAGAAATTACAGGGGATAGAAAAAATAAGCGCGCCTGTCGAAGGAATGACATGCGCCAGTTGTGTTGCAAGGGTCGAAAAAGCAATATCAAAACTTGACGGTGTAAAAAATGTTTCGGTTAATTTCGCATCGGAGAAAGCTTCGTTTGAATTTGATCCGGAAAAGGTTGATTACAAGAAAGTAGCCCGGGTCGTTGAAGATGCGGGTTATAAAATTGATTTGCCGGATGGAAACAAGAAAACCTCCCCGGGTGAAAATCAAGCTAAGACCGGTTCGACAGATCAGATATCGGATCACGAAAAGGAACTCAGACACGATTTTATGATTGCTGTAATTCTTACCCTGCCGGTGGTTTTGCTAAGCATGGGAACAATGTGGGATGGTTTCAGAAATATTCTCCCGATTTCCACAGATTATTTGGACAAAATATTATTTATCCTTACCACACCTATAATATTTATCCCCGGGAAAAGATTCTTTAAAATTTTCTGGACAAACCTGAAACACTTCTCAGCGGATATGAATTCCCTAGTAGCAGTGGGCACCGGCGCCGCGTATTTATTCAGCACAATTGTTATACTTTTCCCTGATCTGGTTCTCAGGCCGGGTGATATACCTCACGTATATTTTGATACCGCTGCCGTTATAATCACACTGATTTTGATGGGCAGGTGGCTCGAAGCAAAAGCAAAGACACGTACCAATACCGCAATAAAAAAATTAATGGGGTTAAAACCGAAATCCGCAATTGTAAAAAGGGGCGGTAAGGAAGTTGAAATAAAACTGGAAGATCTTAAAACCGGTGATATAGTGGTGATAAAACCGGGCGGAAAAATTCCGGCCGACGGGAATATTACTTCGGGAAGTTCTGTAATAGATGAATCTATGATTACCGGCGAAAGTATTCCTGTTGAAAAGACCAAAGGTTCGGATATAATTGGTGGAACAATCAATAAAACCGGTTCATTTGAATTTGAAATTTCAGAACTGGGCGATAATTCCGTCCTCGGTCAAATAATTAAAATGGTCGAAGAAGCACAGGGTTCAAAAGCGCCGATACAAAACCTTGCCGATAAAATCGCCGCTGTTTTCGTTCCGGTGGTCATCGGGATAGCAATAATTACTTTTATAATCTGGCTGATAATTGGCGGAGAAAATTCCTTTAATTTTGCGTTGATAAATTTTGTCGCGGTTTTAATTATCGCCTGCCCATGTGCGCTTGGACTCGCAACACCTACAGCATTAATGGTTGGTACGGGCAAAGGGGCGCAGTTCGGCATACTGATAAAAAACGGATCAAGCCTTGAACTCGCTCATAAAATCAGCACAGTTATATTTGATAAAACAGGGACAATAACTGAAGGAAGGCCCAAAGTAACAGATGTATTTACGAATAATATTTCAGAAGAGGAATTAATTAAAATCACTGCATCAGCGGAGAAAAAATCAGAACACCCGCTTGCCGAATCAATCATAAATTATGCTAAAGAGAAAAATATCGATTTACCGGAAGCGGAATCATTTAACAGTGTAACAGGAAAAGGAATAACAGCAGTCGTAAACGGGAATTCGGTTTCCGCAGGCAACAAAAAGATAATGGAAGATTATTCTGTAAAAACCGACCCGCTTAATGACGAGATAGATAAACTTTCGGAAGAAGGCAAAACTATAATTTTTGTCTCCGTTAACGGCAAGCTTAGCGGAATAATCGGGATTGAAGACCCAATAAAGGAAAATTCAGCAGCGGTAATCAGAAGTTTAAAAGATATGAATATAAAAACGGTGATGATTACAGGGGATAATAAAACCACAGCGGAAAACATTGCAAGGAGAACTGGGATAGATTCTTTTGAATCAGAGGTACTCCCGCAGGATAAGGCAAACGCAGTTAAGAAATATCAGCACAATAATGAAGTTGTTGCTATGGTTGGCGACGGGATAAATGACGCTCCCGCTCTTGCACAAAGCGATGTTGGAATTGCTATTGGAAGCGGGACAGATATCGCGATGGAAACAGGATCAATTGTATTGATGAGTGGAGATTTGAACGGGGTATTGAATGCCATAAAATTGTCGAAAAGAACTATTAAAACGATAAAACAGAATTTATTCTGGGCTTTTATTTATAATACTATCGGTATTCCCCTTGCAGCTCTCGGAATGCTGAACCCGATGTTTGCCGCATTCGCAATGTCATTGAGTTCAGTCTCGGTGGTAAGTAATTCCTTAAGATTGAAAAACTTCAAAATCAGTAAATAGCATTATTTAGCGGTGTCCTGATTTTACCTTCAATATTTTCAATAATGGGTACTTCTGAATTTATTTCAGCACCTTCCCAATATGTACGATCCCGAAACAAGTTCGGGATGACTTTAGGTGAAAGCAGACACCAAATATTATTCCTCCCTCCGGGGAAATTACATTTTCGGCAGCCTTTCCAGGTACGAGCTGTTGCTGAGCACAGCGAATGTTTCTGTCTTCCTGAGTTCATCAAGCGTGAGGCAATTCATATAGCTCATCGAACTTCTTAAACCGTCAGAGATACTGTCAATCACATTTTTTACCGTGCCCTTATAAGCCACCATAGTTTCCTCGCCTTCGATAAATTCATTCCGCATTTTTACACCGAAAGATGCCGAGCCCCTATATTTTTTCCAGAGCTGCCCGTTGTATTTAATAATTTCACCAGGAGTTTCTCTTGTGCCCGAAAGCATTCTTCCAAGCATCACCGCATCAGCGCCGAGGGCAATTGCTTTCGCAACATCACCGGCACTTTTTATTCCGCCATCGGCAATAATTTTAATATTCAGCTTTTGTTCCTCCCTGCTGAATAGAACGTTCAACAACGAAGAAACCTGCCCGATTCCGATTCCTGTTTGAATGGAAGTAGTGCAGACACTTCCGCTTCCTATGCCGACCCTTACAGCATCAGCTCCTGCATCTTCGAGAGATGAAAGACTTTTACCGTGAGCGATATTTCCCACTATTATTTTGCATTCAAACTTCTTCTTAATCTCTTTGGTTTTACTTAGTACTTCATTGTTATTTGCATTAGCGGTATCCAGGCAAATTAAATATTTCTTTTCAACCAATTTTTCTATATCGCTCATAGGTGTGGTTAATGCAATTGCAACTGAACGGATTTTCCTGCTGTCGCCGTTATTGTTCAAAATTTCTTTCAATGAGCTGTCAAATCGGTTCAATATTCCTATGCAGCCCAGGTCAGTCATTGCCTTTGCCATGTCAAATCCTGTTACCGTGTCCATCGGGCTGGAGGAAACGGGCAGAGCGAGATCAAGTCCCAGGAAACTGCACTTAGTGCCGGCTTCATTTCTGGATTTTATTCTTGAAACCTCTGTAGGTATGAGACTAATATCATCATATGTTAAAGACTGGTGAAAATCATTGAGCGCTTTTTTAGTATATACTTTCATTACGATTCACTTCCTTTATAAATTTTATCAAAAAGATTTGAGAAATTCTGAATTGCTTATGATTTCAGTGTTAATTCGATATCATCCAGCAATTGATTCATTTTTTGAGTGGTAGCGGTTATTGGTTCTGGTGAATTCATATCAACGCCGGCATCTTTAAGAATATTTATTGGGTAATCGCAGCTCCCCGACTGCAGGAAATTCAGATATTTTTTTACTGCCGGCCCGCCTTCCGTTAATACTTTCTCAGATAAGGTTGCAGATGCTGCAAAACCAGTTGCATACTGATATACATAATAGTCATAATAAAAATGGGGAATTCTAGCCCAGGTATAATATTCTTCTTCATCAAGAACCATTGCGGGACCCCAATATTTTTGATAAAGGTCCTTAAATAGATTACAAAAATCTTCCTGGGTTAAAGCCTGGCCTTTTTCTGAACTATCGTATGCCTGCATTTCAAATTCCGCAAACATAGTCTGGCGATAAAACGTAGACGTAATATTATTCAGATATTTTTCCAGCAGGTAAAGTTTTTCTTCTTTCGAATTTGATTTCTCAATAAGGTGATCCAGAAGCAAAGCTTCATTAAACGTTGAAGCTACCTCAGCCAAAAAGATTGAATAATTTGCATACACGTAAGGCTGGTGTTTACCCGTATAATATGAATGCATATTGTGTCCCATTTCATGTGCAAGAGTAAAAACATCATTTAGCAGATCTGTCCAATTTAAAAGAACATATGGATGAACGCCAAAAGTTGTTCCGGAAGAATATGCACCACTTCTTTTTGACTGAGTTTCATAAACGTCTATCCATCTGTTATCAAATGCTGTTTTCAATGTCTCCAGATAATCATTACCCATTGGTTTTAAAGAATCCAGCACTATTTTTTTTGCATCTTCATATTCATATTTTTTTTCTTCTATAGAAAACAAAGTAACGTAGGTATCGTAAGGATGAAGATCATCAACTTTTAGAAGCCTTTTCTTAAGCTCTGCCCACCTGTGTAAAGGGCCCAGATTTTTATTTGCTGCTTCAACCAGGTTATCGTAAACGGAAAGCGGAATATTGTTTTTATCGAGTGCTGCTTCCCTTGCTGAATGATAATTTCTCGCCTTAGCGTTAAAGATATTGGCCTTCAGGTTACCATTAAGTAATGCAGCAAAAGTGTTTGTATAGTTTTTGAAAGGTTTATAATAATTTTTATAAGCTCTTTGCCTGAATTCACGATCCTGTGAATACATCGCGGCATAATAACGTCCATGAGAAATCTCGACATCTTTTCCTTGGTCATCTTTTACAATAGGGAATTTCAGGTCGGCATTTGTAAACATTGAAAAAGCATTATAAGGAGCCTGGGTAACTTCAGAAGACAAAGCCAGTATTTTTTCTTCAGCCGGGGAAAGAGTATGTTTTTTTGTCCTTAATAAATCATCGAAATAATGGCGGTATACCCCAAGTTCTTTTTTCTGATTTATAAATTCCAGTAATTTTTCTTCGGGCATAGCCAGCATTTCCGGCCTGATGAAAGAATTTGCTGTTGAGATTTGTGCAAAAAGATTTTTTATCCTGTCATCCATCGCCTGGAATTTAGTAACTCTCATATCGCTATCTTTTGCAAGCATAGCGTATAAGTACAATCTTTCCAGTTTTATTCCGACTTCATCATCAAATTTTAAACAACTATAAAGTTGATCTGCGGACTGTGATAATGTACCAGTAAATTTTTTATATTCGGTAAGATTGATCAGTATCCAGTCAAATTCTTTTTGCCATGCCTTCTCAGATTCAAATATATCACCGAGGTTCCATTTATAAATTTCTTCTATTTCTTTCCTGGATGGTAAGGATGTAGTTTCTGTTTTTGAATGTACATTCTGACTAAGGAATTTTCGTATAAACATAAATAGCCCAATATCCCAATATTTTTGTTGTTAATAATTGACTGGATAATGCTAAAAGCCGGGTTAGAAATTACAAAATATTCCTATAAAGTTAAATATCATAATATCGATATTTCAGAAAGGAGCTTAAAACCATTTTTTTCTTTTGAAAAAAATGGTCATACCAATAACTACCATAAGCATTAAGGCCATAACAAAAGGATAGCCATAACTCCACGCCAGTTCCGGCATATTCCAGATACTTACATCTGTCCGGAAATTCATTCCGTAAATTCCTACGATAAAAGTCAGAGGAATAAAAATTGTGGAAATTATTGTAAGCACTTTTACGATCTCATTCATTTTATTGCTTGCACTGGAAAGATAAACCTCCTGCAGACCATTTATTACTTCCCGGTAGTTATCAATTGTGTCAATTATCTGCCTGATGTGATCGTACAAATCCCTTAAATAAATTTGAGTTGATTTATCGATAAAATTATATTGTTCGCGTTCAAGAGCATGTAAAATATCACGCAGAGGTGTTACATTCCTTTTTAAATGAATTACTTCTTTTCTTAATGAATGAATGCTTTGGAGTGTAGATTGCTCAGGATTATCCAGCAACTCGTCTTCAATATCTTCAATTCTTTCATCAATTTTATCCAGCACAAGGAAATAATTATCAACAATTGTGTCTATTAGCCTGTACGCAAGGTAATCAGCTCCACTTGTTCTTATTCTGCCATTGTTGCTTCTAATTTTATCCCTGATAATATCAAAAACATCACCTTCTCGTTCCTGGAAAGTGATAAGGAAGTTTTTGCCGAGTATGAAACTTACCTGTTCTATATTAAGAAGATTTTCAGCTTCATTATAGTTTATCATTTTTGTAATTATAAAAATATAATCTTCAAATTCGTCTATCTTAGTGTTATGTGAAACGTTTAAAATATCTTCCAGCACAAGGGCATGTATTTTAAATATTTTGCCAATTCTGTCTATAAGTTCAGTGTTGTGAATTCCGCAAATATTTAACCAGCTAACATCTTTACCTACTCTAAAGTCAGTAAGTTTACTTACTTCCTCTTCAGTCAGAGTTCTATCTTCATAATTATCCGCATTATAATCAAACACACTGATTTTTATTTTTTCCACTTTTTTCTGGCCGGTAAAAATCAGCGAACCGGGAGACATCCCTTTTTTGTTTTTTCGTTTAAATTTTCGTGGTAACATAATATGCCTCTGGTTATTGGATAATAACTGTAAGATCGTGAAAAATAATGAGAGTTTAAATGAAGATTACAGGTTTGATTAATAGCTGCGCGGGGATTTTACCAGCTTAACTTTAAATTTTCCGCTAAAATTACTGAACTCAAACTGAACTTTTTCTACTACGTGGTTAATTACAGATTTTTGTAACCCGCTAATATCATTAGAAAGTAATTCATTGTACAAAGTAGAAAGGTTATCAGCAATGACTCTCATGTGAACAGAGCCATTTGAATAATCGCTTAGATTAAGAATAATATCTGTGTCTGTTACATCAAGAAATGTTTCATCTGTTTTACTAAAAGTAATATTTTTTGCATCAATCTGGAAGATATAGGCATCCGGAGATTTTAAGACTACAGGTTCATTAACATTACCCACAGAATTACCCGGCTCGATAATTCCTTCCCTGCAGGATTCCAATGCGGCAATCAGAAAGAGAACAGATGCGATCAGAAGAATGTTTTTAATTTTCATAAAAATCCAACCCCAATATTTAGCCGGTACAATTTCAACTAATAAAGATTATACATCTTTTACTTTTTAATGAAAATAAGAGATTAATATTGTAGTTGAAACATATTTTTTGGGGCAATTATTTGCCCTCAAGCCGTTTTATCGCGGAGTTTAACGATCTCGTTACTCTACTTCTTCTTTCAGTTTTTAAAATCTCTTTTAGTAATGATAATTTTGATTTTGCTCCAAGTTTTGCGAGACCCCCTGCAGCATAATTCCTAGTTCTGAAATATGGATTTTTAAGAGCTTTTGCCAAAACATTTATTACTTCATTTCGGTGTGATGTTGCGAATTCCATCGCGCAATCCAACGCTGTAATATCAAGCAGATGCATACCACCGTAACTATATTTATACTGACTATATTCACCGGCAAGTTTAATGGCACGAGGATCACCTAATTTTTTCAGACCGTCAAATACATCTCTTCTTATAATATTTCTATGTGAATCCATTTTCAGGGCTTTAACCAGGAATTCATAAGCTCCTTTCATTTTTATCGCTCCGATAGAATAGGCTGCTGCACCTTTTACATAAGCATTTTTGTCAGATTTAAATTTATTCACTAAAAATTTGCCAACTTTTGAAGCTGGAAATATTGAAAGAGATTTTACAGCTTCTTCCCTTACCCTTGCATCAGGATCATCAGAAGCGAGGAGTAGAGGATCAAGTACATTATCGCCGCCAATTTTTCTGAGACCTTCCACCACTGCCAGTCTTACTCCATAAAAATTATCCCGTTTTATTGATCTCGTCAAATAACTTACGGCAGTATCTCCAAATTGCGGAAGAACCTTCGCAGCAAAAATTCGTCCAACTACATCATCATCATATTGCAATTGATAAACCAGTTCATCAAAGTTTTTTCTGAAATGAACGCTGCATAGCGTCCACATATATTTATTAAACCTAATCATCTGTGGTTTCTCATTACAATTAAAAGTAAATACTTCCTCTTTTTTGCTAATTGTAATTTTCTTTTGAATTACTTTTTTGCCAGAAGTAATTTCCACAAGGACAGGCGCGGTAAATAATCCAACTGCCGGGAACTGTTTTTGAACTTGCTTAACCTTTAGCAGCAATTTATTATGAACTGCATCCCAGGTATATGAGACATCATAGACAGGAAATCCGGCACCATATATCCACTGGTTAAAAAATTCTTTCAGATTTTTCCCTGTCGCTTCTTCCATCGCTTTTCTGAAATCTTCAGTTACAACGGCTGAATGTTTAAATTTATTTACATAATGCTTTATACCTTTCTCAAAAGCTTCATCGCCCAAATAAAATCTTAATGTATTCAGAACCGCGGCGCCTCTGTCGTACGCTTTGCCTCCGCCGAGTTCAACCGGAATCACACCTGTAGAATCTTTTTTAATTTTATCCAGTGGTTGACTATTAACTTCGCTGAAGTAAGCATTATTTTCCTGGAACCTCAGGTATCTGAATTCATTTTCGCCAAATTCATTTTCCGTCCACATATCAGTAAAATAAGTAGCAAAACCTTCATTCAGCCAGATATGATCCCAGGTTTTGCAGGTAAGAAAGTCACCGAACCACTGGTGAGCAAATTCATGTGCTATTAATCCGTCAGGACTATAATTTGGCTCAGCTGTTTTGTCGTGATAAATTCTTTGGTTCAAAGTTGTCGCGGTTACATTTTCCATTCCCCCGTAAACAAAATCCTGTACGGCAGTTTGTGCATACCTGCTATATGGATATGGATAGATGTAATTAGAATAAAAATTTAACATTTGAGGAGTACGCCCGTAAAATGAATCATATTGATCAACCCATTTGCGGGGAATATTATATTCCAGCGTTGTGCCCCTCAGCTTGTCTTTTATAGTGACAAAATCACCGACAATTAAAGTTGTTAAATAATTGGAATAAGGCTGGTCCATTTCCCAGTCAAATGTTTTTGTTTTTGCTTTGGAATTCAAAGTAACTGATTTAAGCTTACCATTTGAGATGGCGATTAAGTTATCGGGTACCGTAGCAATAATTTCAGATGTAAGTTTATCATCAGGCTCATCATAGGCAGGGTACCAGTACCTGTTGTCCCTTCCTTCTCCCTGTGACCAAATCTGGTAAGGGATTTCCGGATATTCTTTGGTCGGTTTGAAAAAATATAATCCTGCTTCCGGCAGTGAATTATATACTATTGTAACAGTAGCATCTTTTCCTGCATTTAATCCGTCATCAAAATTTATGAAAAGAAGGTTATCAGTCTGTGAAAAATTTAGTTCCTTTCCTTCGAACAATACTTTTGAAACCTTTGTAGTCCTTGAGTGCAAAACAAGATTTTGGAAATTATTTTCCATAGGCGAAAAAGTAAATTCTTCCTTTCCGTAAACCTCAGCCTTGTCAAAGCTAAAACTCAAATTCAGTTTAACGTGTTTCTGATCATAATTTCTTGTTTTAGAATTCAGGACATAATTTTGTAAACTTTGTGCATAGACAAATGCAGAAAGCAGAAAAAACAGGGAAAGGAATTTTGGTAATTCCCTGCGAATAAATTTTGACATATTTTAACCCCGGGATATTAGGAAGAGAAAAAAGCTTACCTGATATTAGAAATATTTTCCATTACTTCACGTGATGCAGTAAATTTCCCCTGGAATTTATCATTATGATCCGCTTGAAGTCTTGCAGCATCATTTTTTTGATAATCCAGGTAATTTTCAAAAGTTTCACAATAGTATTTCATCTTATACATCACTACTGATTCTTCAATTTCAGGAATCAATACTCTAAAAACTTCGCAATTTGTAAAATGTTTTGTGGACAACACAGCTGGTATATGGTTTTCTTTCATCCAATTAAGCCATTCTTCTTCAAATTCATTTTTAATCCTTACGGAGACACTATAAATAACCATAAAAAATCCTTTCTAAATAGTTGGGCTATAACTTAATTATTTCGGCTAAAAGAATAAATTATTTTCGTACAAAAATTGCAAAGATAAATGCAATAGGTTAAATTTGTACAAGATTCTAATATCAGTACAAACCCAAAAGGCTCCCTATGCGACCACTAAAGAGAATTACTTTAGTGACATACATCTTCTATCTTCTTACATTTTCTATAATTAGCTTCGTTATAGTAAAAAAACTATTTTTTCCTAATAAAACAGATCAAACCGAAAATATAAAAAAAGAAGAACAAGTAGCAAAAATAAACGAATTCGGTTTTATCTCAGATTCTTTAAGCCGAGAAGATGCCACAATAAACCCGAATGAGACATTTTCCGATCTGCTTTTAAATTATAATGTCCCCTATTCTAAAATAGATTTTATATCAAGAAATTTTAAAGACACTTTTGATTTTAGAAAAATTGTTGCCGGAAAAACTTATCATGTTTATACAACAAAAGATAGTCTTGGTAAAATTGCCTACCTGGTTTATGAAAAGAATCCGATAGACTATGTAGTCGTTAATCTTAAAGATACAACAGATGTTATCGCCGGTTCAAAGAAAGTGACAGTTCAAACAAAAACAGCAGAAGGGGTAATCCACAGCTCGCTTTACCAGACAATGGTGGATAATGAAATAGACCCTGAATTGGTCTATAAGCTCGCGGAAATTTATGCATGGCAAATAGATTTTTACAGGATACAAAAAGGCGACAGTTTTAAAGTAGTATATGAAGAACAGTATGTTGATGGACGGCCTATCGGTATAGGGAAAGTAATCGGCGCTTATTTTAACGCTTCCGGTGAAGCATTTTACGCAATAAATTTTCAAAAAAACGGCGATGATCATTTTTATGATGAAAACGGGCAAAGCCTTAGAAAGGCATTCCTGAAAGCACCCGTAAAATTTACACGTATTTCTTCGAGATATACACTCCGCCGTTATCACCCCATTGAACACCGGGTAAAAGCTCACCTTGGTACTGATTATGTTGCGCCTACAGGAACCCCGATCCACTCTACCGGTGATGGGATTGTAACAGAAGCACGCTATAAAAGATTTAACGGTAATTATGTAAAAATCAGGCACAACAGTGTTTACTCTACACAGTATCTTCATATGTCAAAAATCGCCCGGGGAATTCATCCAGGTGTACATGTAAAACAGGGACAGGTAATTGGTTACGTTGGAATGACCGGAGAAGCAACCGGTCCTCACGTCTGCTACCGATTCTGGAAAAACGGAGCGCAGGTTGATCCATTTAAACAAAAGATTCCTTCAGCTCACCCCGTGGCAAAAATGTATCTTAATGATTTCAGCCTGGTTAAAGAAAATGTACTTGCTGAACTTGATTCTGCTGCTTCTAAAAGTCAGACAATAAAAATGGCAACTACCAGATCTCCTGAAAAGCCTTAGAATTTTATTTGGATTCATTCGATTTTGCCCGTAATTCAAATTTTCTATCCTTCGATATCTATCAATTCTTTTATATATTTATAGTTTAAAATTCCCCTATCGGAGAAAATGAACAAAAATTTTGAAGCTGTAATAGGGCTTGAAGTTCACGCCCAGCTACTTACCGAAAGCAAGGCATTTTGCGGTTGTTCAACAAAGTTTGGAATAGCTCCTAATACAAACGTATGCCCTGTTTGCCTTGGCCATCCCGGAGTTCTGCCGGTTTTAAATAAAAAAGTAGTGGAGTTCATTTCTTTGATGGGCTTTGCAACAAACTGCATGGTTAATGAGAAATCAGTTTTTGCACGAAAGAATTATTTTTATCCCGATCTCCCTAAAGGTTACCAGATTTCCCAGTATGATAAACCAATTTGTGAAAATGGATTTATTGATATAAAAAAGGAAGATGGCACTTCAAAAAAAATCGGAATTGCACGAATTCATATGGAAGAGGATGCAGGAAAATCTATTCACGACCAGACAAAGGAAACACTGGTTGACCTGAATCGATGCGGGGTTCCATTAATAGAAATTGTAAGTGAGCCTGATATCAGAAGCGCCGAGGAAGCAGTTCTGTATCTTACTAAAATAAGGCAAATTGTTCAGTACCTGCGCATCTGCGACGGTAATATGGAAGAAGGCTCGCTAAGGTGCGATGCAAATATTTCGGTCAGACCGGCCGGACAAAAAGATTTCGGTACAAAGACCGAAGTAAAGAATATGAACTCATTCCGAAACTTAGAACGCGCAATAAATTTTGAAATCAACAGACATATTGAAACAATGGAAGAAGGTGGAAAAATTGTACAGGAAACTCTGTTATGGAACGCTGATCAAAATGAAGCTGTTTCAATGAGAAGCAAAGAAGAAGCTCATGATTACAGGTATTTTCCTGAGCCCGATTTATTGCCGGTTATTATGGATGATGAATGGCAAAAAGATCTAAAATTGAAACTTCCGGAACTTCCCGAAGTAAGAAAGGGAAGATTTATCAAAGACTTTAACCTGCCCGAATACGATGCTGATATTTTAACTCTTAACAGGGATATGGCAGATTATTATGAAAATGTTTTGAAAACAACAAAAGATTATAAATCAGCAAGCAATTGGGTAATGGGGGAAATACTGAAAACAATCAATGAAGAAAAAATTGATATAAAAAACTTTCCTGTTGTTCCGGAAAACCTGGGTAAACTCATCAATTTGATTAATGAAGGCACTATCAGCAGCAAAATAGCCAAGGATATATTCCCTGAAATGCTGAAGGAATTAAAAAGCCCGGATGAAATTGTAAAAGAAAAAAATCTTGTTCAGATTACTGATACAAAAGAAATTAAAGAAATAATCAATAAAATTCTTGAAGATCATCAATCAGAAGTACAAACATACCTGGATGGTAAAGATAAAGTACTGGGATTTTTTGTCGGTAAAATTATGAGGGAAACAAAAGGGAAAGCAAACCCAAAAATTTTAAATGAGATTCTTAAAGAAAAATTAGAAAGCTACAGGAATAAATAATTTTTATTATCATACTTGCAGGAGAAAAAATTGTCATTTAAAGCAGGATTAAAAAGATTTTTTGGAATCAAACCACCGGAAGATCCGAATAAGCCCAAGACGCCGAAAGAAAAAGTAAGAGAGTTTGCGGAGTCATTATTTTTTGCATTAATTGCCGCATTCTTCATCATTACTTTCATCGTTCAGAATACAAGAATTCCTACCGGTTCAATGGAAAATACAATACTGGTTGGAGATTTTGTGTTGGTTAATAAATTTATTTACGGTGCGTCCTCTCCCAGGTTCATTCCGTTTACAAATATTCCTCTTCCCTATTTTACATTGCCGGCTTTAAGAGAACCTAAAAGAGATGACATCGTAGTGTTTGAGTGGCCCGGATATAAAGACCAGATGCACGCAGATGACTGGGGAGTAAACTATGTTAAGAGATGTATCGGCCTGCCGGGTGACACTGTGCAAGTGATAGATAAAGTAGTTTTTGTAAATGGAAAACAAGCCTGGATACCGCCTGACATTTTATATTTAAGTCCTTATGCCAGACCTCCTGGAATGGTGGAACCGAGAATTTTTCCTAAGGGCGCACAGTGGAACGAAGATAATTACGGTCCCCTTGTGATTCCTAAAAAAGGTGATACAATTCCGTTAACGATGGATAACATTGAGAAATGGAGAACAATTATTGACCGGGAATACGGTGAAAGAGTTGTTAAAACTGATAACGGTGTAATTAATATTGAAGGGAAGCCTGCTACTTCATATACATTTAAAAAAGATTATTACTTTATGATGGGAGACAATCGTGATGATAGTCTCGATAGTCGTTTCTGGGGATTTGTTCCCAGAGATGCAGTTGTCGGAGAAGCTTTCATAACATTATTTTCCTGGAACAGGGATATACCATTCACAGATTTTTTCAGATTGATTGGATCCGCAAGGCCAGATAGAATATTGAAGTTACTACATTAAAAAATATACTAATAATTTTTCGAAGGGAGATTCGATCTCCCTTTTTAATTTGTAAGAGATAATATGAAAAAAGTAGTTCTTGTAATTCTTGCATTGTTGTTTGTTTCTACCAATTTAATCTCACAATCCAAACCATATGTAATTCTAATTTCATTCGATGCTTTCAGGTGGGATTATGGTAACCGCGGCATAACACCGAATCTCGATTACATAAAAGAGAATGGAGTTCATGCTTTATCATTGAGACCGGACTTCCCATCAAAAACTTTTCCGAATCATTATTCGATTGTTACAGGGATGTACCCGGAAAACCAGGGGCTGATTGCAAATACTTTTTACGACCCCTATACAAAAGAGACTTACAGAATTAGTGACTCAACTAAGGTAACTGACGGTAAGTGGTACCTTGGCGAAGCTTTCTGGCAGACTGCAGACCGAAACGGAATTAAAACAGCGAGTTACTTCTGGCCGGGATCTGAGATGAATCCGGAATACAGAAGACCTGATTACTTTGAACATTATTTCCACGACCGCCCGTTTGAACAGAGGGTGCAGGGAGTAATTGACTGGATGAAACTTCCATATACGGTGCGGCCTCATTTTATCACATTATATTTTGAAGCCACCGATGATATGGGACACAAATATGGTCCCGACTCGAAACAGGTTGATGAAGCAATTAATAAAGAAGATAATATGATCGGCCTTCTTTTTAAAAAGCTGGATGAAATAAATCTGAGAGACAGCACTGATTTAATTATTGTTTCAGATCACGGGATGACAAATATCAGTGATAAAAGAGTCGTGAATATACAGGAGATTCTAAAGGATTATAAAATCCAGTACCAGGAAAACGGACCTTTTATGCTGATACAACCTGCTAAAGATAAAGTTGATGAGGTTTATAAACTGCTGAAGAAAAATGAAAATCATTTTCGTGCGTATACAAAAGAAAATATTCCGGATTGCTACCATTATTCAAGAAATGCGTTTTTGCCGGATATTATACTTATGGCAGATTTAGGCTGGAGCCTAGTAGATAACAAGTCAGCAAAGTGGATGAAAAATGTTGACGTTGGGGGAAACCACGGATACGATAATTTTGCGTTGGATATGAATGGAATCTTTTATGCAATTGGTCCGGCTTTTAAAAAAGGATATGAGACAGGAACAATCAATAATATTGATATTTATCCTCTTCTTTGTAAGATATTTAAGATCGCTCCACGTTCAAATATAGACGGCAAACTAGAAAATATTGAATACATCTTAAAAGGTTTTTAAAGGATTTTATGGATTTACTCGACATTGAATATCAAAAATACAAATTAGAAAACGGTCTGGAGGTAATTCTGCACCAAAACACAAATCTTCCACTTGTAAGCGTTAACATCTGGTACAGAGTTGGCTCAGCAAATGAAGTAAAAGGTAAAACAGGTATCGCTCATCTATTTGAACATATGATGTTCCAGGGATCTCAGAACGTACCTAAAGAAAAGCATTTCAAATATATACAGGAAGCAGGAGGAACTTTGAACGGCTCAACAAGTTTTGACCGTACAAATTATTTTGAAAAAGTGCCATCCAATTATCTTGAGCTTGCTCTTTGGCTTGAGTCTGACAGGATGGGCTTTTTGCTTCCTGCACTAACACAGGAAAAACTCACAAACCAGATTGGAGTAGTCAGCAATGAAAGGCTCGAACGGTATGACAACCAGCCATACGGCCTTGCGTGGGAAACCCTTATTTCATATTTGTACCCGGAAAGGCACCCTTACAGCTGGCCGACCATCGGGCACAT
Organism: uncultured Bacteroidota bacterium; assembly: GCA_963748105.1. Taxonomy (GTDB): domain Bacteria; phylum Bacteroidota; class Ignavibacteria; order Ignavibacteriales; family Ignavibacteriaceae; genus JAKAGZ01. The sequence continues at coordinate 159,296 of CAVVHP010000007.1, read as the reverse complement.
GAAAGATATTAAAAGCTATACGCTTGATGACGTTTCCTCTTTCTTTAATAAATATTACTCACCGGCAAATGCAACACTGGTTGTAGCCGGTAATTTTGAAAAGGGAAAAGTAAAAGACCAGGTTTCAAAATATTTTTCTGAATTAGGATCAAGCGGTAACGGAAATATTACAAGCTTGAATAATTTCCCCAATCCTAAACTCGATAAAAATGTTTTTATTGAAAAAAAAGAAAATGTTCAGCTAGAAAGGATATATCTTGCCTGGCCTTCGGACAAAGCGTACGGCAAAGATGACAGTTCTCTCGACATACTCTCCGATCTGCTTACAGGCTCAAAAAGTTCAAGACTAACCAACAAGCTGGTCTACGAAATGGAAATAGCACAGGATGTTTCCGCTTACCAATTCTCTGGAAAATATGACGGACATTTTATGATAATTGCCACGGCAAAACCCGGGATTACCCTTGAGAGGTTAAAAGATGAAATTTTCAAGGAAATAGAAAACATTAGTAAAAATGGTGTTGCAGAGAAAGAAATAATCCGTTCAAAAAATGTGATAAAATCCTCATTCATATATTCAATGCAGAACAGCGACGTACTGGCTGACCAGCTAAATCATTATAACTTCTATCTTGGTGAGCCCAATTCATTTAATTTTGACTTACAGAGATATGAAGATGTAACTACAGAATACTTAAAAAATGTAACCGAGAAATATATCAACAAACCCTTTATTGAACTTCAAATAAAACCAATTTAAATTTTATGCAGATACTGGAAAGATCACAAAAGCCCGGAGCTAAAGGTGAGATTCAATTTTCGCTTCCTGAAATTCAGGAATTTAGATTAAATAATTCTCTGAAAGTATTATTTGTCAAAAAAGATGAACTACCGATTATCAGATTTAATCTTATTACAGACGCCGGTGGAAAATATGACACAGCAAACAAGAAAGGACTGGCAAACCTGTTCAGCAGGGTACTCGATGAAGGTGCAGGTAATTTTAACGCCATTGAACTTTCTGACGAATTTGATTCACTCGGAACAAATTTCAACATAAATTGCTTTAATGATAATCTTCATATTACACTTCAGACACTGGCAGAAAATCTTGATAAGTCTCTTGAGCTGTTCGCAACGGTATTAACAAGTCCGCACCTTGATAACAAATCATTTGGTCGTGAAAAGAGAAAGGTGATAACAGCACTTCAGCAGTTGAAAGACTCTCCTGATGAAATTGCAGATATTGCATTTGACCATATCGTCTTTGGTAAAAATAATCCATACGCCTACCCGGTAGTGGGTTATCCCAATGGTTTAGAAAATATTTCCACTGAAGATATAGGTTCCTTTTATAAAGAGAGACTCGGGCCTGCTGATTCTACTTTAATTGTTGTTGGAAATACTACCAGAGAAATTCTTGAAGAAAAATTGAATAATTATTTTTCAGATTGGAAATCGACTTCTTCTAATCCGCAATTATCTTTCCCTAATTTTTCCTACGGCTCAAAGATTTATTTTGTACATAAAGAAGGATTGGTTCAGAGTGAAATCAGGGCCGGACATATAGCCGAAGAAAGATCTAAAGGCAATTTCTTTTCCAAACATATAATGAATATAATCCTTGGTGGACAATTCAGCAGCAGAATAAACCTGAATCTCCGTGAAGATAAAGGCTACACATATGGAGCTCATTCAAGGTTTAATTATTTAAAAGAATCCGCACAATTTCTCGTATCTACATCTGTCGGTTCCGAAAACACCGGAAACGCAATTAATGAAATAATAAGAGAATTAAACAAAATTAAAAAAGGGATAAAAAAAGAAGAGCTGGCTTTTGCAAAATCTTCAGTTACTCTCAGGTTCCCGGGAAATTTTGAAACCTATGGCCAAATAGCTAGCAATCTTGTTTCGCTAGTTCTACATTCTCTTCCGCAGAATTATTTTTCTACCTACCTGAATTCAATCAACAATTTGAATGAAGAGCAAATAATACGGGCCGCGGTTGAAAATATTAACACAGATAAATTATCAATTCTTGTGGTTGGTGATAAGAAGTTGTTTTTAGAGCAATTGGAAAGCTTAAATATTAATGAAATAATTGAGCTGGATATTTGGGGAAACCCTGTTTTATAACTGCTAATTAGTTCACTGATTTTTATCAAGAAGTACTGAAGGCCTTACAAATTTATATCCTATTTTTCTGAATTTGATTAACTCGGGTATAATTGTATCCAGCTCATCGGGCGTTAACAACATTAACAGTTTATTATTAGTCTCCAGTTTTTTAACATACTCTTCAAATTGCTTTTTCATTTCGATTTCATCCGCCGGTTTTAGATAGCTGCAACTACTCAGATTAAAGTATTTTATTTTTGCCCTGTCCAATACATCCTTAATAATTTTCATAGCAGGAGAAAAATAAATTTTTGATCTGTCATCTATGGCAAAAAAAGCGGCTTTTGAATAATCGGAAATAATTGCCCGGATTGAATTCCTGATCCGGTTGCCTGAAAATCCTGCACGCATTTTATAGTCCATGTCGTTTGATCCATCACTAATTAAAACAAGAAGTTCTTTTTGATCATTAATAATCCGATCTATACGATTTTTACTGGACTTTGAGGGAGTGAGCAAAACGGCAAATCTTTCAGGAGATTTTAGAAGAGAATTAAAATCCTCTTCGCTAATATTTTCCGTTCCTCTGATTATTAAACTCCCCGAGCTCGATTTTCTGACAATATCATCATTGTAATTGAATACCGCTTTCAGCTTCAGATTATCACCGGAAAATATTCTTAATTGCGTCTCGCCCCCAATCTTCAATTCCTTTGATTGAATTTTTACATTCGAATTACTCAGGGAATCAGTAATCTCATTTATCAGAAGTGCAATGGGTAAATCTTTGGGTACTTCTACCTCATATTTATATAAGAGAGAATCGTCTTCACTTTTATAACGTTTTTGTTTAATTATCCACTTTGGCTGTATTCCGTAATTTTTAAGCGCCTGCAAATATTTTGAGTTTATCTTTTCCGCACTTACTGAAGATTCAACCGGAGTATAATGTTTGATTTCCAGTTTATCGGCTACTATGTTTGCGATAAGTATAATAAAAGCTAATCCAAAAAGAATTTGAATTAGCTTTTTTTTGTCAGTAAAAATATTCATTAAAAATTATTTATTCTTAAAATCAGGTTTCCGTTTTTCCAAAAATGCTTTTGTGCCTTCTTTAAAATCTTCGGTTCCACAAGCAATTGAAAATAAGCTGGCCTCATAATCTAATCCCTCTTTACAGGAAACTTCATCTACAATGTTTACAGCTTTTACTGAAAGTCTAATTGCCTGCTGGCCTTTTGAAGCTATTTTATTAGCCATCTCAATGGCTTTTCCCATTAATTCGGTCTGTGGATAAACGTGATTTACAAGACCTAGCCTGAAAGCTTCAGCAGAATTAATCATGTCACCAGTTAAGATATATTCCATTGCCCTACCAGGATTTATAAGGCGCGTAAGTCTTTGAGTTCCGCCATAACCGGGAATAATTCCAAGATTAACTTCCGGCTGTCCGAATTTTGCATTATCAGAAGCAAGCCTGATATTGCAGGCGAGTGCTAGTTCGCATCCTCCGCCAAGTGCAAAACCATTTACCGCCGCAATTACTGGCTTATCCAGATTCTCAATCATACTGAAAACAGCCTGCCCGTTTTCAGCGAAAGATTTGCCGGAGACAACATCAAGTTGATTTAACTCGGAAATATCAGCTCCCGCTACAAAAGCTTTTTCACCGCTACCAGTAAGAATAATAACAAAAACATCTTCATCATTCTTTAAATCTGTAAATGCATTTTTCAGATCAGTTAGAGTTTGGGAATTTAACGCATTCAGTTTGTCAGGACGATTTATTGTTACGACAGCGATTCTGTCTTTTTTTTCAACTAATAAATTTTGATAACTCATTTTAGTCTCTCTTAATAATTAATATAAATTGGATATCTTACTTTCAGATCAAGAGCAATAAACTGGTGTTGATCAAAGTAATTGTAGGATGCAAGAATTTCAAGCATGAATGCGGATATTCCGGCACCCGCTGAAAAGCCAAATCTCGATTTATTTTCAGAAAAGTTCGTCTGGCCGCTTCCGGGTTTAAATTCATTTAATGTGTGAAAAAGCCCGTAAGAAACCGATAGTTCCAGAATTGGCATCAAAAGGGCCTGGCTTTTTACTAATGGCGGCAAAAAATATCGCATCCCTAATTTTACAGGAATTAGATTTGTTGAAAGATTTGAATAATTGCTTTGACTATAAAAATCCTGCGAGCCCGGATAAGTTTCAAATCCTGATTTCAGAAAAATAAAAAACGGCAGGGATTCACTATTTGTATAGGAAATTTCAGCGCTCAGTCCGTAACCAAGCTTCGAAGTATTTCCAAAATCACCCACCGGGAAACGAGGGCCCACCCCAACGGCCAGGAAAAAACCCTTTGCAGTCTTATCGGGACTTTGCGCAAAGGACAGATTAAAAGTTAATATTAAAACCAGAAGTAAATATTTTTTCATTTTCAGGTAATTTTTTCAAAAACAAAATACAAAATAATAATATCTTCTAAAATCCGGGGGCCACTCTTCTTTTGTGGATGTTGTATGAAATTAAAACCAGCAGAAAAGTGAGCAAAAGTTGAACGGGCAGCAAATATTGCACAATATCTTTATTCACAGAAAAGAAACCTTCCCAGGAATTGTATCGGGCTGCAAATAATAAATTAATAATTGTCTCAGAACCAGATCCGAAGCAAAGAAAATGCAGCCAAAATACCGAGAAAATAAGTATAACGAACCAGTAAATATTTTGGAAATACTTTATTATTAATCCGGAAATTACAGCCATCAGAATCAGAGGAACAATTCCTGTAACACTAAATTCAATTGCTCCAATCGGAATAAACTCAAATACGAATAATAAAACGATAAGGAGAAATGGAATTATTATTTTTTTATTGTTTAAAGTTGATGAAACAGCGAGGAAGATAAAAAGCATTATGATCTGCGGAAAATTCCACAAAAGATAAATTGGGTAATCAACTATTGAGGAGAGACCAAATTCATAAAAATATTCAGGATCACCAATGTTTATCTTTTTGAGCAAAAACAATACAGCTATAATGAGCACAACCGGAAGTAATATCCAGAGAAGTGGAAGAATAGTTTTCTTATTATTCGGCTTTGTAAAAAGCTTTTTAATAAAGCGTAGCTGCTCAGGTCTGAAAACAATCAGAAAAGGAAGAACAAAACTTAAATGGAAACGAAAGCCCACAATAATTATATAAGTTTCAAGATCATAAAAGCGCAACAATATTCCTGCAATATTTACGGCAACTACCGCAAATATTACAGGATAAAGTTTTGTCTGTTTCACTATTTATTTCCCTGGATTTCCATTTTCTTTAGATCAGTACCCAATCCATATTTATAAACAAGTTTACCACCGTGTTCCCCTGTTTCATAAAGAAAATAGCAACCAACCAGGGCAAGTACAACAAAAATATATTTTATATAACCGGTAAATTTCTTCTTTAATACCAGCACAGTCCTTAAGACAAGGATACCTACAAATACCCATAAAGTCGTGTTTGCAAGTTCTTCGTGTTCACCTATAGCATGCAATTGAATAATCGCTCCCTGGTTTTCCCACTGGCTCATAAGCGATTCAGCCTGATTTCCGGTAAGAACAGCAGCAATAGCTCCAAGTACGCCAAGAAACAGGATAATGTGAGCTACTTTTGAAAAGAATTCATTTTTCGAAAAGGCTCCAATAATTTCAAAGAGGGTATAAATTATAAACAACGCGATCGGGAAATGAATTATCAGAGGGTGAAGACTGGCAAGGAATTCCATTTTAAGTTCCTTTTAATTATTTAGATTGTGAAAATTCACTAATTAGTCCCCTGAAATAAGCGTTTTATAAATCCAGAATATTTTATCCGCAAAGAATTGAACCGCCGTTAACATTGAGTATTTCACCATTAACATGCCTGCCAAGTTCCGAAGCCAGGAAAAGGACCGGACCGGCAATATCTTCTGCTGAAGCAACTCTTTTTATAGGTATGTCATCTTCCACTCTTTTCCTGTAATCGATATCGGACAAAGCATCACTTGTCATATCTGTATCTACCCAGCCAGGTGCCACTGAATTTGTAGTAATATTATATTTACCAAATTCTGTAGCAACTGATTTAGTAAATGATATTACCCCACCCTTTGATGCGGCATAATGTGAATAATTTGCTTCCCCTCTCTGACCTGCAGTAGAGGTAATATTAATAATCCTTCCATAATTATTTTTTACCATTTCCGGAAGCACAAGTTTTGCAAATAAAAATGTCCCTGTAAGATTAATTCTAATTGTTTCATGCCAGTCTTCCAGTGACATTTTATCAACCGGTCCATACTTCCACACCCCGGCATTATTTACAAGTACGTCAACTCGGCCAAAGTCTGAGATTACATTATTTACTGTTTTTTTAATATCGTCCGCTTTGTTCAAATCGCATTTGTATGCTTTTACTTTTCCAGTGCAGTTACTTAACAACCCATCTGCAGCATCTTTATTTGACTGATAAGTAAATGCTACATCTGCCCCGGATTCGGAAAATAATTTAACGCAGGCGGCACCTATACCACGCGATCCACCGGTTATTAAAACAATTTTTGATTTTAGATTTATCATAATTAATATTTTACTTTATAAAGAAATAATCCTTTTGCTGGTGCAGCTTCTCCCGCTGCTTCCCGATTCTTTTGATCTAGTATTTCCATCAGTTGTTTTTTACTGTTTTTTCCTTTCACCAGATTTAATAATGTACCAACTGTAGTTCTTACCATCCCGTGTAAATACCTGTTAGCTTCAATCATAAAAACTACAAGGTTGCCAGTGACTCTCCATCTGGCAGAATAAATAATGCAAATTTTATTTTCTACTTCTGCATTTTTTTTTGAAAAAGATGTAAAATCGTGTGTTCCGATTAATAAATCAGATAATTTATTTAATTCGTTAACATTAATTTCATTATGATAAAGCCAGGAATATTTGTTAAAGAACGGGGATTTCTTTAACGACAAAAAATAGATGTAACTCCTTTTTTTTGCGTCAAATCTCGAGTGAAATTTATCATCGACTAATGAAATATCAAATATTGAAATATCCTGCGGAAGGATCGAATTTAATGAATGTTGAAAACGGTAAATATCTAATCCAGCCTCGGTTCTAAAGTTAGCCACCTGACCAAATGCGTGCACACCTGCATCTGTCCTCCCGGAGCCAATCAGGTTTACTTCATCCTTTAACAAAATTTTTACAGCATCTATTATTTTTTGCTGGACTGTTACAGCATTTTCCTGAATTTGCCAGCCGGCATAATTTGTACCGTTGTATTGCAGCGTAAGTTTATAATTATTCAATTTATCAGGAATTTTTTGAATTTCTTATCCTAAATTACCCAAATAGAACAGCTTATCAAAGAAAAGAAGTGAAAATCGAAACTTCTCATTATTGGAAAGAAGCTTTGCAACAAATTTATAAACCTATAAAACTATTTAAAAACGAAGGCTTTTTGTTAATAATACTGTTGGAATAGAAATTGACATAATAAGGTACTTCCAGATGATTCTGGATTTTATTTTTTAACATTTTCTGGCGAAAAAAAGATGAAAGCATTGGAGCGAAAAAAGGTATCTGTAAAACCGTTAAAAAGCAGACAAGCAGAACTTCTGGATTCGAAAAAAGATCTGGCAGCAATTTTTTCAGCTATGACCGAAATTATACTGATATTCGATAATAAAGGTAATTATTTCAATATTATTCCAACCGGGTCAAAAGACTTTTATAAATCTCCAAAGGAATTAATTGGTAAAAATCTCGCAGAAATTTTCGATAAACCGACAGCAAAAATATTTAATAAAAATATTAAGGATGTTGCCAGAGATAAAAAGATAGTTCAGTTTGAATATTTATTGAAAATAAAAAGAAAAGATGCATGGTTTAGCGCCACCCTTTCCCCTTTTAACCATAATAAAGTATTGTGGGTAGCAAGAAATATTACAAAGCAAAAATTAATTGAGCTTGAGCAGTTATCTTCAAGTGCGAAATATAAAAAGCTTATGGAAGAAGCTAATGATGCAATTTTTATAGCTGATGCTAAAACTGGTAAATTACTTGAAGCAAACAGAAAGGCACAGATATTAATCGGCAAATCGCTTGCAGAAATTAGAAAAATGCATCAGGACGAACTGCATCCGAAAAAGGAAAGTAAAAATGCTAAGAGGGAATTTAAATCATTCACAGATGGTTCTGCTACTGGTAAAAACTTGCAATATGTACAACATAAAAACGGAACAATAATACCCGTCGAAATTACTTCCAGTTTAATTGAATTAAATAATCAAAAATATATTCAGGGAATTTTCAGAGATATTTCCGAAGAAATGAAGACCAAAGAACAATTAAAGGACCAGGTTAGTTTCATGGAACAAGTCTACATCCAGTCTTCACTAAGTACACAAATTCTGGATAAGGAAGGCTGGTGTTACAGAATAAATCCTAAATTAACAGAACTATTTGGTGTACAACCTGAGGATATAGAAGGCAAAAAATATAATATTTTCAAAGATAAGTCTATTATAGATGGCGGAATAATTCCGATATTAAAAAACGTTTTTGAAAAGGGAGAAACTGCTGAGTGGGATATATTATTTGATATTGGCGTAGCAGCAAAATCGCAGAATATTAAAATTTCAAAGAAACAAAAAAAATGGTTCCATAATAAAGCATACCCAGTCTTTGACAAATATGGTAAAATCCAGAATGTAATAATTCACCACGAAGATATTACAGAAAAAAAGATTAATGAAGAACAAATTAAGATGCTGGCATTTTCACTAGAAAATATTACAGAGTGTGTAAGCATAACTAATCTTGAAAACAAAATCATATACGTAAATGATACTTTCTTAAATACCTACGGCTACAAATCAGAAGAGATAATTGAAAAGGAAGTTGATTGTTTAAGGCCCCCAAAATTACATAAACCATTACACCCTAATTCGTACCCCAACACAATTGAAGGAAGCTGGCAGGGTGAACTCATAAATATGAAAAAAGACGGTACACAATTTCCTATCCATTTATCAACAGCGATAGTAAGAGATGAAGATAAAAAACCAATTGCTTTAATTGGAATTGCAACAGATATTACTGAAAGATTGAGACAAGAAAATTTATTAAAAGAAAGCGAAGAGAAGTACAGAGTACTTGCTGAGGCCTCGCAAGATATGATTTTTATCGTCGACAAAAATGGTGAAATTCTCTATGTAAATAATTTTGGCTCAGCACAATTTGGACTGAGACCCGAAGATATGATTGGGAAGAAAAGGTCAGAATTTTTTAATGATTATACCTCATCACGTCAGGAATCAACGTTTATGAAAATATTCAATACCAGGGAATCAGCATATGTAGAGGATAAAACTGAATTTCCCGGTAGAGTTCTTTACCTGGGAACCTGGCTAATTCCGATAAAAGACTCATCGGATAATATCGTTTCTATTATGGGGGTTTCAAGAGATATTACAGAAAGGGTCAACTACGAAAATGAATTACGGAAATTATCAAGTGCGGTTGAACAAAGCCCCGTTTCAATTTTAATTTCTAATTTATCAGGTGATATTGAGTATGTTAATCCAACCTTTACTAAAGTTACAGGTTACACTTTTGATGAAGTAAAAGGAAAGAACCCTCGTATCTTGAGTTCTGGTGAAACTCCTTCAGAAGGCTACAAAAAATTATGGGAAACGATTATATCTGGTAAAACCTGGCAGGGCGAATTTCATAATAAGAAAAAAAATGGGGAACTATTCTGGGAATTTGCTTCAATCTCTCCAATCAAAGATGTAAAAGGCATGACAACTAATTTTATTGCTATCAAAGAGGATATAACAGAAAGAAAAATTGCACAAATGGAATTGATAGCTGCTAAAGAAAAAGCCGAAGAAATGAACTCATTAAAAACTAAATTCCTCGCGAATATGAGTCACGAGCTAAGAACTCCTCTTATTGGTGTGCTTGGTTATGCAGAGATCCTAAAGAATGATCTGAAAATAGCAGAACAGCAAGCAATGGCCGGAACCATCCACGATAGTGGTAAAAGATTGCTTCATACTTTAAATTTATTACTGGATCTGACACGAATAGAATCAGACAAAGAAGACATTTACATTAGAAAAATAGATGTTGGAGAAATCACAATAAGGGCAGTAAAACTTTTTGATATAAATGCAGCGAATAAAAATTTGCTGTTGACAACTTCTATTATTAAAAATATTAAAGCTAACCTTGATGAAAGAATATTTGTTCAGATAATTAACAACCTTGTAAATAATGCAATTAAATTTACTGATAAAGGCAAGATTACAGTAGAAATTGATTCAGAAAATGATGATGTCGTATTAAGAGTAAGAGACACGGGTATTGGCATTCCAGAAGAAAAACAGGAAATTATTTTTGAAGAATTCAGACAGGTTAGTGAAGGCCTTAACAGAAGACATCAGGGCACGGGACTTGGATTAACCATCACAAAGAAATATATTGACATACTAAATGGTACAATTTCGGTAAACAGCAAGATTAATCATGGATCGGTTTTTACCGTTAAAATCCCATCCGGTAATCTAAATTAGAAGGATTTCAACTATGACGAAACCAACTATTTTATTAGTTGAAGATGATTTTGCAAGCACAGACATAACCAGGCTTTTCCTTAAAGAAATTTGTGATGTTGATATAGCGCACGATGGTAAGGAAGCTATAAAAATGGTTAAAAATAAAAAATATCCACTGGTATTAATGGATATCGGCCTCGCGAAAAATATGAATGGTATACAGGCTACAAATGAGATAAGAAAAATTCACGGCTATGAAAACATTCCGATCGGAGCACTTACGGCATACGCGATGAAAGGTGACAGAGAAGAATTTCTGGATGCCGGACTTACAGACTATCTATCAAAGCCGTTTGAAAAGCCACAACTTATTGATTGGGTAAAAAAATTATTATTTGAGATCGATGCTGATAACAATTAGATATTATTTTATATAAACAGTCTTAATATTTACAAATTCCCGAATTCCAAAGACAGAAAGCTCCCTGCCGTACCCGGATTCTTTAATTCCCCCAAATGGTAATCTTGGATCGGATTTTACAAATTCATTAACAAAACAACTTCCAGAGTTCAAATACTTTTTAGCAATATTTTCACCACGTAATATATCATTTGTAAAAACCGCAGCTCCCAGTCCAAACACAGTATCATTAGCTACTTTAATACCTTCTTCTTCATCTTTAACTTTTATAACTGCAGCTACAGGTCCGAAGAGTTCTTCATCATAGGCCGGCATACCCGGTTTTACATCAGTTAATATTGTAGGTGGGTAATATGCTCCTTTACCTTCAGGAATTTTTCCGCCAAGCAAAAGACTGGCACCCATTTTTACACTTTTTACAACCTGCTGATGCAATTCATCCCGTAAATCATTTCTTGCCTGTGGACCCAGATTATTTTCTTCGTCAAACGGATCACCCATTTTTTTAGACTTCATTTTTTTAAGAAATAATTTTTCGAAATCATTATAAATTTTTTCTACAACTATAAATCTTTTAGCGGCTATACAACTTTGTCCACCATTTAATAATCTTGAATTCACGCAGGTTTCAGCTGCAGAATCCAAATCAGCATCTTCTAAGACTAAGTAAGGATCACTTCCTCCAAGTTCCAAAACAGACTTTTTAAGCTGTGCGCCTGCATTTTTCGCTACAGATATTCCTGCGGCAGTACTCCCTGTTAATGTTACAGCTTTGACAAATTTATTTTCAATTACACTACTCACTTTTTTTGAAGAAATAATTAGCGTCCTGAATAAATTTTCAGGAAATCCTGCTTCTTTAAAAATACCTTCAATTGCAAGTGCACATCCTGTTACATTTGAGGAATGCTTTAGTATCCCGGCATTTCCGGCCATTAAGTTAGGTGCTGCAAAACGAAATACCTGCCAAAACGGGAAATTCCAGGGCATTACAGCAAGAACAACACCCAAGGGTTCATACGAGATAAAACTTTTTGAGGCATCGGTCCGAACTTCTTCTTCCATTAAGAATTTTTCAGCATTTTCTGCATAATAATCACAAACCCAGGCACATTTTTCTGCTTCCGCTCTAGCTTGTACAATGGGTTTTCCCATTTCCATTGTCATAATTTTCGCAAATTCTTCTTTCCTGTTTCTCAATACCGCGGCGGCTTTCTTCATTTTTTCTGAACGATGCTTGAAATCCGTGTTTTTCCAATCAAGGAAATCATTGTGTGCATTTAAAATTATATTTTTTAATTCTCCTTCGGCTGTCTCCAGGTATTCTTTGAGTATAGTGTCATCGGCTGGATTAATTGACTGGATCATAGCAAACCTCTAAATTTTAATTCTATTCAGAATAAAAAATAATAAAATTATTTTAGAATTAGCGGGTAATTGGAAATCAATAATCTCCCCTATTGATTTTATGAAGGCAACCTTTTAATTGTTACAATTGTTCGGTCATCCTGGTACTTACCATTACGGGAAAAATTTATTACTTCTTCAAGAACTGTGTAGGTAATCTCCTTTGCTGACAAATGTTTAATTTTCTTCAGTAATTTGTACAACCTTTCCTCTCCGAAATTATTAAATTCTGCATCAGCAGAATCTGTTACACCATCTGAGTAAATAAATAATAAATCCCCCGGTGTAATATTTATACTTTCCACAGAGTATTTTGCATTTGGCGCGGGACCGAAAACCGGTCCTGTTGGATTTAACAGAGTTATATTATTTGAATCCTTTTTTAAGAAAACAGGTGGATTGTGACCGGCATTTGAATATAAAAACAACCCGCTTTTTTCAGTGGATAACTCACCATAAAAAAATGAAGCGAATTTATCATCTGTAAAAATTTTATTTACAAGACGGTTCATTTTTTTCATTAAAGGTGAAATTTTAATCTCAAAATTACTAGCCATCCTCATAGCACCTGAAATATACATTGCTTCGGCAGCAGCACTAACACCTTTACTGGCAGCATCTCCAATTGTAACAGCCAATTTATCTTCATCACCAATTTCAACGTAATCAAAAAAATCACCGCCCACAATTTCAGCGGGATCAGTAACACCATAAAGCTGATAATCAAAAAAATTGTATTCGTGTTCGGGTAATATACTTTTCTGTAAAACCCTGGCTTTATCAATATCTGCTTTTAGATGTGCCGCCTTGATTGAACTTTTTCTTTGTTTTATTTGAGAAGTAAGAGCTGTTGCAATAATATTTAACGTCAACCTGAGTTCTTCATTAATTGTTTCTGAATTAAGAGCCAGCAGGTATTCATAATATGAATCACCGTTAATTTTTACTTTATAGCCCACTCCCGAAGCTGAGTATTTAAAGATTCCTTTTTCTCTTAAAGTTATGTTTGTTTCATTTCCTAAGATGGTACGTTCTTTTGCAATAACGTCAAAGAAAGGGTAATCTTTTATTTCAAGTGTAAAATTTTCTTTTATTCTTTCAAGCTTTCCTGTCTGATATAATAATACATACAATTTATCTTCCGGTCTCAACCGCCAAATTCTTCCGCCAATAATTTCTATTTTTTCATCTGAAACAATTTGATTTAATACTTCAAACATCATTTCGTTTTCAGACTTAAAGTCACCGGATGCTATCGTTTCTACAGCCTTATATAATTTTCTTTGATCCATTTTAACCGATGTTTTATCAGATTTATTCATATTCATTTAAAATATTCAACCTTAAAAATACAATTATTCTTCGAGTCTGCCTAAAAATACGGTGACTTTTTCTAATTTTAGGAATTGTTATTGCGAATAAGCTATTTTGTATAATAATCTATCATTTTTTGAATTGCGGCTTTGCAAACAGGACAGAAATGATTCAAAACGATCTGATGCATTGAACAAACTTCTGCCGGGCGATAGACTCCTTTTTCAACATAACCTCCGCCTTCAAAAACACCAACAACATCTTTATATTCCTTTGTGTTTGGTGTTGGAATTGGAATAGTATCGGCTACCATACTCTTCCATTTTGACGCAAAATCTACCATTGTTGTGAGATTTGGTTCCAATGGTTCCACACCTTTCGGGTAAAAATCATTGTATGCTATAGAAGATGTGTAATATTCATCTCCTAAAAATGCAAAGCCGTGACCAAATTCATGAGTGAAAACAAATTCAGAATTTTTATTATCTGATGTGCAAATGTTATAAAAATTATAAAGTCCGCCGCCGCCATATTTTTCTGTATTTACAAGAATATATATCTGATCATAAGGGGCGTTTGATGCAACATCCCGAACAATTTTATCCTCTGGCGTAAGGCAATATCTTTCTTCATCAAAAGTATAAAACGTAGTGCCCAGTAATGTATTTTTCCAGATTCCTTTTCCCGGTACATCGGTCCCGGAATCCTTCGAGGCTGCTTCAACTCCCCAGATATTAAATTTATCAGAATTTGAATCGTAGGGTGAAACCTTAAAAAGATAACCTGCAAATTTTTCACAATCTTTTTTAAATTTTCCCATTTGTTCTTTGGTATACCCTTCGGGTAGAATTACAATATCAACTTTTGTTGAAGGGTCACCTGAAAAATGAACTTTGAAAGTCGGGAATTTATAATTGTTATCATGCTTAATAAAATAATTGTTCGGATCTATTTTATAGACATATTTTTTAACAGGAATATGCTCTTTATTGCGTGTGTAAAACTCAACTCTGATTTTATGTTTCGGGAAAGGCATTATTACAGTTTCTTCAAAATTCCGGGAGGTATGCTTAGCTTCATCAGTTGTCTGCCATTCATTCAGCATTGAAGAATAGGTGTGATTAAAAATTAGTGTATTGGTACTGTCATCGTATGCCTTAAATACAAAGGCCCCGTAATTAAAGCTGTCTGTTAAATTTGTTTTTGTTCCTCCCCAAAATGGCTCTTCTTTTAACTGATCTATTGAATAATAGTCGTGTGTTGAATCAGCGGTGTGGGAATAATCAATTCTTAAAGTCTTATCGATGAAATAACCATCAAATTTTACCTGAGCGAATACGGCAACAGATAAAACAAGTGAAATTATAATTGTTTTCATTTGAGTAAATTTTAGGTGAGAAAATATTATGTATCTTTTTTCATATGAACAACTCTTTGCGGGAAAGGGATTTCAACTCCGGCCTTGTTGAATTCCTCATAAATAGTTTCTCTAAGTTCGCATTGCATAGTCCAGGCGTTTCTGTAATCATCTGTACGTGCGGCAAGGCGTACATTGAGTGATGAATCACCAAATTCAATTAAAACGACATCCGGCGGAATTTCCTGCGAAATAAGAGCGTGATTATTAGCTGCTTTAAGCATAACTTCCCTGACTTTTTTCAAATCACTGCCATATGCAACGCCCACCTCTATGATAACCCTGGTTAAAATATTTGGGTATGTAACATTAACAATTTTAGATTTAACAATTTCATTATTCGGCATAATAACGAGGTTGCTGTCAAAATTTAGAATTTTAGTACTTCTAAGCCCTATACTTACAACATCGCCTGTTTCACCTGCTGCGTAATTTATACGATCGCCAATTCTGAAAGGTCTGTCCACCATAATGATAAATCCGGCAATCATATTTGAAAGAGTATCCTGGGCTGCAAGGGCAATTGCCAGAGAACCTACGCCAAGAGAAACTATAAATGCACTGATATCAACTTTAAATTTTGAAAGAACAATTACAACAGCCAGAGCAGCGATAATAATTTTTACAACTTTTTTAAATAATGGAAACAGACTGCCGCTAAGGTCCCTGTTTTCGCCGGCATTAATTTTATCGGCGTACCAGTCAAATACAATTGTAATTATCCTGTAAGTAAGTAGAAGTAAAATAAAGACGAAAGCTATATAAAGGATGTAATCCAGAGCTACTAATATTGTGTTAATATATGGATAAGCTTTTGCAAAATTAGCTGAAGCATTTTCTTCAAATAAAAGGTATCCTTCTCTCAGATTCCCAATTGCCAAATAGAAGCCACCTATTATGATTAACCTGAAAGTTGCTGATTCGGCAACTTCAAGAATTTTATCATCAAGAACTGTTTTGGATTTTGCCGTAAATGGCTTAATAATTTTTTTAAGAAGAAAACTTAAAATTTTTGCGAACAGAAATGAGATAATTATTATTGCTACCGAAACTGTTAGTCCAAATAATAAATCATTTCCTATAAGTTCACGTACGTAATTTGCAAAACTCATCATATTTTAACTTGTCTTGATCCTGGTTTCACCAAATTTAAGCCTTCTTTACATAATTTGCACTCCGCTGGGTCATAGGATATCACTTCCATCTTCATTGTGCTAAATTGCGGGTACCCGAAATTAACTTTCCCGTTGCTCCTGTCCACAATAAAACCAACCCCGGCAACAATGGCTCCGCTGTTTTTAACAATATCAATTACTTCGAATACTGATCCGCCAGTAGTTACAACATCTTCACAAACCAGAACTTTTTCACCTTCTTTCAGCGAAAATCCTCTTCGAAGTACTAGTTTTTTGTCTTCTCTTTCAGCAAAAATCGATTTTTTATTTAATTGTCTTGCAACTTCCTGCCCGACAACGATACCGCCAATTGCCGGAGCAATAACCGTATCGATTTCATATTCCTTAAAATATTCGACGATCTTAGCGCAGATTTTTTCCGTGTATTCCGGATATTGCAAAACTTTTGCACACTGAAAATATTTATCACTGTGTCTTCCTGATGTAAGAAGAAAATGCCCCTGAAGTAATGCTTCGGATATGAGGAACATATCGTAAATTTCTTTTTCAGTTAAGCTCATCTAAAAAGCCCTCCATTTCTTTTGCTGCGTGATTATCTCCTGACATTTGTGCCTTTGCTATTCCTTGTTTATATAATTCTCTCGCTTCTTCTATCTTATTCTGTTTTTCTTTCAAACCAGCATACTGCATATATGTAGCAATATAATCGGGATCTGTCTTAACTAATTTTGTAAAATATATTTCTGCTTCTTCTAAATTATTCGCCGACATATATTCAAGTGCAACACCATATAACAGGAAAGAATCTTCAGGCTCTTTTTCAAGTAATTTCAAAAGCGAATCGAGTCTGTTATTCATTTCAATATTTCCTCAATTTTCCCTGCCAGCGAAAAATCTTTCTCAGTAACTCCTCCTTCGGTATGAGTATTTACAGATATTTTAACTTTATTCCAGGAATGCATTAAAATATCAGGATGATGATCCATTGACTCCGCTTCTGCACCAACTTTGTTTACAAAGTCCAGCGCCGATTTGAAATCTGCCATTTCAAATTCTTTGTTAATTTTATTATCACTGAAATTCCAGTCCGGCCTGGTTCTTCAGTTTTTCCTGTATCTGATTTTCATTCAGTCTTGTCATTTTTACCTCCATCAGTAATTCAGATTAATGTTCGTGTAACTATCTAATAAATAACAACTTACAAAATACAATAAAAAAAGCGCATTAAAAATAATACGCTTTTTTATTTGTCTTATATTTACAATAATCTACGCTTCACCGGTATCAGTTTTTTCTTTTTCTTCATCTATGTCAAGATTAAGATTCTCATCGATAAAGATAAGTTCTTCAGTATTTTCTACGTGTTTAGCTAAAATCTTCGCACTTTCTTTCAAAGAACCCTCTAAGAATTTCTTCTGCAAGAGGATCTTCAACATATTTCTGGATTGCCCTTTTCAATGGTCTGGCACCGTACTTTTGGTCAAATCCTTTTTCAACCAAGAAATTCTTAGCTGACTGATCAAGAACGATTTCCATTTTATGTTCAGCAATATTTTTTACAAGATCAAGCAATTCGATTTCTATTATCTTAAGAATATCTTCTTTCTCAAGATTTCTGAATACAATTGCTTCATCAATTCTGTTAAGAAATTCAGGATTGAATAATTTTCTCATTGCTTCTTCAACAGTGCTCTTCATGCTGGAATGTTTATCTTCAGCTTTTTCTCCACCAAAACCGAATGAACCGATATTTTTTATATCCCTGGCACCAACATTAGATGTCATGATTATAATTGTATTCTTGAAATCAACCTTTCTTCCAAGGCTATCAGTAAGCATTCCGTCATCGAGCACCTGCAGAAGTATACCGAAAATATCCGGATGTGCTTTTTCAATTTCATCAAAAAGTACAACAGAGTATGGTCTTCTTCTGACCTTTTCAGTAAGCTGTCCACCTTCTTCGTATCCCACGTATCCCGGAGGCGCTCCTACCAGACGTGAAAGAGAGAATTTTTCCATGTACTCGCTCATATCAATCCTGATAAGAGCATTTTCTGAATCGAAGAGGTATCTCGCCAGGGCTTTACTGAGTTCGGTTTTACCTACACCTGTCGGACCGAGGAAAATAAAACTTCCAATTGGTCTGTCCGGATTTTTGAGCCCTGCCCTGGTTCTTCTTATTGCTTTTGTAAGTTTAAGAACCGCTTCGTCCTGACCAACAATCTGTTTTTTAAGACCTTCTTCCATATTAAGAAGTTTTTCAGACTCTGTTTGTGCAACCCGGTTAACAGGAATTCCGGTCATCATAGCAACAACAGTGGCAATATCCTCTTCACTTACATCGTGAACGATGTCTCTTGTCCTTGCTTCCCATTCATTTTTCGCGATTTCGAGATCAGACTGCAGATTTCTTTCATTATCTCTTAATCTTGCCGCCTCTTCATAATCCTGTTTTTTAACAACCTGGGCTTTTTCCAATCTAACCTTTTCAATGTCGCCTTCCAGATCAAGAATATCTTGCGGAACTTCAAAATTGCCCATATGAACTCTTGAACCAGCTTCATCAATCACATCGATTGCTTTATCAGGAAGATGCCTGTCTGTGATATACCTGTTGCTAAGTTTTACAGCTGAATCAATTGCATCTTTAGAATAGCGAACATGATGGTGCTCTTCGTACTTAAATTTAATATTATCTAAAATTTGTATTGTTTCTTCATAACTTGGTGGTTCAACCATTACCTTCTGAAATCTTCTGTCAAGTGCACCGTCTGTTTCAATATACTTTCTGTATTCATCCATTGTTGTTGCACCAATGCATTGAATATCGCCACGAGATAATGCAGGCTTAAACATATTTGATGCATCCAGAGATCCTGATGCACCTCCGGCACCAACTATAGTATGAAGCTCATCTATAAAAAGAATAACTTCACGTGCTTTTTCCAGCTCATTCATTAATGCCTTCATTCTTTCTTCAAACTGTCCACGGTATTTTGTACCTGCAACCAGTCCGGCAAGATCAAGAGTTACTACTCTTTTTTCCTGCAGTATTCTGGGCACTATTTTCTGAACTATGCGCAACGCCAGCCCTTCTGCAATAGCTGTTTTACCAACTCCCGGTTCCCCAATCAGGACAGGATTATTTTTCTTTCTTCTGCTTAATATTTGTGCCACGCGCTCAATTTCCATTTCGCGTCCAACCACAGGATCAAGCTTATCTTCAGCAGCTAATTTTGTTAAATCCCTCCCAAAATTATCCAAAACCGGAGTTTTTGTTCTTTCAGTCTTTTTATCAGCTACCGGAGCAGTGCCGGAAACCTCTTTTGGATTTTTGGTACTTAACATTGCATTAAGTTCGGAACGCGATGCATCATAGGTAACATTAAACTGATGTAATATCTGTGTAGCTATATTATCTTCATCTCTTAACAAAGAAAGTAAAAGATGTTCAGTACCAATAACATCTGCTTTATAAATTTTTGATTCTATCTGTGTTATTTTTAAAACTTTTTCTGCCTGTTTTGTCAAAGGAATATTACCAATAGTAAGAGTACCTCCTGAAGTTCTCACTGTATCTTCTATCGCTTTTTTCAACTTCATCAAATCGCAGTCAAGGTTTCTCAGAATTCTTACAGCTACTCCCTGTCCTTCCCGAATAATTCCGAGAAGCAGATGTTCAGTGCCGATGTAATCATGGCCAAGCCTTAAAGCTTCTTCACGACTTAATCTTATGACATCCTGGAGTCTGTCCGAAAAATTGCCATCCATATTTATTATCCTTTTATCATTGGAGGTTAAATTGATTGACTGTTTCTATATCAAACATAAAGATTGCTTCTTATCCAATCAAGCTATAGCCAATGTACTATTTATTGCCTGATTTTAACTATAAATCGGGTATTTTAAGATAGATTCCCGACTCTTCCTGCAGTAATATATTATAAGATTTTCATTAAATCCAATAGTCTTCTGTTATTAAATTATGAATCCTGCTAAATCATTCGTTTTTGACCTAAATATTGCTTTTTAGCTTCAACCTAAATTTTAAGTAAATTTTGCATCCCATTATAATTTAAGCACAAATTATCAATTGGTATGTAGTTAGTCCTCAGATTAATCATATATAATTTAGTATTGATAGGATTTTAAATATCAAAAGCATTACATTAAATAACTTATAGATAAATAATTAGTAAATGATAAATTGGCTCGAATTTGATTAAACAATCCGATAATTTGAATTCTCTTTGTTTATTTGCTTAAATTTTAATTTAATAGTAAAATGTTTTGCTAAAAATTTTTATGGAGTCTGAATAATGGAAGCGCTAACGGGGTTATCAATAGTTATCATAATAGCAGTATTTCTTTTCCTAATAGTTTTTCTCTACTTCGTTCCACTCGGTTTGTACATAACCGCATACTTCTCCGGTGTAAGGATGAAAATTTTCAAAGATCTGGTTGGTATGCGTCTTAGAAAAGTTCCTCCTGTAATTATTGTACGAAGTATGATAACAGCTACCAAAGCGGGAATTAAACTTGAACAGGGAAAACTTGAAGCCCATTACCTTGCAGGCGGTAATGTAATAAGAGTTATTAACTCACTTATTTCCGCAGACAAAGCAAATTTAGGATTGTCCTTTGAACGTGCAACTGCGATAGACCTTGCAGGACGTGATGTTCTTGAAGCTGTAAAAATGTCGGTTCTGCCGAAAGTAATTGAAACACCAATGGTGGCGGCAATTTCTAAAGACGGTATCCAGTTAAAAGCAATAGCCAGGATTACCGTAAGAACAAATATCGAAAGACTTGTAGGCGGCGCAACAGAGGCAACTATACTTGCACGTGTTGGAGAGGGAATTGTTTCTACAATCGGTTCAAGTAACACACACAAAGAAGTGCTGGAAAATCCTGACAGAATTTCCAAGATGGTTTTATCAAAAGGGCTCGATTCCGGCACCGCATTTGAAATACTTTCAATCGATATAGCAGACGTGGACGTCGGAATAAATATAGGGGCTAAATTACAAACGGACCAAGCAGAAGCCGATTTGAAAATTGCCCGCGCAAAAGCAGAAGAAAGAAGAGCGGCCGCTGTTGCTCTTGAGCAAGAAATGGTTGCAGAAGTTGCTAGACAAAGAGCAAAGGTTGTTGAAGCCGAAGCAGAAATACCACGCGCAATGTCCGAAGCATTCAGATCGGGAAATCTTGGTGTTATGGATTATTACAATATGAAAAATATCCAGTCTGATACAGATATGAGAACATCAATCGCAAAACCTGAAGAAAAGAAAGACAAGGGAAGTAATGGATAATTTTCTCCAGATATTATTTTTTCTCTTTATCATTTTCAGCTTTATTGCTCCTCTTTTTAAGAAGAAGAAGGAACAGCAAACAAAAGCTCAGGATCAAAAAAATCCTGAGAAACAGAAAGCAAAAGCAGAATTAAAAAAAGAAATGGAGGAATACGATATCCTGAATGAAATTCAAGGATTATTCAAACCTCCTGAAGAAAAAAAGATTCCTGCTGAAACCCAGCCTTATGCCCAAAGCTATGAAGACACTCCCTACGAAACGCCGGAATGGGAAAAGGCCCTTAAAACAGAACACACGGTGAATGATGAGTGGCACAGGCCGACTACTGAAGCAGATTACGCAAAAGAATCTGCGCTGCTTGATGAAGAGGCGAAAAGAATTCAAAAATTCATTGATGATCGGAATAAACCGGTTAATGTAAGATTAGGTGAACTGAGAAAATCGATTAAAAATCCGGAAACTCTTAAACAATATTTTTTGATTTCCGAAATTTTAGGCAAACCAAGAGCATATAATAAGACAGTTAAGGTAACAGGATATTTTCCTGTTACCTGCTTATATGAGGACGAAATTTGGAGAGTAACGACAAACCGCTGAAGAAATTCAAACTCAAAAGAACCAGTTTAACACAAAACCTACACACGGCAGTTGACGAATCAAAATTTACAATTAATTACCGGGATGAATTAAACCCATCTCAGTACGAAGCTGCCTCCGCAGTTGAAGGCGCCTATCTGATTATTGCAGGAGCAGGTACCGGTAAAACGAGAACCCTTGTGTACCGCGTTTCGCGGCTCGTAGAACTGGGCTACGATCCCAAATCAATTCTGCTTTTAACATTTACACGCAAAGCAGCTAATGAAATGATGAACCGTGCTTCCCTTTTGCTGGATAATCGCTGTTCAAATATAAACGGAGGTACATTTCACTCGTTTGCAAATCTTACTTTAAGAAAATATGCAAAAGCTGTGGGCCTGGAATCTTCTTTTACAATTCTTGATCAGGGAGATTCGCAGGATATCATTAACCTTATACGGTCCCAGAAAGGATTTATTTCAAAAGAGAAAAGATTTCCGAACAAGACTACTTTAAACAAAGTTTTCGGCTTAAGTGTAAATACAGAAAGAAAAGTAGAAGATATTATTCTTGAAGACTATCCACATTTTGAGGACCAGCTCGATAAAATATTAGAAGTTCAGAAAATCTTTTTTAACTATAAAAGAAAAAATAATCTTCTTGATTATGATGACCTTTTGATTTACCTGAGGAATTTCCTGAACAAATCCGGTCCTGCCACTAAATCTCTTCTGTCTTCTATAAAATTTGTAATGGTAGATGAATATCAGGATACTAATAAACTACAGGCTGATATAGTTAAAGGCCTTACACGGATTAACAGAAATATAATGGTAGTTGGGGACGATTCACAATCAATTTATTCTTTCCGTGGCGCAAATTTTAAGAATATTATCGACTTCCCTAAATTTTATGATAACGTAAAAATCATAAAACTGGAAGAAAATTACAGAAGCATCCAACCGATACTCGATTTTACAAATCATATTATTAAAAACGCTTCCGAGAAGTATTCAAAAAACCTATTCACAAACAGGGGCGGAGGAAATCTTCCCCACATTGTTGCAGCAGGTACAGAGAATCTTCAATCAAAATATATTGTTGAAAAAGTCCTTGAGTTAAGGGAAGAAGGTATTCAATTAAATGATATTGCGGTACTTTTTCGTTCGTCTTTTTTTTCATTCGATCTAGAAATAGAACTTGGTAAAGCTAATATTCCCTTTCAGAAATTCGGAGGTATGAAATTTATTGAGACGGCTCACATAAAAGACGTTCTGGCATTTTTAAGAATTGCATCAAATCCAAAAGATGTGATAAGCTGGTACCGGGTTTTGTTATTGCACGAGGGAGTCGGGCCGAAAACTGCCCAAAAAATTCTTGATGATCTGGCCACAGCAAACCTTACAATTAAATCTGATCCCAGCGATAAATCAAACTGGCGGTACAAAGAAAGCATCGCGAATCTTTTCAGGCTGCTTTATATATTACATACCGAGAAAGCGCTCCCTTCGGAAAAAGCTCAGCTGGTGTTTGATTATTATCACCCGATATTTAAAGACAAATATGATGATTTTAACAAGCGCAAAAAGGATCTTGAAATCTTTCATAACATTTCTGAAAATTACAGATCTCTGGATAGTCTTCTTGCCGATATGGCAATTGAACCCATAATAGACAGTGTTGTTGATGTAGAAGCGGAAGACAAAGAAGAAGAATATATTACTCTATCTACTATTCATTCCGCAAAAGGACTAGAATGGAATTCTGTGTTTATTATTCACGCAGTTGAAGGTTACTTCCCTTCCGGCCGTTCAATTGAAAAACTGGAAACGCTTGAAGAAGAAAGAAGGTTAATGTATGTAGCATCGACACGGGCAAAACAAAATCTTTTTATAACTTACCCTATGAATTTATTCGATCAGGAAGCCGGGATGACACTTTCCAAGCCTTCAAGATTCATATCAGAAATGAATCCCGATCTTGCTGAGGGTTGGCTTCTTGATGAGGAATTTTAAATTATCATCTAAATTATATGACTTTCATATTTATAGTAGTTGTATTATACCTTGTTTTCATTTCCGTGATAATTAACACGGTCAAGACAATTTTCATGCAATCGGGGCAAAACATAAAATCAAAAGTAAAAATTTCCGTTGTAATTGCTGCAAAAAATGAACAAAGGAACCTTCCTTTTCTGATTAAAGCTTTTAAAGAACAAAAGTACTCAGAAGATTTATTTGAGGTAATTATTGTTGATGATAATTCAAAAGATGACACATATAAATCGGGGAAAGAACTGACCGAAGGTTTGAAAAACTTTTCTATCTATACCGTAAAAGAGAAACAGTTTGACGGAAAAAAAGGGGCACTTCAGTTTGGTATAGGGAAAGCAAAAAATCCTTATATACTTATTACCGATGCTGACTGCCGCCCTGAATGGAACTGGATACAGACATTTGCGGATAAATTTTTCGTGCGGTTCGATTTTGTCTTTGGAGTCGCTCCTTTTTTTGAGCGTAAAGATTTCATAAACAAAATTTCGAATTTTGAAAACCTGCGATCTTCACTTTTAACATTGACTTCTGCAAAATTAAACCTCCCCTATTCGGCATCCGCCAGAAGTTTTGGATTTTCGAAAGAAGCATTTCAAAAAGTTTCAGGATACTCAAACACAATCGAGACACTTAGCGGTGATGATGATTTACTGCTTAGAGAAGCTGTTAAACACAATATGAAAATTGATGTAATTGCGGATAAAAGTGCATTTGTCTATTCAGAATCTGTGAACAATATAAATGATTATTTAAAACAAAAAGCGAGACACACTTCAACATCTGTACATTATTTGTTTTCCCACAAATTATTTCTGGGCTCCTGGCATTTGCTCAATCTTTTCTTTTTGATTTCACCTGCATTATTTTTTATAAGTAATAAATTTTTAATTTTATTTTTCTTAAAACTATTCGGTGATATTTCCCTGGTTTTAATTACGCAAAAATATTTCGGGTATAATTTCAATTTTATCGATATAATTTTGCACCAGATTATTTATGAATTTATGCTTGTCCTGAATTTCTTTAACGCAAATTTTAAAAAGATTGAATGGAAGTGACAGAAACAAATGAACCGGCATGGCTGGATGAAAATCACCCCAATTATGCACGTTGGAAGCGTGCGCGCTCTATCGCTGAGGAACGTGGTAAATTTGTAGTTTCAATAATTGAGCAACAGATAAAATGCGACGGACTCACTGTTCTGGATCTAGGTTCCGGTGAAGGCGGTACAACAAAAATTTTAGCAAAGAATAATAATGTATTCAGTATAGATATTAGTCTGACACGCCTTTTAAGACAGGCAGACCATGAGAATAATCTTTACAGGGTAAACGGAGATGCTTTGAGAGTCCCTTTAAAGAATGAATCTTTTGAACTGATAATTTTACAGGATGTTATTGAGCACGTAAAATCTCCCGCTGAACTAATAGACAGTTTATACACACTATTAAAGAAAGACGGGATTTTATATTTAAGCACACCAAATAGGTTTTCAATGTTTAATTTTATTGCAGATCCCCACTGGGGCATGCCTTTTGTTTCTGTTTTAAAAGAGAAACAATTAAGAAATATTTTTTGAAGAATTTCAGGAAGAATGATTCCAAACGGGAAGATGCAGCTCAGCTTTTATCGCTGTATGAACTGGATAATATTTTTAAAAACAAATTTGAAATAAAGCTAAATACAAAATTTGCAGTTGAAAAATTACTTGAAGGAAACAAAGGCATTGTCTGGAGTGATCTTCATTTAAATTTACTGGAAATAATTAGAAAAATTCACTTGCAAAACTTTATTTTATCCGCAGCGAATAACAATTACGGTTTTACAAATAATTTTCTGAACCCTACTTTTTATTTTTTACTTAAAAAGAAATAGCAACTGGCGCATTTGATTTAAAAATCAAATACTCTATTTTGATAACTAAATTTCACGGATTCTTTATGGACGATAATTTACTGGCTGATTTAGCCATAGAAGCGAAAAAAACATCAATACCAACCTATTCAAATTTCCACGTTGGAGCAGCACTCCTGACAGAAGATGGAAAAATTTATAAGGGTGGAAATATAGAAGTTAGCTCGTATAGTCTGACAATTTGTGCTGAGCGTACTGCAATTTTCAAAGCAATATCTGAAGGTGAAAGAAAATTTAAAGCGATTGCAATTGCAAGCGACCTTGAAGGATTTTGTTCACCTTGCGGAGCCTGCCGACAGGTTATTAGCGATCTTTGCGGAGACATTGATGTAATTCTGGTTTCTCCCGATAAAAAAACTAAGAAACACAAAATATCGGAATTACTACCGCTCGCGTTCAGTGAAAAGGATTTGATATAAATAACCTGAAACTTTTTTAACTTTTAACATTAAACAAATATGGAATACACACCACACTCTCTTCCGAAAGATACCGGCTGGATTGAAGTAATTGCCGGTTGTATGTTCAGCGGAAAAACAGAAGAACTTATCAGGCGTTTAAGAAGAGCACAGATCGCCAAACAAAACGTGAAAATTTTCAAACCAAAAATTGATACAAGATATTCGGACAGTGACATTGTTTCCCACAGTGAACAATCTCTTCCTTCAATACTTATTTCAGATATTAACGAGGTACTGGAGCATTCAGGCGACGCACAAGTAATTGGTATTGATGAAGCACAGTTTTTTTCAAATGACATTATAGAAATTTGTAATAAACTAGCCTGCGAGGGAAAACGAATAATAGTAGCAGGACTTGATCAGGATTACAAAGGTATTCCTTTTGAACCGATGCCTCAATTACTGGCAATTGCAGAATACATTACAAAAACACTCGCAATCTGTATGAATTGCGGAAACCCTGCTGACAAGACACAAAGAAAAACAACTTCATCAGAAAGAGTCGTTGTTGGTGCGGCAGATGTGTACGAAGCACGCTGCAGAAAATGTCATTACATCCCAAAAGAAAACTAGAGGAGAATTATGGATATTATCAGAGGTATTCTGGGGATTATCCTGTTACTGGGAATTGCATTCCTTTTATCCAACAATAAGAAAAAGATTAATTGGCGGCTCGTTGGCGGTGGTCTTACACTCCAGATAGCCTTCGCTTTTTTGATTCTTAAAGGTGAATACCTTAGGTCAATTTTTGCACCCTTGGGGTGGGTAAAAGATTTTTTCAGCTGGGTAAGTTACTTTTTTGTTGTACTCCTGAACTTCACAACAGAGGGGGCAAAATTTGTTTTCGGTAACCTTGCAATAAGTCCCGGGACAGGATGGTAGTCTGGGCTCATTTTTCGCATTTCAGGTCCTTCCAACAATTATTTTCTTTGCGAGTTTAATGTCAATACTCTACTACCTCGGAATTATGCAGAAAGTTGTCCAGGGTATGGCGTGGGTGATGGCGAAAGTAATGGGGACAAGCGGCGCTGAATCACTTTCATGTACTGCAAATATATTTGTAGGACAGACAGAAGCCCCATTAATGGTTAAACCGTTTATAAAAGGAATGACAAAAAGCGAAATCCTGACCATAATGGTCGGTGGAATGGCAACAATAGCCGGCGGAGTTATGGCAGCCTACATTCAGATACTAGGAAATTCCTATGCGCAGGCTCACGGCATTCCCCTCGCACAAGCTCAGCAAATGTTTGCTACTCAGCTTTTGGGCGCAAGTTTTATGGCGGCACCAGCAGCCATGCTTCTTTCTAAAATTATGTACCCTGAAACCAGTGACCCGGAAACAAAAGGCGAAGTAAAAGTTAAGGTGGAAAAAAATGCTTCTAATCTTGTTGAAGCCGCGGCAAATGGTGCAGGCGATGGATTAATGCTGTCGTTAAATGTCGGTGCTATGCTTATCGCTTTTATTGCCCTTATTGCATTGGTTAATTACTTACTAATGGGGCTAGGAAATATAACAGGATGGAATGCGGGGCTGCAGGCAACTTACGGCCAACCTCTAAATTTTCAACTAATTCTGGGCTGGGGACTTCAATTTTTGGCTTTCGGAATAGGCGTACCCTGGCATGATGCGCTTCACTTTGGAAGTTTGCTTGGGACAAAAGTAGTGCTGAATGAATTTGTGGCCTATCTTGAAATGGGAAAAATGATCGCATCGGATACGCTGACAAGCCCCAAAGGAATTTTAATGGCAACTTACGCTCTCTGCGGGTTTGCAAATTTCAGCTCGATAGCAATTCAAATCGGGGGCTTAGGACCATTAGCGCCAAACAGGAAATCGGATATAGCAGCACTTGGAATTAAAGCTGTAATAGGCGGTACGCTGGCAACTTTGATGACTGCCACTTTAGCAGGAATGCTTTTTTAAAATGTTTAATGTTGAATTATGAATTTTAATTGACGGGGATTTAAAAGGAGAATTAAAATTAAATTCATAATTCAAAATCCAAAATTTATTTTGTTTGATCTTAGCTTTAAATACAAAGACCTAATAGCACAATTAAAAAACGAAGCTCCGTTTCAGCCGGATACTGCGTTAATACTTGGAAGCGGTTTGGGTGATTTTGCTGAAAGTGTTGAAATAAAAAAGACAGTTCTGACTCAAAATCTTTCCGGCTATCCTCCTTCGACAATTATTGGCCACGAAGGTAAAATCCACTTTTGCGAATTCGAAGGTAAAAAACTTTTAATATTCCAGGGTAGAATTCATTTTTACGAAGGATATCATATTTCTGAATGTATGCTTCCCGCTTTTATTTCACACAAACTGAGATGTAAAAAGATTTTTATTACAAACGCTGCCGGCGGCATAAACAAACAATTTCAGCCGGGCGACCTGATGTTGACATTATCCTTCAACAGCTTGTTCATCAAGAAAGAATTAACGCAATTGCTTGGTATTGCATCGGAAACAGGAAAAACTAATTTTTCTAATTTCCCTTCTGGCACTTTCAATGAAACAATTAAAAAAGCGGCCCAACTTGAAAATATTGTACTAAGAGAAGGTGTTTATTTCTACGCAAAAGGTCCCTCATACGAAACACCGGCAGAAATAAAAATGATGGGAAATTTCGGTGCCGATGCTGTTGGTATGTCTACTGCACACGAGGCAATATTTGCTTCATATCTCGGGATGGAAACTGCCTGTGTATCACTGATCACAAATTATGCGGCGGGAATTTCGAAAGAAAAACTTTCTCATAAAGAAGTAACAGAAACAGCAGCTCTGGCAAAAGACAAATTTGAGCGACTTGTAAAAAGAATGATCAAGCTGCTATAAAACAAACCATTTTTTAAAAATTGGCTTACTTTTAAATTAACCGACAAAACTTATTTTTCTTCAAAAATTATCCAATTTTAAGGCTTTTTTTTGCCTGCCAAGTTGACTTTCAGGCCCTTAACCGGTAATTTTAGCAGTTAATTATTTTCAAAAATTTCCACATAAAATTATAAGATATGAAAGAATACAGGTTCACTATAATAACAATTCTTGCTGTAATTGGATTGAGTTTATACCTGCTCTACCCTACCTACAAAAATTATCAGAATGAGAAATATATCTCAAAGGTTCTTGATAAACGTAGTAAACAAATTGAGTTGAGCGATCCAAATATAACAAAAGATGACCTTTCAAAGGAATTAAGACTTGTTGAAGACAGTATTAAAGCCGCTAATCCAGATTTTGTTTCAACAAAATTAAAAAGCGTAAAACTGGGGCTCGATCTTCAGGGTGGTATGCGGGTTGTGCTGGAAGTAAATACAGGTAAGTTATTAGAAAAACTAGCTAAAAACCCTGACGATATTTTCAAACAAGTAATTTCAGAATCAGAAAAAGAAGCTGCTTTATCTGATGAATCTGTTGTGGATATTTTTGCAAGAAAGATGCAGCAGCGTGGAATCAGACTAAGCCGATATTTTGGCTCAATTAGAGATGACAACAGCAAAATTGTAAGTGATCTCAAAAAAGATGCTGATGACGCTGTTACAAGAGCAATGGAAATCATCAATAACAGAATCAACCAGTATGGTGTTTCTGAGCCAACAATACAGCGCCAGGGTACAAGAAGAGTAATTGTTGAGCTTCCGGGTGTAGCCAGAGAAGAAGAAGCAAAACAACTTCTGCAGGGAACTGCTTTACTCGAGTTCAAACTTTTAAAAGATCCTGAATTTGCTATTAGTGTAATGCAAAAAATTGATGACGTACTTGCCGGTAATTCTGCCCAGAAGGACTCAACTATTGAAAATAAGAAAACAGCTGACAAAGAGAACAAAACAGCTCTTGATTCAACACTGGCTGCGAATGACACAACAAAGCAGCTTTCAAAAGAAGAATTTGAAAAAGAACATCCTTTCTTTTCAATTGCACTCATAAATCCCAATGATAATTCGGGTGTTGCTTACGTAAAAGAAGATCAGAAAGACAAATTAAAATTATTACTTGCAAGTCCTGCAGTTCAGGCAGTTATTCCAAATAATGTTGAATTTGATTTTGATGCAAAGCCGATAGGCTATCAGGATGGGAAAGCCATTTACAGATTATATTGCGTAAATAAAACTCCTGAACTTACAGGAGGAGTTATTACAAATGCCCAAGCACAAATTGATCCCAATACTTCTTCACCAATTGTAACAATGGAAATGAACTCCGAAGGTGCTACTGAATGGGCAAGAATAACAGGCGCTAATGTTGGTAAAAGGATGGCAATTATTCTTGACGGTTCAGTTTATTCAGCCCCAAATATTAATGGTAAAATTCCCGGCGGTCGTTCTCAGATTGAAGGTATGGCAAATATGGAAGAAGCTAAACTTCTTGAAATTGTTCTAAAGGCCGGTGCTCTTCCCGCTCCTGTTAAAATTATTGAAGAAAGAACTGTAGGACCATCACTCGGTCAGGATTCAATTTATGCCGGATTGAAATCTACAATTATAGGTTTCTTATTTGTTGCAATTTTTATGATGGTCTATTACAGAAGAGCCGGTACAGTTGCATCAGTATCACTGATTTTTACGATTTTATTTATTCTGGGTACTCTTGCTGGCTTTAATGCCACGCTAACATTGCCTGGTATTGCGGGAATAATTCTAACAATTGGTATGGCTGTGGATGCTAACGTACTAATTTATGAGAGAATCAGGGAAGAATTAAATACTGGAAAAACAATTAAGGCGTCAGTCGACAGCGGATTTGCTAAAGCAAATTCTGCTATTGTTGACTCCAACATTACAACATTCCTTACAGGTATAATTCTTTACCAATTTGGTACCGGTCCGGTACAGGGATTTGCTTTAACCCTTATGATCGGTATTGGTGCGAGTTTATTCAGCGCTCTTGTTATTGCAAAACTCGTGTTTAATGTAATGGTAGCAAAAGGAATGAAAATTACTATTGGTTAATTTTAACATACCGGTTAAATTGCCGGCAAGTATATAGGAGCAAAATTATAAATGCGATTATTCGAAAATTTACACGTTGACTGGCTGGGTAAAAGGAATATCTTTTATGCTGTTTCAGCAATTATGTTCTTAATTGGTTTGGTAAACGTTGCGTTACGCGGCTTTCAGTTTGGTATAGATTTCAAAGGCGGAAGTGAAATCGTTCTGCAATTTGATAAACCCGTAGATATTACCCAAGTTAGAGGTTTTGTAGAAAATATTGGACTGGGTAGCGTAGAGATAAAAACTTTTGGAAGTCAAACAGGCGTTATGGTACGTACTGAGCTTCAACAGATTCCACAAAATATTTTTCCTAAAGTTGTGGAACATGTAGGAAATGCAATCCATAATATTTATCCCGCACTTCCACTTAATATTGTTGATTCATCAGCAAGCTCGGTTACTTATCAATTTGCGAGTCACGATACAACAAACAGACTTGTATCAGAACTTTTTGCAGAAGGTTACCAGGCCGGTAAAGTTTCAGAAGAACCTGATAACAAACAAATGGTTGTCAATGTCGGCATTTCAGAATGGGTAAAAGAAAACCTGAGATCTAAAATGGCTGATAATCCTTTCAAGATTATAAAAGAAGATCACGTAGGTCCAAAAGTAGGAAAGGAATTAAAACAGAGCGCTGTTGTTGCAATTATCTTTTCACTTATTGCAATACTCGTTTACCTGGCATTCAGATTTAAGTTTATCTTTGCTCTCGGTGCGGTTGTGGCGCTATTCCACGATGTTCTTATTACACTTGGGCTTTATGCGGCTCTTTATGGAGTTATACCGGGACTCAATCTTGAAATTGATCTTACTGTTGTGGCAGCGTTCCTGACTCTGGTTGGATACTCCGTTAATGATACAGTTATCGTGTTTGACAGGGTTAGAGAAAATCTAAAAATACATAAAACAATGCCTCTGTTTGAGCTGATAAATATGAGTGTTAACAGAACTATGAGTAGAACAATATTGACGGGTGGTACAACCTTAATGGCTACAATAGTGTTACTGATTTTTGGTGGTGAAGTTCTAAGAGCTTTTTCTTTCACTCTTTTCTTTGGTATTATAATCGGTACATATTCTTCAATTTTCGTAGCTAGCGCCCTTGTACTCGAATACGCAAATAGATCAAAGAAGAAAGTTCAGTTCTGATAAATACTATTGTTAATAAAAAAAGCCGTCCGATAACTACCGGACGGTTTTTTTACTTTCAATAGACTACTGATAAGTATTTTTTCAGATCACAAGATCTTTGGGCGATTTCTCAGATTTTTCAGTATTCTCCTCTTTAGGTTTAGCGGGTGGATAAGAAGGTAGCGGCCTACTAAGAGCAAATTCTACTATCTTCGCCAGCGTCTCTCCAAATGAAAGGTCAATCCATTCAGCTGACTCCATAAATGAAACTCCTTCAGTAAGATCCGGATTAGGATTAACTTCAAGAACGAATACCTGATTATCATCAGTCAGGCGTAAATCGAGCCGTGCATAATCACGACATCCTGTGATTTTATAGGCAGCAAGTGTAACTTCTTTTACTTTTTCTTCTACCTCTTTTGTAAGATTTGCCGGACAAACTGAATGTATTCTGTGAAATGATTCAACTAGTGGATTCCATTTAGCATCGTAACTTATAACAGCCGGGTGCTCTGTTGGTAGTTCCGAGAAATCAAATTCAATAATAGGTAAAACCTGTGGAGGATCATTTCCAAGAACCGACACGTGAAGTTCACGTCCTTCAATAAATTCTTCCACCAATATCGGTGGATAATGTTCATCAAATACTTTATTAAGCTTCGCTTTAAGTTCCTTTAAATTATATACCACTGAATTTTGATCTACACCCGAGCTTGCATCTTCACGCGCAGGTTTTACAATCAATGGATAATGCAGCCCATGTCTCTGTGGCATTTTGGGCTCAGATAATATTTTATAGCGTGGTGTAGGAACATCATTAGAAACAAGTAACTGCTTTGTTGTACCTTTGCGCAGGCACAAAGCTAATGTAAAAGGTGGTGCTCCCGTAAAAGGAACGCCGTAAAGAGCAAACAACCCGGTAACCATATACTCAAGTTCAGGGTCATCTCTGTAAAATTCTATAAGATTAAAAGCCACATCCGGAGGGTCATCCCTTAAAAGTTCAATAAGAGATTCAATATTTTCAGCAATATTTAAAAGTTTAACATTGTAACCTTGTTCTTCAAGAGCATTTGCAATGGCTTCGTATTCCTCAACAATAGTAGCCACTTTTAAATTATATTCCGGCTTAAAATCCAGCGATTCCGGATCAACTTCACGAATTTTCTCATAAACATCATCACCATAGTGATTATAAATTACTGCAACTGATATTTTTTTATTTTCTGACATAATGTGAAGTATTTTTTATAGTAGATATAAATTTAATTTAGCATTTATTTATTGGTAAGCAAATTTAAATTTTAAAATGCAAATATTTTTTTATAAATAACTAATTTATAATCCTAATTTAATACATTTATTTTTAATTAATGATTAAAATTAAGAATAATGAGAATTTATTTTTTGAATAATAAGTATGAAAAAATGGGATGAGCAATAGACTAAAATTATTTAATTTTTACTATTACCATTGTCTGATCGTCATATTGTTCTGTTTTTCCACAGTAAGTTCTTAATTCGTTCCAGACGGAATTCATAATTTGAGATGATGCTGTATCGGAATTATTTTTTAATACTTCAGCTAGTCTTTCTTCACCAAACAACTCTTCATTTTCGTTCATCCCCTCAGTAATGCCATCTGAGAAAAAAGTATAAACCTGGCCGCTTTTCAATTGGAGTTCCTCTTCGATCAGGGTTTTCTCAAAGATAACTCCCTTTTCAAGTCCAACACCCAGTCCTGTGGTTTTATAAAAATCAATTTTCCCTTTTTCAGAAACAAGAACAGGTACGTGTCCGGCACGACAGAATTTAACTGTTTTCTTTTCCATATCGAATATTGCAAGAGAAAGAGTAACGAACCAACTTTTCTCCATTTCCTGGTATAGCTTTTTATTTATCTGGACAAGAATTTCTTTTGGTGATCGGTTATCGACACAATAAAGTTGCATCATTGTTTGTAGCTTAGCCATATACAACGAAGCTGAAAGTCCTTTGCCGGAAACATCTCCAACAACAACAAAAAGTTTTTTATCCGAGACTGGGATTAAGTCAAAATAATCCCCACCGACCTGCATAGCAGAGAACATTTCGCCGCAGATATCCAGACCATTGGTATCTGGAATACATTTGGGAAGCAAGCCAGTTTGAATTTTTTTAGCCAGTTCGAGATCACGTTCAATTTTTAATTTCAGGGCTTCCATTTCATAAAGACGAGCATTTTCAATAGAAATTGCAGCCTGGTTTGCAGCGGCAGAAAGTAATTCCAGATCTTTACCGGCAAACTGAGCCCCTGAATGTTTAAGACCAAATAACATAAGTCCAACAACTTCCGATTTAATTATCATAGGAATGATCGTAAAAATATTTTCGGAAATCAGTAATTCCTCTGAACCCGGGAATAATTTCGCAAATTCCTCTGCTTCAACAACTATGTCATTACTTATATTCAATCTAAAGGAAACATATTTTTGCAATTCATCATTCATCAATGCTAATTTTTTATTTCCAATCCCCACACTTCTTACAAGTTTAAAGCTTTTTTTATCCTGCTCACGAATCATAATTCCGAAATAATCAATCATCAAGGAATCCACAAGCGTTTTCTCTGTAGAATCCAGAATATTTTCTAATCCCACCATACTTGCTACATCGTTGCTGTACCTGAGTAGAACTTTCTGGTAAGCAAATTGTTCTGGATAAAATTTAGCAGTTATAAAATCCTGGAATCGATCCTTTGTAGATTGGAAGACAAGCGCAAAACTAATAAAAAAGACTCCTGCAATTATACTCTGGTACTCAGTTCCAATTGCTTTGCTAATCCCCTGCCCTACAACGTAAATAAGGAAAAAATAAATTGCGGCCAGGGTAAGAGTGGCCGCCCCGTAAATAATTGTATTCTTTACTACAATACTTACATCCATCAGCTGGTATTTAAAAATTGAATAAGCAAATGAAATGGGTAAGAGAATTATTAATATTACCGGGGTGTAAAATGCCGGTGAATTAAATACTGAATCTGTTATTGCCGGAGCAATCTGAATTGTATAAAATAAAGCCACCAATGCAAGAGTATAAGCAACAAGAATTATAAGAATGGGTTTCTTTTCCTCTTTTGTTTTCAATCTTCTATAATTGATAATAAGCGATATCCATCCAACAATACTCGCGGCAGCCAGAAGCAGATTTATATCTAATAACAGGATATTAAAAAACATATTGGCATTTTTCATCTTCGGAACAAAGAGAAATATCGAGAGCAGCATTCCAGTAAATAATATAGAAGGTATTCCCCAGAAAACTCTTTTAACCCATTTATGTTGTATAAATTTAAAAGGTCTGGGAAAAATCCAGAAGAAATACATAATCAGAAACGGGAAAAAACTAATTCCGAAAGTCCACACCACAGCAATGATAGCTGAAAATATTCTTTGTATTGCCATATGTGGTGTAATGTTTTGCGGGATCAGCAGATATGCAATTGATAATACTGACGCAACCCCGGTAACATAAAAGGTTTTCTGAATAGGTCCTCTCTTAGCCATAAGGACAACAAATCCAATTGACATCCAGATTAATCCAAGAATGCCAAGGGCAAGTAACTGGAATTGTATTAATTTTTTTACAAAGACTTTAGTTCTTAATATTGTCCCGTCTTTTTTTCTTACAACATAATCAGCAAATTCACCATAGTTTACACTATCGAGTATCGTCTGCGCCTGGTTAGCATTTTTGATTAGGTTATCGTTAATTTTTAAAAGGAAATCACCATTACGAATACCAGCATTCCAGGCTACTCCCCCTTCCTTAACAAGGGAAAAATGAATTACAGTACTATCTGGTTTTCCTTTCTTCTCAGTTACCCATAGACATTCATCATTGGAAGTTACCCGCACTTCAAGGGTTGTATATATATTCATTATGGCCAGAACAATCATCAGCAACGAAAAGACGATAATCGCTTTGGGTTTGGCTTTTAAATATATTTCTTTGAATTTTGCCATTGAATCAAGGTAATTTTATTAAGATTATCTTTTAAATTTATTCAGAAAAGTTGATTTTATATGGCTAATAATACTATCAAACCAGCTTAAATAAAAGCCGGAATTACCTGGCTTTAAGTACGAGTAAGGTTATATCATCGGACTGTGTAGCCCCTTTTGTAAAAGATTGAACATCATCGCGAATGGCATCTAAAATTTCCTCTGCAGACTTTTTATATAAAGATACTGCCAATTGTTCCAACCGTTCATCAGAATATTCATTTCGTGCTTTATCCATCGCTTCAGTGATTCCGTCCGTAAACATAATCAGAGCATCACCAGGTTGTAATTTAATCTCTTCCGATTTATAGGCATAATCGGTTTTCATTACTCCCAGTATCATACCTCCAAGTTCAAGTTTTTTAATTTTGCCATCGCGTATCAGCAATGGTGGATTGTGTCCTGCATTTACATATTTGATAATTTTATTTTTATCATCAACAATAGTCCAGAAAAAAGTAATAAATTTCCCATCAGTAATATTTTCACAAAGTAAATCATTAATAAGGCCGGTGGCTTCTGAAATCCCAATTTGCTGCCGGCAAATGGTTTTTAAGAATGCTTGAATATTTGCCATTAAAAGAGCGGCCGGAACTCCTTTACCAGATACGTCTGCGATAGCTACCGCATATCTATTTTCATCCAGGTTAATAACATCATAATAATCACCACCAACTTGTTTTGACGAAACATTTACTGCGGCTATATCAAAATTCTGAAATTTCGGGAAAGTAGCCGGGGAGTAGATTTCTTTGAATGTCCTTAGCAAGTTCCAGTTCTTCTTCCATTTTTTGTTTTTCAAG
Organism: uncultured Bacteroidota bacterium; assembly: GCA_963748105.1. GTDB lineage: Bacteria > Bacteroidota > Ignavibacteria > Ignavibacteriales > Ignavibacteriaceae > JAKAGZ01. The sequence continues at coordinate 121,596 of CAVVHP010000007.1, read as the reverse complement.
TTCCTCTTTAAATAATCTTTTATTTTCAAGGGAAATAATTGCAAGACTTCCAACGGAATAAATAAATTCTATGTCACTTTCAGAGTAATCAAGATTGTTAATCCTTTTGCTTAAAAATATCAGGCCTTTTGTTTTACCCTGCATCTGCATCGGGACGATAAGGTCTATCCCTAATTTTTCATATTCCGGATATTTTTTTTCTATTGTCTCTTTTTTAATCGATGTTTCCAATTTTGAGCTTCCATATTTCCGAATCAAAGCTATAAGTAGATCCTGGGGAAATTTAGATTCCAGTATTTTAATAGCTTCACCATCAAATGAAACTACTGCAAATTTAGAAACAAGAAATTGTCCGATTACAGAGTAAACTAAAAGCTTTGCCACTTTTGTAGATTCAGAAAAGAGACCAAATTCTTTGCTCAATTCAAAGAGTGAATTTAACCTGTTAATCCTGGAATCGAGTTCCCTGTTTACTTTTTTTATTTCGCCGATTATTTGTGAGTTTTTTACTGCAGTCGCGGATATATTCAGAATTGTTTTCAGAAACTCTTTGTCATCATTTGTGTAAGGAGTTTTGTTTAGTTTTTCACCAAGACAAATAATTCCGAGACATTCATCAGATGATTTTATTCTTTCAAAGGTTTGTAGATTTGAATCAAGCATAAATTTAATAAATGTATTATTAGTATCCATAGAATCACCGGTTTCGATCACCGGAAATTGTGCAATGCTTTCTTTTGAAATTCCTTTCGATACTTTTATATCAAGTTTTCCATTATTATTGATTGCGACAATTCCTTTAGTGGCAAGGAATTTCCCCATACAGGTTAATAGGATATTATTTAGTATAAAATCAAGATCCAGGCTGGAGTTTATTATCCGGCTGAACTCAACCAGAGCAGTTAAATTTCTTCTCAATTTCAGATTATCTGAATCGGCCATTTTATTTAATCGGTTAAATTTTTGGAAAGTAGTATCTGGTTATATTTACCGGGTACGGAAATATACTGGACATCGTCCATCAGAGTTCTCATCAGGTATAAACCAAGACCCCCAACTCTTCTCTGTCTGTAATATTTTTGAAGGTCAGGATCAGGGATTAAATCTGGTTCAAATGAAGTACCATAATCAATGAGTTTAACTGTAAATGTTTTAGAATTATATTCAATTTCTATTAATATTTCACCCTCCGGAAAAGATTTATAGGCATGCTTAATAATATTAGTGCAGGCTTCGTCGACAGCCAGAATGATATCGTCGATTTCCTGTCGCTTTAATCCGGCTTTTTCTGCAATGTCAGAAACAAAATTCCTTATCTCGGAAAGTTTTTCAGTTTTACTGCTTACAGCCAGCTTCTTTTTGATATGTCTACTTTTTGTGTCCATTATTCAATTATTTTTCATTGAATTTCTTGATTGCTTCATCTTCATTTGGAAATATTTGATAAAGAAGCGGGAATCCAAGCAAATCAAAAATATTGAAAACTTTTTCCGACATCGCAGACAATTTAATATCACCACCGTTTTCTCTGACTTTTTCTATAAAAGCCATAAATACGCCAAGCCCGGCACTGCTTATGTATGAAAGCTCACTAAAGTTCACAACAATTTTGTATTCACTCTTTTCGATCAATTCTGAAAAAGTATTTTCAAGAACAGATGCCGTATGAGCATCGAGAAATCCCTTCAGGTTAACAATACTTATTTCATCCTGGTGTTCGACCGAGGTATTGAATTCTGCCATTCTGGTTCTCCATAAAATTTATTTTTTTTGTTTCCATTTTAATATAACCAATGTTATATCATCGTGCTGAGAATTGTCTTTTGTAAATTCAGTTATCTCCCGCATTACTTTATTTGCAATTCCATTTGCATCCTGGTCATTACTTTCCAGCAATGCCTTTTCAAAATGCCCGTCACCAAAATCTTCCATTTGCAGCATTCTTTGCTTCCGTTATTCCATCAGTATAAAGAACTATTGTATCATCCGCTTTCAATTTTATTTTTATTTCTTCAATACTCTTTTCAAATATCTCCCCAAAATGAAGTCCGAGTCCAATGCCGGCCGGTCTTATGTCCACAACTTCATTATCTCTTAATAAGATAATCGGGCAATGCCCGGCCCTGGCAATAGTCATCTCCTCTGTTTTAGTATCCAGTAATCCAAAAGCTGCGCTGATAAAGGTTTTTCTTTCAAGAGTTCTCTTTAATATTTGATTAGCTTTAACCAAAACTTCCTTTGGAGTATCAATGGTTTGAGTAAGCGATTCAAAAATTCCTTTTATTTCCGCCATTACAAATGCAGCAGATATTCCCTTGCCAGAAACATCGGCGATAATAAATCCCAGTTTATCATTACCGAGTTCAAAGAAGTCATAATAGTCACCACCAACTTCAAACGCAGGAATAAATACCGTGGAAATGCTCAGGTTATCAAATTCAGGATTTTTAGCCGGAAGAATTTTCTGTTGAATCTCACGGGCTACATCAAGTTCTTTTTCCATCCTTTCTTTTTCAATTGATTCTTCAAGTAATCTCGAATTTTCTATTGCCACAGAAGCATAATCAGAAAAGGTTTCAAGAGCGTTTTTATCTTCATCATCAAAAATAAATTCACCTTTCTTGGCTGCAACGAGAAATCCTTTAATATCATTCCGCATCTTTAGAGAAGCAATTGCAAGACTTGAATATTTTTCACTCAGTTTTTCATCGCTGAATTTATTGAGCCTGATTATAAAAGCTCCTTCTTTATCCTCATATTTATCATTGCTAAAGATATATTCATTTATTTTATTCGCATCCAGATAACCAATATTTTTATTTGCAATCGATTTCATATCCGAGCTGTCTTTTAGAATTATCCACGCAGCATCCGCATTACAAACCTTGGTTGTAATATCAGTAACAGTTTCCCCAAGATCATTAAAATCCAGAACCTGTGTAATCAATTTGCTGAAATACTGAAGCGAAGATACTTCCTGTGCTTTCCTGTCAAATGCTTCGGCGGTTGGTAAATGAAATAATGTAGTGAAGAATAAGATACTAAAATAAATAGCTCCGTAAATCATTATTACATTGCTTAACTGTGCTAAAGCCGGAGAAAAATTATATAAAATTTTGCCGTGAAAATTCGCGTCTGTATTGTTTACCAGGTTTACAACAAAAAGGATTGAAATTACCACTGATAAAATCAGCAGAGATATCTTTTCCTTTTTTAACAAGAAACGCAATCCAGGAAATCTTCAGGGAATTTATTATAATCAGAAGAATTGCTACAATAAGAAATGTATTTTTTATAAAAGAAAGTTCCGGAAATTCTTTTAATGAATAAGAAACTGATGCAAGAATTATAAATACAATCATCGTGTTGAAATATGTACTTACATTTCTCTTTTGCTTTCAGAAAGTATAATTCCTTAAACGCCAGAAAAATATATGCAATACTCCCAAATATCAGGAAAGCATAAATAAACCCTGCAATCGAAAGAACAAATCCCGGATTTTGGGCTTTCTCAGTCACGTTTTCAAAGAACAGTTCAAAAATAGAGCCTGAAAAACTAATCAGGCAGAATAAAATTACATTCAAAATTCCCACATTCATCACTAGTGAAAGCGGGTTTATAGTTTTTGAATTTAGCTGTTCAATAAAGTATATTACCAGCGTGGCTGCCGTTATCAGAACAAGTATATCACCGACAAACCTGAAAACAAAGGAACTGTTGGACGGCAATAACAACTTATAAATAAGTAAAATTATAGCCGCGCCAATGAACGTCTGAAGTTTTATATTCCTGAAAATATCTCTAAAATTTATTTCCATATATTGTTATTAAACTAAATCCTCAAAAAAATAGTTTATTAGTGCGAATATTTTTCATCACTAATGCACAAAATAACACTTTTTGAGCATTTTTCACTAATATAAAATATGGGATGGCCGCAACTTAGTAAAGGAAAGTTATATAGACGGATAATTACAAGGATAGCAGCAAAATAGGCGGTTTAGGGCATATTGGGGTTTCAGGCCATATTACTCAATTTCAGGTCTTTACGGTGTCTTTTTTTTCTTCCAAGGAAGGCTTATCTATTTTATTTTTCTTTAATTCCTTCCGCATTTTTTCCATTTCCTTTTGAATTTCATCCTGTATTTCCTTCATTTGTTGTTTATCAATGTGCCTTCTATAATAGTTTTTCGACTTCAGAGAATCATAATTGAAATAGAAATTTTTTGGCATTTTAAAATCAAGTGAATCCAGAGATTTCAAACTCTCTCTGACAATTGAGTCTACATTAATAGGGGGAACATTTACTTTAAAAGAATGAACTGAATCCCCGGTACCGAATTTAAATTTAAAATCGCCGCCTTTTGTCGGAAAATCTTTAGGCATTTCGAATGAAAAATTTTTCATCATTTCAGATAATTTTTCAAGGTGCATATTTGAAAAAATGCTGTCTAATTTGGGCATATCCGGCGGTAAAACTACCCGGGGAACATTTACCCTGCAAATATTTGAATCAATCAATATCTGGAAATTTTTTGCCCATGCAGTATCAAATTTTGATTTATATTTATACTTATTTGAATCTGCATTAAAATCAAAGTTAAACTGCAAATTTTTCACGTCCTTTTTTGCCTTCTCAAGATCCTTCCGCATATTTTGCATGTCTTTTTTAAACTGATCTTTATTGAAATAATATTTATCTGAAAAGACCGTATCAGGAGTTATAAATATATAATCATCATTTCTGTTGCTTTTAATCTCGTTTACTGCGTTAACAACTTTTAGCTGGTTGATATCTCTGTAATTAAGAGGTACTAATTTTACATACTGTTTTTGGTTGCTTTTTTCCGCAAAGGCCAGCAAATCAGCAACCAGCGCTTTGTTATAATTCCAAAGGTTCGGATTTATAGCAACAGTACTGTTTTCATTAACAAGAATTTGCGATTGTAGTTCGCTGGCGTAGGAATTAATAATCGAATCGACCTGGTTCTTTTGCCTTTCATTAAGATCCATTGCAGTAACAAATCGCTGGAGGTTATTTTCAGGTTTTGTTTCTGGTATCTCTTTAATTTCAAAATATTCACGGCCTGTGCTATCTGTGCCAAGATGAATAAACTGGTTACGAGATTTATCGAGCGGAAGCTGCTTATTAAATGCAAAGTTGAAAATATCTTCGTTAGTCAGATTTGCTGCAAAAAGTAATGGCTGAAGATTTTGTTTATAAAAACCTGCAAGTGTTGTTTTTTGTTGTTCAACAAGTTGGTCAAGAATTCCGGGATTAAATTTAAGGATTAACATTAATGCCAGTGTTAATGCTGTAATACCCACAATAGGTATCCATTTCCTGACTTTTGATTTGGTGTTGTTGCCGGAATTAATTTTCTGCATTACCCGTGTTTCAAAATATTCGGATTGCGGAATTCTGCTGTAAGCTGAAGAAGTTAAGTCTTTAATTCTTTTAAGTTTTTCATATTCAGATTTAAATTCAGCTGATTCGTTAATCCTGTTTTCAATTTCTTCAATTTCATTTTCAGACAACTCACCATCAAGATAAGCCGATATTAATTCCAATTCTTTTTGCGTTATCTTTTTCATACCATCAGCTCCTTTTCAAAAGGCTTCAGCAATTCTCTTAAATTTTCCCGCGCTCTAAATATTCTGGATTTTACCGTCCCTATTTCACATTCTACCAATTCTGCAATTTCCTGATAACTGAATCCTTCAATATCTTTTAATAATAGCGGAGTTCTTAATTTTTCGGGCAATTTAGAAATAGCTTTTTTAACAATTTCCTGAACTTCTCCGCTTTCTACATCCGGTGAATATCTTAAATCCTCTTCAGTTTCCTTAAGAGGAATAAAAACATTTCGGATTTTCATTTTTCTACGGTGATCTTTACATTTATTCACCGTAATTCTGTAAAGCCAAGTAGTAAACCGACACTCAAACCTGAAATGTGCTAAATTCTTGTAAACCGCTAAAAAAACTTCCTGTGCCAGATCATCTACAGCATTAATATTTCCCAAAGTAAGGTAAATGATATTCCTCACCTTTTCCTTGTGTTTTTGCACAAGTCCGTGAAAAACAGATTCATCACCTTCGTTAAATCGTTTGATAAGTGAAAAATCATCATCCGTACCAGTAACTTCAGAATACTCCAATATTGTTTTATTTTTTCTGATATTCACCTCTTTAGACGCAGGGTTTATTTTATTGTTCCGTTTAAAATAACCAATATCTCTATATACTCAAAAAGATCATTTTTTCAGCAATTATTTAGGTTCTTTTAGTTGCATGAATATGTGCATTCGATTAAATTAACAAACAAAAATCAGGAGATATTCATGAAAGTAAAAACTACCGAAAAGTACGAAGCCGTCATAATGGAATTAAAGGGAAATGTGATGGGCGGTGAAGAAACAAAAGAATTCAATGATATGCTTCATAAATATATTGAAGGGGATAAGAAAAATATTATTCTTGATTTATCTGCTGTTAAATTTATGAATAGCTCCGGCTTAGGTATGTTAATAAGCGGACTTACAACAATGAAAAAGGCTGGCGGAAGTTTAAAACTTGCCGGTACTACCGAAAAAATTCAAAGTTTATTGATAATAACAAAATTGATAACAATTTTTGAATCATTCGATTCAGTTGACGAAGCATTAAAAACTTTTCAAAAATAATTTTTTATTAGAGTTTTGATTAATACAAAAACTCCGGATTCCTGTAATTCGGAGTTTTTATTTTGCTTAACAAGACAATTCAGGGAATATAAATGAGCGTAACAGTTCTGGTCGGCAGTCAGTGGGGAGATGAGGGCAAAGGAAAAATTGTCGACATCCTCAGCGAAAATTTTGATATTGTTACAAGATACCAAGGGGGCGCAAATGCAGGACACACTGTAGCCATTGGTGAGAAACAATATATCCTTCACTTAATTCCATCAGGCATTCTTCGTAAAGATGTAATTTGTGTTATTGGCAACGGGGTTGTAATTGATCCGACAGCACTTCTGGAAGAGATAAGCCTTCTCGAAAAAAACGGAGTAAAAGTTGACGGAAGATTATTCATTAGCCATAATGCTCACCTGATAATGCCTTACCATAAACTGCTTGATTCAATAAATGAAAAAGGGAGCCAGAAAATCGGTACAACAGGCAGAGGTATTGGCCCTTGTTATATTGATAAGTACGCAAGAAAAGGAATTAAGATAGTTGATCTCCTAAACAAAAAAATACTCGAACAAAAGATCAGGGAAAACCTTGCAGAAAAAAACAGGCTGCTTGAAAAAGTTTATGATAGCAAAGGCCTGGATGTAGAAGAAATTATTGAACAATACCTCGAATTTGATAAAGCAATAGACAAGTACATCAAAGACGTTCCGGCTTTTTTAAATGAAGCAATTTCAAAAGGTAAATCCATATTGCTGGAAGGCGCACAGGGTGCGCTGCTGGATGTTGACCATGGTACTTATCCATATGTTACATCTTCCAGCCCTACATCCGGTGGAGCCTGTACCGGCACAGGAATACCACCTACAAAAATTGATAGTGTTATTGGAATTGTAAAAGCATATACTACAAGAGTAGGAAACGGCCCTTTCCCCAGTGAATTGTCCGATGATGATGGTGAAAAGCTGAGAAAAGTAGGTGCTGAATTTGGAGCTACAACCGGAAGACCAAGAAGATGTGGTTGGTTTGATGCAGCACTCGTTAAATATTCACAGATGATAAACGGAATTGATTCAGTAGCAATTACAAAACTTGATGTGCTTAGTGATTTTGATGAAATTAAAGTTTGTGTTGGATATAAACTTAACGGGAAAATCCTTAAATCATTTCCAACAGATGTTGACAGACTTTCGGCAGTAGAGCCAGTTTACAAAACATTGCCGGGATGGAAAACTGATATTTCAACTTGTTTGGCTTACAAAGATCTACCTCAAAAAACCAGGGATTATCTCGATTTCATTGCTAAAGAAGCGAATATTAAAGTTGAAATAATTTCAGTAGGGCCAAAACGAAAACAAACTTTTTACGTTGCCTCCTGATTAGTTTCTCAGCAACATAAATTAATCAGTTTTAAAATATTAATCACCAGGGATATTCCACAAAAAATGTCCACAGGTTCAACTTCATCATTAAGACTAAAGGTTTTTCTGCTAATTCTCGCTCTAGTTATTGCGGGCGGCACACTTTACTATACCCAAAATCTTGTCACCAAACTTCAGAATAAAGAAAGAGTAATTGTACAACTTTATGCAAAGGGTGTTGAGTATCTTGCTAACACTCTTACGCAGGATTCGGATATCACTTTTCTTTTCGATAATATTATTAAGCCTATCGACTTTCCATTAATTTTAACTGATGCAAATAATCAAATCACGTTTGGACGAGAGGACATCAGGAATATTAAGTATGATACGACCCTTTCAAAAGAAGAATTAAGATCATTCTTAAACGAAAAAGTTAAAGAAATGGATAACATACACCCGCCGATTATAGTAACTTATGCAGACACACTGGTGCTTACAAAAATTCATTACGGAGATTCAGCACTTATTAACCAGTTAAAATTTTATCCCTACCTGCAAATAATAATTGCAGCCCTTTTTATAATACTGGGCTACATCAGTTTTAGCAATATTAAGGGTACAGAGCAGCGCAGTATATGGGTAGGAATGGCAAAGGAAACTGCACACCAGTTCGGTACACCAATCTCCAGTCTTATGGGCTGGCTTGAAATGCTAAAATTAAATTACAGAGATCCCGATAAAGTTCTGGATATTACAGATGAAATTGACAGCGACGTTGAAAAATTGAACAAGATTACCTACAGATTTTCAAAAATTGGTGCTAAACCCGAGATAAAAAAGAAAATCGTCTATGAGGAAATCTCCACCATCGTCGAATATTTTGAAAGAAGACTGCCACAATCAGGGAAAAATGTTGAACTTAGTATTTCAGGAAACCAGGAAGTTTATGCCGAACTAAACTCTGAATTATTCGACTGGGTAATAGAAAATCTTATAAAAAATGCGCTTGATGCAATTGATCATTCAAAAAAAGGTAGAATTTCAATTAACGTTGCTGAATCACGAAGTAACGTGGAAATTGAAGTTTCTGATAATGGCAAAGGCATCGACTTAAAAAGAAGAAAAGATGTCTTCAGGCCCGGTTATTCTACCAAAAGACGTGGCTGGGGACTTGGCCTGAGCCTCTCCAAGCGAATTATCGAAAGTTACCACGGGGGAAAAATTTTCGTTAAAAGTTCAATTCCGGGGGAAGGTACAACATTTAAGATCCTGCTTAATAAACCATCATAATTTCAAATCTCTCTGTATCAGAATAAACATAATTATTGCCTGTGTATTTTACTGAGACGACCATATCTTTAGAAAATTGGACAAAGACACAATATTTGAGGTGGCATAAATATTGTGTTTTACTAATTAGAAAATAGTTTTAAGCGAAACTCCCTCACATATTTTAGCACACAATTTAAACTGTCGGATTTTGAGATTTTAGAATCCGGCAGCTTACCTTTACAATAAATCAAGCACTTAAAATTTTGCATATTTTACAGGTAGTATTTTTTTGATTGGGTAATTATTACCGAATAAGCCAGGCAAGTCAATATTTATTGTTTGATATTTTGAAAAAATCAAAGTAAATGGAACGGCACAACAATTGAATCTCCTTTTTCAGAAAATAGTTTTAAGCAAAACATCCCTCATTTGGCACACTTCAAACTGTCGGATTTTGAGCCCTCTAAATCCGACAGTTTATCCTCCCTGAAAATTTATTACCCCTTATTTTTTTACAACATTAACAGATTTCTGTAATATTATAGGAATAACATTAGATGGTATGCTTTCGTTATTTCCCCTGTCCAGAGAAGTAATACAAATAAAACATTTACCCTCTGCGTAAGAACTTAAATTAATACAAAAATTATTTGAGCCCGCCGGCAAACGTAAATAATAAAAATTCCCGGGATCATCTAAATCTAACGGAAAAGTTTTACCGATGTAAATGTTATAGTACGATGCGGTATCGCCATCAATTGAATTTGTAGGTGCTCTCCAGAAAAGCGTGTATTTAGATTCTGAATCATGATATGAGGTTAGTCCGATTGGCGGAAGTGGTTTTATATGGTCTTTCCACGGCATTGGAGGAATGCCTGCAGGATATTTGTAGGAATTTCTTTTCAGGTAAGAAAGAATATTACTATTATTTTCCAAAAGATTTTCTGCACGAAAGAAAGCCTGCCCCTCTACATCGATTGCCCGGCTTGAATCGATTTGCGCTGACAATTCCTTCAGCGGCCAGTTTTTACCGTTTTCAGTTTTGAAGGCGGCTACACCGGGAATAATTTGCCTTTCACTAATAAGACTTTCCCAGCTTCTTAAAGAACGGCTGAAATTTGGTAGGGAATTAATCTTCCAGTACGTCTGTGGAGAGACATAATCAAGTTTTTTATCTTTGATCCATCTTACCGGATCCTGGTAGGTATCTGCAAAAGCTTCCCAGCCTGAATAACAATTTTCAGAATTTTTATAAATGCCAAGCGGTGCACAGCCCAATTTTATTTCTGGATTGATGCTCTGGATGGAATCGTATAATGATTCGACAAAATCTGTAACATTGTTTCTTCGCCAGTCGTTTTTATTGATTCCATTTCCATATTGCCTGTATGTTTCTTTATCATCAAAATCCGGATTTGGATACCTGATATAATCCAGATGAACTCCGTCCAGATCATAATTATGAAGCATTTCTGCAGCAACGGAAAGCAGGTATTTTCTTGCGGAAGGTATTCCCGGATCAATCCACCATTGGTCATCGTATCTTTTACAAAATTCCGGATGTTTATTAATTACTTGCTCTGAGTCTGATTTATCGGGCGCTCCTTTCCCATAAACCTTAAAAACATTCCACCAGGCATGAATTTCAAGTCCACGTTTATGAGCTTCAGCAATAATAAATTTAAGCGGATCGTAAACCGGTTTGCTTTTTAATTTACTAAGAATTGATTTTGACCATGGTTCTATTTTGGATGGATATATTAAATCTCCTCTTGCCCTGACCTGGAAAAACACCGTGTTAAAATTAGCATTCTTTAATTCATCAAAAAGATTTATAATTTCCAGTTTTTGACTCTCTTCCCCGTATGTTTTTGGCCAGTCGAGATTATACGCAGTTGTAACCCAAACAGCACGGACTTCCTCCTTTGGCTGGCAATAAAGCAAGCCCGGCAAAACATAAATTAATAATAGGATTTTTTTCATTAACAGAAAGATATTTAAGTGATAAATTTTTGTGCTGAATTAATTGCCCACTGAACTTCTGATTTGCCGGCTTCCACATCGGTTACTATTTTACCTATATCCTGCAAAAGTACAAACTTAATTTTGCCTCCCCTGTTCTTTTTATCGTGCGCCATTATTTTGTAAAGTTCTGCAGCGTTACATTTTTTTAGATTCGCAGGTAATTTTATGGAGTAGAAAATTTCCAAAAAATTGTCCAGCCTTTGCTTATTAAATAACCCAACACGATATGATAAATACAGAGCAGAAATAATTCCCATTATTACAGCTTCGCCGTGCTTTATTTTGAAATTAAATTCGCTTTCAAAAGCGTGTGCAAACGTGTGTCCGAAATTCAGGATTTTCCGGATTCCACTTTCTTTTTCATCTGCGGCTACTACAGAAGTTTTAAAGTTTACTGACTTCAAAATCAATTTTTCAAATGCTGCCATTTTATGGTTCTGATATTCAGGCAAAATCTTTAAGACAGTTTTATAGTAATCCAGATCAACCAAGAATGCATATTTAATAATTTCCCCAAACCCTGAAGTAAATTCCTTTTTGGGCAAAGTATTCAGGAAATCAATATCTGCTATTACCATTTGAGGCTGATAAAAAGTACCAATGATGTTCTTTTTATCACTAAAGTTAAACCCTGTTTTCCCGCCTATAGCACTGTCAACTTCCGCGATTAGCGTTGTGGGTATATGAATTAGTTGAACACCTCTCATAAAAGTTGAGGCAGCAAAACCAGCAATATCGCCTGTTACTCCCCCGCCAATTGCAATAATAAGGGTATCACGTCCGAAATTATCATTCAATAAATGGGAATAAATATCGTTTATTATTTTGTATGATTTTGAAGACTCGCCGGGTTTAAGGGAATAAATACTAAATTTATCAGAATAATTTTTTACAGCTTCTATTTTCTTTTTATATAACCTGAGTACATTCCCGTCCACTATAGCAAAAACATTTTTGTATAAATTCTCTTTACTAATAATCTTATTCAGATTATCAAATATACCGGTGCCGATTATTACAGGATATGTAGAAAAGTCAGTTTTTACTAATAGCTTTTTCAATAATTAAACTTCCCTTTTTATAAATCCCTTGTTATTATTTTCACAAGTCTGTCCACTGTTTTCCCTATCGACACTCCATCAGTCTGTATTTTTAAATCCGCCTGGTTATAAAATTTACCCCTGTAATTCAGCAGATTAGTAATCCGGTCTTTTAGCTCTTCCTGAGGCAGAGTTTCATCATTTTCATTCTTTATTACAGGCCTGTCGTTCTTAAATCTGAGTCTTCTATAAAAGGATTCCGGTGAAGCTTCCAGAAAAATGATTTTTCCCTTAGACTTCATAAAATCAATATTTTTTTGATCGACAATTGTACCCCCGCCCAAGGAAATTATCATATTTTCAGACAAAGATATTTCCTTTAATATTTCTCTTTCCAGTATTCTGAATTCCCTCTCTCCCTTTTCAGCGAAAATACTTCCTATCTTTTTATTCAGTTTATTTTCAATTACCTTATCAAGGTCTGCAAAATCCCAGCCTAGAGAATTTGCCACAATTGGCCCGATTGTACTCTTGCCGGAACCCATAAACCCAGCCAGGTAAATGATTTTAGCTTTCATAATGGATAGGATAAAATTAATAGTTTATTTAACACATACAAGTTATCAATTATTTTCAAAGAAATCAGCGGGCAGGTATTTACAGAGAGCTATAACTGGAAGTGGAAAACCGTACCAAGAATAAATGAAATTCCGTCAACATTAATCCTGGTATCGAATTTATTTTGAGGTAATGTTATGGTCTGGCCGTTGTAATTAAACGGATTTTTAGTGTAGGTATTAGAAAGATTAAACTGCGGATCTCTGAATTTCATTTCCAGCCTGACCGATAAAAATGGCAACGGCAGATAATCCATCGAGGCAACAACATGAATGCCGTACGCAAAGTCTCTGCCTGTAGTTACACCCTCCACATCACTTATTTTCCTGATCTGGCTTCCGTAATAATAAGCTCCCCCGCCTCCCATCAGGAATTTGAAATTCTCAGTTGAAAACGGAAGTAGATAGTAAACTGTTAATTCAACCGGTATCAGCTCAAATCCATCATTTACAGGAATTGAGACAGTACTGTTGTTAGAAAATGCCGTGATTCTATCGGTGGTAGTTTTTTTCATATACTCGGTGCTGAGGCCAATTATTAAATCATCAGTCATCCGGTAGCGAATATCAAAACTTGGATTTAGCAGGTGGGTAATTTCAATTGAGTTATTTCTAAGTACAGCATCAGAAGAATTGGGGTATAAAAATATCTGCGCGGTAGTGGTATAAACTCCGTTCAGGCTTACGCTAAAGTTCCTGTTATTATACTGAGCATTTGCCCTGGCAGCAGCCAAAAGGATAAAAAGCAGAGCAAAAATTGTAAACTTTTCTTTCATAATTTATACTCAAATATAAATAACTGTTTAAGTTTACTATTTATTTCTAAAAATTGAAACACCTAAGTTTACTTAATATTTCCATAAACCCGTTTAGTACAGAAAGCTTAAAATGACGTAAATCGGGCTTCTCCTGACCGTTAACTTTCCAAATGAGTCCTTTTACCAAAAGCATTTCTATGGAAGGACAACACGGTCTTTTTTATGAAAGTGCTTTAAAATAAGAAACCCCGTTCCAGAACAGAACGGGGTTCTAAATAAAATGCCTGTCTTATTTACTGTCCATAAAATACATACCTGTTATCTACAATATCAGCATCTTTTTTAAGCTTTGCCAGCCATTCATTAAAGAAAGTACTTTTCTTCTGCTGCAAAATTTTATCGCGGATACTGTTTTTTTGTATTGAAAATTTTGACGAATCAAATGGTGTTCTGTAAGTAACATCAATAAGATAATACCCGCCTATTCCTTTTACCGGTGCGGAGACTTTATTGAGTGCCTCGTTCAGCCCGGTTTCTATAAAAGCATAATCTTTACCGATGCCGGGTACCACTCCGCCTGCCTTAAATGAGCCTGTTGTATCAAATTTAACATTGGGGAACAATGTACTTACCTTATTAATATCATTGCCAATCTGTGCCTTTATATTCTCTGCCAAGTCTTTGGCTTTTTGTTCTTTCTTCTCTTTTAATATAGCGGGTTTAATTTGTGCTTTTACTTCATTAAAAGTTTTAACCCTTGGATTAATTACATCCGATACCATTACAACCACATAACCATTCTGAGCAGAGAAAACATCGCTTATCGTATTAACGTCATTATTAAAAGCAAATTCTATAATTCTTTTATTAACGCCAATACCCGGGATGAAAAATGCATCCTTTTTGAAGGGCGTTGTTTCATTGATTTTATAATGTGCAATTTCGGCTTCTTTTGTAAAATCATTCTTCTGAGCAAGGTAAGCAAAATCACTTGCGGCATTTTTTCTGTCGTCTTTTGTAGTGGCAGAAGCATTTACAGGAGTAACTATTTTTTCAACAACATATTTATAACTGTTCTTTCCTGTAACTTTAATAATATGGTAACCAAATCCGGATTTAACAGGCCTTTGAACGACTCCCATAGGTCCATTAAAAACTGCTTTTTCAAATTCAGGTACAGTTTCGCCTTTACCAATCCAGCCAATATCTCCGCCCCTTACAGCGCTAGAAGGATCGGCTGATTTTTCTTTAGCCAATTTTGCGAAATCGGCGCCCTGTTTTAATTCATTATATATTTTATCTGCTTCTTCTTTGTTCTTTGCATCAGTACTTTCTTTATTTATCAAAATGTGAGATGCTTTATAAAATGTCTTTGAAGATCTTAGTTTAGCAATCACACGGTATAATACGTAGCCTTTCGGACCAGCTGCCGGACCTACCAGTTGTCCCGGAGAAGAATTAGCAATCAGATCCCTTGCACTTGCAGGGAATTCATTCAGCTCGAGTGTATCTTTTGAATAAGGTTCGGAAGAATAGATATTTATATATGATTTGAAACTTGCTGTATCTCGCTTAAAGTGATCAGCTACGCTTTCAAGATTATTTTTTACTCCCTGTGAATCGAGAGCCGAAGCTGTTGTAGGGAAGAACACATATTTTAATTTTCTTTGAGCGTCTACTTTAAATTTATCAAGATTATCATTGTAATAATTTTGCATTTCCTCATCGGTCACTGTAAACATTGAATCAGGAAACATTGCAAAAGCTGTTTCGGCATACTTTGCTTTTATATCAGTGTTTTCATCTATAAAACTTCTCTTAATCTCGGCATCATTAACAGTAATTGATGCCAGCAGCATACTCTGGAGTTTTTCGTTCAGCCTGTTTTGCCTGACGACTTCTTCAGCCTGTATTAATGCCTGGCTGTTTCTCGTGTCAAAAAGTGCCCGCTTGTAAAGCTCGGCATTAAACTGGCCCGTAGAATCAATGAAACTTTTTTTAAGGAAATCCGGAGGATTATCGCTTAAGATGATGTCTTTTATTTCCTGGTCAGAAACAGTAATACCGTATTTTTCAATTTGTTGTTCAAGCAATTTTTGAGTTACAACGGCATTCCACACCTGGTCACGGAATTGTTTCATATTATCTTCATCAACATCCTTCCCGGTCTGGGCTTTCTGATTTTCTCTCTGCTGATCGAGTATCTTTGAAAATTCCTGGTAAGAAATTGTGTCACCGTTTACAGAACCAATATCATTTGTCCTGCCTCCCAGTGCTTCCAGCACGCTCGAATCTGAAATTACCATAAAAAGAACAAACAGCACGCCGACAGTAATAATAAAGGCAGGTGCCAAACTTCTCATCTTGGCCATCATAGCCATAATACATTCTTCTCCAGAATTTGATTAAAAATTTTAAGACATTAAAAATAGATACATAAGGCTAAAAAAGCAATGTTTTTTGATGGGTTTAAGGCATATCAAGGTAAATATGACCAATGTTTTTTGTGGAATTACAAAGACCGGACATATTTGTCTTTATTTGACTTTCAGAGGGCTCAAAGGTATATTACTTTTTGTTTATTTTTAGAAAAGGCGTAAAATATGCCGGAAAATGGCGGCTTTTTAGCTAAGATACCAATTTTCTCAGGCCTTGATTTTAATGTCCTGTCTGATATTGAAAAACTTGGGGAAACTAAAAAATTCAATAAAGATGCTGTAATTCTGTTTGAAAAACAATCCGATTCGGCATTAATAATTGTATTAAAAGGAAGATTAAGACTCACCAAAATGAGTGAGGATGGAAACGAGGTTACTCTTGATATTGTGGAAGAGGCAGATTACTGGGGAGATACTTCCATTCTTGACGGACTCCCTCCAACGGTTAACATAACAGCGCAGGAAGATTCTGAAGTTTTTATTATAAAGAGGGATGACTTCCTTAATCACTTAAAGAAAAATCCCGCTATTTCTATTTCACTGTTAAGTGAACTGACGAAAAAACTTCGGTCCTGCAGTATGAAAATGAAGGCAAATGCTCTTAAATCTACGGAAGGAAAGGTTGCCGCCGTATTAATTGAACTTGTTGATGATCTTGGTAAAATCAAGAACGGATGTCTGGAAATCGAAAATCCTCCTGATCATCAATCGCTTGCGGATATGGCAGGCACATCGAGAGAAACTATTGCACGTACGCTTCATTCCTTTGCAAAAAAAGGATTGATTGAAATTGACGGCCAGAATATAAGAGTAAAAGAATTCGAAAAATTCAAAGAACTTTATCATTAAAAAAAATTGATATGAACGGGAAAGTAGATCTACATATGCATACAAATCATTCAGACGGTGTCTACTCCCCTTCTGAAATTGTAAACAAAGCTAAAGAAGCAGGCCTTGAAGCAATCAGTATTTCTGATCACGACAGTATAAATGGAATTGAAGAGGCTATTGAAACAGGAAATTCGATTGGAGTTGAAGTTATTCCCGGTGTTGAAATCAGTTCTGAATATAACGGGAAGGAGGTTCACATACTGGGGTATTTCATAAATATTAAGGACCCCGAGTTTAAAAGATATCTTCAGTTTTTTAGAGAAGAAAGAGTTAAAAGAGCCGAAAGAATTTTAGAAAAGCTCGATAACCTCGGACTTCACCTGACATTTGATGATGTAATGGAAGTAGCAAAAAATTCTGCAATCGGGCGGCCGCATATTGCAAAGGCGATGCACGCAAAGGGACTTGTTTCTTCATACTACGAGGCATTTAATAAATATATTGGTAACGGATGCCCCGCATATGAAAAGAAAGTTCATCTTTCACCCGAAAGCGCTTATAAAATTATTACAGACGCCGGAGGATTATCCTTTATAGCGCATCCGGCATTTATGCAGGAAGATGTGCTGAAAGATCTCATTGAATCTGGTGTTGATGGAATAGAAGTTTATCATCCTTCTCACCCGGCACAGAAAGTTAAATTCTATAAAGGCATTGTCAGCGAATATTATTTGCTCGAATCAGGTGGATCAGATTATCATGGTGGTCAAAGAAATGACGATGATAATTTCGGCAGATTTTATACCTCGTACTCATCCCTCGAAGCAATGAAAAAAAGACTTATTAAATCAACAGCTTAAAAAATCTAAGTTAAATGGAAATTATCAGAGGAAAAGCCGACGGAAAGGATTGTAAAATTGCAATTGTAATGAGCCTTTTCAATGAATTTATCGGACAGAAATTATTAGAAGGCACCCTTTCTGGTTTAAAAGAAAATAATGTCCCCGAGGAAAATATTGATATTTATAAAGTACCCGGTGCGTTTGAAATTCCTGTTACAGCAGATAAACTTGCGTCACTCAAAAAATATGATGCTATAATTTGTCTCGGCGCCGTTATTAGGGGAGGCACTCCTCATTTTGAATATGTAGCGGGCGCAGCAAATAATGGTATTCTTAATGTCTCTCTTAAATATCAATTACCTGTTATTTTTGGAGTGCTTACTACGGACACAGTAGAACAGGCAGTAGAAAGAGCAGACATAAAAGGAGAAAATAAAGGAAGAGAATCTGCAATTACTGCATTAGAAATGATTGATTTATTCAGAAAATTGTCCTGATACTAACCCGGCATTTTCACATCCAAATCTTAAAAGTACAAGAATAATTTATATCCTTTAAAAGGAAATTTTCATAATTTAGCGATAGAAATTAAACCTTAATTCTATTATGTAAAAAGCAGGATTTTTAATGCGAAGAATTATAGTTCTCCTCTTTATAGCTTTCTGTTACGCCAGTTCCTTTCCGCAGCAAATCAGCTATTCTAAAAATTACACTGATATGAAAAACATCACAGGCATAAGAGCTGGAACAAACGGCATCTGGGCAGCAACAACAGGAGGAGGATTTTTCTATAATACGGCAAATGGTTCTTTTACTACTGTAAATAAGGTTGACGGATTAAATAGTATTTCACTTTCTTCAGTAGCTATAGATAACTCAGGAAATATCTGGTTCGGAAGTACCGACGGTACAATAAACGTTTATAATCCCTCAAATAAAACCACTCAGTCAATACTGGATATTTTTAATTCAGGCAGAAGCAGTAAACAAATAAATGATGAAGAAGTTTCAGGCGATACAATTATTATTTCTCACGACTTCGGCGTGTCACTTGTTGATTCTAAAAACCTGGTTTTCTTCGATACTTATTTCCGGTTCGGAAGCCTGACATCCAACATAAAAGTTAACAGCGCGTATAAAAACAATCTTTTTTATGTATGTACACAGTTCGGAATAGGAATTCAAAAAGCCGGTGCTGTAAATTTGTCTGCTCCTGATTCCTGGAATGTTTATACTTCAGCCAACGGCTTACCTTCAGATAATGCTTTACGTGTAACTTCGTTTGATGGTAAAATAATTGCCGCTACTGATAAAGGGCTGGCACAATTTGATGGAACAACCTGGAGTTCATTTTTACCACAATTCAATAATAGAAATGTTAAAGATATTCTTGCTACAGGAGATTCTCTTTTAATACTGATTGATAACGAAATTGACGTTTATAAAAATAGTACGGCTTATACATTAGATGCCTCAGCCGTTGCAAATCTGTCAAAACTGGGATACTCACAAAGTCTCGGAGCTATTGCGGCCAGCCAGAAAGGTATTTTTATAGCAAAAAAATCTGCAGCTGAAAATTATATAAAGCCAAACGGTCCGGCAGCTAACCAGTTCCCTTCTATGGTTGTTGATTCAAAAAACAATTTATGGTCGGCAAGCGGAAAAGATGGAAGTGGCGTTGGGTACTACAAATTTGATGGTGCTGAATGGACAAATTATAGTTCGTCCACCATTACATCTTTAACGACAAATGATTTTTACAGGGTTTACGCCGCCCCCGATAATTCGGTTTACTTTGGCAGCTGGGGATCGGGATTTATAAAAGTATCAGACAACCAGGTTACATCGTTTGATACTACAGGAACCGGCTTAGTTGGAATTCCGGCTGATCCTAAATTCCTGGTAATTACAGGTTTCGCAGTTGATACAAAAAATAATTTATGGGTAATGAATTACTGGCCGGGTGATGGAAGTGCATTAAGTGTCTATTCAGCGGATAAAAGCTGGTATCATATTAAAGTACCTGCTGAAGCAAATTACACACTGGAAAAACATTTTAACCTGGTTATAGATCAAAGCGGTACAAAATGGTTTTACTGCCTGGATTCAAGGCGGGCCGGGATATATTTCTTTAATGAAAATGGCACTCTAAGTAATACCAATGACGACATTTCCGGATTTATTACTACTTCTAGCGGGTTAAACAGCAATCTGATTAACTCAATGGTTATTGATAACCGGGGCGATCTTTGGGTTGGCACAAGCGCAGGCGCAAATGTTATTACTAATTTAAGATCAGTTGCAACCGGTACAAATAATTTAAAAATCAGCAATGTTTTTACACTTAGCCAGCAGTCAGTCAATTGCATAGCAGTTGACGGATTAAATCAGAAATGGATAGGAACCAACGGTGGCTTGTTACTCGTAAATTCTGATGGCTCTTCTCTTTTGGCAGCTTATAATACAAAAAACAGCGCATTGCTTTCAGATCAGATTGTAAGCCTGGCAATTGATGTAAACAGCGGAATTGTTTATGCAGGAACAAATAATGGTATAACAGCATTTAAAACCTCTGCGGAAAAACCACAATCTGAATTTACAAGTTTGTCTGTTTATCCAAGTCCCTTTAAACTAACGTCCGGTCAAAATCAGTTAACAATAAAAGGCCTTGTAAAAGATTCCGATATAAAAATTCTCACGATTTCAGGCAAACTCGTTCGCGAGATGTCTTCACCCGGTGGAAATGTTGCCTTCTGGGATGGAAGAAATAACAGAGGAGAACTTGTAGGCAGTGGTGTATACCTGATTGTGGCTTATGATAAGGAAGGCAACAATGTTATCACAGGAAAAGTAGCAGTTTTACATGAATAACTTTAGCATTCTCCGGTTTAGCTTCAAATGATAGATCTTTCAAGAATTTCACTCCAGTTCAATGGGAAATATCTATTCCATGATCTAAATTTCAAAATTAATTCCGGTGATAAAATTTCTCTTGTAGGCGCAAACGGTACCGGCAAATCCTCATTGCTGAAAATAATAAAAGGAGATTTACAACCGGAATCCGGGAAGATATTAAAACAAAAAGGTATAACCGTTGGTTATCTCCCACAGGATAATGTTACGCATTCAGGTAAAACACTTCTGGACGAAGCAAAGTCTGCGCTTACCAACATAGTCAGTCTTCAAAATAAAGGAAGAGAAATCACAGACAAACTTTCCGATAAAAATCTGTCGCCCGAAATACACGAAGATTTGATCCATCAGTTAGGAGAAGTCCACCACAGGCTTGAAGAACTTGATTCATATAGCGCCGAGGCAAGAATAGAAAAAATCTTAACCGGCCTGGGGTTTGAAGAAAATGATTTTGAAAAATTAACAAATCATTTTTCGGGCGGCTGGCAAATGAGAATTGCTCTGGCAAAAATTTTAATTTCACAAAACGATATTCTTCTGCTTGATGAGCCCACAAATCACCTCGATTTTGATTCCCTTGATTGGCTTATCAATTTCTTAAAAGGTTATAAAGGTGCTTTGCTAATAGTTTCGCACGATAAACATTTTGTTAATGAAGTAACTGAAAGGACTCTGGAAATCTTTTTAGGAAAATTTAACATATTTAACGGTGATTATGATGCTTACCTGAAATTCAAAAACGAAAGAGATTTACAACTTGAAAACCAGTATCAGCTTCAGCAAAAAAAGATAAAAGAGACAGAAAGGTTTATCGAGAGATTCAGGTATAAGGCTACAAAAGCCAAACAAGTGCAGAGCAGAGTTAAACAACTTGAAAAGGTTCAGCTGATAGAACTTCCTGACAGCAAAGATGACATTTACATAAAATTTCCGTCCCCTCCCCCAAGCGGGAAAATAAATATGGAATTAAAATCCATTACTAAATCCTTTGGAGGAAATAAATTATTTAACGGGCTGGAATTTACAGTTGTCCGCGGAGATAAAATTGCTTTTGTCGGGCCGAATGGTGCTGGTAAATCCACACTTTCAAAAATCATCGCAGGCACAATAAATTTTGATTCCGGTGAACGCATAGTGGGACACAATACAATTATCTCATATTACGCGCAGGATGTGGCTGATAATCTCGCTCCGGAGCTAGATATTATCGAATCGGTGGAAGGAATTGCAGAAAACAAAACGATAGGCCAGCTAAGATCTCTTCTGGGCTCATTTTTATTTAGCGGTGATGACGTTTTTAAGAAAGTCGGTGTGCTTTCAGGCGGAGAAAAAAGCAGGGTCGCACTCGCTAAAATTCTACTTACAAAAGCAAATTTTATCATACTTGATGAGCCGACGAACCATCTTGATATTTCATCGAAAGAAATTTTGCAACAGGCACTTGTTGATTTCCCCGGCTCCTTAATACTAGTCTCTCATGATGTCGATTTCTTAAACCTGATAGTAAATAAAGTTGTTGATATCAGGAAGGGCGAGCTGAAAATCTATGATGATGGAATTGAATACTATCTCGATAAACGAAAAGAGCAGGCTGAAAGCGAGAAAAAAATAGTAGCAAATAAAAAAACTGATTCTGAAAATGCTTCAAGAAAAGAACAAAAAAGGCTTGAAGCTGAAAACAGGCAAAGAAAATATAAAGCAACAAAAAGTTTGATTTCAGATATTGACAATTTAGAAAAAGAAATAGCCGAACTGGAAAACAAGGAAAAGGAATTAGAAAAAACACTTGCGGATGAGAAGATATATGCTGACACAGAGAAGACAAAAGACGTTACTTTTGAGTATAAGGGTGTAAAAGAAAAATTAAACTATAAACTTGCTGAATGGTCGCGGCTTTCGGAAAAACTACAAAACATTGAAGACCAGTTTTCTTAAAATATCTTAATTAATTACAGATAAGATTCATTACTTTAGTAATTAGATCATGTCTTCTAAATAATATTTACAAAATGGACAAAATCAGGCCACTTAAAAGATTCGGACAAAATTATCTTCAGGATAAGAATATCCTTACAAAAATTGTGGATGAAATTGATCCAAAGCCCGGCGACAACATAATGGAGATAGGACCTGGCCAGGGCTCACTGACAGAAAAACTACTTGAGAAAGTGCCGGAAATTACGGCCGTGGAAATAGACAAGCGTGTAGCCGATGATCTGAAAGAAAAATTCCGGGGATTAAATTTAATCAGAGATGACTTTCTCAAAATTGATCTGCATAAATATGCGACAATCGAAAAAAAACTACGAGTTTCCGGGAATATTCCCTATAATCTCACTTCTTCTATAATATTTCACCTGATTGAACACAAAGATGTAGTGAAAGATGCCGTTTTAATGGTTCAGCATGAGGTTGCTAAAAGAATGCAGGGCAAAAAAGGGACTAAAGATTACGGGATTCTTGCTGTAATATTACAATACTTCACAGAGGTAAATTATTGCTTCAAAGTCTCACCAAAGGTCTTCTATCCCAGGCCTAAGGTAGATTCCGCAGTGGTCCATCTAAAATTCAGGGAACTTAAATCACCTAAGAATGTTAATAATACTTTCATACGTATGGTAAAAGCCTGCTTTGGAAATAGAAGAAAAACCTTAAAAAATTCATTAAGTAATGGTATATTTAAAGAAATAAATTTTGCTGACTCCGGGATCGATCTTTCATTACGTGCTGAACAACTTGAACCCGGCGATTTTATTACACTTGCAGAATTTGCCCTCAAAAAACTAAGTAATTAAGCTTCGGCTGATTTTTTTATTAATTCAACTGGCAGATGAACGACTTAAAATCCTTTTTAAAAACATTTAAAGCATTTGATCTTGTAATCATTTTATTTTTCATACTGCTTAGTTTCATTAATATCATCTTTTTCGAAAAAATTGTTGTCTGGGATCAGCTCTTAATTATAAATTGCGGCGTAATTTCAATGGTGATGATCATCACCTATCTTGAGAGCAAATACAACAGCACAATCATAAAAATATTTCACTACTGGTATATTGCACCCCTTGTACTGCTTACCTTCAAAGAACTCTATTTTATGATTCATCCGCTTCGTCCGCACGATTTCGACTGGCTTTTTATAAAAATCGATTACTGGATATTTGGTGCAAATCCAACACAGGTTTTACAAAAATTTGCCTTTCCGCTGTTGACTGAAATACTTCAAATTATTTATGGAAGTTTTTATCTGCTGCCAATTTTGTTATGCTTATTCCTGCTCAGGAATAAGGAAAGAATTGTTTTTGAATATGCAATTTTTTCTATCATTTATGGCTTTTACTTATCATACCTTGGATATTTTGCTTTGCCGGGAGTTGGCCCCCGTTTCACACTACACGATTTTTCTCTTTTGAACGTTCAGCTTCCGGGAATATGGCTGACACACTACCTTAGAGATTTTGTAAATCTTGGTGAATCTATCTCCCCGGGCACTCCAAATCCTGCGGCTATTGTACAGAGAGATGTTTTCCCGAGTGGTCATACAATGATAACCTTATTGGTTATGTATCTTTCGGTAAAACTAAAAAGCCGGTCAAAATATTTCTTTATTCCTATTGGCACACTTTTAATATTTTCAACCGTGTATTTGTGGTATCATTATGTAGTTGATCTTGCCGGGGGACTCGTGTTTATGATGTTTTCAGTCTGGTCCGGGAAATATATTTTTAACTGGTGGCAGAGGAAAATTGGTCAACCGGAATTTCATTACGAGGATATTAAACTAAAAGATAAAAATGGCTGAGAAGAAAATACAGGTAAGACGAATTTTTGAATCAATTGCCGGCGACTATGATTTTTTAAATCACCTTTTAAGTTTTGGTGTTGATTACTACTGGCGAAAAAAAGCTTTAGAATTAACGGGAGTTAATTCCCGTTCAGTTCTGCTCGATGTTGCTTGCGGAACAGGTGATGTAGCGATTGCCGCAAGAAAATTCGGTGTTGCAAATATAATCGGTGCAGATTTTTCATTTAATATGCTGAAACTCTTTAATAAAAAAAGTGACTGGATAATCGGAAAAAATGTACAGATGGTCGCGGAAAATATGCCCATCAAAGATGAATCTGTTACAAATATTACCGTGGCATTCGGAGTAAGAAATTTTTATGACATTCAACATGGATTTAATTCATTCCATAGAGTGCTGAAGAAAAACGGCAAGGCTACTATTATAGAATTCCGCCTGCCTTCAAATCTTGTATTTAAGGGATTATATAAATTTTATTTTAAAAGGATTCTTCCACTTATAGGCGGAATTATATCAGGCGACAAGGAAGCCTATAAATATCTCCCAAAATCAGTTGAAGAATTTGATGAAAAAATTGATATACCCAAATTATTAAAGATATCCGGTTTCAAAAAAGTTGAGAGGCACAGCTTAACATTTGGAATTGTACAGGTAGTAATTGCAGAGAAATGATTTGGGCATTGTCATTTCGATCCCGATTTATCGGGAGAGAAATCTTATTGTTTTTTAATGGTAAAAGATTTCTCAGTGCCCTGACAAGTCAGGACCCTTCGAAATGACATTCCTATAATAAATTTTTATGATTATCTCATTTCTTTTCAAGTACTATTTTCATCTCTCCAAACGCAATTGCCCTGTGGCTGAATTTATTCTTTTCTTCAGTTGATATTTCAGCTAAAGTCCGGTTAAATCCTTCAGGTACAAAAACCGGATCATAACCAAAGCCATTTGTACCACGTGGAGTTTTAATTATCTGTCCTTTTACCTCTCCCTTTCTAACAATTTTTTCTTTCCCATTAAGAAATACAGCCGCACATACGAATTTTGCTAAGATGAGGTTCAGGGAAATTTTCAAGCTCCCTAAGTAATTTCAGGTTATTAGATTCATATGTTGCAGCCTTCACCCGAATACCTTGAGGAATAAATTCCCGGCGCACCGTCAAGTTGTTCAACAGCCAGACCGGAATCATCTCCAATGGCCGCAATCCCGGTCCTTTCAAATACCGCCCGTGCTTTTATTTCTGCATTTTCTTCGAATGAATTTCCATCTTCAATTATTTCCGGGAAACCGGGAAAATCTGATAGCGACAGAACATCTATTTTCAGATCAGCAAATATCTTTTTTATTTCCCTTAGCTTCCCCTGGTTAGTGGTTGCGATTATTAATTTATTCAAGTTTATTCTCCGGTAATATTGCGATTAATAGTCTCATAGAACGGCCGCCCTAAAATAGTGATTCTCAGATTATTATTCAAACACTTCTTGAAACTCATCAACTTTTTTATAACTTTCCTTATCAATTACTGTAAATAATTGTTTTACAGTGGTTAATAGAATAATTAACGGTGATGAAACCGTGACAAAAGAAATCAGATTCATATTAAATAATGAATTCGTTTCTATAAAGTCGAATCCTGCTATGGTATTACTGGACTTTATCAGGAAACAAAAACATCTGACCGGCACAAAAGAGGGGTGTAAAGAGGGCGATTGCGGCGCCTGCACTGTTCTCGTTGGCTCACTTAATAATAATAAAACAGAATACAAATCTGTTAACTCCTGCTTGCTGCCACTCGGAAATATTAATAAAAAACACATTGTAACAATTGAAGGGATTAATTCTGAAACCTTTACAACAATTCAGAAGGAATTTATTAATGAAGGCGCCTCGCAGTGCGGGTTCTGCACTCCGGGCTTCGTGGTTTCACTTACCGGTTATCTCATTAATAATAATACCTTTAATTTTGAAGCAGCTGAAAATGCAATTGCGGGAAATATTTGCAGGTGTACAGGTTATACTTCCATCAAAAATGTTCTAAAAAACATAGGGGATAAACTTTATACAAATAATAATTCAGCTGACAGAATTAGTGAACTCGTAAAGATTAATTTCCTTCCCGGATATTTTTCTGAGATACCCGGGCGCCTCAAAGAATTTGTGCTGCACAAATCAAATGGAAAAACACGCGAGATAAAAAAGATTATTTCCGGTGGAACGGACGTTTTTGTGCAGATACCGGATGAACTACTTGAATCAGACACCACGTTAATGGCCGAAAAGGATTTATCATTTATTAATGCTGATAAGGAAATGTGTACTGTGGGCGCTACTACCACATTTGAAATGCTAAAAAATTCAGAGTTATTTTGCAATTACTTCCCCCGCATGAATAAATTTATGGACCTTATCGCTTCCCTTCCTATAAGGAACAGCGCAACGATAGGAGGAAATATAGTTAATGCTTCTCCAATCGGAGACATGACAATATTCTTTCTGGCTTTAAATTCGGGCGTAACTTTAACCAACGGAAAGAATAAAAGAAAAGTTTTATTAAAGGATTTTTATAAAGGATATAAAATCCTTGATTTAAACTCCGGAGAGTACGTTGAATCAATAGATTTTAAATTACCGGGTAAAAATGGACTGTTCAATTTCGAAAAAGTTTCCAAACGGACTTATCTGGATATAGCCAGCGCCAATTCAGCAATTTATCTTGAAACTGAAAAAGCCATCATTAAGAATGCCCATGTTTCCGCCGGCGGAGTTGCCCCTGTTCCGCTTTACCTTAAAATGACATCTGAATTTTTAATAGATAAAAAAATAGAACCACAACTCATTGATGATGCATTACAGGTTCTGGAATCTGAGATTTCTCCAATAAGCGATGTACGCGGTAGCGCAGAATACAAACGATTATTAATCGAACAATTATTCAAAGCTCATTTTATTGAACTATTTCCTGATTTAATCAAAATGGAAGCTTTTGTATGAAGAGCAACATCGATATCGAAAAACACGTTAAGGGCGAATCTCAATTTATCGACGATATAATTGTTCCTGAAGGAACTCTCTATGCGAAAGTTTTCGATTCAACTATTGCCCACGGAAATATTCTATCAATTACTATTAAAGACGCAATAAATATTCCCGGGGTAATAGGAATCTACACTCACAAAGATATCCCGGGAATTAACCAGGTTGGGGGGATAATACAGGATGAGACACTCTTTGCGGTTGATGATGTTCAGTTTATGGGTGAGCCGATAGGAATAGTTGTTGCTGATTCAATTGAAACCGCTAAAAAGGCAGCCGGGAAGATTAAGATTGAATACGAAAAATTACCGGTAATTACTGATCCACGGGAAGCATTTGAAAAAAATAGCCTTATTATGCCTCCAAGAACATTTTCTTTCGGTGACACGGATAGTGCATGGAAAGATTGTAAAATAATTGTGGAAGGTAAGGCTGAAACCGGTGGACAGGAACACCTTTACCTGGAAACGCAGGGTGCACTCGCTATTCCTGAAGAAGGCGGAAAGATCAAAATAATATCATCCACACAGAGCCCGACCGCCGTTCAGCGCGCCGCCGCAAGAATACTGGCTATGAGTATGCACAATATAGAAGTCGATGTTTTAAGGCTTGGCGGCGCCTTCGGAGGAAAAGAAGACCAGGCAACTCACTGGGCAGTTATGGCGGCACTGGCCGCATCAAAATTGAACAGACCAGTAAAGCTTGTCCTGCCAAGGATGGATGACATGAGAATAACCGGTAAGCGTCATCCTTATTCCTCTGATTTTAAAATCGGTCTGACATCTGATGGAAAAATCATTGCCTACGAAGCAACATTTTATCAAAACGCCGGCGCGGTAGCCGACCTTTCCCCCGCTATTCTTGAGAGAACTTTATTCCATGCGACAAACAGCTACTTTATTCCAAATGTAAGGACAACGGCAATAAGTTGTAAAACAAATCTGGCACCCAATACTGCCTTCAGGGGATTTGGAGGACCGCAAGGGAAATTTGTAATTGAGGCGGCAATCCACAAAGCGGCACAAAAAATGGGAATCGACGCCGGGGAAATTCAGAAGAAAAATCTATTAAAGGAAGGACAATCATTTTATTACGGTCAAAAAGTTGAAAGATGCCAGGCTGACAGGTGCTGGGAACAGGCACTTGAAAATTTCAATTATAAAAAGACAAAAAATGAAATAGATAAATTCAACGGGAATAATCATCAATTCAAAAAAGGGTCTGCACTGATGCCGATTTGTTTTGGTATTTCTTTCACAAATTCATTTCTCAACCAGGCAAGTGCATTGGTTCACATTTATACAGATGGTAGTATCGGGGTAAGCACTGCTGCAGTCGAAATGGGACAGGGCGTAAATGTTAAGATTAAAAACGCGGTTTCAAAAACTTTGTCAGTTAATGCAGATAAAATCAGGATCGAAACAACCAATACAACAAGGATTGCAAATACATCCGCCACTGCCGCGAGCAGCGGGGCTGATTTAAACGGGAATGCCGCAATTTTAGCTTCAAATATTTTATTAAAACGGCTGTTAAAGTCAGCGGGTGAAATATTAGGAATTAAAGATACAGATGAGCTAAAATTAGAAGATGGTGTAGTTTTTCATAAAGGCAGAAAAACTGAATTAGAGTGGAACGAACTAATTATAAAGACATATCAAAAAAGAATAAGCCTCTCAGCCCAGGCTTACTACGCAACACCTGATATTTATTTCGACAAAAAAATTAACAAAGGCAGACCTTTTGCTTATCATGTTTATGGAACAGCAATAATAACAGTTACATTAGATTGTCTCCGGGGAACATATACAATCGATTCCGTAAAAGCCGTGCACGATTTTGGAAAAAGTCTTAGTCCCGTAGTTGATCGCGGGCAGGCCGAGGGAGCAATTGCCCAGGGAATCGGCTGGCTGACTGTTGAAGAGATTGCCCATTCTAAAGAAGGAATGCTGCTTTCTAATAGTTTATCGACCTATAAAGTTCCTGACATTTATTCTGCGCCAAAAGAAATTGAAGTAATCTTCCTGGAAGATTCAGAAAATCCATTCGGCCCATTCCATTCAAAAGCAATTGGTGAACCACCATTAATGTATGGTATCGGGGCTTACTTTGCAATTTTGAATGCAATGAAAGCATTCCGACCTGAAGAAGAATTTAAAATATCCGCTCCGATAACCCCTGAAAGAGTTTTGATGGCTCTTTACAGTAAGAGCACAAAACCGGTTCCTTCGCCAAACTAGGTTTTATCACTTGAGTTCAAATTAAAGGCTCGCTTAATGAAAGAAATCGATTTATGGAAATTTATTGAAGAAAAACTGAAAGCAAATTTATCCGTAATGCTAATGGTTGTCGCCGAATCGAGTAAATCTTCTCCAGGAAGGGCAGGATTTAAGATGGCAGTTTCTTCCGATGGAAACCTTGCCGGTACCGTGGGTGGTGGAATAATGGAGTACCGGTTGCTTGAAGAATGCAGGAACCTTATTGCAAAGGGTAACAGCATAAGCATGGTTAAAAAGTTATATCATAATAAAACCGCACCGGCCGATAAATCCGGTTTAATTTGCGGAGGAACGGAAACATTAATTCTAAAATCTTTGAATGCTGACAAATTAACTTTTCTTTCAAGTCTTATTAATAGTTATAATGAGTTCAAAAGCGGAATTCTTAAAATAACTCCTTTAGATATTATGTTCGATAATTCAAATATAAACGGCAATAAAATATTATTTAATTATAATTCAGAAAATGAATGGACTTATGAAGAGAATTCGGGAACGCCAAATATTATTTATGTAATTGGCGGCGGACACGTTGGACTTGCTGTTTCAAAAGTTTTGTCTACTCAGGATTTTTATATAGTAACTATCGATCCCCGGGAAAATGTTTTTACTATGTTAAATAATACATACACGAATAAAAAATTATTTATATCATATGAAGAGGTTGGAAAGCACATTATCGAAGGCGATAAATCTTACGCTGTTGTTGTGACTTCTGAACACGATACCGATCTTGCCGCGTTAAAATCTATTATACCCAGAAAATTAAAATACATCGGGCTAATGGGAAGCAAGGTAAAGATTAAAAGCATTTTTGAAAAATTAATCGAAAATGGAATTGAGCCGGAATTATTGAAGAAAATTCATACGCCGATCGGTATAGAAATTGAAGCTGAATCTCCGGAGGAAATCGGTATTAGTATTGCCGCTGAAATTATTAAAGTGAAAAACGCAAAAAAAGCCGGAAAAGAGAATGAGTGACAGGTTTCACAATATCCCCATAGAAAAGCTCTTAAAATGGATTCTTGAAGAAGAGAAACAGGGAAGAATTTTCGGAATTTATAAGGAACTGTTCTTTACTCCCGGAAGGAATGATCCCTTCAAAATGAAGCGCTACGGGAAATTGCTCGATACGCCAATCGGAGTAGCTGCTGGACCTCATTCACAGCTAGCACATAATATTATTGCCTCATGGCTTTGCGGCGCGCGGTATATTGAACTCAAGACTGTTCAAACTCTGGATGAAATTGAAGTCGTAAAACCCTGTATAGATATGGAAGACGAGGGTTATAACTGCGAGTGGTCCCAGGAATTGAAAATTCAGGATTCATTCGATGAATATCTGAATGCCTGGATAATAATCCATTTGCTCAAACATAAATTTGGCGGGAACCAAAATGAAAACGGGTTCATTTTTAATTTGAGTGTAGGTTACGACTATGCGGGCATTTTAAAACCAAACGTCCAGTGGTTTTTTGATAAAATGAACAACTGCAAATTCGAACTTGAAAATAAATTAGAAAGGATAAGCGGCTTATACCCGGCTGTTAAAAGCTTAAACATTCACTCCTGCATTTCGGATAATATTACTTTATCAACAATGCATGGTTGTCCGCCGGATGAAATAGAAAAGATCTGCAGTTACCTGATCAAAGAAAGAAAACTCCATACCGCTGTAAAACTTAATCCTACATTATTGGGCGCGGAAAAATTAAGAGCAATATTAAATGATAAACTCGGCTACAGGGTTGCAATTCCCGACGAGACTTTTGAACACGATCTTAAATTTCCGGACGCTATCAGAATTATTAACAGCTTATCGACAAAAGCGAAAGAATCCGGTGTACAATTCGGAGTAAAATTAAGCAATACTCTTGAATCAACGAATTCTACTAGGTGGCTTCCTGCAAAAGAAAAGATGGTCTATACAAGCGGGAGAGCGCTCCACCCGCTTACCATAAATTTAGCTGCGAAACTCCAGTCAGAATTTGATGGGGAGCTTGATATCTCATTCTCCGCCGGCGTGGATGCTTTTAATGTTTCAGATACTTTAGGATGTAACTTAAAACCGGTTACAGTCTGTTCTGATCTTCTCAAACCGGGCGGATATTTAAGACTGACTCAATATCTTGAAGAAATTCAGGAAAGCTTCAAAGTTTATGACGCACACAGCATTGATGAATTTATTAAATCCAGGGCAGGCGGAGTAAGCGGATTAAATGATGGCCGGATTAAAAAATTTGAAAGAATATGCCGCAGATGTAATCGGGAATAAGATTTATCATAAATCAAATTTCCCTTATGATAATATCAAAACAAACCGGCCGTTAACCGACTATGATTGCATTCAAGCGCCCTGCATAGAATCGTGCGCTGTTTCACAAAATGTTCCTGATTATATGTTTCATACAGCAAATGGGAATTTTGAGGAGGCATATAAAGTAATTCTGGAAGATAATCCTCTGCCAAATATGACAGGCAATGTCTGCGATCATTTATGCCAGACAAAATGCACGAGATTAAATTACGATAATCCGCTTTTAATCAGGGAAATAAAGAGATTTATAGCAGAAAAATTCGAACAGGGTATTTCCCGGCCAAAAGAAAAAAGAAATGATCTTAAAGTTGCTGTAATTGGGGCGGGCCCATCCGGGTTGTCGTGTGCGTATTTCCTGGCGCTAAATGGATTTGAAGTTGAAGTTTTTGAAAGTAAATCTTTTGCCGGCGGAATGGTTTCCGGTTTGATTCCATATTTCAGATTAAGTGATCAAAGCGTGGAAAATGATCTTAGTGTTTTCAAAAACCTGGGGATTAAATTTCATTTTAATCAAAGAATCACTTTAAGTTCATTTGAGGAAATAAGAAATAAATTCAATTTTATTTATCTCGGGGTAGGCGCTCAAAAAAGCAAAAAACTGGGAATCCCGGGGGAAAGTCTTGAAGGGATATTCGATCAACTTGGTTTTTTGGCAAAAGTCAGGCAAGGCGAGCAAAATTAAATTAGGAAAAAATGTTGCCATAATAGGCGGCGGCCTTTCTGCAATTGATGCGGCGCGCACTGCAAAAAGAATGGTTGGTAAATCCGGCAAAGTTACAATGATTTACCGCAGAACGAAAAATGAGATGCCCGCTGATGCGGAGGAAATTCACGACTTGTTTGAAGAAGAAATTAGCCTGCTGGAACTAACCACGCCTATGGAATTTGGGAGAGACAAATCCGGCCTTGTTATCAAACTGATTAAAATGGAATTGAAGGAACCGGATGAAAGCGGAAGACCGAGACCGGTAATGTTAAAAGGCTCAGAATTTGATTTAATATTCGATAATATAATCACAGCAATTGGTCAGGACCTGGAACTGGATTTTGTCCCCGGCAATAAGCTGATAATAAACAAAGATACTTTTGAAACGCAGTTCCCAAATATATTTGCCGGCGGCGATGCTGTAAGAGGCGCTGATTCCCTTATAAATGCTATGAGCGACGGTAAAAATATTGCCGGGATTATTTCTATTAGATCGGGACCAGGTAATGAAAACATCCCTTCGGAAAAGATGATCAAATTATCACCGGCGGAATTTCAGAAAAAACAGGGCTTCAGGGAATTTGGAGTAAACTACCCGACCATAAATCATAAAAAAAGATTAACATTTGATTTAGTTCACCCGGTGCTGGACGATATTTCGGCAATGAAAGAAGCCGAAAGATGCCTTTATTGTGATGATATTTGTAATACGTGTGTTGGTGTTTGTCCCAACTTTGCAAATATGCCATTTGTCTCAGAGGAAATGGAAATTCCCGTCTACCGGGCCGTCAGAAAAAATGGGACAATAGAAATTGAAACAATTGACAGGCTAAGCATTAAACAGAAAAATCAGATTTTGAACATCGGTGAATTTTGCAACGAATGCGGGAACTGCACAACATTTTGCCCGACCAGCGGGGATCCATATAAAATAAAACCGAGGTTCCATTTAACAGAAGATAGTTTTGATAAGGAGGAATCAGGTTTTTATTTAAAGGGCGATTCAATAAAATTTAAGGAAAACGGGAACGTACAATCAATTAAAGATTCAGCAGGTTTATTTGAATACGAAAGCAAATATCTTACCGCAAAGTTCAGCAAAAATGATTATTCTGTTTCAGAGATAAAATTTTCGGATGGATCATTAAATAGCGCGGATTTCAGGAAAGCGGCGGAAATGATTTTCCTCCTAAAAATCTCAAAAATTTGCCGATATTTACTTAAATGTTTTTGGACAATTATAAATGAAATTCATCTTAAACGGCAGTGAAAGAAATTACATCGGTGATCCCGAACTCCCCTTGCTTACTTATCTCAGGGAAGTAGAGGAAATTATCTCACCCAAGGACGGTTGTGCCCCTCAGGCTTCCTGTGGCTGCTGTACGGTTGAATTAAACGGCAAAGCAGTCCTTTCCTGCGTTATACCGATGAAAAAAGTTGAAAACGGGAAAGTACTTACGGTTGAAGGATTGGACGATTATAAACAAAGGACTATCGCAAATGCTTTCGTAGAAAAATGCGGGGTTCAATGCGGATTTTGTATTCCCGGAATCGTAATGCAGGCCAAAGTTCTGCTTGATTATAACCCGGAACCGTCGCGTGACGAAATTGCTAAAACTTTAACTCCAAATTTGTGCAGATGTACCGGCTATAAAAAGATTATAGATTCTATTGAGTATGCTGCAGAAGCAATTCGCAACAAGAGCGAAATTCCGAAACCAAAAAGTGACGGACGCGTTGGCGGGAAGCATCCCAAGTATGATGCCGATAAATTAGTACTGGGGCAAAGCCCTTATGTAGCAGATATGAAACTTCCGGAAATGCTGCACGGCGCGCTGAAATTCAGCGATCATCCTCGTTCAAAGGTTTTATCAATCGATATTTCAAAAGCAGAGAAACATCCCGGTGTAATCAGGGTTTTTACATCAAAAGATATTCCGGGAAGCAGGTTCCAGGGATTAATTATTCCGGACTGGCCTTTGATGATAAAGGTCGGCGAAGAGACAAGATATGTCGGAGATGTTATTGCCGGAGTAGTCGCCGAAACAGAAAAGATTGCGCGTGAAGCTGTCGCTTTGATCGCGATTAATTACGAAGTTCTTACTCCCCTTTCGGATCCGGAGAAGGCACTGCAGGAAAACGCTCCTCAAGTTCAGCCATCGGGAAATTTATTATCAGAGACTATCATAAAAAGAGGCAACACTGAACAGGCATTGAAAAATTCCGCTTTTATTTCGACCGGGACGTATAATACTCAAATGATAGAACACGCTTATATGGAACCGGAATGTTCTATTGCACGAATGGAAGATGACAGGGTTGATATTCTTTCGCAGGGCCAGGGGGTCTATGAAGATCAGAGACAGATTTCAAATCTTTTAGGAATTCCGCTGGAAAAAGTCAGGGTGATTCTTGTTCCAAATGGCGGTGGTTTCGGCGGAAAAGAAGATTTGTCGGTGCAGGGACACGCGGCATTGTTTGCCTATCATCTTAAAAAACCCGTTAAAGTTTTGTTGAACAGGGATGAGTCTATAAAAATGCATCCTAAGCGTCATCCGATCAGAATGAAGTATACGGTAGGATGCAGTAAAGAAGGAAAACTAACAGCATTAAAAGCCGATATGCTCGGAGACAGCGGAGCTTATGCATCCGTGGGAATGAAAGTACTGGAAAGATCTGCAGGACACGCAGCAGGACCTTATCAAATTCCAAACGTGGATATTGTTAGTCGCGCAGTTTATACAAATAATTTACCATGCGGCGCAATGAGAGGTTTTGGTGTTAACCAGGTTACTTTCGCCATCGAGGGCTGCATCGATGAGTTGTGTGAGAAAGGAGGCTTTGACCGGTGGCAATTCAGATATGATAACGCGCTCACAGAAGGCGATATGACTTCAACAGGACAAATTATACATAAAGGAAGCGGGGTTAGAAAAACCTTGCTCGCCGTAAAAGATATTTTTAATAAAGCAAAGTATGCCGGCATTGCCTGCGGAATCAAAAATACCGGCATTGGAAATGGTATGCCGGATGATGGGAAAGTAAAAATAGATATTATATCTCCGTCTAAAGTAATTCTGCATCACGGCTGGACAGAAATGGGCCAGGGTGTAAACACTATGGCAGTTCAATTTCTTTGCCACGAAACCGGTATTGATCCAGATATTGTTGAAGTCAAAGTTGATACAATTGAAGAAGCATATTCCGGTATGACAACGGCTTCAAGAGCAACTTCAATTATAGGCAACTCAATTGCAAATGCCAGCAAGCAACTAAAGAAGGATCTGGAGACAAAAACTCTTAGTGAACTGGCAGGAAAAACATACCGTGGCGAATGGTCATGCAACTGGACAACAAAACCCGGCAAGGAAACGGATGAAATTATAACTCACTATTCTTATAGCTACGCAACACAGGTTGTAGTATTAAACGACGCGGGAACAATTGAAACTGTTTATGCCGCACACGACGCAGGTAAAATAGTTAATCCCGGATTATTTGAGGGTCAGATTGAAGGCTCAATTCATATGGGGCTGGGTTATGCGTTAACGGAAGATCTTGAATTAGAAAATTGTGTCCCCAAAAGTACAAAACTCAGGAAATGCGGCGTTTTGCGGGCGAAAGAAACTCCGGATATGGTCGTTATAGGAATAGAAGTTCCGGATCCGCACGGACCATATGGAGTAAAAGGTGTTGGCGAAATAGGCCTGGTGCCAACTGCAGCAGCGGTTGCAAATGCGTTTTATCAGTACGACGGCACAAGATATTACCGGCTCCCGATCAAAAAAAGAAATAAGGTAAAATAAATCTGAGTCCTATTTTCCTTATATTCACTCCTTAATTTTTCAAGAAAATTATCACCGGATCTCATTATGAATTGGTATGAAATAATCGGCTATTCCGGCTCCGTAATTGTCGCAATTTCTTTGATGATGAAAAACATCAGGCAATTGCGCAAGGTTAATTTAGTCGGCTCAGCAACTTTTGCATTGTATGGACTCCTGTTAAAAGCCTACCCTGTTTTCCTGCTAAACGGTTTTATTGCGGTAGTGGATATATATTACCTGTACGAGATGAATAAAAAGAAAGATCTTTTCAGTTTAATGCCCGTCCTGGACAGGAATCATCTTTACCTGAATAAATTTTTGGACTACTACAAAAAAGATATTTTAAAATTTTTTCCTGATTTCAAAATTGATTTCATAAAAGAGGCAAATTGTTTTTTTATATTGCGGAACTTACTTCCTGTTGGTCTGTTTATCTACAGGGAACTCTCCGGCACACAAATAGAAGTAGTAATTGATTATGCAATACCTGACTATCGTGATTCAAAAAACGGTAAATTTGTATATCATACCGAATCGAACTTTCTGAAAGAAAAAGGATATAAAGAAATTCGTGCGGAAAGCTCGGTTTTAAAACACCAGCAGTATCTTGAAAATATCGGGTTTACAAGGGATAGCGGGCAATCAGATTTATTTATTAAGAAAATTGAAGAATAAAAATCAGAAGAATGGATCAATACTGCGTTGATAGTCTTCCGGTGTGTCTATATCCTGCAGCACCTTCTTGTAATAACATTCCCATTTTTTCCTTTTTACAACAGGCATTTTATTTAGCTCACGAAGATTTGAATTCTCATCGGCCTGCAGGATAGGATCAAACAAATCTTTCCTTAATAAAACCGGGTGCCCGCTGTGGTTATCGTACGATGGCTGAATCCAGTTATGGGCATTATCAATTTGCCCGACAAAGTCTGTGTAAAATTCAACAGGAAGTCCCGGCTGGTCTACAAAATGGTATAACACCCAATCAGTTTTTTTTGTTCTGGAAATCCCTTTCTGTAGAGAAGTGAACATTCCCTTTTCGAAATTTTCATTTTTGACGAATAAAAGTTTCTTTGAGATTGATCCATCTTCCTCATTTACTGTTTTAAGGGTCTCCTTCTTCAACTCTTCAGAATTAAACCCGGTTACTACTATGATCTGTTCACAAATTGTGCTGAGATTTGTAATTATATTCTGAAGAAACGTTTTATCATTGTAATCCATCAGGGGTTTAAATCTACCCATCCGGCCCGATTTCCCGGCACTTATAATTAACCCTGTGATTTTATGATTTATCACTTTGTTATTAGTTTTTGAAGCCATTCATCATATGATAAAGCAGGCGGGGATTGGTTCCATTTTTCAAGCGGTGCGGTATCTTTTAATCCATTCCCTGTTATGAGCAATAATACTTTATCTTTTTGATTAATTTCATTTTTATTTTTCAATTTGATATATCCCGCCAGGCTTGCAGCGGAGGATGGTTCTGAGAGTATCCCGTAATTTTTTGCGATAAATTTTTGTGCAGAAATTATTTCCTCGTCTGATACAGTGATCGCCTTACCCCCAGATACCTTCACAGCATCCGCTGCCATATATAAATTTCTCGGTGCTCCGGCACTTATGCTATCAGCTACTGTATCGTCTGGAATGAATTCAAATTTCCCTGTTTCTAAATACCTTACCAATGCGTCACTCCCCTGCGCCTGGACCCCTATAAGACGAGGAATCCTTTCGATCCATCCCAGCGCCAGCAGTTCCCGGAATCCCTTATAAATACCTGATATTATTACTCCGTCACCAACCGGAACAAATATTGTATCCGGAATTTCTCCCCGACAAGAGATGAAGATATCAAAAGCGGCCGATTTCTTACCTTCGATTGTTAACGGATTGAAGGCGGTATTCCTGTTATACCATTTCCTTTCATTTGAAACTTCCAGGCACAGATCAAATGCGTTATCATAACTACCGTCAACTTTATAAATCTTTGCGCCGAATGATTGAATCTGCACCCTTTTTGCGTCGGGAATACCTATCGGAACAAATATGTGAGAAGTGATCCCAAGCCTTGCGCAGATTCCCGCAAGTGAAGAACCCGCATTCCCGGTAGAAGCCGCGGCAATTTCTTTTACACCAAGCTGTACACCTTTTATTGCAGTAATTATAGAAGCCCTGTCCTTGTAGGACAAAGTCGGATTCCTGGTTTCATCCAGAATAAATATCGGGCAATTTTCAAATTGAAATTCAAGGTAGGACGAACTATTCAACGCCAGGCGTTCGAGTTTATTGTCTGAAATTCCGGTTACAATTTCGCTATGGTTCTCTCGCGCAAAATTAAGCGGCCAGAGTTCCGGAAAAAGCCAGAATTTGCCCGGTGTGTAATTAAGAAATTGTTTTCTTGAAAGCTCTTTTTTTAAATTATTATAATCGTACTCGATTTCAAGCACGCCATTTAAAGGCTGGTTCTTCTCTGACGATCCGCATTCAGGGCAAAGGTAATGGAATTCTGATTCGATTAATTTCGAATTGAATTCTTTTCCGCAACCAAAACACTTGTAAATATATTCAACCATATCTTAATTACATTGTCTGTGCCATTATTGCCTTTGCGGTATGAAGCCTGTTTTCCGCTTCATCAAATACAATAGAAATATCAGAATTATCTATTATTTCATCGGTGACTTCGTGTCCCCTGTCTGCTGGAAGTGCATGCATTAGTTTAACTTTTTTATCAGCCAGTTTTATTTTTTTATTGTCACAAATCCAGTTTTTATATTTCTCGAGGTTCACTTTCATTTCTTTTTTGCAGGACTCTTCGTTCTTTAAATAATCTTCAACGGAATAAGCCCCGAATCCACCCCAGTTTTTCGGAACAACAATCTGAGCGCCTTCAAATGCCTCGTCCATATCATTTACCACTTTTAAGCTGCCGCCTCCGGCCTGCGTGTTCTTTTCGGCCCTTTCAAGAATATCCTTACTTAAAGGAAATTCAGGCGGGTTAGCTATCGTCAAATCAATTCCGTAACGGGGAAAAAGCAAAGCCTGGGTCTGCGGCACTGATAATGGTTTGGAGTGTGTGTCCGCGTATGCCCATGAAACAGTTACTTTTAACCCTTTTAAATTATTTCCGACGTATTCAAAGATAGTCATCAGGTCGGCCAGGCCCTGGAACGGATGGTAAATATCATCCTGCAGTGACATAACAGGTTTAGTCGAATAATTGGCCATTTCATTTAAATAATCATTACCTATTCCATAGAAGCAGTTCCTTGAAGCAATCCCGTGCCCCATCCGCGATAAAATAATTGCTGTGTCCTTTGCCGATTCGCCGTGCGACAACTGCATCTTATCCGATGTCAGGTCGTGGGCATGCCCGCCAAGCTGGGTCATCCCTGCCTCCATCGAATTTCTTGTCCGGGTTGACTGTTCGAAGAAAATCATAAAAAGTGTCTTATCCCGGAGGTAGCGTGTTGGTATTTCGTTCTTAAAATTTTGTTTCAATTCAAACGCAGTATTAAAAATAACGTCCAGTTCTTCTCTTGACCAGTTATCGCAGGTCAGGAAATGTTTTCCTTTAAATTTTGCTTCCATTGAATATCCCTAAGATTATAATCTTCTTTTTTAGTTTGTTAAAAAATCTGACAAAAATAAGCGTAAAATGCCGACGCTTTTACGAGGTGATCAACCGGTACCTTTTCGTTCGGTGCGTGTGCCAGTTCTTCATTACCCGGACCGAATCCGATTACGGGAATTTTATACATACCATTAATCATTACACCGTTTGTTGAAAAAGTCCATTTATCGACTTTCGGTTTCTTATCGAAAAGTGTTTCAAATGCCTTTACCCCGTTTTGAATTACATGATGTTCTTCTTCAATCTTCCAGGTAGGATAATATTTTTCCATCCCGTAATTAAGCCCCGTAAAAGAAGTCTTTTCATAATTAAGCAATTCCACTTTAGCGTTCATTCCTTTAACAACTTCCTTAACCTGTTCCAATGCCATTTCCTTGTCTTCACCCCAGGTCAGTCTTCTGTCCAGGTGAATTTTCGCGAAATCAGAGACAGCACAGAGAGAAGGGCTTGACGAAACAAATTCCGAAATGGTAACAGAACCTTTACCCAGAAACGGGTCCGATGCCAGTTTCTCATTTAGCTTTTCAATTTCAAGTGCAGCCTTTGAAGCCATATAAATCGCATTCTTCCCTCTTTCCGGTGCTGAACCGTGTGCGGACAAACCGTAAAAAGAAACTTCAATTTCCATTCTGCCCCTGTGCCCGCGGTAAATATTCAGATTAGTCGGTTCCGTTACGATTGCGCAATCTGGTTTTA
The DNA here is from genome assembly GCA_963748105.1 of uncultured Bacteroidota bacterium. Classification (GTDB taxonomy): domain Bacteria; phylum Bacteroidota; class Ignavibacteria; order Ignavibacteriales; family Ignavibacteriaceae; genus JAKAGZ01. The sequence continues at coordinate 80,519 of CAVVHP010000007.1, read as the reverse complement.
TCTTATCCTCTTCAACAATATACTTCCAGCAAAGACCATCACAGTCCTCCTCAAGCACAGTGGCGGTAAAATAAACTGTAACATCATTCTGCAATCCCAGTTCTTTCAGTATCCTTCCGGCAGTGATAAATGCAGCCGGTCCACCGCTTTGATCAGCGGTTCCCCTTCCAAGTACAAAGCCGTCCTTTATTTCCCCCCCGAGAGGGTCAAATTCCCAGTCTTCCGGGTTGCCGAGATCAACAGTATCGATATGCCCGTCAATTGCAATTATTTTTTTTCCGTTTCCAATTCTTCCAATTACATTACCCAGTCCGTCAATCTTAACTTCATCAAATCCGGCTTCCTCCATCATTCCTTTAATCAGGTGAACAACGCCCTTTTCTTCCCCGCTTAAAGATTTTATTTGAATAATTTGAGATAAATTTTTCGCAGTATAATCCGCGTATAGATTTGCTTTGTCCAGAATTTGTTTTGCAAGTTCCATTTGATCACCAAAATTATTTCTATTAATTATCCCTTAGTTTATTATACAGCCTGTGTCCCTGTTCTTTAATATTTCTGTTATATTCTTCAAAATCCTTTGTCAACCGGAAATTATTCATCAGGGATTTACCATCCTGAATTACGCTGTGCACTGGTCTTTCAACTATTCCGTAAATAAAATGTCCCCAGAAATTTTCCTTCAGCAATGGTGTTGGCGGAATGTAATCCCGGATTATAAAATCTGCTCTGTCACCTGGATGAATAGATGGGAAATCGGGGAAATATTTTTTTACGAACCTTGCCTGGTTAAAATAAATTTTACCAATCAATTCAAAAGTTTTTTCAAAAGACATTCCCGAATGCCTGCAAAGCAGGAATACCTGTTTTAATGATTTGTCAGGATTGGAGTTCATTCCATCGGTTCCGCAAAGCATCGGAATTTCGTATGGTATATCAACAAAGGCAGGAAGGCCTACTGCGTTATTCATATTGGAATCGGGATTAAATACTAAGGCGCTCCCCCTTTCTGCAATTATTTCAAACTCTTTTTTTGATAAATGAATTCCATGTGCAAGGATACTTTTATCATTTAACAAACCCGAACCTGCCAGTCTTTCTGTCGGCAGCTTATTATATTTTTCACGTGTAATTTGAGAATCAATTTTATCTTCACAAAGGTGAATATGGATTCCCGTTTCATATTTATCCAAAAATATTTTAGCATTTTCAAGGGATGAATCAAAAAGAGTAAACGATGCGTGTAAGCCGATAATGCTTTTTATGTTTTCGTCATTCGAATGATCTTTAAGAAATCTTTCAGTTTCCTTTAAGCCACCGACGGCATTCGATTCCCCGTTCCTGTCGGTAATTTCGAAACCTAAAACCCCTCGTAATCCACATTCGTTCAGTGTTTCCGAGATTACCTCAAGGCTTCCTTCCGCAGCACCGGGAGAAGACTGATGATCAAAAATATAGGTAACCCCGTTCCTGATTGATTCCATTGCGGCCATTTGTGCCGAAGCCCTGGTCATTTCATCATCCAGTAACAGGTCAAATTTCCACCAGAGAGTCTTAAGAATATTATGGAAATTGTCCATTGGACCTTTAAGCATAAGTCCTTTAGCAAGCCTGGAATAAAAATGATCGTGGAAATTAATTGAAGGAATAGTCACAACCCGGCCACCGGCATCAATTGCATCTTTTTCACGTCTGCTTTTAAAATCAAAAGAGGAAAATTTAAGCTCTTTTATTTCAGCAATTTTTCCATTTGAAAAACTGATCTCTCCAAATACCGGCCTAATAGAATTATTTTCCACCTGGCAGATCCAGGCATTTTTAATTTTCATAGAATTCAGGAATTGTTATAAATTTATTCCAACTTCCCGGTTAAAGTTATCAATTAACCTATCCCATTCAGGAACTACTGAAAATCTTTCTTCCCAGTAATTTTCATCGTACCATTGAGCATTTAATTCGTCCACATCTTTTCCCTGCTGTTCAACCCAGGTAAAATATTTAAGGTTATGGATTCTTTTTTTATCATTATAACTTAATTCGGCAAAGTTGTCAGTCCCCTGTTTTTTAATTACTGAATGCCAGTCAACCTCGCCCTGGGTTTCGCTATATTTCCCCTGGCTTTCGGTCATTTCTTTCAGACGTGATTTATACATATCAACCGAGTCGGTGAAAATTGTAAATATTGTATCATTCTCATTAAACTCATAATACTTTGCCATTTTTATAGCTGATAAAAGATTACAGATTGAAGATATTCCAAGGTACTGAAGCTTGTTAATGGAATCGGGCTCAACCCCTAAACCGGCAAGCATATTTTTGCCAGGCTCTTCGTTAAATAATCTTAAAACCCGGAGAGTGTCTTCATCATCAATAGCAGCGACATTATCGAGATTTTTTACGTTATGAATCCATGGAACGTGTTTATCCCCAATTCCTTCGATCCTGTGTCCGCCAAAGCCATTTGATAACAACGTCGGACACTGAAGAGCTTCAGAGGCCAGGACTTTTATTAGAGGATTTATTTTCCTTAGATAATCCCCGGCGGCAATGGTTCCTGCTGATCCTGTTGCGCTTACGTATCCGGATAATCTCTGGTTTTCATTTTTGATTTGATTGAAAAGTGATTCTATGGTAAAGCCGGTTATTTCATGATGCCAGATTGAATTTCCAAATTGATCGAATTGATTAAAGATCAGGTATTCATCGCTCTCTGCTTCAAGCTCGTGACACTTATCATAAATTTCTTTTACGTTGCTTTCACATCCGTACGTTGCATAAACTTCGGCGCCAAGCCCTTTCAGCCAGTCAAATCTTTCCCGGCTCATTTCCTCCGGAAGAATTGCCACCGCGTGAACCGAAAGCAGAGCTGAATTAAAAGCACCACCCCGGCAGTAATTTCCCGTCGATGGCCAGACTGCTTTGTGATATTCAGGATTAAAACGCCCGGTTACAAGGTAAGGGGCTAGACAGCCGTAAGTTGCCCCAACTTTATGAGCACCCGTAGGAAAATTTTTCCCGACCAGCCCGATAATCCGGGCTTTAACATTTGTTATCTCTCTGGGAACTTCAAAATAATTTATATCACCGATGCCGCCGCTGTCCGGATCATTTCTCCAGTTTATTCTGAATAAATTTAGCGGATGCAGATCCTGCATTTTTATATTTTTTAATTTGTCAAAAATTGGTGCGGGAATATTTTCAGGATGTTTCAGCTGTTGAAAAGTAGGCAGGATAATTTGTTTTTCTCTGCATCTCTTAATTGTTTTCTGCAGAAAGTCTTTGTTTTCAATCTTCCAGTTCCAGGATGACATAAGAGCCCCTATATATGTGAATATCCTATACGGCTATTGCAAAATTACTAAATAATATGATGCCAACACAGGAAAGAATTCCACCGTCCGACAAGAAGTAATTTCAATGGTAAAATTATCAGTGTACTCTCCGCAGTAATTTTTTCAATCCCGCTTTGCCATCGGAGAAAAGCTCTTTATCATCAAATAAAAGTGACTTGCCATCCCGAAACACCCAATTACCATCAATCATTACGGAAGTCACATTATCCTTTTCAGCTGAATAAACAATGCTGGAATAAACCTGCTCGCCCGAAAGTATTAACGGAAGTGAAGGCCTATCTAAATCCATAAACACGAGATCAGCTTTTTTACCTGGTTCAATGCTTCCGATTTCATCCTGAAGATGAAGGGCTTTTGCCCCTTCAATAGTGGCTAGTCTGAAAACCGTTTCAGCATCCATAGATGTTGCCCCATGTATTGGTTTCTGAATAAGAGAGGCTCTTTGCATTTCCTTAAACACACTCAAATTATTATTACAGGGTGCACCATCGGAGCCCAAAGAGACAGAAATTTCTTCGGCTAAAAAACGGGGAATATTTGCAATCCCTGAACCCAATTTCAGATTTGATGAAGGACAATGTGATACACGTACGATATTTTTTTTCAGGGTCTTGATTTCATTATCAGATACGTGAACGCAATGAGCCAAAACGGAATGATCACCAAGAACACCTAAAGATTCAAAGTAGTCTATATTTTCTTTGTTATATCTTTTTCTTACTTCCGCAATTTCATCTTTATTTTCGGATGAGTGCGTATGATAAATACTATCGCTGAAATCTTTCATCATTTGGCCGGTTTCGCGCAGAAGTTTTTCAGTACAGGATAACACAAACCTGGGAGCAAACCCGTATTTTATTTTTCCGGACGAAGTATTATGAAATGCTTTAGCAAGATTAAATGATTCTTTCAATTCAGATTCTGTTGAGGCTTTGAATTCTGGAAAAAGATCATTTACATCCATCATGCATTTGCCCGCAACCGCGCGCATACCGGATGAAATCAGCTCCTCAAAAATAACTTCCTGGTGATTTATCGTCCCCATATCAAGGATGGTTGTGGTTCCCCCGGATAACAATTCATTTATTCCCAATCTCGCAGAGATTCTTAATGAATCCTTATTGTGCGCGTTTTCAAAGGGAAATATTTTCAACTGGAGCCAGTCAAGCAATTGAAGATCGTCGGCGAGTCCGCGGAATAAGGTCTGACAGAGATGAATGTGCGTCTGCACAAAACCGGGAGTTACGGTAAGATCCCGACAATCAATTACTTCACCATCAAATTCTTCCGCATACGCTTTATCGTAGGGACTGATAGAATATATTTTATTCCCCCGTAATTCAATGGTGTGATTTTCTAAAATATTCCCATTTTCATCGCAGGTAACAATGCGGGCAGGTATAATGAGTTTTTTATTCATTGGGGTTTTCGTAAGAGGATTCTTCAAATATTTCATCCATTATTTCAAATGCATAACGGAGATGCGGAATGACAATTGATCCACCGACAATAAGTGCAATATTAAATGATTCCATCAATTCCTGCCTGCCCGCACCTTCCTGTATTGCCCTGTCAATATGATAAAAGATACAATCGTTGCAGCGCAGAACCATCGAAGCCACCAGCCCCATTAATTCCTTGGTTTTCGCGTTTAAAGCACCGTCGATGTAGGCTTTATTATCAAGGGCAAAGAACTTATTAAAATCTCTGAAGCCAGAATTCAGAATTTTGTCGTTCATATCTGTACGGTATTTCCTTGTTTCACTTGAAGTCTTTTTCATTTTAATCCTTTAAATACATTTGGTTTGATGAAATGCTCAGAAACAAAAATATAAAAGAATTCCCTATAAACATATATTACTCTAATCTTTTCCGGAACCTCAATGCACTGGCAAATAGAATTACAATTCCCATTCCAAGAAGTGCCGCTGTTTCAGGAAGCAACTCCATAAAAGTAGTACCCTTTAAAACAATATCCCTGACAATAGTAATAAAATATCTCAGAGGTATCAGGTAAGTGATGTACTGAATAAATTTCGGCATATTTTCAATCGGGAAAGCAAATCCGGATAGATAAATCATAGGCATCATAACTGCAAATTGTGCAATCATCATGGCCTGTTGTTGCGTTTTTGTAATTGTGGAAATAAATAGTCCCAGTCCAAGCGTAGATAAAACAAAAATAAAAGAAGAGAATAAAAGAAAAACAAAACTTCCTCTAACTCCAATCCCGAACCAGAAAACCATAACTCCTGTTACGAGTAAAACATCCACGAATCCAACAATAACAAAAGGAACCAGTTTCCCGATAATTAATTGCCAGGATTTTATAGGTGTAACAATCAATTGTTCCAGTGTGCCTATTTCACGTTCTTTTACTACAGCCATAGACATAAGAATTATTGTAATAACCATAAGCAATAATCCCATTATGCTCGGAACCATAAAATTTCTTGTTTTAAGATCCGGATTGTACCAGACGCGCGTTTCAGGTATTAAAGATCCGGTAGGCATTATTTTTCTACCCGCTTTATCAAGGTTTGTCAACATAAGATTTTTTGAGTAGCTCGAAACAATTCCCTGTACATAGCCCGCCGCGATTGACGTCCTGTTACCGTCCGAACCATCAAAAATTGCCTGCAAAGGAGAAGATTCTTTCCTGTTGATATGTTTTTCAAAATCTTTTGGGATTACGAGAGCAAACACCACTTTGCCTTTATTTATCAGGTCGGTTACTTCTTCATAATTATCTACATTATAATCAATTGAGAAATACCCTGATTTTTCAAATTTTTCTATAAACAACCTGCTGGTTGATGTATGATCCTGGTTAAATACCGCGGTAGGAACCGTATTAACATCAAGGTTGGCAGCGTAGCCCAGCAATATTAACTGCACTACTGGCGCAACGAAAATTATTCCAAATAATCTAGGATCACGTTTTAATTGTAAAAATTCCTTAATAATAATATTTAAAATTATTCTCATACTGATTCGGATTTTTTATTGATTAATGTGGCAAGGCCCAAAAAGAAAAATGCGAAAATACACAGATAAATTACCTGCGGCCAAAATGCACTTAGTCCGACGCCCTTTAATAAAATATCTCTTAAAATAATTATATAAAATTTAGCCGGCGTTATATTAGTTAAAATTTGAATTGGCAGAGGCATACTATCTATCGGGAAAATAAATCCAGACAAAATAACCGATGGTAGCAGAGATACAAGTGTCGCTATCTGGAATGCAACCTGCTGTGTATCGGCAATACTAGATACAAATATTCCTAAATTTGATGATGCAAAAAGAAAAAGAAGAGTTGTAAGAAATAAAAGTATAAAACTTCCGCTTACTGCAACGCCAAACAAAATATTTCCTGCCACCAGTATCATTGCGGCAATGAACAAACCAATAATTACATAAGGGATTGTTTTCCCGAGTAATAGTTCAAGAGCAGATAGCGGAGAAACATGAATCTGCTCAATCGTTCCTCTTTCTTTTTCCCTGACTATTGATAAAGATATAGCAATTACCGCAGTAATAATTAATATCATCGCAATTAGGCCCGGAATTAGAAATAAAGTTGAAAGCAGAGCCGGGTTAAACCAGAAAACGGGTTTAAGATCTATTGGATTGTAAGATTTCATACCCTTTATATCCAGTACCTGTTGTGTTATTTTATGGGAATAGGCCGATGCTGCGGCAGAAATATAATTTGAAACAACTGTTGCTGTATTCCCGTTTACACCATCTACAAGTATTTGAATTTTAGCTTCCTTGCCCGCATAAAAATCTCTAGACATATCTTTGGGAAAAACCAGGACACATTGCGCATCCTGAACATCCAATATTTTTTTAATCTGACTTTCATCTTTTATATAGCCGACTACATCGAAATAATCAGAACTCGTTAACATTTCGATAAAATATCTGCTATCTACAGAATGATCCTGATCATAAACAGCCATTTTGATATGATGGACATCAAAATTAATTGCGTATCCAAAAATCACCAGTAATATTACGGGAAAAGCAAAAAGGACAAATAACATCCTTGAATCTCTTTTAAGTTGTCTTACTTCCTTTTTTGCTATAGCCAGTGTTCTCTTAAACATATTTACTTATTATCCTCTTCCAGCAAATGAATAAATACATCTTCAAGCGTGGGAATTATTTTATCAATCCTGATAATATTTATTGTATGTTGATTTAACGTCTTTTCAATTAGTTCTTTATTTCCGGCTTTTTCATCAACTATCACGTGTATCTGGTTTCCAAATATAGATGTATCATTAACAAAATCTTGTTTTTCCAGTAATTCCATTGCATCAACAACCCTGTCACACTCAATTTCATAAATCGGGTTTTTCAAATAATTTGTTTTCAATTCCTTTGGATTTCCTTCTGCAATTAATCTGCCCGCATTCATTAGAATTATATTATTACAGAATTCAGCTTCTTCCAGGTAATGAGTTGTAACAAGCACCGTTGTTCCGCCTGATGAAAGCTCGTTAATTAAATCCCAGAAACTTCTTCTTGATATCGGGTCAACTCCGCTAGTTGGTTCATCCAGGAAAACAATTGCAGGACGGTGAATTACTGCAGTTCCAAGAGCCAGCCTTTGTTTAATTCCTCCGGGGAGGGAGCCTGTAAGAATATTTTCCTCTCCTTTCAGGTTGGAAATATTTAAAACCCACTCTTTTCTTTCAGCTAATTCTTTTCCGTATAAACCATAAACTCCTCCAAAAAAGTTTATGTTTTCTTCAACAGTCAGATCATTATAAAGAGAAAATCTTTGAGACATATACCCGATATTTTGTTTTACTTTATCGGGCTCATTCATTACGCTGAATCCACCAACCAGTGCGTCACCATCACTGGGTTCCAAAATTCCGCATAACATTCTAATTGTTGTTGATTTGCCTGCTCCATTGGCTCCAAGGAAGCCAAAAACCTCTCCCTTCTCTACTGAAAAGGAAACTTTATTAACAGCTTTAAAATTGCCGAATATTTTTGATAATTCTTTTACTTCAATACTCTTAATCATTTATTTTCTTTTTCAACCAGATGAATAAATACATTTTCCAGAGAAGGCTGTATCATCCTGTAACTAATTACTTCAATGGAATTTTTATTTAGGAATTTTTCAATCATTTCATATTCATTCGAATCTTTGTCAAGCAGTACATTTATTCTATCACCAAAAAGCTGGACTTCTTTTTTAAGGTCGCCTTTAACAAGTTTATATGCATTTCGAACATTTGTACAAACAATTTCTGCAATTACCTTTTTAATCGAATCCTTTACTGCCTTAGGACTATCCAGTATAATTATTTTGCCTTTATCCATCAACGCTACCTTATTACATCTTTCAGCCTCATCCAGATATGGAGTTGTCATTAAGATTGAAATACCTTCTTTCATCAGGCTGGAAAGAATTTTCCAAAAATCTCTTCTCGAAACCGGATCAACACCGGTAGTCGGTTCATCCAGGAAAAGAATTTTAGGCCTGTGGATTAAACTGCAGGCAAGCGCCAGTTTTTGTTTCATTCCACCGGATAAATTATCAGCCAGTCTATCCCTAAATGGAGTTAATCTTGTAAATTCAAGGAGTTCATTCCGCCTGTCTTCAAAATTTTTCACGTTATGGATGTCAGCAAAAAACTCAATGTTTTCATCTACTGTGAGATCGCCATATAGACTGAATTTCTGAGATAAATAACCAACCTGATCCTGAATTTTATTCCTCTCTTTTGATAAATTCATACCAAGCAAATCGGCTCCGCCTTTATCGGGCTTTAGCAATCCACAAAGGATTCTGATAGTTGTAGTCTTTCCGGCACCATCCGGCCCAACCAGCCCAAACATTTCTCCTTTCCGGATCTGCATAGATATCCCGTTTACTGCCTTAACATCACGGTAACTTTTAAACAAGTTTTCAATATTTATTGTTATATCGTTCATAGTTCTTTTTATAGATGTACCACTGCATCTGCAGGCATCCCGGGTTTTAATTCAAAATTTGGGTTTGGTATTTCAATTTTAACTGCAAATACCAGTTTTGTTCTTTCGTCTTTAGTCTGAATGTTTTTAGGTGTAAACTCAGCTTCCGGTGAGATATAAATTACTTTGCCTTCATATTTTTTCCCGTTATATGAGTCTGTTGTGACATCCGCTTTTTGCCCCAGTTTTACTTTGCCAAGTTCTTCTTCAGAAACATAAATCAATAATTTCACTTTTAATAAATCCGATATTTTTAACAAGGATGACATCGGGGCAACTGTTTCCCCTGCTTCAAAATATTTTTTTACAACAAATCCGGCAATTGGAGAATCAACATAGCTATCACGAATATGTTTCTTAACAAGATTCTCATTCGCAATTGCCTGGTCAACTCTGGCCATTGCCTGTTTAATTTCCTCAGGACGGGCAAATTTAAGGAGCTTGTCATAATTTTCCCTGGCAGATTTATATTGCTGCTGCATTGTATTATACCTGTTAACGGCATCCTCATGCTGTTTTTCAGAAATTGTTTTAGCAGCAAATAACTGATCCATTCTCTCTTTATCTTTTTTTGCCTGGTCAAGACCTATTTTTGCTTGTTCCTTCATTGCTTCAGCAGATTGTATATCTTCCTTACGAGCCCCGTTTCTTAGTAATTGTAATTGTGCTTCTGCAAGTTCCCGTGCTGCCACAGCCTGCTGTAATTGAATTCTTAGTGCTTCACTGTCAATTACGAGTAGAGTATCGCCCGATTTAACTTTATCTCCCTCTATAAAATTCAGTTTTTCAATTTGTCCTCCAACTTTTGCGCTTACAACAACATTGGTAGCCTCAATATTTCCAGAAGCCTCAATTTTGTTACTTTCGTTTCCATTTCCGCATCCTGCTATTATTGCTAATAAAACGGGCAGAAATATCAACATCACCTTTTTCATTTATTTACTCCGCTTTTTAGTTTTATAAAAATTCTTCTCCCTTTGGGAGTTAATATTCCATTTAATAGTATTTCAATTACTGATTCTGCTGCTTTCATCGGAGACATTTTATTATTAATTAAAACATCTGGATTTATTACTCCCCGGATCGATGCTATAAAAGCACTAATTAATATTTCGCTCTGAGTTTCAATTATTACATCCTCATTCTGTCCCTGTTCAATTATAATTTTCAGATTTTCAAAAAGAATTTTTGCTCTGATTTTATCAATCTCTTTCCAGAGATCGGGCATAAAATCCCTTATGTCTTTAACAAATTGTTCACTTATACTTATCAGCATATTGCTAACAAAACTGAACATATTAAATAATTTTTCAACCGCGTTTGTATCAGATTTAACAATTGCATTAATATTTTTATGCTTCTCTGTTATAAAATGCAATAAGGATTCACGGACTATTTCTTCCTTAGAGTTGAAATGCTTATAAATAGTTTTTTTGCTGATTTTCAGATATGCTGCAATATCATCCATTGGAGTTTTATAAAATCCATCGGACATGAAGATTTTTTGCGCTCCAAATAATATTTTTTCTTTTTCTTCAATCATAATTTTAGCTGGAAACTATTTTGTTAATATTAGTTTCCAATATAACAGATGGAAACTAACTTGTCAAGTTTTAGTTTCCAATAATTGGAAGAAATTTTAACAAAGGAAACATTAATCTTGTTAGTTATTAAATTTAGGTAGGTTATAGCTCTGATTTGAGAAATTGTCCTGTAAGACTTTTTGATTCTTTAATGATTTTTTCCGGTGTACCTTCTGCTATTATATCCCCACCATGCTCTCCGCCACCCGGCCCGAGATCAACAATCCAGTCGGCCATCTTGATTACATCCAGATTATGCTCAACTACTATTACCGTATTTCCTTTATCAACCAGTTTATTTAAGACATTTAGAAGAATTCTAACATCTTCAAAATGAAGTCCGGTAGTTGGTTCATCCAAAATGTACAAAGTTTTTCCTGTACTTATTTTGCTCAGCTCTGTTGCTAGTTTTACGCGCTGAGCTTCTCCGCCCGAAAGAGTTGTTGCCTGCTGGCCCAACCTGATATATCCAAGTCCTACATCATGAATGGCTTTTATCTTTCTGTTGATCCTGGGAAGATCTTCAAAAAATTCCAGGGCTTCATCAATTCGCATTTCCAGTACATCCGAAATAGATTTTGTTTTGTACAGAACTTCAAGAGTTTCCCTGTTGTATCTTTTGCCGTGACAAACATCACACTCAATATAAACATCCGGAAGAAAATTCATTTCAATTTTCCTTAATCCGTCGCCGCCGCATTCTTCGCATCTTCCGCCGGATACATTAAAACTGAATCTTCCTGTTGAGTATCCTCTTATTTTTGATTCCGGCAATTGTGAAAAAAGATCACGGATATGAGTAAACAGACCTGTGTAAGTTGCCGGATTTGATCGTGGTGTTCTTCCAATCGGTGCCTGGTCTATTTCTATTATCTTATCAATATTTTCCAGGCCTTTCACAGATTTATAGGGAAGTGGTACAACTTTGGATCTGTAAATTTTGTTCATCAGAATTTTTACAAGAGTTTCATTTACAAGAGAAGATTTTCCAGAACCACTTACCCCCGTAATCAGAGTCAGGGTGCCGAGTGGAATTTTTAACGTGATGTCCTTTAAATTATTTCCGGCTGCACCCGTTAAGGTAATATGTTTTCCATTACCCTTTCTTCTTTTCTTTGGAATCTCAATTTTCTTTGCATTTTTTAAGTATTGAAGAGTCAGCGAGTTTATTCCATTTTTTGAATTTACAAGTCCGCTGGTTTCACCAAATAAACAAATCTCTCCACCGTGTTCACCTGCTGCCGGCCCAAGATCAATCATGTAGTCAGAGCTTTCTATTGTTTCCCTATCGTGCTCAACGACAATCACTGTATTTCCAAGATCACGCAGATTTTTAAGTGAATTTATTAATTTTAGATTATCACTTTGATGAAGGCCTATACTCGGTTCATCCAGCACGTAAAGAACTCCGGCAAGCTGGGAACCGATTTGTGTTGCTAATCGAATCCTTTGCGATTCACCACCGCTTAGAGTTCTGGCTGATCGGTTAAGCGTTAAATAGTCAAGCCCAACATTTAGCATGAATTCAAGCCTAGAAATTATTTCCTTAAAAATCGGCTTTGCAATAATAGCTTCGCGCCCTGTAAGTTTTATTTTTTTGAAGAATTCATGTGATCTGAAAATTGAAAGCCGTGTAATCTCACTAATATTTTTTTTCTGAAATTTTACTGATAGCGATTCCTGCTTAAGTCTTCCGCCCCCGCATGCCGGGCACAGAACCGTTGTCATATAAGATTCAACCCATTCTCTAACATTATTTGAAGTGGTAGTATTATAATAATTTCTCAGATAGTTTATTATACCGGCAAATTTATGATAATAAGTAACCGGTTTTCCTCCGCCGTAGGAATAGGAAAAAGAAATTTTTTCCTTAGTTCCGTGCAAAAGTATTTCTTTTTGTTCATCAGTTAAATCTTTCAGCCTGGTATCGTAATCAAAGTTAAATTTTTCTGCTACTGCTTCCAGCTGGTTAAATATCCATATCGATCTGGGTTTTCCAAGAGCAGCAATTCCCTCTTCGTTAATTGTTTTATTCCAATCAGGAATTATAAGATCTATATTTAATTCTTTTTTCTCTCCAAGTCCTTCACAATCAGGGCAGGAACCGTATGGAGAATTAAATGAAAACGAATTTGGTGCAAGTTCCCTGTAACTAATACCGCAATCAAGACAGGCAAGGTGCCTGCTGTAAATATGATCCTCTGTACCATCGTTAACAATTACAATTCCATTACCGTAATTCAAACCAACATCTACCGATTCTGTCAAACGGCTTCTTGTAGATTCTCTTACATTAATTTTATCAATGATAATTTCAATATTATGAATTTTGTACCTGTCAACATGAAATCCTTTCGAAATTTCCTTCACTTCCCCATCAACACGAACTTTCAAAAATCCATCCGACTGAATTTCCTCGAACAATTCACGGTAGTGTCCTTTTCTCCCCCTGACAACAGGAGCAAGAATATTAACCTTCTTCCCGTTCAGTGAAGTAATAATCGTATCTATTATTTGTGCTGATGTTTGTTTACTTACAGGTTTTCCGCAATTATAGCAGTGCGGTGTTCCGAGTCTTGCATAAAGAAGCCGCAGGTAATCGTAAATCTCTGTGACTGTACCAACGGTGGATCTGGGGTTACCAGAAGTGGATTTTTGCTCTATTGAAATTGCGGGACTGAGCCCCTCAATTAGGTCGACGTCCGGTTTTTCAAGCATATCGAGAAACTGGCGTGCATAAGCAGACAAAGACTCTATGTACCTTCTCTGTCCTTCAGCGTAAATAGTATCAAAGGCCAGCGATGATTTCCCGGAACCGGACAACCCGGTAATAACAGTTAAAGAATCGCGGGGAATATCGATATCAATATTCTTTAAATTATGCTCGCGGGCGCCCCTTATTATTATCGTTTCTTTTTCCAATTTCACATCAAGTTTAAATGTTTAAATATTTATATTACCTATAGAGAGTTTGAAAATCAAATAATTTAGCATTGCCCCTTTTTACTTTTTAGATTAAAATGGACTAAAATGAAGCAATTAGAAGAAATAGTAACAATTCAGAAATTTCACGAAACCGGATTTAAAGAAAAAGGCTCCCAATTTACCGGGCAGGCTTTTCCTGTTAATTCTGAACAGGAGGTTTCGGATATTTTAACAGACGTTAAAAAGAAATTCTATGATGCTACACACCATTGTTACGGGTATAAATTGCTTGATGGCCAATTTAAATATTCAGATGACGGAGAGCCTTCGGGCACAGCCGGTATAAGAATTTTAAACGCAATTGATCATTTTGCATTATTAAATGTTCTCGTTATAGTTATAAGGTATTTCGGCGGAACGAAATTAGGCGTCGGACCGCTTGGTAAAGCATATTATTCGTCAGCAGAATCAGTATTAAGTGAGGCAAAAAAAATCACTAAGACAGCATATCAACAGGTTCAAATATCAACGGATTTTTCACACACAAGCCTGCTTCACAAATCTTTTTCTGATTTTGAAATGGTGGTTCAAAACACAGAATATTTGGAAAATATAAATTTTACCTGCTTAATTAAACCAAAGTCTTTGCAAGATTATTCTGATTACATTACCGATAAATCCAGCGGCGCAATAATAATTACAGCAGACAATGAGATAAAATATTTCTAAGGCCGGTTTCTCTTTAAATCATTCAAAAACTTTTTCGTCCATTCCAGATCCTGCAGAAGTTTATTCAAATTCTGAAAAGCATCCGGACTCATTTGTAGAAAATTTTCTTCAAAATAAGTTTTATCGGTTTCGGGACCGTCCGATGTCAATTCCCTTAATTGCTCTACAGTCTTTTTCATATTTTCAGTCAGATCAGTCTTAACATTTTCCAGGCTTTCAACATCCGGATTTGATGAGCCTTTCTGCAAAACTCTCATCAGTCCCTGAACGTATTTAGCGGTGAAAATAGTATCTTCAAATAGTTTCTCATTTTTTTCATTCAGAGAGACTGAAAATAATCGGTGAAGATCATCCCTGACAGATAATTTATAATCTGAAAATTCGTCAACCTGTTTTACTAATTCTCTTGGATTATTATAAAATTGTTTAATCATTTTTTCTTACCCCCAGACCAATTCCATCACCAACCGGAATAATTGTAGTTTTTAATGCAGGATGATCTATAAATATTTTGTTGAACTCTCTTATAAATTTTGTTGAAGTTTTATATTTCTCCGGTACTTCTGCTGCGGCTGCATAACCATGCCAGAGCAGGTTGTCAACGAAGATAACTCCCTTCTTTTTTAATAATTTCATTGCAAGGTCAAAAAGGTCTATATAATCTTCCTTGTCAGCATCCAGGTAGATAAAATCATATTTCTTTTCAAGTGTCGGCATAACTTCTTTCGCATCGCCAAAAAACAACTTTATTTTATCTTCCACTCCTGACTTTTTTATATTTTCTTCAGCCAGTTTTGCATTATCCTTACTGAATTCAATGGTGTGGATTATTGCTTTTTCTTTAAGATTTCTTGCAATTCTAATAGTTGTGTAAGCTATTGCAGTACCAAGTTCCAGCACACGCTTCGGCCTTTTCATTTGAATCAGTATTTCCATCAATTTTGCAGAATCACAGGAAAGAATAGGTACACTGTTTTTCTTCGCAAATTCTTCCATTTCTAAAATTAAAGCATCATTTTCTTTTCTAAATGATTCTAAATAATCCAATTGTTCGGGATATATTATTTCTTTCATTACTTCTCTCTATCAGTTTATTGCTTTAAAAATTCTATTTAACCTTAAGGGACTTAAAAATTCAGTCCATTTATCAATGGATTTATAACTATCCCAGGACCAGTAAATAATAAAGGCTTTTCCGATAATATAATTTTCAGGCACAAATCCCCAGTAACGGCTGTCCATGCTGTCTTCCCTATTATCGCCCAACACAAAATAATAATTTTTTTGTAATACGTAATGACGGACTGCCTTACTATCAATATTTATCACACTTCCTTCTACACTCACGGCTTTATGCCCGAGTTCCCTGTCTATCAGTGCCTGCCAGTCCGCGATATTGTTATTAGATAGTTTAATAGTATCTCCTTTTTGCGGAATTACAAGCGGGCCGTAATTATCATTTCTCCATCCATTATGAAAAGGATAAATACGGGGGTCTTCTCTCAAATCCTCAGCAGAATTATTTATACGGAATAAAGCGTTTTCCGGTGCTTTAACTAAATTATTGTTTATAAAAACGCTTTCGTTTTTGATCTGAACAGTATCGCCCGGCAAACCAATTATTCTTTTTATATAGCTGCTCTTTTCAGAGGGCGTAAATTCATCAGGATAACCGGGGAATTTGAAAACTATAACATCGTTCCTGTCAGGATGTTTAATTTTAACAATTGGGTAAGAATCGAGCCAGAGGTTTAAAATTGTAATATAGTGTGGAGTAGATATTGAATATGCCGCTTTATTAATCAGAATAAAGTCACCGGGCAGCAAAGTATTTTCCATCGAAGCAGAAGGAATATTAAAGGCATCCACAAAAAAAGTTTTTATAATCAGAGCAGCAATCAGGGCGATAAAAACGGATTTTAAAAATTTTTTAGGTATAAATGACATCCTGTTTTTTGTCCCGTAAATCAGATTGTATGAATTGATTTTTAGTCATCAATTTGCAGAACTGCAAGAAAAGCTTCCTGGGGAATTTCAACATTGCCAACCTGCTTCATTCTTTTCTTCCCTTCTTTTTGTTTCTCGAGGAGTTTTCTCTTTCTCGAAATATCACCACCGTAACATTTTGCAAGCACATTTTTTCTTAACGCTTTTACAACCGACTTAGAAATAACTTTTGTACCTACTGCTGCCTGAATTGATATTTCAAACATCTGCCGGGGGATCAAATCTTTTAATTTATTACAAACTTTACGACCCCAGTCATATGCCTTATCTTTATGAACTATCATAGATAATGCATCAACAGGCTCACCATTCAGTAGTATATCAAGTTTAATCAAATTTGATTCACGATATCCGACATATTCATAATCAAACGAAGCGAATCCACGCGTAGTCGATTTCAGTTTATCGTAAAAGTCAAAAATTATTTCCGCAAGAGGAAAATCAAACTGTATATCCGCCCGTGTTGGATCAATATAATTGGTGTTTTTATAGGTACCTCGTTTATCCATTCCAAGTTTCATAATGTTTCCAACATACTCGCTCGGACAAACAATCTGTGCCTTTACATATGGCTCCTCGACGTGATCAATTTCACCAGATGGCGGCATTAAAGCAGGATTATCAACTATTATTTTTTCACCTTTCTGGTTGAATACATAATATTCAACGTTTGGAAGTGTTGTAATAATTGACTGATTGTATTCTCTAAATAATCTTTCCTGCACAATTTCCATATGCAGAAGCCCCAAAAATCCACATCTGAATCCGAATCCAAGCGCAGCGGATGTTTCCGGTTGATAAACTAAAGCAGAATCATTTAGCCTGAATTTTTCCAGTGAATCGCGCAGATCTTCAAAATCTTCCGCATTTGTCGGGTACAAACCGCTGTAAACCATCGGTTTTACTTCTTTATAACCCGGTAATGGATTTTTCGATCCATTTTTTGCGTGAGTTATTGTGTCACCGACTTTAATATCGTGAACATCCTTTATACCGGAAATAAGATAGCCTACATCACCTGCTTGAATCTCTTTGGATTTTATTTTTCTGAGCCCAAGCATGCCCACTTCTTCGGCTTCAATTTCTTTATCTATCACAAAGTATTTTATTTTATCGCCGGTACGAACCGTTCCGTTAACAACACGAACAAAAGCAATTGCTCCACGGTATGGATCAAAAACCGAATCGAATATCAGGGCTTGTAGTGGTGCATCCGGGTCTCCGGCCGGAGCCGGAATTTTTTTTACAATCTCCTCAAGTAATTCATTTATACCAATTTTTGATTTCGCACTAACCAGCAAAATTTCTTCTTCTTCACAACCTATCAGGTCGATAATCTGACTTTTAACTTTATCAATTTCAGCACTCGGAAGATCAATTTTATTTATTACAGGAATGATTTCAAGTCCGGAATCAATCGCCATGTACAAATTGCTGATAGTCTGAGCCTCAACTCCCTGCGACGCATCCACAACAAGCACTGCGCCTTCACATGCGGCGAGTGATCGAGAAACTTCGTAGGAAAAATCAACGTGTCCCGGTGTATCAATTAAATTGAGGATATAGTTTTCGTTGTCCTTTGCTTTATACTTCATTTTGATTGCATGAGATTTTATAGTTATCCCACGCTCTCGTTCCAAATCGAGATCATCAAGTACCTGAGACTTCGCTTCCCTCTCTGTAACTGTGCCGGTGTTTTCAAGCAGGCAGTCGGCTATGGTCGATTTACCATGATCAATATGTGCAATTATGCAGAAATTTCTGATTTTGAGCATTAATTTTTATCCGGAATTTAATTAGCAAATATACGCAGGGTAAAAGACTTATTAAAGGTATTTAGAGGTAATAACTTACACTTTTCGTGGTTTTTGAAAGAAATTTAGCCATTATAACTGGCCTGTCTTTTTAGCATTTCTATAATTATTCCCGAGCGCAGTGCATATTCTGAAACTGTCATACATTCAATATCATATAATTGAAAGATTTTTCTCAGTATAATCAGACCGGCGGGAATAATATCAGCCCGCTTTTTTTCGAGCCCCTTTATCTTAAGTCTTTCTTTCAATGTTTTTTTTGACAGGACATAGTCTGTAGCTTCCAATAATTTTTGCCTGGAAAATCTCAGACCGTTTATCGTTTTTTTTTGTTTTTTGTTTTTCATAAAATAAATCAGCGACGCAGTAGCAAGTATGGTTCCGGACGAGCCAATAGCAATATCATATTTTTCATTCGTATTAATGTTTTTATTTAACCGGATATGCTCTTCTACATATTGTTCACATTTTTCAATTGATTTCTTATCAACCGTAAAATCAGGAAAAAATCTTTTAGTAAGCCGGACGGCACCAATTTTAATACTTTCAGCATAAACCGGGCTATTATTTTCTGCAAAAATAAATTCAGTACTACCGCCACCAATATCAAAACAAACAGCGCGTTTATTTTTAACAGAAACTGCAGACTGCACTCCCATGAATATCAATTTTGCCTCATGATGTCCTTCAATAACTTCAACCTCTATACCCGTCTTTTCTTTAACTTGTTCGATGAACTCATGCCTGTTTTTTGCTTCGCGCACAGCACTTGTAGCCACAGCCCTGACAGGAGCGTTATAAAAACCCGATATTTTTTTGAATTTTTTGAGGGCTTTTATGGCAGTTTTAATTTCTTCATCAGTTATAATGCTCAGCCCCTTACCTTTATGAGAAGCCAACCTGATGAGTTCTTTTTCCTTTGCAATAATTTTGAATGTACCATCTTCTTTTATCCGCGCCACTACAAGCCGAAACGAATTTGTCCCCATATCAATTGCAGATAAATAACTGTAACTCATTATTTAGCAGATTTTTTTGACAAAATATTTTTACACATAGCATATACATCTTCAACTTCTACATCATCTATTAATTCTGACTTCCTTATGAACAATTTATTTACACCGATGGGAGCCCAGTTAAATGGATTAGTTGGACCAAATATTGTTATTTGTGGAGTATTTGTGGTTCCGGCAACGTGCATAATACCTGTATCATTGGAAATAAAAAGGTCAGATTTTGAAATAAGTGCTGCTACTTCGGGAATTTTTCTATCAATAAAAAGTCCCAATTTAATTTTCGCTTTTTCCACCATAAAGTTAATTACTTCGGTATCAGCTTTGCTCCCTGTTAAATAAACTTTTGCATTAAACTCTTTATTAAGTTTTTCAGTTAATTCCAGGTATTTATAAAGCGACCACATATTGGGAATTTTTCCGGCACCCACGTGAAGCCCTATCAGTTTATTCTTTTCTTTAGAATCAATTGAACTGATAAAATCCTCGGCCACTTTTTCATCACTTTTATCAAAAGATATTTCAGAATGATAGTTATTTGTGTTTATTCCAAACGGGCGAAGAATATCAAGAGATCTTTCCGAAACATTGGAATCCGGATTTTGTCTCCAGTCCAGTACAACTCTTCTATCAAAGAAAAACCGGCTTCCATTTATTTTTCCATCCAGCATTTGGGGACCAATTCTGATTTTGGCTTTTGATATTCTAGCAAGCAGATTGCTTGTAAAAGATATTGATACTACAACAGGAACAACGGCAACATCATATCCTTTTCTGAGTAGTTTAATAAATTTTGAAAAATAAAAAGGATTATAAATTTTCTTTTTATCAAAAATAAAAATCTGGTCTATAAATTTATTTTTCATCAGTCCGGGATAGTTAGAGGGACTGACAATTAGTGTGATTTTACTTTCGGGATAGGTTTCCTTTATTGCTCTGAATAAAGACACTCCGGAGAGAAGATCTCCAAGTTGATTATGCTGACGAATTATTAGAAAATTTTTAGGATCACCTAGGTCAAAGTTTTTATTTTCCTCAAGTGACATTGTTTTTTCAAAGGCTACGCAAATTAGTTTGGATAAATATTTTTCAAAACTCATTAAATTTATTCTTGCGCCTTTTCTTTCTTGGGATTCGATTTCTATTTCTGTAAATTCAGCTTCTTCAACATCCTGAAATTTTGATCGGTAGTTATTTGTATTGCTATTCCTATGCACGTTATCTTTATGTTCAACAGGCCTTCTCCACCACCGGGAAACAGCGTTGAGAATTTTGATTACTACCCAGAAAATTATCGAATAAAAAATAAATTCAAATATCATTACTTACTCTTTTTGACTCAGGTTTAAAATATTCTGTCATTCCCCTGTCTTCTCTGAAAATCTGCTTATAAAGTTCTTCAAAATCAGCTTCACTTCTGACAAAATCAATCTCCGTAGAATTTACAATCAGTAAAGGAGTTGCTGTGTAACGGAAAAAGAAATGATTATAAGCTTCACTTAGTTCTTCTATGTAACTTCGTGTCAGGTTTCTTTCAATTTTCCTGCTTCTTTTCTTTAATATTGTACATCAACCTTTCAACACCTGACTGCAAATAAATAACAAGATCGGGTTTACGAAGGTTCCTTGATAAAAGCGGGAAAATGCTCTCATAAAGTTTTAATTCTTCTCCGTTCAGGTTTAGGTAAGCAAAAATCCTGTCTTTTTCAAACACATAATCGCTGACATGATATTCTGTAAACAGGTTTTCCTGGTTAAGTTCCTGCTGCTGTTTATACCGATTTATCAGAAAAAACATCTGCGTCTGGAATGCATAACGTTTCCTGTCCGCGTAAAACTTTTCAAGAAAAGGATTTGCTTCAAATTGCTCCAGCACCAGTTCAGCATTCAGCCTTTCTTTTATTTTCCTGGCCAGCGATGTTTTCCCGGCACCAATTACTCCTTCAATTGCAATAAAACTTACCTGTTTTTTTTCGTCCAATTTGCAGCCCGGAATTATTTTAGAATTTTCTTATGCAATATTCTGATAATACTCTTTTCAGATCCGGATATACAAATATCCGAAATTTTTTGCTTTAAAACAGGATGTATTAAGCCGGGCTCAATCTCGCAAAGGGGCGTTAATACAAAGTCTCTTTCCGGTATTCCCTTGTGGGGAACGGTAATTTCTTCATCAGAATAGATCAGATCGTTGAAAAAAAGGATATCAATATCGATTTCCCTGGGGCCCCATTTGAAAGTTTCCTTTCTTCCGGTTTCTACTTCAATATTTTTTGCTAATTTTAACAGGCTATGCAGGTCTAAATTAGTCTCAACTTTAATAACCGCATTTATAAAATTATCCTGATTTTTGACACCAAAAGGTTTTGTTTCATATACTGATGATGCTTTTAGTATTTTAAAGTCCGGGCTAATTTGCATTCCTTTCACAGCATTTTCTAAATACTCTAACTTATCTCCTTTATTTGAACCAAACGCTATATAAGCAGTATTTTCGATTTAATTTCCCTTTCTCACAATTCATCTTTTGATTTCACTATTTCCACTTCCACGCAATCCACAACTCCACCCATTGGCGGGTTATGTTTTCTGACACGGACAGCTACCTTTTCAATTTGTGGAAAATTTTCAAGTAATTCATTGGCAATTGTAGTTGCTAATGCCTCAATCAAATAATATTTTTTCTCAAGAGCCAGCCTGTACATAAACTCATAAACTTTCTGATAATCTATCGTTTGTTTTAAGCTATCTTTATTAGCAGCTTCAGTAAAGTCTGTATAGATATCAACATCTGCTTCAAATTTTCCTCCTACGCTTTGTTCCGCTGAAAGGACTCCGTGGTAGCCGTAAAAGCTAGCATTCTTAATTCTGATTATATTTTGCATCGTTTTTCCAAAAAATGTTTTAATTATAGAGCTGTTGTTTCTTTAATAAGCTGATTTTCTTCATCGACCTGAAATTACCCAGCGTAGCTGAAAGAACTCCAAGCAGAACCATGAAACTTCCGACTAAATGTCTTGTGGATAATTCTTCACTAAGAAATAACCATCCTAAAATTAATGCAATTATTGGGGTAATAAAAGCTATTAATGACAAAACAATTACACTTACCCTTTTCAGAAGCCAATAATACGAAGTAAAAGTTACAAGACTCCCAAAAAGTGCCAGGTAAGCAACTGACAAATAGCCTGAGGATGTAAATGCCACTTTACTCATATCTTCAAAGAAATATCCAATTAATGTCATTACCACACCTGCAATTATCATCGGGACAAGATTCATAGAGAGCGGGTGAAGATTTCCACCATATTTCTTGATAGTAACCTGCAATCCTCCCTGCATTATCGCGCTTATCACTACTGCAAGCATCCCTGGTAAATATATCGGGATATCTCCGATCAAATTTTCAGAAAATATAACAAGTAAACCTGCAAAGCCTAAAACAATCCCTAAAATTTTATGTGCTCCAACTTTTTCACTGGCAATAAAATAATAGGAGAATATTGCGACGAAAAACGGGTTTACTGCAAAAAGCACTGAAGCAAGTCCGGAGGGGACAAATTGTTCGCCCCAATAAACCAGGCCAAACGGAATAACAAAAGAAAAGAAACCCATTAACAAATAAAGAGTTATTGAGAGTTTATCAGTTTGAATTTTTATTCCTTTAAATTTCATCAAGGAATAAATAAAGACTGATGCCAGCAGAAATCTGAATCCTGCTGACAGAAAAGGAGTGAAGGAGTCAAGACTGATTCTAATAGCCATCCAGGTAGAGCCCCAGATAATACAAGCAATCGCATAAACAAGAATGATTTTAACAATAGTCTTCTGCATTAATTTTCCCTAAGGGCAATTACTCCCAGCGATCTGCCTGACATTTTCCCATCTCTTCTGTACGAATGAAGAAGATTTTTTTCTTCCATAGTACACAACTCCGAAATTTCCACTTGTTCCTTTTTCAGACCGTAATCCAGCAGCATCTGGTAATTTACAGAAGCAACGTCCAGCAAATATTTATTATTATTTTTAACTCTGAATTTTTCATCAAAAAGTGAAGCAACCTCTTCTCCAACCTCATAATCATTCTGGCAAATTGAGGGACCAATATAAGCGATGAGATTTTTTTTATCAGAATTAAACTTCGCATTCAACATGAATAATGTTTTTAATAATATTTTTTTCTCCGTGCCCCGCCATCCGGAATGCACGCCTGAAATAATTTTAGTCTTTCTATCATAGATAAAAACAGGTGTACAATCAGCTACGCCAATTGCAAGCCCAAGATCACGCTTATCAGTAATCATTGCATCACTTTCTTCAGGAGGCATCGGTTTATCAATATATCTTACAATATCACTATGAGTTTGTTTTTGTAAAACTACTTTGTCAGTATTCAGACCTATTTCTTTGAAAAATATTTCCCTGTTCTTATTAACAATTTCTTTATTATCACCAACTGAAAGAGAAAGATTAAAGAAATATGGGGCAGGTCTTTCCATGCCTATTTTTGTGCTAAAACCAAATATAATTTCAGGATATTTGCTGAAAATTTCAGAACGGATTATTTGCATCGGACCATTTTTTTTAATTGAATAGGCTTCAATTTAGCAATTTTTTATTTAACAAGAGAAATTAACCCGGTTATTAATTTGAACACTATGTACCCAAAAGCTCAATTGAGAGTATACGCTTTTAGTGTTATATTATGTGCTCATTTAAGATAAAATAAAGGCAAAAAAGTTGAAAATATTGGTCTGCAACGATGATGGAATTGATTCGCCCGGAATACAGGTTCTTGCTGAATCATTACGGGAATTAGCTGAAGTAATAGTTATAGCACCTCTGAATGAACAAAGTGCAATAGGGCACGCAATAACGATGCATTACCCCCTGCGCGTTACGGAAAACTTAAAAAATGGCAAATTCTTTGGATATGCTGTTGACGGAACGCCCGCAGATTGCGTGAAAATAGGAGTACGAAATTTAATGAAAGAACCCCCTGATCTGGTTGTATCCGGGATTAATCATGGTTCAAATACAGCCATTAATATAATTTATTCCGGAACAGTTTCGGCAGCACGGGAAGCAGCAATAATGGATATTCCCTCAATAGCAATTTCAGTTACAAATCATTCTGTAAAAGATTTTAAATATGCCGGGAAAGTAGCAAAACTATTAGCGAAGGAACTGGTCGGGAAAGACATTCCACTCGGAACTTTGCTAAACGTAAACGTACCGGATATACCAGAAGAGGAAATAAAAGGAATAATTCTTACGAAACAGGGAAAATCCAAATGGGATGATATTTATGAAAGAAGACAGGATCCTTACGGAAAAGATTATTACTGGTTAACCGGTAATCTGCTTGAAGTTGATACGGATATGGATACTGATCAGGCAGCAATTAAGAAGAATTATGTTTCAGTTACTCCTGTTCATTTCGATCTGACGGATTATGAGACATATAATAAAATGAAAAATTGGGGAATTGAGGAAATTTTCAATGGCAAAAAAGATTAATATTTTCCAAATTGATGCATTTGCAAATCAACCATTTGCTGGAAATCCTGCAGGTGTAACCTTCGGAGAAGATTTAGATAAAAATGAGATGCAATTAATTGCTAAAGAAATGAATCTTGCCGAGACAGCATTTCTTTCAAAATCTGATAAAGCTGATTATCATTTGCGATGGTTTACTCCGACAGTAGAAGTTGAACTTTGTGGGCACGCTACAATAGCATCGCTGCATTTTTTAAATGAAAATAATTTCATAAAAGACGAACAGGAAATTTCATTTGAAACTTTATCGGGTACACTAAAGTGTAGATTTGAAAACGGCAAATATTTTATGCAAATACCTGTCTATTCAATGGAAGAATTCAAAGGCTGTAAGGAAGAAATACTAGACTGCCTCGGTATTGATCGTCACGATGTTGATGATAAAATTCCTTTTGTACTTGCAGGGAATAAATATCTTTATATAAATATCGAATCTTTGAAGGCTTTGCACAGTCTAAAACCCGATTTCAAAGCCCTTAATCACATTAATAACACTAAAAAGGAATTTGAAGCAGCCGCTATTTATACCCTGGAAACAGTGGACAAAGACAACTTTGCACATTCCAGATTTTTTGCACCTTTTTATGGCATTGATGAGGACCCCGTAACCGGATCTATGAATGGACCACTAGTACAAGCTCTGATTAAGGCCGGGCATATTAAAGACAATGGTGAATGGCTTAATTATTCCTTTGAACAGGGCGATGTTCTTGGAAGAAAAGGCAGAGTTGGAGTTAGATATAACAGCGGTCAAAAAGACTTATATATTTCCGGAAACGCTGTAACTATCTTTAAAGCAGAAATGGCTTTTTAATGTTTGATTTTGAAAAAATTAACATTGTACTTTCTTCCAATCCAGTATTCTTTGCCTTAATATTAATAATCCTGGTAGCTTACGCACTTTATGTTTACCGTTTTACTGTTCCATCAATTAGCAATTCTAAAAAAACTTTTTTAATAGTCCTGCGTTCTGCCGCAATATTTTTACTGCTTTTTGTTTTTTTTGAACCGATTCTAACCTTTAGTAAAAAGATAGAATTAAAACCGCAAAATCTATTTTTTATTGATAACTCAAAATCTATGAAAATAAAAGACGGAACTGAAAGAGAAGAGACAATTAGGAATTTTTTAAAGAACCTGGGAACCAATGAAATATCAAAATCGGCTGAGTTGTATTCATTTGGCAATAATGTAAAAAAAATAAGCCAGGATAGTTTAACACTTTTTGATTTTTCGGAGAGCAGCACAAACTTTTCAAACATATTTACCTCCCTAAAAAATTCAGACAGAGATGCAGCATCAATTACAATTGTTAGCGATGGCGAAATCACGGAAGGCATAAATCCTTCGTTTCTAGCCGAAAAATTAAATATCCCGGTTTATACAGTAGGAATTGGCGACTCAGCTAAAAAGAATGATATTTCTGTAAAATCTGCACTATATAATGAATTTATTTATTCCCAAACACCAACAACAATTCTCGGAACAATAACAAATAATGGTTTTGGTAACAAAAATGTAACTGTTTCTTTGCAAGAAAATGGAAAATCAGTTGATCAAAAGAAACTCAACCTCTCACAGGAAGGCATTCAAAGTGTAAAAATGAATTATACACCTGTTTCGAGTGGAGATAAAAAACTAACTTTTTCTGTTAGTAGTATTGATGGTGAATTTTCCAAAGCAAATAATAAAAAGATATTTTACGTAAAAGTTTTGAGTAATAAAGTTAAGGTTCTGTCTATTGCAGGTTCTCCATCGCCTGATTTATCATTTATCAAAGATGCATTGTCGCATGATAAAAATCTACAAGTTAATTCTATAACTCAGACTACCCGGAATAAGTTTTTAGAAAATAATAACCAAAAAGCTTTACTTGACAGCGCAGACGTTTTATTTCTAATAGATTTTCCCGCTACCAACTCTCCCTCAAATCTATTAGCGAGGATTAAGGATTTGATTACAAAACAAGACAAGCCATATTTCTTCAAAGTAAGTGTGGGAACGGATTTTCAAAAATTACATACCTTAGAGCAGGTGCTCCCTTTTACATTTCAAAAAACAATTTCCACCCCCTATGAAGTTCAGCCAAATTTACTGACATTAGAAATTAGTAACCCGATTATTCAAAACAATTCATCCAACATAATTGCCGCGTGGAATAATCTACCACCGGTTTTACAACCGGACGTACTATTAACTGCAAAACCTGAAAGTGAAATAATTTCGAATATTGTTATAAATAATGTCCCAGTAAATCGACCGTTGCTACTTTCCAGAAAACTCGGAAGGAAAAGATCTATTGCCGTGCTTGCAGATAATATCTGGCGCTGGAAACTCCAGACTGCCACAAAGAATTCTGACCTCTTCGAAAGATTTATTTTAAATAGTGTTAAGTGGCTAAATAATAAAGAAGAACAAAAACAGGTTGCTATCAAAACGACAAAAAAAATATACTCCACTGGAGAAAGAATTGAATTTACGGGACAAGTTTATGATGAATCTTTCAACCCGGTTTCTGATGCTGAAGTAAATATCATTATAAATAGCGGCAAAGAGAATTATAATGTAACAATGAACTCGCTTGGCAATGGACTTTACGAAGGATTCCTTGAGACAAATCAGTCGGGAGACTATATATTTACCGGAACAGCCCGACTAAACGGAAAAATAATCGGGAAAGATTCCGACAGATTTAACATCGGTGAAGTTGATATTGAATTTGTGAACACCAGTATGAATTATGATTTCCTGAGCTCACTTTCCAATACAACCGGTGGCAAATTTTTCCTTCCCTCCAATCAGAATGATCTATTTAATATTCTCAATAAAATAACAAAGAATTCTGCCAGAACTAAAATTAAGACAAGTGAATTTAATCTATGGTCTAACGAAAGGCTGATGGCAATTATAATTTTATTATTTGCTATTGAGTGGTTTTTCAGAAAAAGATTTGGCATGTTGTAAAAAATAATTCGGAGATATGTTTCATTTTGTTAATAATTTTTTGGATTTTTTTCTTCCATCATTTTGCTCACACTGCCGCACTAAATTAAAAACCGCTGATAACTTTATTTGTGCTGAGTGTTTACAAAGAATAGATGTCGCAGATATAGGAAAGATAAAATCGGAATTTGAAAGAAAATTCAAGGATAAAAATATCGTTTTTGAATTTATTACGCACTTCATATTTGAAAGAGACCGCGAATTGCAATCCTTAATCCATTCATTAAAATATAACAACAAATTTAGAATTGGCGTTTACCTGGGAAAGATTTTAGCAGAAGCAAATTCAGATTTTTTCAGAAGCAGAAAGATTGATCTTATCGTACCGGTTCCCTTGCATCAACTCAAAAAGGCCGAAAGAGGTTACAACCAGGCATGTTATATTGCGAAGGGAATAAGCAGTTATACAAAAATCCCTCATAAGGAGAAAATATTAAAAAGGAAAAGATTTACTCAAACTCAAACAAAACTCAGCCTGACTGAACGTGAAGAAAATGTTAGAAATGCTTTTCATAAACGAAAATATGCAAATGTGGAGGGGAAAAACATATTTCTTGTAGATGATGTGATCACAACCGGTGCTACAATAAACGAATGCGGAAGAACTCTTCTTGAAGGGGGAGCTAATAAAGTTTTTGCCGGTTCAATAGCTCTTGCTGATTAATTTTGGTAATGTTACATTCTTTCCGGTGCATTAACACCCAGTATAGACAAACCATTTTTTAATACAATTTTTGTTGCTTCAGCTAATGCTATCCTGGCTTCAGCCAGTTTCTTTTCTGTTCTTATAATCCTGCAGAAAGTGTAGAATTTATGAAATGCGGCTGCAAGTTCCTCAAGATAACTGCATACTCTGTGTGTCTCATAAAACTGAGCGCTGAGCAGCACCTCATTTCTAAATTGATGAAGCTTTTTCAGCAATTGCTGTTCTTCATCCATTGTTAAAAGACTGAGATGCTCAACAGAGGCCTGTAATTTCTCTTTTTCCGTCATTGTAAGAATTGAGCAAATTCTTGCGTGGGCATACTGCAAATAAAATACAGGATTTTCATCATTTTGTTTTTTTGCAACTGCCAGGTCAAAATTCATATGAGTTGTAATATTTCTCATATTGAAAAAATATCTAACTACATCACTTCCCACTTCCTCAACCAGTTGATCCAGGGTAACATAGTTTGCTTTCCTAGTTGACATTTTTACCACTTCCCCGTTTTCAAGAATGGTAACAAACTGGTGAATCAGGACTTTTACTTTTTCCGGATCATAACCCAGTGATGAAATTCCGGCCATAACATCGGGATAAGTTGCATTATGATCAGAGCCGAAAAGATCAATTATGAGATCGTAATTTCTTTCAAATTTGGTAACATGGTAGGCAATATCAGGAAGTCGGTAAGTTGGTTCTCCCGTTGATTTTACAATTACTTTATCCTGTTTATCTGCAGAAGATTTATCCTCACCCATCTCACTAAACTTTAACCAAACAGCACCGTCTTTTTCATAAGAGAGATTTTTATCTTTAAATACTTCTATTAGTTTTTGAATCCTTCCTTCTTCATACAAAGAGTTTTCATTAAAGAAGATTTTATGATTTATTTTCAGAGAGTGAAGAGTTCTTTTAATATCTTCAAATATTTCCTTTTCAGCAGCTGCTTTAAATATTCCCTCAGCTGATTCTTCTTTTAATTTATCGTTATGTTCATCATATAATTTTTTTGCAATTTCTTTTATGTATTCTCCCTGGTAATAGTCGTCGGGGAAAGAAATTTTTTCACCAAGCAATTCTAAGTATCTGTATTTTACCGAATCACCCAGAACTCTCATTTGCCTTCCGGCATTATTAAAATAATATTCTCTGTCAACATCGTATCCAATCCATTCTAAAAGATTTGCTATGGTGTCTCCACATACAGCATTTCTTCCATGCCCGACTGTTAGTGGTCCTGTTGGATTTGCAGATACAAATTCAACATTCGCTTTTTTACCCTTAAATATTTCTGATTTACCGAAATTACTATCTTCTCTTCTTATTACTTTTATTAATCCGGCGATAAATGCCGGCTTAAAAAAGAAATTAATAAATCCCGGTCCGGCAATTTCAATTTTGTCGATTACATCAGGCTCAGTTTTTAGATTCTGAATAATTTCCTTCGCAATTTCCTTAGGATTTTTTCTCAGTTGTTTTGTTAACAGCATAGCTATGTTGCAGGAAAGATCTCCATGAGTTGCAACCTTCGGAATTTCAAATGTATAATTCTGATCTTTCAGATATATAAGGGTTTCAGAAGCCGTTTCAAATATTGTATTGAGATATTGTTTCAATTGTTTTCCAGGGATTCAAATTAGAATGGATTAAAAGATATACTCCTAAAATATGAATTATTTCTTTTTCGTATCCGACCCCTTTTTAGAGATTTTGGATGATTTAGTAGTAGTACCTTTTGTTTTTTTAGTTGCTGCACTTGTAGCTTTTTTCACAGCTTTTTTAACTGTTTTTGTCTTTTTCGTAGCTTTGGATTCAGTACTTTTTTCTTTTTTGACTTTCGCCTTTACTATAGTTGGGTCCTCAATTCTAAGAAGCGGAGCATCGCCCCAT
The DNA here is from genome assembly GCA_963748105.1 of uncultured Bacteroidota bacterium. Taxonomy (GTDB): domain Bacteria; phylum Bacteroidota; class Ignavibacteria; order Ignavibacteriales; family Ignavibacteriaceae; genus JAKAGZ01. The sequence goes on along the minus strand of CAVVHP010000007.1, from coordinate 49,931 downwards.
AGTTTTTCAAGATTGTAAAAATTGCGGGCATCTTTCTTAAACACATGAACAACCACATCCACATAATCGAGTAAAACCCAGTTCAAGGAACTATATCCTTCACGATGCCAGTTTTTTATTCCGTCTTCTCTGAGTTTCTTATCTATGTCATCAGCAATGGCCTTTACTTGCGTATTTGAATCTGCTGAGCATATAACAAAATAATCTGCAAAAGAAGCAATTTTTGATAAATCCATTACTAATACTTCGAAACCTTTCTTTTCAAACATCTGATCTGCAATTCTTAAGGCAAGTTTTTTTGATTCCAATTTTTCCCTCTTAATTATATGGTTTTAAACTAAAATAATCTTTTCCGATAACTATTGAACAATCAAGCAAGTAATCGCTATTAATTTGCTGGACAATGTTTTTTTCGTTGATACCAAGAGCCGCAGCAACTTTTTTTGCGTTTATTTTATTTCCTGTTCTGTCAATTACAATAGATTTGTCCATGTCAAAAGATGTATAATTACCGACCTGTACAACATCAAAATTATTATTACGCAGATACTCTGTTATTTTATCTGCAATTCCCGAAACGCCGCAGCCATTCAGCACTTCAACCTGAACAATAGCATCTGCTTTATTCTGATTTACCTCTACAGGGTTTTCATTTCCATTAATAATTTTATCAAAAAGGGAGTAACACATAAAAATGATTATTAGTCCCAGAAGTACAATAATAAAATTTAGAAATAAATTTGATGAGGAAGTTTTCAGGTCTTTCTGAAGTGCCCTTTTAGAGGATTTATTTACCTTCAATTATTCTCGCTTTATTCTCAATTATAATTCACGTTTCAAAATAATACTAATTTTCATCTGATTGATTACTATTCCAGTTATCAAATCCATAACGATTTAAAAATGCAGACCTTCCACTAAATCCATATCCAAAGCCATAGTTTGAATAGGGACTAAAAAATCCACCCGGAATTTGACTGAACTGCAATACCACATTTACATTTTTAGACGGCCTGTAATTCAGTAATGCGTTTCTGATATATATTCCATTTATACTATTCTGAAAATTTTTGCCCAGTGAACTATAAGGTGAATTTATTATACTTGTTTCGAGCTGAAAATTTAGCTTCTTGCTGAATTTAAAAAGCAAACTGTTAGTATATGATCCAACTGCCAGTCCCTGTCCGGAGAATGTCATATATGACATTTCGAAAGAATGATGCATCTGGAAATTATCTGAATCCAGAAATCCAAACAGTGAATGAGAATCAGTTTTAACGATGCCATCATAAACTGATTCAGTCGGAAATCCTGAATCACGATATTGCGCAAAGGTAGAGAAAGAAATAGCTATAATAGCCAGTAACAGCATCTTTTTCATAAACAAACCTTTAATTTGAACTAATATTAAATAAAAGGCGAAATAAAATCAATGTTGTAATATTCGTCCATTTACTAACATTTCTATTAAATCGACCTCTTCTGTGCCCTAGCTCTGTCGTAATTTCACAATCATTTCAATTTCAACCGGGGCATCAATCGGCAGTTCACTTACACCTACAGCGCTCCTGGAATGTTTCCCGTTTTCACCAAATATTTTACCCAATAATTCTGAAGCGCCGTTTGCAACTTTAGGTTGAGCGGTAAATCCGTCAGCACTGTTTACAAATGCTGTTAATTTTACAATCTGTTCAATTTTATCCAGATCCCCTATTACACCTTTAATGGCTCCAAGACAGTTTAAAGCACAAATCTCAGCAGCCAGTCTTCCCTCCTCCTCGCTGACTTCTTTTCCTACTTTGCCTTTAAATTTTAACTCGCCTTTAACTGTCGGCAATTGTCCCGATGTCATAACAAGATCATTCACTTTTATTGCCGGAATATATGCAGCCAGCGGCTTAGCAGCCTCAGGAACAAATAATCCCAGTTCTTTTATTTTATCCTCAATCATTTTTTGGTCTCCATTTTTATTATTTTTAATCGACAAATCTGAAAATAATTACCTAAAGCTAAGGAATAATGAACATGATTGAAAGAAAATTCGGAGAGCTGGTTGATATTATGAGAAAACTAAGAGTAGAATGCCCATGGGATCGGGAGCAGACAAATGATTCGATAAAAGCAGCTACAATTGAAGAAGCTTATGAAGTTTTGGAATCTATTGACAATAAAGACTACGATGAACTAAAAAAAGAATTGGGTGACCTGCTTTTGCACATAGTGTTTCACTCAATAATGGCAGAAGAACTGGAAAAGTTTAAACTGGAAGATGTAATTGAATCCATAAAAGAAAAATTAATAAGAAGACATCCGCATGTATTCGGTGAGACGGTTGTTAATGGCTCCAACGATGTGAAAAAAAACTGGGAAGCAATCAAAATGCAGGAAGGAAGAGATTCTGTGCTGGAGGGAGTCCCTGAAATGCTTCCATCTTTACAGAGAGCACACAGACTGCAGGAAAAAGCTGCAAAAGTGGGATTCGACTGGGAGAAGAAGGAAGATGTATGGAAAAAGGTAATTGAAGAAATTGAGGAAATGCATATCTCCGAAAAGGGAGAGACATACGAAGAACTTGAAAATGAAATTGGGGATGTGTTTTTTGCAATGGTAAATTATGCAAGATTCTTAAACGTAAACCCTGAAAATGCTTTAAGGAGAACTAACAAAAAATTTATTAAAAGATTTAATTATGTTGAAAAGAAAATTACAGGATCAGGCAGAAAAATTACTGAATCTAATTTAGAGGAAATGGATAAATACTGGAATGAAAGTAAAAGCCAGAAACTTTAATTAGGATTATCACCATTGTTAAATTTCTCGTAAGCGTCTATAATATCTTTTACAAGCCGGTGTCTAACCACATCAGATTTATCAAAATAGACAAACCCAACTCCCTCTATATTGCTCAAAATATCTTTTGCCTGTACAAGCCCGCTTACACTTTTACCAGGCAAATCAATCTGTGTTACATCACCTGTTATAATGGCTTTTGAATTTGCTCCCAAACGTGTAAGAAACATTTTCATTTGCGTATCTGTTGCATTCTGTGCCTCGTCAAGAATTACATATCCATTGTTTAAAGTTCGTCCCCTCATATAGGCAAGCGGAACAATTTCAACGACACGTTTTTCAATATATCCTTTTAATTTGTCACTCGGCATCATATCATCAAGAGCATCATACAACGGACGAAGATATGGATCAATTTTTTCGCGAAAATCGCCGGGTAAAAACCCGAGGCTTTCACCAGCTTCAACAGCGGGTCTGGCGAGAACAATTTTATTTACAATCCCCTTTTTAAGTGCCGCCACAGCCAGGGCCACTGCAAGATAGGTTTTGCCGGTACCAGCAGGTCCAATAGCAAAGCAAATATCATTTTTATTCGCCGTCTGTAAATATTTAGCCTGCCCGGAAGTACGTGCGCGGATTGCGTCATTCTTTGTATAGAGGATAACAGAGTCAATGTCTTTTTCGTCAACAACTTCCTTCCCTTCAACAGTAAGATCCAGAATTGTCTCAACATCCGAAGATTTTAACCGGCCATTAGTATTTAACACATATATCATTTCTTTAAATACTTTTTCAATTGCCGCAATTTCTTCGGTCACTCCTTTTACAATAACATTATCTCCTCTAACAGTGATACTGGCATTGAATCTGTCTTCAACTAATTTCAAATTATTATCATTTGTACCTAAAAGGGAAAGCATATCAGCATTTTCCAGGATAATATGTTTTTCAACTGCAGTCATCATTCTCCTATAAAAAAAGAAACCCTTATCACAAAAATATGATAAGGGTTTACTACGTACAAGTAATAGCTAAGCTAAGAAAATTTTATTGAACCGGTGCTGGTTTATAATTTCTTCTAATTTTATCGTATTTAGCTTTTTCTTCGTCAGTAAGTTTTGGAATTGTGAATACTTGCTTTGGATAAATTAGATCAGGATTTTTAATCTTATCACGATTTGCTTTGTAAATGTTTGGCCATGCAAAACCGTTTCCATAAAAATCTTTTTTCTTAGCAATATTCCAGAGACAATCACCTTTAACAACTGTGTAGTCAACTTCTTTCGGAGCTTCTATCCAGTTATCAAGTGCCCTCTGCATATTTTGTACTCTATCATAAAACTGTGGCAATGCACTAATTTTATTCATCTTAAGTGCATCTAGATCCTTCTGCCTGTCAGCTTTTGGACCTTCTTTCATATTAATATTTGATTCTAATTGGCTAACAGCATTTTCAAAGTTGTTAACATCAGATTGTGTGGCCCCTACCATTGCGTAGAGTTCGCTCATACAATCACTATAGTCCTGTACATTTGTGTTTTTAAGATTGTTAACTTCTGCCTGTAAAGAGTTCAATTCTTGTGTCAGACTCTCTTTTTGAGCCCTGAGATCAGTCATCATAGCTTCCCACTGATCGCTCGACAAAGTATCCTGCTCGGTTTCCTGTGCAAAAATATTTGCAGAGAAAAACAACAGAATGGCAAATAAGCCTATTAAATATTTTTTCATTTTATTCTCCAATTTCATTTTTAAACTTTAATTCCTAAAAGATTAATTTTTCATTTTTTCCAAGTTAGCTTTAGTTTCTGCTTTTAACTTATTGCATTGTTCAAGCTTAGCATTTTTTTCAGCTATTTGTTTTTCAAGATCTGCCCTCTGATCTTTTAAGGAATTAACCTGAGCCTGGAGAGAATTAACTTCACTGCGCAAGCCATTTAATTGGGCCATTTCAGTGTCACTTACTCCTCCACACCCGCTTATCATTGCAGTAGATGCAGCAAATACTGCTACTAAAGCAACTGTTCGAACTGCCTTCATCACCTTCATTTAGTACCTCCGAGATATTATTAATTATTATACAAGAAAATAATGGTTTAATATTGTTTTCACAAATCTGTTAATAAAATTTATTAATTCCAAAATCTCTAAAAACTTAATAAATAATAGATTATAAACATGTAATGTAAAGTATGAAATTTTTGTAGTAAAAAATGCTACATTGCAATGTACGTTAAAAAATAATCAAAAAAATGATTAAATCAGCTTTTTTTCAACAAAACTTGCGAATTTATTTCCTGCAATAATTAAATGGTCAAAAACTGGAATATTTAGCAATTTTCCTGCATCTACCAGTTTCTTAGTAATCGAAATATCCTCCTTGCTGGGTTCAGGATTTCCACTGGGATGATTATGTAACAAAATGATACTGGCCGAACTATTCTCAATTGCTGTTTTAAATATTTCACGTGGATGAACCACACTTGAGTTCAGGTTACCAATAGATATTACTTCATACTTAATAATTTTATTTGCAGAATTCAAACAAACTACAATAAATCTTTCTTTCAATTCATCTCTTAAAAGAGGAATAAATATTTCAGCAACATCTCCGGGTGTAGTAATTTTTTTCTCTGAAAACCATTTTGATTGTGATTCTATTCTTCTTCCAAGTTCAAATGCCGCCAGCAAAGTTGCCGCTTTATCTTTCCCAATACCATGAGTTTTTATTAATTTCGAAAAAGTAGTTGAAGCTAACACAGCAAGATTTCTGTTTGAATTTATTAACTCCTGAGCAACACTTATTACTGATTTCCCTTTTGTACCGGTACGCAGAAGAATTGCAAGCAACTCTGCATCGGTTAAACTATTAACACCTCTTATAGATAATTTTTCCCTGGGCCTGTCATCAAGCGGAAGATCTTTTACTTTTAAAATATTTACTCCCCTTTTAATTTACTGGTTTATACCTTTCAATTAATTGGTAAAGACCTGACTGATATTTTAAAATATTCAGATACATATTTACATGTTCATCATTAAAAGAAATGTTATTATGAAATCCTTTCATTTCTTTTCGCGAATTCAAAAATTTATTTATCTTATCTGCATCATTATTGGAAGAGTTTATTGCAATAAGGATATATTCCGCTGTATCGTAACCGTAAAGAACATTCCTGTTTGCTTCCATATTTGTCTGTGAAGAAAACGCTCTGTTTAATGCAGTAAATCCGGGATCTTTATAATCTATAAAAAAATCTGAAGTAATAGTTAAATTATTACTAAGTGTGGTTGAAGTTTCTAATCCTTTAGCAGAAAACCAATCCTGGTTTCCGTACATTGGAACATACAAACTATCTAAAACAAGGCTTGATAAAATAACAGGCGCATCATTTTTATCAGAGATTGGCGCATAAATTGCTTCAAGAGTATCCCTGAATACATTTAGCTGATTAATCTGTGGTGTTATCTGAATACTATTAGGAGTAAAAACCTGGTGGGCAAGAACATCGCCCCCTAGTAATCTGAATTCCTTGATAAATGCATCAGCAAGATTTCCTGAATATCCCAGACTTGAGTTTAGCACAGCAACATTATTTTTTCTTTCCACAAAAAATAAATAATCTGCCATTGCTTTGCCCCGTGCAGCAAAAGACGGATTAGCCTGGAAAATATTATTGTTCCTGCTGGCCAGTTGATTATCTGTAGCAGTAGGAGAAATTACTTTGATATTACTTCCCTCAAAAGCATCTGCAGCTGCAATTACCTCATCACTAAATACAGGTCCGATTACAATTTTAAGTGAAGGAATACCTTCAAATTCATCAGCTATGTCTTGAATCCTGTCTTTATCCCTCTTTGTATCCCTGACCAACAAACCAATTTTATTCCCGTGTGTCCTGTTAAATCTGGAAACTGCAAATTTAATTCCTTCAAGAATTTCTCTCACAGGCGTTCTGCTTGCAGGCTGGTTTTCTGAATAATTCAGTGGAAGCATTACACCAATAATAGCTGAAGCCGGAGTTATTTGTTTGTTTTTGGAAGCTGCCTCGTATAGTCTTCTTGCTTCAACACTTTCCAGGCTTGAAGGATAATTTCTGAACACTTCTGAAAATGTCCGCAGTCCATCAATTGTGTTTCCATTATACACATAAGATTTTGCAAGCAATAATAATAAATATGCTTTTACTTTTTCAGAAGAAGCTGAATTATGAAGTTTCTGAATATCATCCGGATTTAAATAATTTGCAGATAATTTTTCACCAATAGATTTTGCTTCCTTTAAATAGGAATCTGAATCAGATTCAGCTATTATTAAATCAATTTCCCGGAGAGCACTATAATATTCTCTTTGTTCTAAATAGGCCTTTGTAATTACTATCCGGGCTTCATCCGCATATCGGCTGTTTGTATAAAAATTAAGGAACTGGTTTAATGTGCTGATTGCATCATTGTATTGTCTGATTGCAAGCAGGCTTTTACCTTTAAACAAAAAAGAGACCGTGGTTTTGGAATTAAAATCATTTTCCCCAATGATCCGGTCAAATATTGAAATTGCCTGTGAGTAATTTCTTGAATTGTAAAAGTTCATTGCCGATTGGAATTCTCTATCGACGTTTTGATTTACTCCCTGACCATATATAGTAGAAGATATAATAAATAAAAGTAATAGTAATAATTTTGACTTAGCCATTATTAACCTTGTTATTTTCAAGAGCCGTGGAGGCATTTTTTTTGCCGGTTATTGCAATCTTATTTTCCGGATCTAATTTTAAAGCCATATCAAAATACACAATAGCATCTTTTGGTTTTTTAGCCTGATAACAAGCTTCGCCCAAATTTGCATAAATTTCAGAAGATGTCTCTTCTGTAAGTTCAATATATTTTAAGAAATTTTCTTCAGCTTTTAAAAAATCACCGGACTTTAAATAGATTTTTCCAGCCCACTCTCTTACAGAAGCATCATTTGGATTTAATTTTTTAGCCTTTTCAACAGGAAGAATTGCATGCGCATACATTCCTAAATGATAATATGAGATTGCAAATATAAGACTTAGTTCCCAAAAATTTCCGTACAGCAACTCTGCCTTCTTGGCAAATGATAATGCACTTTCAAAATTTGTCAATTCAATTTCTATTTTTGCCATATAAAGGTATGCTTCGTGCAATAATTCGGAATGTTCTTCAACAGAAATAAAATTTAATAAATTAACCCTGGCCATTTCATATTCTTCCAGCATAAAGTTGGAATAGCCAAGGAAAAATGAAACTATTGGTTCTTCTTCAGGCGGGATAAAACTCAGAACATCATTTGATTCTTCCCACATGGAATTCCTAAGCAGAAATTGTCCCAGGTACAATCTTACTTCTTTATTTTCCGGATCAGCAATTAAGAAATCTTTAAGCAGCTGTATCGCTGAACCAGTCTTACCCAATAATTCGTAAAGATCAGTAAGTAGTAAATAAGGCTCTGTATTTTCAGGATGTTGATCAATTAAAGATTTATACACCTGTAAAGCGTGCAGGTGTTTTCCCGAAGTCTGGAAGTCGCGGGCCTGCTTTATTTTATGATCTATCCTGTATTTTGTTTCTGTTTTTTCTATTCCCATTCTATTGTTGCCGGAGGTTTGGAACTAATATCGTAAACTACCCTGTTCACTCCCCTTACTTTATTAATTATTTTATTAGAAACCAGTGCAAGAAAATCAGCATCAAACCTGAACCAGTCAGCTGTCATTCCATCTGTTGATGTAACTGCTCTCAATGCAAGCACATTCTCATATGTTCTGGCATCACCCATTACACCAACAGTTTGAACCGGTAGTAAAACACAAAAGGCCTGCCATATTTTATCATATAAACCGCCATTTCTTAGTTCAGAGATAAAAATATCGTCAGCTTCGCGTAAAATGTCAAGCCTCTGTTTTGTGATATCTCCAAGTAATCTAACCGCAAGTCCAGGACCGGGGAAAGGATGCCTGTCGATAAAATTCTCAGGAATTTTCAACTCCCGGCCTACGTTTCTTACCTCATCTTTGAATAATTCTCTGAACGGTTCAATAAGTTTTAGATGCATTTTTTCCGGCAATCCACCCACATTGTGGTGTGTTTTAATTGTCACAGAGGCACCCTTTACAGAGACGGATTCAATAACATCCGGATACAAAGTCCCTTGAACCAAAAAATCCACCTGGTCATATTTTTTTGCTTCTTTTTCAAATACTTCAATAAAAGTGTTCCCAATAATTTTTCTTTTCTTTTCAGGATCGGAAATTCCTTCAAGCCTGCTCAGGAATAATTCAGACGCATTGATATTTATTACATCAAGGTTTAATTCTTCATTAAAGACTCTTTCAATCACAGAGCTTTCATCTTTCCTCATTAAACCTGTGTCAATATGGATACAAATTAAATTTTCTCCAATGGCTTTTTTGACAAGTACTGCAGCAACAGTTGAGTCAACTCCACCACTTAACGCACAGATTGCTTTTTTATTTCCAACTTTTTCTTTTATTCCTGAAAGTGAATCTTCAACAAAGTTATGAGATGTCCAGTCTGCAGAACAATTACAAATTTCAAAGAGAAAGTTATTTATTATTTTAGTGCCTTCTTCACTGTGCACAACTTCAGGATGAAATTGGACGCCATAAATATTTCTGGATTCATTTGAGATTGCACAGATTGGTGATGAATCTGAAACTCCATTAACGGAAAACCCTTCCGGGACTTCTGTTACATAATCTCCGTGGCTCATCCACACTATAGATTTTTTCTTTACCTCATTAAATAATTTTGAGTAAGTCCCGGAAATTTCAAGCTCTGCTTTTCCGTATTCCCTGTCATCAGCAGGTTTTATTTCTCCATCAAAATTTTTACAGATTATATTGAATCCGTAACAGATGCCAAGCAGTGGAATTCCGAGTTTTAGTATTTCATTTTCTAATTGCGGAGCATCTTCGTCATATATACTCATTGGTCCGCCGGAAAGAATTATTCCAAGGGGGTTTAACTCTTTTACTTTTTCCAGAGTAATAGTATGAGGATGAATTTCAGAATAAACATTGGCTTCTCTAACACGTCTTGTAATAAGCTGTGTAAATTGTGAGCCAAAATCTATGATAAGGATCGTTTCTCGTTTATGCATTTATTTAAGGATGGGGTTTTTAAAATAGAAACAAAACCCTATATAAGGATTTTGTTTCTGTAAAGGAATTCATTAAATATTTCCGGATATTCGGAATCAAATAACTAATTATTGTCCGATCAGTTTTTTATAAGCTTCGCTGTCCAGCAGATTTTCCAGATCGCCCATATTGCTTAGTTCTACTTTAACCATCCAGCCTTTACCATAAGGATCTGAGTTAACAAGTTCCGGACTGTCTGCTAATTCACTATTGATCTCGGTAATTTTCCCGCTGCAAGGTCCGAATAATTCACTAACTGTTTTAACAGCTTCAATGGTTCCAAATGATTCACCAATTTTTATTTCTGAGAGATTTGGATCAATATCAACAAAAACTACATCACCAAGTTCACCCTGTGCGTATTCTGTTATTCCTATTGTTCCAATATTTCCTTCTACAGATATCCATTCGTGATCATTTGTGTATTTCAGATTCGAAGGGAAGTTCATTTTTACCTCAAATTTTTCTATTTATAGTAAATCCGGGATTTATCCCCAAATAATAATTAAATAACTCCACTAACTTAAGACTAAAACGTAAAGTTTTCCAGAAACCCGGTATCAAAATTTCCTGATACAAATCTTTCATCTTCCAAAACTTTCCGATGAAACGGAATCGTGGTTTTAATACCCTCAACTGTGAATTCTTCCAGGGCTCTCTTACCGCGTGCAATTGCATTAGGCCTGTCTTTTCCCCAAACAATCAATTTTGCAATCAGAGAATCATAAAAAGGAGGAATTGTGTACCCTTCGTATGTATGGGAATCAACACGAACACCGTAACCACCCGGAAAATGTAAAGATTCAATTCTACCCGGCGAAGGTCTGAAACCCATTGAAGGATCTTCAGCATTTATTCTGAATTCTATACTATGCCCAACTGGCTTTTGCGGCAGGGTATCAATTTTTTCACCTGCGGCTACAAGAATCTGCTGGCGGATCAGGTCAACATTATAAACGAATTCTGTAACAGGATGTTCAACCTGAATCCTAGTATTCATTTCCATAAAGTAGAAATTCTTATGCTTGTCTAGAAGAAATTCAATAGTACCGGCACCTTCATAATTTACAGATTTTACACCCAGTATGGCTGTCTCACCCATTTTATCTCTGATTGCCTGATCAATAGCTGGTGATGGAGATTCTTCGATTAATTTCTGATGCCGACGCTGCACTGAACAATCTCTTTCACCATAATGATATGCATTGCCAAACTGGTCGCCCATTACCTGGATTTCGACATGCCGTGGATTCTCAATAAATTTTTCTATATAAACTGCAGGATTGCCAAATGAAGCTTCGGCTTCAACTGCCGCTGTCTGAAATGCTTTTTCAAATTCTGAATCTTCCCATACAACACGCATACCCTTTCCGCCGCCGCCCGCTGATGCTTTAATGATTACAGGGTAACCAACTTCTGCTGCAATTATTTTTCCTTGTTTTTTATCAGTAACTACTCCATCGCTTCCGGGAATAACAGGAACTCCGTTTTTCTTCATCGTATCTTTTGCATATGATTTATCACCCATCGCATTTATCATTTTGGGCGAAGGCCCGATAAATTTTATGTCTGATTCTGCACAGATTTCGGAAAAATTTGCATTCTCCGCAAGGAATCCATATCCCGGATGAATAGCATCAGCACCCGTAATCTGGGCTGCTGAAATAATTAGTGGAATCTTTAGATAACTTTCCCGGCTAGGAGCAGGGCCTATACAAACGGCTTCGTCTGCAAAAGTTACATGAAGTGAGTCTTTATCTGCTTCTGAATAAACTGCGACTGTTTTTATGCCGAGTTCTTTGCAGGTTCTGATAACACGCAGTGCAATTTCACCACGATTAGCAATTAAAATTTTATTAAACAATTTTTCCTCAAAGTCTTGAGTAAAGTTAGCTGGTCTGAATTAAAAACAGAGGCTGATTATATTCAACAGGCTTTCCGTTTTCAACTAAAATTTTTACAACTTTCCCGCTTGCATCAGATTCTATTTCATTCATAAGTTTCATAGCCTCAACAATACAAAGCACAGCACCGGATGAAACTGAATCTCCGACCTGAACATATGCATCTGCATCAGGTGCAGGAGCCCTGTAAAATGTACCAACTATAGGAGATTTTATTTCGTGAACATTGTCAGCTTTTGCTTCATCCTTCTTTTCTTCAGCTGCCGGTGCGGGTGTTTGTGCCGGCGCAGGAACCTGCTGCATTGTAACATTAGCAGGTGTCATAAACTGATGATTTTCATTCTGATTGGAGTAAAGATTTTTACCAATCTTAACTCTTAAACCTTCTTCTTCTACCTCAAGGTCCGTGATATTATCGGTAGCATTTACAATTTTTATAAGTTTTTTAATAAGGTTTAAGTCCATTTTATCCTCTTGGTTTTAAGATTTAACTCTTTCAACGTATCCGCTTGTTCTTGTATCAACTTTAAGAACATCATCAACATTTATAAAAAGCGGAACATTGATAGTAGCACCAGTTTCAAGTTTCGCTGGTTTAGTAGCACCTGTTGCTGTATCGCCCTTAAATCCTGGTTCTGTTTCCACAACTTTTAACTGAACGAAAATCGGAGTGTCAACATTAATGATTTCGGTACCATTAAAAAGGATTTCAACTTCCATACTTTCTTTCAGGAAATTTACTCCATCACCAAAATATTCTATAGGTACATTTATTTGCTCATAAGTTTCATTATCCATACAAACTAAAAAATCGCCTTCTCTATAAAGATATTGGTATTTTCTTCTTTCCACACGCACAACTTCAACACCCTCGCCTGCCCTGAAAGTATTATCTATTACTTTTCCTGATCGGAGATTTTTTAATGTACTTCTTACAAATGCACCACCCTTGCCGGGTTTTACGTGTTGGAATTCTACTATTGTATAAAGATCATTTTTAAACTTAATGATTAGCCCGTTTCTGAAATCCGAGGTATCTGCCATAAATTTTATGTTTTTGAAAGATTTTAAGATAGTTATTTAATAAACAGACAAAAAAAATAGAACAATAAGGTCTGAAAGTCAAGAATTGAAATTACTCAAAATTGGTAGTTTTTTAACAAATATTGATAAAAAGTGGTCTAAAAAAGACAAAAACCGTAAGAAATCTTACGGTTTTAAATCCTGCAAATATTATATCAAACTATCAGTTAAGCTGTACAAGGTATTTCTGGACATCTCTTGCTGCAGCAGAATTTTCATAATCTTTTTTAACCTTATCAAAAGACTTTTTAGCTTCTTTATTTTGTCCAGCCTTCATATAATTAATACCAGCTTTGAGCAAATATTCAGCGTCCAGAACATCCTGATCAGATATGTGAGCAGCTTTAGTGTACATTTCCGCAGCCTTTTCAAATTCTTTTTTATCAACAAAATATGCGCCCTGTCCGGCGTATGCAGTTGCCTCAAACATGCTTATGCTTCCACTATAATCACTATAGTATTTGTAAGCATCTTCCATTTTATTCTGGAAACTATATGCATTGGCAAGGTAAATCTTGGCAGTTTCACCATTTTCAGTGCTACCGTATTCATCAACAATTTTTTTAAGTCCAATTATTGGCGTGCCGGGTCTTCCCTGTATCGCTTCCTGATAATTACCTGAATCATACATATTCATAACACGCGAAAGCTCGACGCCTGCCAATTGGTTTTGCTGACTTTTATGTTTTACATAAAAAATTGCTGCAAGTATTACAACCACAAAAATACCACCATACAGTAATACGCGTTGACTGTTCTGTTCAAAAAAGCTATAAGCTTTATAATAGGTCTCTACGAGTTTATCCTGTTTAATTTCTTTTTTGGACAGCTTTTTCTTTTTAGTGAGCATTTCGTTTCCTTTTAATCTAAAGTTTAATTTTTGCTTACTTTAATAGACATAATTATACAAGACTACTAATTTATAATAAAATTAGGCAATCTTCCATTAAAAATTTAAAAGAATATGTACGCCCGGAAGGACTCGAACCTTCAACCTCCAGAACCGGAATCTGACGCTCTATCCAATTGAGCCACGGGCGCGCGTGGAAAATGGACTAAATTCAAACTTTTTGCTTAGGTAAAATAGCAACAAATCAGTTAAAAAGGTAAAGTTACTTAACGTTTTACTTAACACTTTTAAGAACGGAAAGGAAGGATAAAATGAAGAATTCTTTTCTGTTCAAAAGGGGAAAATATTTCCATTTGGAGTATTTTGATGAAATTGAGGGTAGAATTAAAAGAGTCTCAACTAAGCGGGCTACAAAAAGCGAAGCAATAAAATTCCTGACTAAGTATAACGAAAAGCAAAAGTCTAAAGCCCTACTCACTCCCAAAAGTTTATATGATTTTCTGACTGAATATGAGAACTTTGTTAAACAGAATCTATCCCGAAAATATTCTAACAATGTAAAATATACCTGTAAAGAACTCAGAGATTTTATCGAAAACATTCCCCTAAAAAACTTAACATCGAAGATGCTTGAGGAATTTATTTCAATAGCCTATAAAAGGAGTAAATATTCAGCTAAGCAAAACTTTAATAATTTGAGAAGTAGATTTAATAAGGCTATAAGCTGGGGGTATATTGAAACGAATCCTTTTAAGAAAATAAGCATTCCTAAAATCCCCTATAATAACCCCCGATTCCTTAATGAGAGTGAATTTAGACTTATCCTCAGCAACGAGCCGAACGAATTATTTAAAGATATTTATTTATTTGCCTTTCATACCGGTATGAGATTATCTGAAATAGTAAGCGTGAGTGGAATCAGATTTCATTAACTGACAGGATAATAGAAGTATCAAACACAAAGGGATTTACAACAAAGGGGAAAAAAGAAAGAGTTATTCCGATAAATGGAACGCTGTTTAATATGCCCCAAAACAGAATCCCTAAAGTCATATCCCTCAAAAAAAATAATTTGTTATTTGAAAAGAATGGATTCAAATTCAATGGTGATTTCATAAGCCGGAATTTCAAAAAAGCAGTTAAGGCAAGTGCCATAAATCCAGACATACATTTCCACGATTTGCGACATAGTTTTGCTTCTAATATGGTAAAGAAGGGAATTTCAATTTTTATAGTTAAAGAATTATTAAGACACAAGGACGTTAAAACAACTCAGGTATATTCACATCTGACAGTAGAAAGCCTTAAGGATGCTGTTAAAGTTTTGGAGAGTTAGGATATACCCGTAGAATTAATTTCAAACTGTCATACGTGTCCTGTGAGGGGGTTTCAGAGATAAGGGCAAGAGAAATATATTCTCATTTAAGGGCTAAAGATTTATTGAATTCCGTAAATAAGCTAAATAATTTATCAATTTGATATTTATGAACTAATGCTTAATCCGTTGTTTTTCCATTATATACCTTATGAGATAGGTTGTTATAGCCCCAATGTATGCTCCAGCCATAACATCACTCAAAAAATGATAGTCAGTTACAACAAGTGCAATTCCCAAAAGGCTAAGCAAAATCAAAGTCATTTTGCGAAATTGAGGGAAGTAAATTAAAACTGCTACTCCAAAAGCAGCAAAGACAACCATATGACCAGAGGGGAAACTCCCACTCCAACCATTGAACCAGTTAAAAGTCAATGGTTTCCTATTAAAAAGCCACTCCCGAGGACTGGTTCTTCCAAATACAAATTTTAATATCGATTTTACCAAATATGAAATTGGCAAAATAATGCCCACAAATTTTAAAAATTGCGTTTTAATATCATTGTTTTTCTTATGCAATCTATACAGATAAATTACCCACGTTACTATTGTGCCAAAACCAACAAAATGTAGTAATAGGTCAGGTATGCTTTTATCGTTTTTTCTTAAAATGTGCAGAAAACGAAGTAAGCTCATTACTCTTACTGCAATTTCAGCATCTAAATACTTGATGCTTATTATAATAGCTAAGGATATAAAAAGAAAAATTTTGAGACTTAAGATAGGCACATTTTTTTTCGTCATTAGAATCTTGTAAAATCTTTTTGCAAAGTCAAATTTATTAACAATTTAGAACAGGACTAAAAATTAAATACATTTATGAATATATATTTTTAAAATACAAATATTAATTAACATCACATTATTGCGATATTAAAATTCAAGAGCTATACAAATGGGAATTAGAGATTGTTAATTTAATGAATTCAGTAAACAAACTTAATAACTGAAATATGCCTCTAAAATTAATTTTAAACAGCTATATAAGCCCTGTGAGAGACTTCCAGGGATAGTGGTAGAGAAATTATATTCTCATCTAAGAGTTGAGGATTTGTTGAATTCAGTAAATAAATTAACAAATTAAAATAAAAACTAAATAAAAGGTTTTAGCAAGGTATCCTTTTGTAAATGTTTGGCAAAGTGTGTGGCTATGAAGCGTTTGAATTTCCTTCGCTTTATGCTGTTTCTATAATGTTATTTCATCCTCGGTTAGGTCATAAAGTTTATAAACGAATTAGTCCATTCGACTTTCAAGGTCGCTAATGTCGGATGTGAGATTTACATTTTTACTGATTATGATTTTGTCTACAAAGTCAGATAATTCCATTTATTGACTTGGTGTTGCATCTGGGATAGGAATATTTTTTACTGATGCAAGTTTAATCTCTATATCAGTGTCAAATTTTTTTACCAAAAGTTAACCAAGTGCGAATTAAGCAATGCTAATAAATACTTTTAGGAAGTAATTACGCCTTCCTTAGGGAAAATCACAGAACAAGTGTATAGTCCGTATATTCCGGTATTGTCATACGCTGCTACAATACGATGAAATAGATATATCTTTCTCATACGATGAAAATATATTTTGGGATTATTGATAATTTTTGTATCTAAACTAGAATGTAGTTCCTCGCTACGTTTTGCATATTCAATATCATATTTAATATGATATTGACTAATGTTCCTACCATTTATTGCTGGCTCCCAAGAAGTATCAAATTTATTATTTGATAAAACTTAGGCACTTTTTCTATCTTTATCGCCATAAGGTTTTGTCCCTTGCTTTAAGTTGAAGCTATCACCAAGTTTTTGCAATAAATTCATTTTGTTGATAATTGCATCTAACTAAATATTTTCATCTAAAATACTACCTGAAATGGAAGGTTATAAGGAGGGGCTTTTTAAGCAGAATAGGCAAAAAAACTCTCAAACAATGACGCATTTTTATCAAAAAAATATCCTCAGTTTAAATGGCACCTTTAGTAGACAATTATTTCCATTGAACGAAGATAATTTATGCTTTGTCTAAAATATATTTGTTTAATCTATATTAATTAACACTTTACATTATAGGATATTAAAAACTGAGAATTTATTTTAAATGATAAAGGGGGAGAAAACCCTTCAGTATTCCCTTGCTTGTGTTCTTTCCCCCCTTTATCGACGATAAAACAATTAAGCGCATATCAAATACTATATCAGATAAATCACTGAAATATTTTTCAAATTAAACAATTTTCTATAATCTTCATTATTTCAGGTATAGAACAACCCCCAAATTAAATTTAGAAAAGATAAACGGGATCTATTAAGGTAATTCGTATCAGTATATCCCAATATAATTTTGAAATTAATATTGTTTTCGGAACTTAATATATTTGGGCAACAAAAATTTTTGTCTGAAAATTAAAAGTACCGTTGAAACTAAGAATGATGAATTTTTAACTTTTACCAATTAAGTTTATAAAATAGCTGGAAATAATAACAAATTCCCACATACTAAGTTCAAATTGATGTATTTTTATTATTGTCTTTATTAAGAGGATCAATGATTCCCCAAAGAACAAGCCCGGTTAAAAAACTAATATATCTTACATTATCATCCTTGATATTGTTTGTTATAATGTTAGTGATGACCAATAATTCAAATAATATTGTCTTTCATAATTTTATGAAAGACAATTTTGGTATGACAAATAGATGGTCTAATTCATATGGCCCAATTTGGCTTGTGGATATATGCAGGGATATTTCTGCATTAGGCGGTCATATTGACTTCATATTAATTGTGGGTTTTGTTGTAAGTTTTCTTTTTTTTCTAAGTGAAAGGAAAATATTGTTTGAATTTTTGATAACAATAGGTGGCGCAATTATTATATTATTCATTCTCAAATTTACAATAAATGATGGTAGTCCAGATTATTTTTTTAATGTTTTAATTAATAACGGATTTGGATTCCCAAGCGGACATGCCTTAATTTCGCTTGTGCTTTATGCATCCTTAGCAAAATATTCCGGTAAAAGATTAATCTATACAAAAGCACGTTATGTTGTTTATGTTTTTGCAGCAATATTAATTACTTTAATTGGACTAAGCAGGTTGTTTACTTCACATACCTTGACAGAGGTAGTAGCAGGATGGAGTGCTGGATTGTTCTGGCTTGCAATTGTTAATTATATATTCAGAAGAAATGGTGCTCTTTGGAAAAGGATCTAATTGCATTATAATTTAGCCGGATTACACCCAATCCACACATCAGATTTCAATAGTAATACAACAAAGAGATAATTATTATTAACATAATTGTATTACAATCCTCCAATAATGGACCTTATATATTTAATAAGTTACAAACATCATAGTTACCATTATTTTTTTGTCAGATTAGCTTAAAAAAATCATTACCTTTAAAGGATAGAATTTGGGGAGTAAGGGCCTGCAGCAATTTTACCTATTAGATGATAGATATAAATCTTTGTTTCTTTTCCCCATTAATTATACACTACCTAAATTAGACAGGAAATACTTTTGCTAAATAGGGTCAAATATATAGCACCTATAATTTTTATTTTTCTGATGGCTTTTAATAATGTACTAACCAGTAAAATTGTAGACAAAGGGGACCACATAAAAGATAATGAATACTTTGTCAGCATTATTTCCTCCCCAGTTAAACATCACATCTCTCAAATACAAATGCTTTCATCAAACCGTGGATTCGCCACCGGATCATATTTCCTGGGATTCAACGGTAAGGAATGGGAAATTTCAAAAGACATTGAAACTCAAAGAAATATTAATTGTTTTGTTGCAAAGAGTAAACGAAATATTCTCTTCGCCAAAATAATTAATCCACAGAGCGCAAGTGAACTTTATCGTTATAACGGAAGAGAAAATATCAAGCTTCAGCATCCCTTTGGAAATATAATTACAACTATGTTTGAAACCCCGGGAGGGAAACTCTGGATTGGTGGCGATAGAGAGATTGCCTATTATAATAACAAATGGCATAGTTTACCTTTCCCACCAAACCTTGGCACGATTGATCAAATATTTGCAAATGATAATAATGAGGCCTGGGTTAAAACTCTAGATGGAGAATTATATTTTTATAGTAACAACAAATGGACACAATATTTAAGTGGCGAAGACATTAGAAGCATTGATTTTAAAAGTATATACAATGGAATCATCCTGGCTGGTGATAAGCTTATTAAGTTTTCAAATTTCTTATCCTCTATAATCGAAAGTGATCCCATTCTTGACAGAGCTTTACATCTTTATTCAACCACCGAAAATTCCGTCTGGCTTATTGGCGATGATGGACTAATACTACATTATAGAGACAATGCACTTGAAGTAATACCATCGGGAGTTAAAGTAAAGTTAAATTCATTATCCTTTGTCTCAGATAATGAAATCTGGGTTGGAGGCGATCATGGAACTATTCTAAAAATCTCAGATAAGAAAATTCAATTTAAGGTAAAAAAAGAATTGGGCTTTATAAGCGTTTTGCCTGTAAACTATGCCAGAAATCTTGACGATCAATACGGAATCGCAATTGAAGATTTAAATAGTGATGGCTTCAAGGATATATACATAGTTTGCATCTTTAATCCTAATAGCCTCTATATGAATAATCTCACAGATTCATCAGATGCCCTGAAAGAATCGCTACCCTCATTCAGTGAAGAGGCAGTTATCAGAAAAGTATCGGGCGTAGTGCCGATAGAAAGAAGTAACAGCTATACAAAACTACAACTAGGTGTGGGTGTAGCTGATATTGATAATGACGGTGATCAAGATATTTATATTTGCAGCCTGATAGATAAAAATAAACTGCTGTTAAATGATGGCAATGGTTATTTCAGAGACGTATCAAAACAATCAGACAGAGGATCCGGTGAGATAAAAGACAGAACTAATGCCGTAGCCTTCTCCGATATTGACAACGACGGCGATCTGGACATGTTCATCACTAATGAATATTCAACAAACAGACTATACGAAAATAATGGGAATGGGTTTTTTCACGAAATAACTCAAGAAGCAGGCCTTAGCAGTATAGGAGGCTCTATGGGGGCATCTTTTGCTGATGTAAATAATGATGGTCTACAAGACCTTTGTGTTGCTAACTGGGCAAAGGAAAATAATTTTTATAAAAATGTAACAAAAGATGGTGAAATAAAGTTTATTGAAGTAACAAAAAATGCTGGCACAGGGGGAGATCCATTTACGAAAAGTAATGCAGTTGTTTTTGCTGATTTTAATAACGATGGATTGATTGATCTTTTCATTACAAACCGGGGAGCAAAAAGCAGACTGTATAAAAATCTTGGTAATTTTAGATTTGCTGATGTAACAGAGAGTAAATTAGGATTGAAAAGACTACAATCTTACGGTGCCGAATTTGGAGATTTTGATAATGATGGATTTCTTGAATTATACATCGCTAATGTCGGTAAAAACTTAATGCTGAAAAATTCACCAGATGGTATTTTTAATGATATTACATTTAGCAGTGGAACCGAATTAAGTACATATTCAACCGGAACTGCAATAGGTGATCTTGATAATGACGGGGATCTGGACCTTTATTGTGGAAGTTTTACCGGTGGCTCCAGTAGTTTATTTATTAATAAAACCGATGATAAAAATTTTATTACAATCCAGCTCGAAGGGACAAAAACAAACAGAGACGCTATTGGCGCTGAAGCCTGGTTCTATAAAGCGGGACACATAAAGCAAAAAGAGTATTTGCTAGGTTATCGCCAGGTTTTAAGCGGGACTGGATATTGCTCACACAACTCAAAAGAAATACACTTTGGTACCGGTAAAAATGATTCTGTTGATATTGTAATTACCTTCCCTGCAAAAAGCAAAGAGAAAATACTTTTAGGTATGTCATCCGGCTCAAGGCTTTTTATTTCGGAAGAAACAGACTTCGCGAGATCTTTTACATTCTTTAAAAAATCACTGATCAGATTTTTTATTGATACCGAAATACGAAGTGAGATGATGAAATATTTGCTTGCATTTATTTTCCTGTCTTTCTCCATTGTCAGGGGCAAAGAAAAATACAAGTGGGATTTTCGATACCTATTCTTATCCCATAGTATAGGACTTATTCTTTTTTCCATCCTGATATTATTTTTTATTCACAGGGAGTTTTTTCTTTCAGTAATACTTCCTTTGTCATTTATTATAATTTACCTAGTTGTTGTACACTTGATTTTTGAAAGGGTAATTCTTGAAAAAAGGATTAAGGAAGATAGAGAAAATACGAGAAATAAAATCGCCAGAGATTTACACGATGATCTTGCTTCGACCATTAGCGGGAGCAAATTATATCTTGAGGTGTTAAATAAATCTATTAGTACAGACACAAACTCTAAAAATATTCTTTCTCAGATCAGTAGTCAATTATCCGATGCATATGAAAATATATCTGATCTAGTTTGGGCAATATCTCCTTCACACGATTCATTAAAAGATCTTATAGCCAGGATCAGGTTTCATATCAGGGAAAATTGCAATGCCAATAAAATATCATACAGAAATATTTCCAATATAGAAGGCAAAGACATTGAAATTTCTGATGAAATTAGAAGAAACATTTACTATATATTTAAAGAAGCCTGCCATAACTCACTACTCCATTCAAATGCAACTGAAATAACTCTGAATACTTCATTCTCCGGTAAAGTGTTGAAAATAGGGTTTGAAGATAATGGCAAAGGTATAGATGATAAGACATTACAAATGTTTAAAAATGATACAATAATCCCGGGTTCACTGCATGGTAATGGATTAAGAAATATTACAAAAAGGGCAGCAGAAATTAATGGTGTGATGGATATTTCATCACACCCTGAAATAGGAACTGCAATTTCTTTGACGATAAAAATGACTTAAACGGGCTATTGCCTATCGCTTTATTCATCATATTTTGCAATAAGAAAAAAGATACAGGACTATGGCAATAAAAGTTGCAGTAATTGAAGATCACAAGGCTTTCCGGGAAAGTATTGTTTACTTGCTTAAGAATTCCAAAGGATTTTTATATAATGGAGATTTTGAAAGAGTTGAAGATTCTCTCGAAATGGGCAAAGAACCTGATGTTGTATTACTTGATATTGAGCTGCCGGGAATTAACGGTATTAAAGGCATTCCTCAAATAAAGGATAAATATCCTGGCGCGAGCATTATTATTTTAACAGTTTTTGAAGACAATAAAAATGTCTTTGAAGCTATTTTAAACGGGGCTGACGGATATCTTCTAAAAAAAGCTCGCCTGAATTAATACTCAAAGCGATTCAAGAAGTTACTGAAGGTGGCGCGCCGATGACACCAACTATTGCAAAACAAGCTCTTGGATTATTTAAAAGCCATGTGCCTACAAAAAATGTAAATAATACTTTAAGCGAAAGAGAATCGGAAGTATTGAATTTAATAGTTCAGGGATTCTGTAACGATGAAGTTGCTAAAAAACTATTTATTAGTCCACTTACAGTAAAAAATCATATAAGACACATCTACGAAAAACTCCACGTCCATTCCAGAGCACAGGTAGTTTCAAAAGCCATAAAAGAAGGCCTGGCAGAATAAGGAAGAGGTCATACTTACCATTGTCGATACGTAAATAAGCCATTCGGGCTATTGAATGTCGGGAATTTTAGACCTAAAATTTAAATGAATTATGAGACGCATGAGACAGTTTTGATCAGGGGGGATAGAACAGAGCCGGAAGCAATTCCGGCTTTTTTATTTTTATAATTAAATTATTCTTATATGATTTGAATATATCCAGGCTTTATCGTTATAAAATATCTCTACGCGATAAGCACCTTTTTTTTCAACAACAAAACTTGCTTCATTATTTTCAATAGAATCGATTTTCTTTCCATTCATAATTAATCTTATCTCAGCTATTTCTACAGGAAGAATTATTTTTAATTTTATTTTCCCTTTTGCTTTTATTGAATCACCCATACCATAATATTTACCATCAGCCTCTCCTAAAAATCTGAACCCTTTTGAATCACAGTGATAATCATTTGCAACAAAACTATTTCCATAAGCAAGTGCCGAATAAATCATCTCTTTTGCTTTTTGAATTTTATCCGGACTGTCACCAATTTTTATTTCTTCCTTTGTTAAGATGTGCGTTCGTATTGATTTAAACAAAACCTTGTAAGGAAATATTTCAACTTCAAGGAAACCAAGTAAATTATATTTATGTGCATGGGCATCAACGCCGCCAATTGCTACCACTTTCCTTTTTTGATTAATTTCATCCCATTTTTTCAGTGTTTCTTCCGGTGGAGCAACAATTGATCTGAGAGGATGCATAAAGGCCTGGTATTTATTTTCTTCAGTGAGGTTTTCCATCCACTCAGACATATGATTCCAAATCTCAATTCCGTTAAATTCTTCAATATCCCATTCCTGCCAGGGATAGGGTGGGTGTTCTTTCATATGAGTCCGTTTCTCGTGTGGATGAGCTAAAAAACCAATACCTCCCTGCTCCTTCACCATTTTAACATACTCTTTTGCAGAAAGCCTAGTTGAAAAGGCATCTTCAATTCCAAATGCCAGGTAATGATTTTTATTTTCTTTATCATTTATCTCGCAGCCTACAAGAAGCAAAGTATTCCCGTACCATTTTTCGTATCCTTCTTTCAGTGCGCGTAAAGTATTATGATCGGTCAATGCAATAAAATCCAACCCGACTTCATCTGCAAATTTTGCAATGTCCGGCACTTCCCCGGAACCATCGGAGAATGTCGAGTGCATATGTAAGGCACCTACGTATTCGTACATAAAATATTAATAGGGAAATTGAATAATTAGTCTGAGGGAAAAATAAAGTATTACCCGGCCTTTTGCCAGAAATAATATTTAAAATCTTGTTGTCAAATCAATAAAGAATCTGCTGAAAGTATTGGAATTTTCAAAAACACCTTCATAGTTAATAGTAAAATTCAGGTTTCTTAAAATCAAGAAAGAAAGATCGGCTGAGAATATATCCTGAATTGTCTTACTACCAAAAGAAGTATAACTGTACTGTAGTTTCCTGTAACCAATAGACATATCTATAT
Organism: uncultured Bacteroidota bacterium; assembly: GCA_963748105.1. Lineage (GTDB taxonomy): Bacteria > Bacteroidota > Ignavibacteria > Ignavibacteriales > Ignavibacteriaceae > JAKAGZ01. The sequence goes on along the minus strand of CAVVHP010000007.1, from coordinate 25,646 downwards.
TATCGGTTATATACTTGTTTAATTTAAAACCGAAGTCACTACCATCAACATAACTGCTGATAATTTTTGTATATGAAAGCGAAGGTGAAATATCAAGCATCGGGATCCCTGAATAACTTATATACCCGCCATAGTTGCGGCTTGGTTTTAAATCCCCCTGCCTGTACCTGTAGCCTGCATTTAGTCCGAGAAACATCCTGTTAAACGGTCTGAAGTTAGCATTAAGCCGGAACCCCTGCCGCATTTCATTCTGGAATAGCGTGTCAATCAAAAATTTATATGTCTCATAATAAATAACATTCTTCCGTGTATCATATGTTGCAGATAAAGAAAATGCATTGCTAGGAGCAAACCTTATAGATAAGTAAAGACTTGTAAGATCGAAAGTGTTTTTTATTACACCTTTTTCTTTTTTAAAGAGATCAATTTCTGAGGATAAAAACAGCCTTATCATCGGAATTATTGAATTAGTATGCTGAAAATAAAGATACCTTCTGTCAGTACTCATATTGTTCATCTGCTGGAAAACTGCTACAGCATTATCCATGTACCCATCTCCCATCTTATTTTTTATGCCTGCATAACCTCCAAACTCAAACAGTTTAATATTGTAACTGTAATCATTAAAATTTGGCCTTGAACCGATCATAAATCCCGTATAAATATTTCCGAATTTTCTGTCGACCTGTAGTCCGTCAACAGCACCAATATTACTTACCCTTGGATTAATGTGTCTGCCCATCCAAAATGTTGTTTTATTATCCAATCTATAAGAGAGAGTAAAATCATAAATTTTAAGGTTATTATTCAAATTAGTTTTTATGTCAGACCAGCTGTTCGCATTGTATGCAAATACAATATAATTTGAGAATGAAAATTTTTCGCTCAAATCATTATTATAGTTAAAGGAATATCTCCACCTCTGTAGGTCTGCAGAACCCTCAATATTTGAAACGCTTGAAATTGACTGAACCGATAGTCTCCCATTATATGAAGACGGGTAATACCGGCCTGTTTTATTTGTAATTTGTACAGCAGTCACTGTTTTTGTTACTATATTTGTATCTGCTCTTATACCTGCAGTTGTATCTTTTACCATTGCGACGTTTTCCGGTTTGCTCATTTCTTTCAATTCATAAAAAGCGTAGATTATATTTTTATCATTCAGTGAAATGGTTGATATTTTTTCACCGGCGCATGACTTGCTTGAAATAAATTTTATTTTTACAACAGGGACTAATTTATTTTTTTCTTTTATATACAAAGTATCCCCAGCGGTTAGTCCGTCCGTATTTTTAAAACTTACGTATACATTTTGCGATGATTGGTAGGTTATTTTTCCCATTTTTGAATTTATAGTTACAGTGTTCTGTGCATAGGAATTTATTGACTGAACCATGCATATTACAGCCGGTAGTAAAATTAATTTTAGGATTGTATGTTTCATATCAAATTTTCTTTTCATTTATATTATCATTCTCTTCCTGTTGGATGACACGAGTAACAATCTTCATTCTGATGATGATCGCTTTTATGACACACTGCATTGCAGGTATGTGACATAAAATTATTTTGATTTCTGTGACAATCAGAGCAGGCGTTCCATCTCCCGTTATGTTTACCAGAATAAATCGGGAAGTACTGATTGTCATGATCATAAGTTGCTGGCACCCAGGCATTTGAATTATGACATTGCGTGCAGGTAGTTGGGAAATTCGCCGCGGCATGATTAGGATTAGTAGTACCATCATAATTTGATTTATGGCAGCTGTAACAATCCGTTGAAGTACCCTGGTAACCATTACTGTGGCAGGAAGCACAGGAAACTGTTTTATGGCTACCTGTTAATGGGAACCCTGTTGAGTTGTGATCAAATGTCGCAGATCCCCAGGAAGTTGTTGAATGGCACTGTTGACATGTTGTCGGAAAACCCTGTGCAACGTGATTTGGATCAGTCGTACTTTCATAATTTGATTTGTGACAGCTATAACAATCGGCAGATGTGCCCTGGTAGCCGTTTGTATGGCATGACGCACAAGATACAGTTTTATGCGCACCGGTCAATGGAAATGCTGTTGTATTGTGATCAAAATCAGCAGACGACCAAGATGTTGTTGAATGGCACTGTTGACATGTTGTCGGAAAACCCTGTGCAACGTGATTTGGATCAGTCGTACTTTCATAATTTGATTTGTGACAGCTATAACAATCGGCAGATGTACCCTGGTAGCCGTTTGTATGGCATGACGCACAAGATACAGTTTTATGCGCACCGGTCAATGGAAATGCTGTTGTATTGTGATCAAAATCAGCAGACGACCAGGATGTTGTTGAGTGACACTGTAAGCAGTTAGTCGGAAAGCCCTGTGCTACATGATTCGGATTCGATGTACTTTCATAATTTGCCCTATGACAAGAGTAACAGTCAGTTGAAGTCCCTTGGTACCCTGTTGTGTGACAAGAGTTGCAGGACACAGTTTTATGCGCGCCGGTTAATGGAAATGCTGTTGAATTATGATCAAATTGAGCGGGGCTCCAGCTATTAATATTGTGACATTCGATACAGTTTGTTCCAAAATTACCCTGAACGTGATTTGGATTTGTTGTTGCCTTAAAGGTTGCCATATGGCATGTAGAGCAGTCTGTTGATAGTCCCTGAAAAGTGCCATGTTTATGGCAGGAGAAACAGTCCTGTATTTTGTGCCCTCCCGTCAAAGGGAAAAAGTCGTGCGCAAATTTGGTTGAGGTCCATAATCGCTGATTTACCTGATGGCAATCCTGGCACTCTGTTGAAAAACCAGTGGCAAGGTGGTCCGGGTTTTTCGCTGAAACATAGTCTTTCCTATGACAGGAAACACATTCAACTCCCATTACCTGAAAATCCAGGCTTGTAAATTTTGTATGACAACTTGCACAATCCTGTAACGAATGGGCACCAAGCAATGGGAAACGGCTTCTCTGGTGAATTTCACTAATATTTGTTACTAACCATGTTTTAGGAGTATGACAATTTTCACAGTCTAGGGAAACAGAATTTGCATGAATGTCGTGGTGGCAACTAATGCATGTTGACTTAGCCTCCGAAAACACAAGAGACTTATGGCACAGATTACAATCAACATTAGCATGCTGTCCTGCTAAACTGAACCCGGTTATATTATGATCAAAGTTTCTGTTTTTCGGGATTTCCTTCCAGCTTGTTGAAGCATGACAATTTGAACAATCAATTTTCAAATCATTACCGTGGGGAGATTTACCATCAGAAACCTGTCCCCATGTTTCCCCAACAAAGAGTAAAAATGCAATTAATATGAATGACATGTTGCGCATTTAAAATCTTCCAATTTATATTTGATAAATTTATTAGTATTTACAACCACTTCTTTATGACATTTGTCACAACTTAGTTTAGAATGTGCCCCTTTGAGGCTAAATTTTGTTTTTTCATGATCAAATTTTACAGGCTTCCAGTTGCTGAAGTCATGGCATCGTGTACAATCCGTTTTTTGATCTACCTTAAACTGTCCGAAATGAATATCCCTATGACAAGTCTCGCATTGCGGTTTAACCGACCTAAATTTGTATTCAATTTTATCAGTAATATCTTTGGTCGTGTGACATTTTCTACAATCGGTTTCGGCGTGCTTACCTAAAAGAACAAACGTCGTTCGTTTGTGGTCAAATTTTATCTGTTCCCAGGAATTCGTTGAATGACAATTTTCGCAATCATTTTTACCAAGAAATTTTTCAGTGATTTCATTTCCGTGCACATTTTTATGACAATCAATACATTTTATTCCTAATCCTTTGAAAGCCCACTTATCTTTTTCCCAGTGACAATTTTTACAAGAAACAGCAAGATGACTCCCGGTGAGTTTGAATTTTAGTTCTTTATGCAAATCAATTGTAAACAACGACGGTGAGAAACCCAGAACATTATGACAATCTTTACAGTCTCTTATAGAATTTTCCTTCGTGACGAATTGACCTTTATGATAATCTTTATGGCAATCAGTACATAATTTGTATTTTGGTTTTGATGCCAGATTCACTCCATGGCAATCGGCGCATTTTACCCTCCGATGTTTACCTAGTAATGCAAAATTTGTTTTGCTGTGATCGAACGAAACTGTATTTATATTTTTAAAACCTGAAGTCGAGTGACAACTCTCACAGTTTTCCCCAAATTTACCTTTGTGAACATCTGAGTGGCAGGATGAACAATTATTAAAACGTAGCCCTGTAAATTTTTGAAACTCCTTACCTTTCCTAGTTTCTTTTATATGACATTTAATGCAATCGACTTTTACATGACGTCCGGTCAATCTGAATTTAGTTTTATTATGGTTGAATAATGGAGCAGGCTTAAATGCTTCGGTGTTATGACAATCATCGCAATTGTCCCCTAATGTCTTTTGATGTACATCATCGTGGCAATTAGCACAACTCGTCTGCAATCCAAGAAACGTATTTTTTCTTTTTTTCAAATCGATATAAGTAATGAATTTTGTCTGATGACATTTTTTACAATCAGTTTGCAAGTGTTTCCCGGTCAGGGTAAACCCTGTACTGGCATGGTTAAATTTATTTTCATCAAAATGTATTATCTGAAAATTCCTCCCGTGATGTTCACTATGGCATTTACTGCAAAATTTATTTTTTACATCAATACTCGAATGATAACCCGCATTTTTTTCTATTAAGTTTTTAATCTCCTTATGACAATCAAGACACTTATCATTTGTTATCTTTTCACCTAATTCATGGCAGGAAGTACAATTACTTATTCCTTCCAGTTTAGAATGTGCATTAGTGAGATCACCGGGGGAGAGTTGTGCAAAAACTGGTGCGTTTAATAAAAGCAATACAAAAACTAATATATACCAACAAATTTTATTGCTTTTATTAAAAAGAAATATACATCTCCCTTTACCAAACCCCATAAGCCAGTTTACACCCAAGAATTTTGAAGATAATTTTCTAGAAATTGTTTGTTTTTACCCTATAGGGCTATTTTTGTTTTTGAAATGTTGATATTCTGTACTAAAACTTCCCCTAGATTAAGCAATAATTAAGCCAAAATAGATTAAGTTATATTTGATAGTTTATAACAATAAGTGTGTAAATTGGTAGGTTAGCAAGTAATATTTACCGAAAATGATCCGAAAATAATTCGCTTGGTTTGCAAAACATTCACTTTTAATGTCTCAAAACGGCTTCACCAAATTTTTCAGTTATATTAATTCCTATTCTTTTCAAGAAGCCAGTAGGTAGTTCACCACCAGCAAAAATATAAACAAGATCATTTTCAATTTCAAAATTATTTTTACTTACATTTTCCGTTAAAAGTATTGATCTATCTTTAATTTCAATGACGTTACTATTATACAGTGCTTTAATTTTATTTGATTTAATTGCAATATTTATTTTTTCGAGATTTTTAGGCTTTAGTCTTGAAAAAGATTCTCCCCGGTATGAAATAGTTACGCTATTATTTTCCTCAGCAAGAAGCAAAGCCGATTCAATAGCTGAATCACCGCCACCCACCACAAGTACTTTCTGGTTCCGGATTAGTTCGGGTTCAATAAGCCTGTAGGTAACTTTCTCTTTATCTTCGCCCGGCACATTTAGTTTTCTTGGCGTACCTCTTCTTCCAATCGCGAGGATGACACCTGCATGATGTGTAGACAGATTTGGAAGTTGTCACAGTAAAGTGGTCCCCTTTTTTTTCAATTTTCTCTACTTTTTCTAATTCATTAATTACAATATTATTTTTTGTGAGAACTTCATTCCACAATTGAAGTAATTCTTGTTTACTTGTCTCCGTTAATTTCACTCTCCCATGCAATGGCAGATACATGGGGCCAGTCATTACAATTTTAGCCCTGGGAAAATTATAGACAGTTCCACCAAGACTATCCTGTTCAAGAGTAAGATGGGTTAGCCCGTTTTTTTCTGCACTAAGTGTTGCCGCTATACCGGCAGGGCCAGCGCCAACAATTATCAAATCATATTGAGCATTTAAAGATTTATTTTTTCTTTTCTGAAAATTTTCTACAGCCTGTTTCCCCTGCTCTACTGCATTTTTTATTAGTCCCATTCCTCCAAGTTCACCAGCAATAAAAATTCCCGGAATATTAGTTTCAAAATACTGGCTGACATGGGGAAGTTCCACCCCCCTTTTTTCAGTTCCAATGCACAAAGTAATTGCCTGAACCGGGCAGGCATGAAAACAGGCACCATGTCCAACGCACCTTGAAGCATTGATTGTGCGCGCCTGTCCGTTAGCAATCCCAAGAATATCTTTTTCAGGACACGCAGCAATACAGGCTCCACTTCCAATGCAGGTTTCAGTATCAACAACAGGATGTAAAGAAACAGGCTCATGAATTCCAAATTCTTTCGCTTTTTCAATTTTATCAGAGGTGACGCGGGATTTTTTTTGAGCTATTCGTACATAAATAAACAGTATTATCCCGATCATCAGGAAAACAACTGAGTAAACAATAATATTTTCAAAAATAACTTCCATAGATCTATTTTATCTTATCCAAAGCATTTTGGGCAAGTTCTGCTGCATTGGTGCCGGGATATTTATTTATAACATTCCTCCAAATTTTTTCAGCAGCCAGTTTATTTCCTTTTGCTGCAGTAATCGCACCCTTATTATAAAGCGCCTGCGGGTTGGATTTGTCATAGCCAAGGATGAGATCCATTTCTTTTTCGGCATTGATAAGGTCACTTTTGTTGTAATAAATATATGCCAGAGCAAAATGTGAATCGTTATCTCTCGGATGAATTTTCAAAAACTTTTTATATAATGGAATTGCATTTTCAGTTTGATGTGCAGATAATAGAAAATCTGCATATGCTTTTATTTTTGCAGTATCCAGCGGATTTTTTTCATAATCTTCTTTCAATATCTCTAATTTCTTTAGTATGCTAGCGGAAACATTACCTTTATTAGGAGTCGATTGTCCCGGAGGTGTCATTCCTTTATGAATATCATCCTGTGGCATCTCCTGATCTTGAATATTATTTGAGACAATTGAATTTCTATTATTAACCGTTGAAATAATAAGATAAACTATGACAATAATTATAAGACCGGCATAAAAATATATCGGTTTAATTTTTATATTTTTCCCTAAAAAATCCATTTATACCCCAGTGTTATTGTAACTGCAACGTGAATAAGCATTATAACAAACATTGTTATAGCAAAAGGAAGATGAACAATATGCCAGTATTTGAATAAACGCTGCATTGAACGCAACCTACCTATTCTTCTATTCAGTACTATTTTTGATTTAATAATTTTAATAATTTCCTTCCGTTGTTTTCCCAGCGCCCCCTTCGACGTTATTTGCCTTTTTATTTTCCATAACTTAATTTTCATCCTGAAATATTCTTTAACCACAATGGGAATATTGAATCCGGGGTTTTTATAAGTATAATCATTTTCGGAAAATATAGTTTCTATTTGATTGACAATTTTATCATCAACATTAAAAGAATTATATTTTTTCCTAAGCATATAAGTAAGGTCACCACTGATTTCATTTAACTCGTTTACGCTTACTTCCTTCCCCTGGATTGTCCGGGGAATCTGGATATAAATGAATCTACCAACTACACCGCTAAAAACTACAGCTACCATGCTCCAGAAACTTACAGCTACAAGGCCTCCAAATTTAAAAGCAGTATGGTATAAGACTAAAATTGGGCCTAATGTACAAAGAAAAATATGAAATTCAAGCCAGTATTTTAGGTAGCCAAAATTAACCAACCTTTTGTTTCTTTTTCTGACCATATAAATTGCTACTCCTGCAATCATCATCAACGTGCCAATTATACCCAGGCCGTGCCCTACTAATCCACTTGGCTTAAGAAGAGTATTTGATGGTGAAAAAAATCTTTGTTCAAGGGGAAGCCTGTAGTATTGGTAACCATCCACAGCAAGGAGAACAGTTACGGATACTGTTACTAAGATGAAGAGTCCCACATAGATAGCATGAAGGTTTTTATTCATAACATTTTTATAAATTATTAAATTAGACTTAGGCTAAAATGTTGTTCCATATTTTGGAAAAATACTGAAGGTATATATTATAAGATACCTTTAGTATATTTTATGACAAGTACAAAAGGACCAATGAGCAATACTATTTAATTCTCACTTAACTCATACAATGTAGTATACTTTGTTGAGTTATCTATTGTCATTTCACTTATTTTATTAATAAGTATATTCACTCTTTCGTTTTCGCTATCATCTGATTCCTCAAATGCCTGCACAGAATTATAAGTATAAATTTCTTCAAAATGATTAGTCTTGCCTTTGATTTCATATACAGTATAGCTTTCAAGGCCTTCGTTTTTTAAAGTATTCTTTAATTCTCTTATCACGCTTAAATATTCTTCCCTTTTTGATGCGTCAATTTCATATCTAATGCTCAATAATACCTTTCCCATTTATTCTCCGATTAGTTTTGTGTGTTGTTAAATAAAAATTCACCTGTAAAAACCACCTTTACCGGACCAGTAAGTGTAAGGTCCTTAATTTGTTGCTCATCAGAATTATAATCTACTATAAGTTTATCACCACCACGGGTAATTAATTTAATTGGCGCCTTAATTGCTTTTAACTTATTCAAAATAATTGCCGTTGCCACATTACCTGTACCGCAGGCAAGTGTTTCATCCTCAACGCCCCTTTCATAGGTTCTGATATAAATATCATCATCAGTCAACGAAAAAAAATTCACGTTCGTTCCGCCGGGTGAGAATTCCGGTAAATTTCTTATTTCCTTCCCGATTTGAAAAACAGGTACATCATTAATATCAGAAAAATTTGATTTCGGATTACTGGGTTTTTGCAAAATTTCCTTTACGTCAATAACTACATGAGGTGAACCCGAGTTTACAAAATGAGAAGTTATCAATTGCCCACCTGCTTTAACCTTAAAATTTAGCTTTAAGTTTTCCGGCTGTCTGAAATAAACTTTAATCAGCCCATCATTTAAAACTTCACCGGAATACTCAACACCATTTGATAAAAATTTTGTTTCCTTACCTTTTAGTCTTTTTGAAGACTCGGCAAATTTTATTGCGCATCTTGCACCGTTGCCACAAAGACTACCTGTTGAACCATCGGCGTTATAATATTCCATCAGGAAATCATATGCGTTTGAGTCACCAATGGTAATAAGACCATCCCCGCCAATACCGTTCCTTCTATCGCATATTTGTTTAATATCAGAAGCAGTAAACACAAGATCCGGGTTCAGTCCTTTATCAAGAACTATAAAATCATTACCTGCCCCGCTCATTTTTACGAAAAAAAGTTTTTTCATCACAATGTAATTTAGTTCAATAACGTATAGTTTTCAATAGACTAATTGGATTTGAAGGGATATAATTGAGGATTTCACAATAAAAAAGGCGGAATTTAACCGCCTTTGTTTCTAAGAAAATAAAGAGTTTATTTTGTTAATTTGGTACAAAAGAACGCGATATATCACCAGCAGCAATTGCCTGTATATTCTCCTGAACATCTGCATTTGTAATCTGAATTGAATTGTTTTGAGCTGAAAATATCCAGTCAGGAATTGAAAAACCGGAGATCAAATTCGCATATCTTCGTACCATCAAAAGCGCGTCAGTAGCATTGATCACACCGTTTTTATCAACATCCCCGGACTCAATTTGAAGAGAAGATAAAGTAATTGAATTTGAGAAATATTTTACTGCCAGCAAAGCATCTGTTGCATTTACACCGCCCCATCCATCCAATTTATTAAATGATAAAGTATATGTTCCTGCCACCAAATTTGAAAATAAATAGTTACCATTGTTATCAGAAATTGTAGAAATTTCAACACCATTGGAATCTTTTAATTTTACAGTTACATTTTTTAATGGAGTGGAAGAATCATTATCATAAGTAATTTTTCCTGATAATGTGTAATAAGTTGTAGCCGCACTGTTTTCAAGAATTACATTTCCGCCATCCGGTATTACATTTACTCTTACAAAGGTATTTCCATAGTTTGTAAATGTGTTAACTTCCTTATTTATTGTACCTTGTAAAAATTTAACCGAAGTCCAGCCTGACGGTACCTCAATATCAACCGTTAATGGAAAATTAAAAATGCTGTCATCCAGTCCGTCAGTTACCTGAAGTTCGATCCTGGTATTTGCTGACGCAATAATACTTGAAGAGAAATTTTCTCTTTCTTTAATGTATCTGGTAACATTTGCTACAGTTGAGACCCAGACATCATTATCATTAACTTTTGTGTTCATATAATTACAAAGTGAATCTAACCATTCTGTAGCCATTGGAAACCAGTAATCTTGTGTATTCTGAGATGCAGCCGGAATTTCAGAATAAGGTATTACTTCGTGTGCGAAAAATATTCCCCACTTATTATTATTAATTAAGTTTTGTGTCCAGTATTTCACGTTTGTCAATTCATCAGCGTCATCACTAAATTTGCTTCTGGGAGTATTAAATTGCTCTTCAAGAGAACTCAATTTTTGCCAGTCAAGATTGTAAATTTCCGGAGGGTTTGAAACACCGCCTCCTGCTCTGGAGGATTCATAAAACCTCGCCGCTTCCTGCTGAACAAGGCTATTGTATGTGTTGAAAGGATAACCAAGCGTAATAACTTTGTGTCCTATTTTTTGTTCAATCAATTGTTTTGATTTATATAACTCATAATCGAGTGTACCTTGTGTATATATATCTCCCTTATCTAATTTTGTAAGATTGTGATGAGTCATTGTGTGAGATCCAATTTCGTGTCCTTCATCTGCTAATTGCTTAAAACCTTCCCAAGTTCCATACCGCCAGATAAGTTCCTGCCCCTGGTCAACTAATGATCCGGCAATTACATAAAAAGTTGCTTTGAATCCATATTTATCAAGGACGGGTGCTGCATTATCAATCTGTGACTTAAAACCGTCGTCAAATGAAAACGAAAATGCTGATTTCTTATCCCCTGCCCAGGTTTTTACTGAAGTTGAGCCAATATTCTGCGCATTTACGAAAGGAACTAATACTAGAAATAATGTTAAAATCGAAATAATTTGCTTCTTCACTATTTTACTCCATGTCCGATACTCTTGGCAATTATGCATAAAACTGAGATTTCCATTCTAAATTGATACATTAGATATGATCTATTACGGTTCAGAAATGCTTTTTATTCAAGAATTTAAGACAATTCATCAATTTTATTAATCTTTGTTACTATTAGAACACAAAATGTGAACCAAAAAATAAAGGGATTTCGTACAAAAAAGCCCAATTTTAAGAAATTGTAATAACTAGAAATAAATTCGATAGCAAAAGGCGGGATGGAAGACTAATAAAAATTAAAATTTAGAGGACTATCCAAATGAAAGGAAGACTACCAAGAAATGAAAACAGAAAAAGCTTATTTAATAGATTTACTATTGTATAATTCTTACTCCCCATCCAAATAAAGAAAAAGAATAAATATCATTCTTTTATCCCTTTTATCCGAAATCTGTAACAATCAAATTCAAATAGTTTTATCGTGAACCAGGATCTTAAAACTATTAGGAGGAGTCATGAAAAAGTACCTGTTTGTTCCTTTGGTAATCACTCTCCTGTTGTCTGTTAGTGCCGCATTTGGGGGTGTAAAAAAATCGGTCAACAAAAATGCTATAGTTGACAATTTACATGCCGGATTAATTTCCGACAATTATGGATTAAGAGTCAGTTCTGCTTTTGTGTTTGGGCAACTGATTTCAGGTTCCACAATTGAGGCTGATGATGCTTCTAAAACAATTATTCCGCTTCTTAAAATTATGAACTCAGAAGAAAATGATGAAGCAAGAATTGTTGCTGCATTAGCATTATACAAACTAAATAGTGAAAGAGGTATTTCACTGCTAAGATATGCTGCTGAAAAAGACAATAGTGAAAGATTCAGCAGGATAGGTGCTACATTCTATAACGCATATTATCAGGAGACTATGAGTGAATAGCATTGAAATAAATATCTAACAGGCTACCAACTTTTCCGGTAGCCTGTTATTTTTTCGTTTTGCTATACGTCCCTATGCACAATATCAGGTGAGAAAGCAGGAATACAAACCGCAATATATTCTGCTCCTTCAGGTCCCGGAGTGCTGTACTGAACCCACTTTCCTTTTTCAGCAATTACCGCTTCACCAGCTTTAACTTCGAATGAAGTGCTTTCAGTTTTCACATTGAGAATTCCATTTATTACGACTGTGTATTCATCAAATTCCGGTTTTTGTCCGGGCTCCACCCAACCGGACGGACTTGTCATTTTTGCAATGCTAACGATATCAGTTTTAGAATTTACATTTCCAATAAATTCTTCAATCTTTTTAGGTTTGTTTCCTGCTGAGTTAATTATTGACGGTTCTTTTATTTTTATTGCCATAAAATCCTTTTATTAAAAATTTATTTAGACAAAATTCGCAAACTAATTTATTTTACTGGTTTTAAGTTCAGGTCCTGAAAATCAAAACTGAAATCAGTATCCGGCCTGAATTTTTCCATTTTAATTGTAGCTATTGAGCCATCAGGATTCAAAGAAAAAGTAACAAACGCATCACCGTGCAGAGTTCTGTCTTTCCATCTGGCAACAAATGTATCATATTGCCAGTGTACAAGTTCGCCTGTTAAATCAGGCGTGTGATCGAAACTCATATAAAGTTTACCGTTTTCTTCGTTTACAGTAACGGTACCGTACCAGGCATCTTTATATTTACCGGCATATTTTTCAAGAGGCAGACTTGGTTTTGAATCTTTATTCCTTAATGAATCCATTTCGGCAACTTTTTTATCCGCCCTGTTTTTCCCCATACTTACCAGCTTACTAAAATTATTAATCCAGTCTGTATCGTTTGTATTAAAGAGTTTATCCAGTACGTGTAAAGTTACAGCATAAAATGCTGCACTCGATTCCTGATTTGTTAATACAATAACCCCGATTTTCTTTTCAGGATCCAGCGTAACCTGTGTAACTGTACCCGGCAGGCCACCAGAATGCCAGATAAGTTTATCGCCGCGATATTCTTTTATAAACCAGCCAAGTCCGTAAGCCGCAAAATTAGATTTTAGTGCAGACATTCCCGGCGGGGGTGTTCTGACAGGAATATTTATATGCGGCATCCACATTTGAACTGTCTCTTTTTTATCAAATAATTTGTTACCTGTATCACCAATTCTGCCGGAATCAAGTTGAGTAATCACCCATTTTGCCAGATCGTTTACTGAAGAAAGAATTCCGCCGGCAGGTGCGGTAGCATCCCAGTTAGTTAGTGGAAGTGTCGTTAATTTCCCATCGACAATTGTGTGAGGAGTTTCAACATCCGATTTGTCATCAAGTAAAGCAAGGCCGGCCCTTGTTGACTTCATTCCAAGCGGTTTAAATATTTTTTCGGTTACAAATTCTTCCCAGGTTTTCCCTGTGACGGCTTTAATCAGTTCGCCGGCAACCGGGTAAAGAATATTATCATAAGCATAATGACTGCGAAAACTGTTCGTAAGCTTTACATCTCTGAGTCTATATAAAATATCAGCCCGTGAATAATCAGTTGGAGGAAAATAAAGAAGATCGCCAGCACCCAGGCTCAATCCGCTTCTGTGGCATAACAAATCGCTTACTCTCATTTCATTTGTTACATATGGATCTGACATTTTAAAACCGGGCAGTTTATCAATTACCCTGTCATCCCAGCTTAATTTTCCTTCATCAACCAGAATTGCCAGGCAGGCAGCAGTAAATGCTTTTGAATTTGACGCAATCTGAAAGAGCGTATTTGCGTCCATTGGTTCTTTTGTATCAATACTTCTTATACCGTATCCTTTTGCAAAAATCAGTTTTCCGTCTTTCACAACACCGACCGCAATTCCGGGGACTTTAAATTCCTTTAAAACTTTGGGGACATAAGAATCCAGGTTTGCTTCCAGTTTATTCTGTGAATAAACTACACTTGAATTTAATAGTAGTAATATGAATAAGACTAAAAGTGAAGAGTATATTTTTTTCATTGATGTCTTCCTGTTATTAGAGTTTTCTGTTATTCGAAAAGAGAAATCAGTATTGTCTAAATTTTATTTAAAGTAATGTGGACAACTGTCATTCTGAAATTATTTCAGAATCCTTCTATGATTAAAAGATTTCGAAACAAGTTCGGAATGACAATTAATAAATTTAATACAATACCGAAAAATTAGAATAAATCAGGATAAGGATCAATTTAATTTGATGGAAGGCCTGTAAAAATAATACCCGGAAGTCCGGATATTATTAAAGTCAATATTTATTAAAGATTAAAGTTTTCCTGAAACCAGAACTTCATATCATCATTGATCGGCATTAATAATAAGGTCGGCCGGTCAACTTTAAACGCGGTAAGGCTGATATCAAATTTACCGTCAACTTCAAGGTTTTTGGGTCCCCATTTTTGAATTGCATCAATTGTTATTTCCTTTGTGATACCGTGAAAAGTCAGCTTGCCGGAAATTTTCAGGCTATCCCCGTTTTGAGTAATCTTATCGCTCAAAAATTTCGCGGCGGGATAGGTTATGGCGTCTATGACTTCCATAGCGTGAGAATCACGGTTTGAATTACCACTGTCAAAAGTAGTCACTCCGACCTGCACAAGTGCCTGCTTAATTTCTCTTTTAGCTGTATCGGCGTCAATCACACAAACCTCGCCCGTACTCGTGGCTTCAACTTCGTGCAATGGGTGTGTCAGTTTATATTTAATATATGAACCATCTTTTGCAGCATAAATACGCGTGACCTGTGCAAACGAAATTGTACTTATAAAAAAAACTGCGGCTAAAAAACAAATGACTCTTTTCATAATCAATCCTCTTAAAAAGTTAATACAATCACCGACGCAGCAAATACCGCGGTAGTTAAATATGCAGCTACCTGGTGGAAATGTGCCTTGTTTATATCGAGCACGTGGTGCTTTACTATCAGGGAACCAAGTATAGGGGTTAGAATCATTCCCGCAAAATGAATCCAGGCCAGTGTTTTATGTATACTGGTTGTGCTCTCTTCATTAGCTCTGCGTATTGCAGGCGGCGGCGATAATATAGCAAGTAACCCGGTCACTGCATAAGAGCCTATTGTTAATGCAACAAAAGTTTTATGAGTACCGGAAAGGTCCAATCGCCCGTTCAACACTCTCTGTCCGAAATAATCGGCAGTAACCATAAAACCAAGCGTTGCCAGCCCGGTAATCTGGTGAATTGACAGCATTGTTCTTCGCGCCTGCAGTTCGTCTTTCCTTGATTCCGGGCTAAGTGGCCCGGCAATTCCAACTTTCCTCATAAATCCGTTATCATTCCACAAAAACTTTTCCATAAAACTCATTTTCTCCGGGAGGAGTTTTGGCTGCATAATCAAAGTGAGTGAAGATAGATCACTCAAGCTCCGGGTATTCGTGGAATCATCATTTTTTACGGTATCAGAATTCGTGACCGAATTCTGCATTACCACGCCTTCCGGATTTAAAAAGGAAGAATTAATTGCTTCGGATTGAAGTTTGAGATTCTGCGCGCTTAAAAAAGTTGCAAATAATAGAATAAACAATAGGGCAAACTGAAATTTCCCTTTCATAATTGAATTCATGTTAAATCTTCTCCCTTTCACTAATTAACGTACCTTGATTATTAATTGGTTACCCGAAACCTGCGTCTGATATTTGGTAAGCGGCGCCGATGCCGGGCCCTGCGTAACTTTTCCATTTATATCAAATTGAGAGCCGTGGCAAGGACATATAAACTGGCTGCTTCCCGAATCATAACCTGTTATCTGGCAAGATTGATGCGTACAGATTGATGAAAGTGCATTGTAAACATTGGCGGATGGATGGTCAACAAGAATTACTCCACCCTGGAAATTTACGGCTGCAGCGGTTCCGGTTTTCGCAAGCGGGGATGATGAGTCAATATTTACAGTAACGTTCCCGCCGGATAAAGAACCTGAAACACTTTGAAGAACCTGTGAACCGGTAGGGCCGATTATAGTGCTTTTACAGCTTTCGAGTACGGTGCCAAATACAGTTGGAATTGCGACGACTGCCGCGGTTTGAAGTGTCTTTACAAAAAATTTTCTGCGGGACATTTTCATAATACGATCTCCTGTAATTTTAAAAACAAAAATGCGACGACATAATAATCTGTTTTAGGCTAAGCAATTAGTTGCATTTGAGTAATCATGCCCGTATCAATTATCTATAGACGTCGCACTCCGCTAATTTTACAGTAAGATGTATTACCACTTTTATTTGTTAATGGCTTGAATTAGACCCTTGTTAGATGTTGTAACACCTAAAAGGGGCCGATGGTTCCCACATTCTCATTTTTAAGGCAGGAATTATTAATTATTATATGGGAATTCTGAAGCAGCAGAAAGGAACTGTCCTAGGGGAAGCAAAAAAAATCCCGGGAAAGAGTCCCGGGATTATCACGCATTTATATTCAGGAAAATACTTTTACTGCATAATGGCATTATAAGCATTGACCCTTCCCTGGCCGTAGTAATCATCGTTACCCGGCTTGCCAAGGTCGTCGGAAGATGAGCGCAGTATCGCTTCAACCCTTGCCGGACTTAAATGTCCGCCGTGCGACTGCATAATCAGCGCGACTACACCCGCCACGTTAGGCGCTGCCATACTTGTACCGTCAGCCCAGGTGTAATTACCTGTTCCATAACTCGGGCTTAAAATCATATCATAATACCAGTAGCCATTCGGGTATAACAAATCATTGCCGCCAGGTGCCGCGAAGCTTATTAATGACTGGCCGTAATTTGTATATTCAGCCGGGTCGTCAAAATTAGTTCCGCCATATGCGAAGCCTGTCGGTCCGGTTGCCGATACACAAATTACGTGCTGTATTTCCGCGGGCTCTGAGACATACATTGCGGCGTGGTCAAAATCAATTCCGTCGTTACCGGCAGCAACTATTACTGTAACTCCCTTTTGATAGGCGTAGTTTACAGCAGCTCCAAGAGCGCCGATCAGCTTTGCTGCACCATTTGAATTTCTCGGGAACACCGCACCGAGACTCATATTAATAATATCAGCGTTAGCTTCATTAGCAGCATAAAGAATTGCGGAAATAATTGCGTTGAAAGAGCCCGATCCATCATGCAGTGCTTTTATTGCAATTATAGTTGCGTGCGGTGCAATCCCAATTGTACCGATTCCGTTATCTTCGGCGGCAATAATTCCGGCAACGTGTGTTGCATGCCAGAATGTGCCGGTATCCTCGTTAAAATTAAATCCGGGCACAAAAGATTTGGAGGCGGCCACATCTATATTGTCTTTTAAATCAATATGATTACTGGCAATTCCGCCGTCAATTACGGCTACTCTTATACCCTGGCCCGTGAACCCTGCGTCCCATGCCTCCGGAGCGTGAATTGCCTGAGGTGCCCACTGGTAGGCCCAGAAAGATTCATCACTGCCTATTGACTGCTGCTCTACAGTATTGCCGGGTTTAACCCACTGTACCATATAATCGCGGCTGACTGATTTTATTCCTGCCTTCTTTTCGAGCTGCGCGGCAGTTTTATCGGTTAAGCCACTGACCTTTGCAACCTTTATTTCCGGGTGAACCACATCCACGCTTCCGCCGGCGTCCTTTACGGCATTAGTAAAATTACTTTCATCGGCAGTGTACTGGACGAGGAAGAAGTCGGCCTGAGGGTAATTTACCTTGCTGAGTGTACCTGATGTGTTATTGTCACTTACAGGTCCGCTCACCGGCGCCGCATCCTTACAGCTGTAAAAAAAAGACGCGACTAACAGAACAAGGGCTAAACCAAATAGTTTCTTCATAGTTTCTCCAAACTAATGTTAAAAAATATTATTTAGGTGCCTGCCTTCAGGGTTAAAAAATTGTGGAAGAATGGGATATTAATAGAGAACTGATTTGACCCCCGGAAATTTTTAAGCAACCCCCCTAAAGCAGATTGGCTGTTACGAAAATCAATTTAACAAATCACGTATAATAATGTCAAGAAAAATCTGTTCCGGAAGGGCCGCAATTTAGTTAACGGTCTTTTTAGTGAGGGAACAGTTAAGTTATTACAGGTATAAAGGAAGAACCAGAAAGATCAGTGGAGCTAAGCGGGCTCGAACCGCCAACCTTCTCGTTGCGAACGAGACGCTCTCCCAGTTGAGCTATAGCCCCATTATAATTACAAATTATTCACCTAATAATAGAATATAGCGGAATCTTCGTCAAGTTTCTTTTTAAACAAGTAGCGTCTCAATTTCACTTTTGAAAAGAATTAGCTATATGTCATTCTGGATCTATTTCAGAATTTTCAAAAATTTAAAAGATCACGAAACCAGTTCGGGATGACAAATTGTGAAATTGAAACACTACCTTTAAACAGAGGGTTCAGGAACTATTACTTTATTGTCAGTACCCAGCAAAATAAAATGCCCCGTTTTTATGCAGGCCATTTTCTCCGGATTTGACAGACTGGCTATTTATCCATTTTAAAATCATTTAAGTAATAAACAATTACGCACAACTGTAAATAAAGATTTATTTAAATTTAAGCTAATTCTTTTTGACTAATTCACTTAATTTTATATTTTAACTACCATTACGTATAAATAATCGGCAATTTATTGGATGATTGGGGAAAAATGAAAAGAATTAAAATATTACTTATTGAAGACAACAGGCTGCTTCGTGATGGTCTTGCCTTAATGCTTAAAAAACAGGAGGATATGAACGTTGTGGCTACAGTAGGTAATGGCGAAAACATTTTATCTTTGATGGAAAAACAGAAGCCCAATATAATATTGCTCGACCTGGGTTTGAGAAACCAAAATAGTCTGCAAATCGTGAAATTAAGTAAACAGCATTTTCCCGAGACCAGAATAATTGTAATGGACCTTATCCCTCTTCAGGCAGATGTGTTTGAATTTGTGCAGGCTGGTGTTTCAGGTTTCATACTTAAAGATGCAAATGTAACCGATTTTTTTAAGACTATCCGCACAGTTTACCAGGGTACTAAAGTTCTGCCGCCGCATCTGACCGGCACTCTTTTTTCTCAGATCGTTGAACACGCAATCAGCGGATCATCTGCATCAGTAATTGATAAATCGGTTCGTATGACAAAACGTGAAAAACAGGTTATTGAATTAATTGCCGATGGTTTTACAAATAAGGAAATAGCACAAAAGCTTCATCTTTCTCCTTACACAGTTAAAAGTCACGTACATAACATTCTTGAAAAATTAGCACTTAACACCCGCGTACAGATTGCAAAACACGCACACCTCTCCGATGCTTACAAAACTGCAATTGATAATACTTCATTGTTTGAGGAATAACCCCGGTAAGTTAAACTGCCCGAAAGTAGTAGTCCTTTTTTCATCCCTTCGACCGATTGTATCCTCCTATCTTCTATAATATCTTCTCTACGCAATCATTATTTAAAAACAGAAATGAATTGTAAAATTATTCTAACCGGAGAATCACTGTGAAAAAGTTAAACGTAGTATTTTTAATTCTGATTTTTGCTGTTTCCCTAATTATGTATAGTTGCAGTGCCAGTGCAGGTGTGACGGTTGGTAAACAACAAAGCAATCAAACAGTAAAAGTTATTAAATAAAATAATTTTAATTCAATAGGAGATTCAATTGTCAAATTTTGCGATCTATCTAATCGGGACTATAATCCTGGCCGGAGGCCTGGCCCTGGGAGCTTATAAGTTAAATGCTTCTCCAATCTGGATATTTACAGGTGTCATTATCATTGTTGGCATTGGAATTATGGCGGGAGTTTTAAAAACCCGTCAAAAAGAAAAATCGGATACAGAGTAATCTTTTTCCACTTAATAAAAGGAAATAAAATGCTAAAAAAAATTGTCTTTTTAATCGTTATGTTTGGAGCACCGGCATTACTTGCCCAGGATTCTACCGCCAGTCATTCATTTGTCGGCGCAGAGACCTGTGGTATGTGCCACAAGTCCGAAAAACAAGGTGAGCAAATTCATATCTGGCAAGCCAGTGCTCATTCCAAAGCTTATGAAACTTTAAAAACAGCAGAAGCTGATAGTATAGCAAAAGCAAAGGGACTGTCTACAAATGCAGTATTAAGCGAAGCCTGCTTAAAATGCCACGTCAGCGGTTATAACATAAGCGCTTCACTGAAAACCGCAAAATTCAAAATGGAAGATGGGGTTCAATGTGAAACCTGTCACGGTGCGGGAAGTGATTATAAAAGCCTTAAGGTTATGAAAAATGTAAAAGAATCAGTAGAAAATGGGCTCCTTGTATATAAGACAGAAGAAGAACGCGTTGCTTTATGCAAAGGATGTCATAATTCAGACAGCCCGACATATGATTCAACCAAAACCGACTTTACAGAAATGTGGACTAAGATTAAACACGATATCCCCAAAAAGAGTAAGTAATTTCTTATCGCAGAGATAATATGTATTAAAGGGCAGGTTAATTATTTTAATTAATAAGACCCTGCCCTTTGATTTTAATTTTAGAATATTTTCACATATTCAGAAGCCTTCTCCGGCTGATAATTTCTCTTTTTATTTTTCCTCAGCCGAAAGATGTAGTTCCCTTTTCATCCTTTAGCCCGATAGTATTCCACTAACCTAAATCATATTTTTTCCTGCAGTCATTATTTAAATATATAGATGACCTGCAAAATTAATTTTACAGGAGAAAACCGTGAAAAAATTTAACGCAATATTTTTGGTTCTGGCTTTTGCCGCATCACTTTTTGTGTATGGATGCAGCGCTAGTGGAAAGGTTTCAGTTGATAAACAACAAAGTCAAAAGATTATCAGACTGGCAAAGTAATTATTGCAGCCGGATAATCTGAGTTTGATAAAAGAGATATTCAAAAGTCATACTTATAAACATTAAAACATAAAGGTATATTACTATGTTATACACTATAGCAGTTGTATTGGTAATATTGTGGTTACTCGGGTTTCTCACCTCTTACACGATGGGTGGTGTAATTCATATCCTGCTGGTAATTGCAATCATAATGATTTTAATTAGAGTAATCAGCGGTCGCCGGGTACTTTGAAGCAAATTAAACTTGCTAAACATTTTAAGCAATTAGCAATTAAAATATAATTTTGAAGTCATACCCCGGTTGATTGATGAGGAAAAATTGCGATGTTATTTAATCAATTGCGCACACTACGAAGACCCGATATAATTACTTTACTCGGGCTTTTGTGCGTCTCTTTCTCAGTTTATTTTTCTTTGATAGGTTTATTAGTAGTTGCTTATGTGCTAATTCTTACACAATTCCTCCTGGATTATTTTGACGGAAAATTAGCACGTTCAATTGGAGGAGGAGCGCTGGGTATTTACCTGGATAGTTTTACAGATTTTATGGCGGTTTCGGCTTCAGTTGTGTTTGGATGGTTTTTGGGAATAAATGGTATTGCAATGTTAATTGCGGGATTTCTAAATATTGGAGCGGCTTCAATAAGGCTTGCTTATTTCACGGCATATAAACAAAAAGGATTTACCGGGATCCCTACTGTATTGGCAGCATCCGGTGTATCGACCATTTCTTTCATCGGATATTTATTTTTACCCGAATATTTAGGCTGGTTTGTAATCTTTTATTTTGCTTCAGCTGTTGCAATGATATCCGACATTAAGTTAAAAAAAATATAACCGGATAAAATTATGACTCAACAGATTATATCAACCCGCGGAATTCGTATTCTTCTCAGCGCGGCAGCATTAATAATAATTATTGCGGGAATAACCCTGGCGCAATCAGTTGTTGTATTGTTGCTTGTTTCTTTTTTCCTTGCCCTGCTCGCAACCCCACCGGTACTTTGGTTAAAAGGGAAAAAAATCCCGTCCGTATTTGCGGTAATGATTGTGATGGGAGTAATAATACTTATCCTGTTACTGATTGGAGCACAAATTGGTTCTTCCATTAATAATTTTACTAATGAGCTTCCTCATTTGCAGGAACGCGTTAGGGAACAGGTATTGCAGCTAAGTGCTCTTTTAAGAAGTAAGGGTTTTTCCGGAACGCAAAAATTTTTACTAGATTATATTAACGCAGAAGCAATAATGAATTTTTCCGCCGGGCTGATATCCGGCTTGGGCGCGCTAATTACAGATTTTATTTTAATTTTGCTAACAGTAACTTTTATACTGCTTGAAGTCTCAAGCTTTCCCAAAAAACTTCGCGCTATCCTTGGTGATCCCGAGCAGGCATTTCCGCGGTTCACAAGGTTTGTAGTTGATATGAAACGATATATGGTACTCAAAACTTTAATCAACCTGGCTGCCGGAATTTTAATTGCAGTATGGATGTATATACTTGGCGTGCAATATCCAGTTCTATGGGGCTTCCTTGCTTTTCTGCTTCATTACATACCTAATATCGGTTCAGTCATAGCTGTAATTCCTGCCGCTCTTATGGCACTTGTTCAACTCGGAATGGGAAGCGCGCTGCTTGTAGTTGCGGGAAATATTTTTATCGGATTTATCATTGGTAATGTAATTGAACCCCGTCTGATGGGCCGTAAACTCGGGCTCTCTACCTTGATTGTCTTTCTTTCTCTTGATTTTTTGGGGCAGTTTGCTTGGTGTGATTGGTGCAATTCTTATGTATCCCGTTAACTATGACATTGAAATTTGCATTTGAAAGCAATGAAAGCACCCGCTGGATTGCATCTGCTGCTAAGTTCAGAAAAATATAATGATCTCCAGGCGTCTTCGCCTAAAAATAATGAGGCAAAGTTATGAAAACTATTAAAAATAGCTCCGGTAATTGGGACAAATCATCATTTATTAAAATATTAAAATATGGCAGCATTATTATTGGCTCAATCGTTTTAATGTGCCTGCTGATTTTCATTTTATTTACGGATTATTTTATCAATTCATTTTTTAAAGATAAGATTGACAAAACTTTAAATGACGCGTATCCGGCTTACAAAATAGAATACAGTGATATGCATTATAGTGTCTGGAAAAATCGTTTAGTAATAGATTCATTAAAAATAGATGCCAGGGACTCCTCTATTTCAGCAGGTGCTGCTTCTGTTTCCGTTGGCGGAATAGGATGGATAAAAACTATCCGGAACGGCAGTTTGGATTCAAGCAATATTAAGAACTTAGAATTTAATATTGAGGATATAGCAGTAGATTTTTATAAGGACCAGAAAACACTTCGCGTTGGAACGCTGCATATCTCTGTACCCGATTCTGAAATTGTCTCTGATTCAATAAAATATTATCCGTCGATAGCGGATGAAAGATTCTTTGCTAATAGTAATTTCAAGCAAACCAGGTTTAATATAAATATCCCTAAAATAGATATAACATCTATTGATTTTCCAGCACTCTTTCAGGGAACAGCCTATAAAGTGGGAAGCATTAATATTCATGATATGCTGACTGATATTCTTGTAAATATGGATAAACCTAATGACCTGAACTCAGCAAACCCACAAATGCCGGTCCAGGCTCTTTCTTCAATAAAGGAAATAATTCAGATAGAAAATTTGAATATCATAAATGGACGATTGAAATATAGTGAGAGGTTCAAAGTAGGAGCAAAGCCTGGAGTAATTACATTTAATAAAGTAAATATTTCGGTAATTGGAATTGTAAATCATACGATAAGTCCTGATACTTTA
Organism: uncultured Bacteroidota bacterium; assembly: GCA_963748105.1. GTDB lineage: Bacteria > Bacteroidota > Ignavibacteria > Ignavibacteriales > Ignavibacteriaceae > JAKAGZ01. The sequence goes on along the minus strand of CAVVHP010000007.1, from coordinate 1,938 downwards.
TTTATTACTGGTGAAGGACTTTTTATGAATTCCGGCACAATGAAATTATCTATGGAGATTCCTCTCACGCCAAATGATTTTTCATTTCAATATTCCGGTTCGCTTGGCCAAATGGATGCAACTACTTTAAATTCATTTATTGAAGCAGGTGAACATCAACGAGTTAAATCCGGAGCTGTACAGTCCGCGGCCTTTAATATAAATGTTAATTCGGGACAAGCGACCGGAACATTGAGGGTTGCTTACCGGGACCTATCAATTGCAATTCTTGATAAAGAAACCGGCAGTGAAAAAGGAATATTTAACACGAATTCTCTCTTTCGTTGGGAAAGTATTTGTTATTCGGGACTCCAACATGCCAGACGAAAACGGTTTAATGAAGATAGGTAGCATAATATACACGCATAAACCAGGAGAGCCATTTTTTCAGTTTATATGGTTTGCTCTGCGAAGTGGAATCGGTGATGTAGTCGGATTTCCTCCTGAAGTAGCCGCGGCTAACTGATAATTTAAATTTCCAATCATTTTTCGGGAAAATGAAATTAATTATTAGTGCTGGATCTTATTATCCCCGGGAATATACCGGTAACTCACCCAAAAGATGTAGTCCCTTTTTCATCCCTTTGACTGATTGAATCATGCCCCATAACTGCTGATTATATAGTGAGATTAAAACCAATTAATCTTTTTATGATTTTGTTTGGCCGGAGCTAATTGTTTCAACTGAATTTTTAATAATAAAATGCCGGGAGGCTATAAATGAAAAGGTTACTATTTGTAATATTAATAAGTTTTGGAATTGTCCAGCTTGGATTAAGCCAGGACTCGGGCGATTATAAAGTAAAAAATTCTCTATCCAATGTGACTGTTATTACCGTTGAAGGTGGGGTTACAATTGGCCAGACTGATTATGCCGATATTAAACCAGGCTATATCGGTAAAGGCTCTCTTGAATATTTCTTTGGATCTTCTTCAAAATCAAATTTTGGAATAAAGGCTTTTGGAGGATATGGAACCATTGGTGGAACAAGTTCTTATTTAGTCCCTGCAGAACTTAGAACAACATACTTTATGGCCGGCGCAGCACTTTCTTTTACTATTGCGGCCAGTGATGTCGTTTACCCATATATTTCTTTGGGCGTATCACATCTTTGGGTCACACCAAAAGATAATAATGGTGTTGAATTCCTTCCGGGCGAAACAATGTTCAAGATTTGGGCATATACAGGTGAAGCCGGTATTCGTTTTATGCTTGGACAAAATGTTAGTCTAAATGTCATTGGTGGTCTAATGACACCAATTAAAAGTGAAAATTCAGACGCTCTTGATGGACACATAAGAGGTGAACACCAGGACTGGGTAGGCACAGCAACTGTTGGCCTTTCATTTTATTTAGGGAGGGATACAGATACCGACGGTGATGGCGTAAATGATTCCAAAGATATGTGTCCGAACACCCCGATGGGTGTTACTGTAGATGAATTTGGCTGTCCGGTTGACTCAGACAATGACGGTGTTGCAGATTACCTGGACAAATGCGCAAACACACCGGCTGGTGTGACAGTCGATGCAAGTGGTTGCCCGGTTGATTCTGACGGTGACGGCGTTGCAGACTATCTGGATAAATGTGCAAACACACCGGTTGGCGTAACAGTCGATGCCAGTGGTTGCCCGATCGATACTGACAACGATGGTGTTGCTGATTATCTTGACAAATGTCCGAATACTCCTTCTGGAGTTAATGTGGATGATAACGGCTGCCCGCTTGATTCAGATGGTGATGGCGTTCCGAATTACCTGGATAAATGCCCTAATACTCCTAAAGGAGATAAGTTGATGCAAACGGTTGCACAAATTGTAAAAACGGAAGCTATGACCACTGATATTTATTTTGCTTTCGATAAATCTGCATTACAACCAAAAGCTTATCGATAAACT
>CAVVHP010000006.1:0-68216 GCA_963748105.1 uncultured Bacteroidota bacterium | reverse complement strand
TAGTAGTTATAATTGGCAGACCTAATGTAGGAAAATCAACTTTATTTAACAGGTTAGTTGGAAGAAGGGATGCAATAGTACATAATTTTAGCGGGGTGACACGCGACAGGAATTATGGTGAAGCAGAATGGGCTGGAAAAGAATTTCGTGTTATAGATACAGGAGGTTATGTACCGGATTCAGCCGATCTTTTTGAAAAGGCGATCAGGGACCAGGTGGAAATTGCAATTACAGAAGCAGATAAAATTATTTTTATGGTGGACGGACGGGAAGGTGTCAACCCGATGGATTCAGAAATAATCAAGTTGTTAAGAACTTCTCAAAGAGATTATTCCCTGGTAGTAAATAAAATTGACTCAGAAAATTTTGAATTAGCTGCTACTGAATTCTATTCCCTTGGAGTTGAAAATATTTATGATATATCGGCACAAATGGGAAGAAAAATAGGTGACTTCCTTGACGAACTGACAAAAGATTTTCCAGGTAAAGATGAAGAAGTGGTTGAGGATAAAAGATTAAAAATTGCTGTTGTTGGAAGACCTAACGTAGGAAAGTCATCATTAACAAATGCGTTACTTGGTATAGACAGGAGTATTGTTACCGATATTCCCGGAACGACCAGAGATAGTGTAGATTCAATTTTAAAATATTATGGTGAAGAAATTGTATTGGTAGATACTGCCGGTTTGCGTAAGAAAAAAAGAGTTGAAGAAAATATTGAATTCTTTTCTAATATCCGTTCATTGAAGGCTATTGGTGAGTGTGAGCTTGCAATAATTTTACTTGATGCACGATATGGTCTTGAAAATCAGGACCAGAAAATTCTGGATGAAGCTGTCAGATGGAGAAAAGGAATTATTATCGCAGTAAATAAATGGGACTTGATTGAAAAGGAAACTAATACAGCAAAAGAAAAAACAACAGAAATTAAAAAAAGCCTGGGGGCGCTGGATTACATTCCGATCATTTTTATTTCAGCATTAAATAAACAAAGGATATTTAAGCTGGTTGATCTTGCCAGGACAATATTTGAGGAAAGAAAAAAGAAAATTACTACAAGCCACCTTAATGATGTTCTTTTACCTGAAATAGAAAAAACACCTCCACCTACTACACCAACAGGTAAAGAAGTTAAAATAAAATATATTACCCAGGTTGGCGATCACTATCCTGTTTTTCTGTTTTTCTCGAATTATCCGAAAAACATTCCTGATAATTACAAAAGATTTTTAGAAAAACTTATCCGGAAAAATTTCGGTTTTGAAGGAATCCCTTTTACAATAAGTTTTAAAGGTAAATGATTAAGCCCGGTAAAATAATTATTGTAGGCGGAAATGCTGCCGGCCCGGCTGCTGCGGCAAAAGCAAAAAGAGTAAACCCTGATGCAGAAGTAACTCTTTTTGAAGCCGGGAATTATATTTCAACAGGAACATGTGAATTACCATATGTTTTATCAGGTGAAATTAATAGCGTAAATGATGTTGTTTTCTTTACTCCGGAAGAATTCTACCGTAAAAAAGGAGTGAAAGTTTATACAAACCATTTTGTTGAAAATATTTTAAGAGGTGATAGAATAATACAAGTTCGTAATCTGGAGAATAATGAAATACGGGAATTTAACTACGACAAACTGGTGCTGGCAACTGGTTCAAAACCCAAACGATTAAAAGAGTTTCCGGATAACCTTAAAAATGTATTTAATCTAAAATCTGTTTCTGATCTGATAAAGATTAGTGAAAAAATTAAAACTAAAGAAATTAAAAAGGTAGTTATTGTCGGGGCCGGATACATAGGACTTGAAGCTGCAGAATCTTTTAAGAGACTCGATATAAATGTTACTATATTGGAGAAAGAAAACTTACCACTTCCTTTAGCCGATATCGAAATCAGATCTTTAGTCGGAGAATTGCTCAATCAAAATGGAATATCTTTTTATGGTAATGCTGCTAAAATGAAGGTATTGCCTGATGAAAATGAAATTAAGTCTATCAACCTGGATAGCAGACTACTGGAATTTGATTTAATAATCCTTGCTGCAGGCTTTACCCCGAATAATGAACTTGGAAAAAAGATAGGGCTGGAAACTGGAAAATCAGACGCATTAAAAGTAGATTACAAGCTAAAAACATCTTGCCAGCATATCTTTGCAGCAGGGGATAATGTTGAAGTAACAAATGCCGTAACTGGTCGACCGGACTATATGCCCCTTGCAACAATCGCAAGAGATTTCGGGCATATTGCAGGTGAAAATGCTGCAGGTGGAAACAAAAAAGCTGATTCAGTAGTAAAGAATCTGGCGGTAAAAATATTTGATAAATATTTTGTAAATGTTGGCTTAAGTTCATTACAAGCAAAAAAGGAAAATATTTTGTTTGATTCCGTTGATGCCGTTGTCCCAAATTTGATAGAGGTAATGCCCGGAAGCGAAAAAGTTTTTGGTAAAATTATTTTTGAAAAGAGAACAAAAAGAATTCTAGGTGCTTCGTTCTTCGGAGGAAAAGAAACTGCAGGATTTGGAGATATTATTTCTTTAATGATTCGAACAAAACAAAGTGCAGATGGTCTGGCTTCGGTAAATTATAATTATACTCCACCTTTATCGCCATTTGTTAATCTTCTGTCTGTGCTGGGAAGGAAAATATTGAATAGCTAAAATTCACAACTGGGGTATTTATGTTTTCAGGTTATAAAAATTTTACTGTGTTAACTCATCCAATTATCAAAAGGGATGTAACAACTCTGAGAGAAAAGCATACTGTGCCTGAAGCATTCAGGGCAGCAGTTAAAAGAATTTCAACTGTACTGGCAGTTGAAATTAGCAGGGAGATGGAACTAAAAAGAATTGAAATTGATACTCCACTTGAAAAAACCGAGGGTTACAAAACTTCAAAAGATGTGGTGATGGTGCCGGTTTTAAGAGCCGGACTTGGAATGGTGAGCGGTTTTCTTGCAATAATACCGGATGCTCATGTCGGGCATATTGGATTGCAAAGAGATGAAAACACATTATTGCCAGTTGAATATTATTATAAAACACCTAAAAATCTTGATGTTGCAAAAGTAATATTAATTGATCCAATGCTTGCGACAGGTGGAAGCGCTTCTGAGGCTATTAAATATTTAAAGAAAAGAGGAGCAAAAGATATAGTTTTTGCCTGTCTTGTTGCAGCTCCTGAAGGAATTAAAAAAGTGGAAAGCGAGCATCCGGATGTTAAAATATTCGGTGCAGCATTGGATAGGGAATTAAACGATAAAGGATATATATTACCGGGACTCGGTGATGCAGGAGACAGGACATTTGGTACGCTATAATCTATTTTCATTACTACTGTTTATAACTTTATTTTCAGGAAGCATATTCGCACAGAATTATCCTGACCCGGTTGTTGACTCTCTTCTAAAAAGCGGGATTAATAAGCTGCTTCTGCAGGATTATGATCAGGCCAAAAACATTTTCGAAGAACTCAATAAAAAATATCCTGAATTGCCCCTCGGAAAAATTTATCTTGTCGGTACAAGCATTGCCAGATCCTATGACTATAAAGAACCCTATAATTCTGATTATATTAATGATAATCTTGATACCGCCGAGACTATTTCGGACCGCTTATACGAAAAGGATCCGAATAATATCTGGCACCAGTGTTTTGTCTCTCTCAGGGCAGGATATTATGCTTATTACCAGGCACTTGAAAGAAACTGGTTATCTGCATTTTCAAATGGTATTAATTCTGTAAAAGGATTTGAAAAATGTCTTGCCATGAATCCCGATTTTTACGAGGCCTACGCTGCTATTGGAGGTTTTAAGTACTGGCGCAGTAGAAAAACTGAATCGCTTAAATGGCTGCCGTTTATTAAAGATGAGCGTGAAGAGGGGATAAAATACCTTAAGAAAGCCGTAGATAAAGCTACCTATACCAACTACATGGCAGTAAATTCACTTCTGTGGATTTATATCGATCAGAAGAAATACCAGGATGCCATAAATTTGGCCGAAAAAATGTTAAAGGAATATCCCGATTGCAGATATTTTTTGTGGCCTCAGGCCAGAGCCTATGAAGGAATAGATAAAAGTAAAGCAATAGATATTTATGAAATATTGCTTCATATGTATAAGAGTATGAAAACTAATAATCATTATAATGAAATTGTTCTGGAACATATTATTGCAAGACAGTATGTAAAACTGGGTGAAAAGCAAAAAGCTTTGAACTATTGTAACGAAATTCTTTCTATTACCAATCTTTCTGATTTTGTAGAAGATAAACTGGGGGACAGGCTGGAACATGTACAGGATCTGAAAAAGGAACTTTCCGGCCAATAATAAGGTCTTACCATTAGATTTAATCACTTTAACAATTGGAAAAAATAGACTAAATTATAAAGAAATTTATCTTTTAGTCATTATTCCCGGATAAAATGAGCTTATCAAATCCGAAAAATAAAAAAATGCTTGATGAACTTCTTGAGACATGCAGGAAAAATCTGCCAAATCCGAATGAAGTTTTGATCACAAAAGCGTTTGAATTTTGCATAGAAGCTCATAAAAATGATCTTCGTGCATCCGGGGAGCCATATTTTACTCATCCATTTGAAGTTGCTTTAATAGTAGCAAAAGAATTTCCACTCGATGATATAACTATTGTAAGCACACTCTTACATGATGTTGTAGAGGACACTGAATTTAATTTAGACTTACTTGCCAGGGAATTTGGAAAAGAAGTAGCAGAAATTGTAGATGGCGTAACGAAGATTGGTGGAATATTCAAAGGTCAGGGAATTACTCAAGCTGAAAATTACCGCAAACTATTATTATCGATGGTAAAAGATGTAAGGGTAATACTTGTTAAGGTTGCTGATCGTCTTCATAATATGCGGACACTTGAATTTGTTGGTCCTGAAAAGCAAAGAAGAATTGCACAGGAAACGCTCGAAATTTATGCTCCATTTGCCAACAGGTTTGGTCTTGCGAGAGTAAAATGGGAACTTGAAGACCTTTCATTTAAGTATCTCAATAAAGAAGCATATGACGATATTGCTAAAAAGATAAAGAGTAAAAGAAGAGAAAGAGAAGGTCTGATTAAAAAGTTTATCGAACCCATAGAAAGTAAATTAAAAGAATATAATTTGAAATACGAAATAGGGGGACGGGCAAAACATCTTTACAGTATTTACAGGAAGATGGTACGCCGTAATAAACCTTTTGAAGAGATTTATGATTTGTTTGCAATCAGAATTATTTTGCACACTCTAAATACAAATGACTGTTACACAACGCTTGGAATTGTAAACCAGATATATATGCCTGTTCCGGATAGGTTTAAGGACTACATTTCTATTCCCAAAACAAATAATTATCAATCAATTCACACAACGGTAATTGGGCCAGAAGGTAGACTTGTAGAAGTGCAGATCAGAACTAATGAAATGCACGAGGTTGCTGAAAAAGGTGTGGCAGCACACTGGAAATATAAAGAAGATAAATCAACCAGCGACAAAGATCTGGAAACGTGGGTAAACTGGATAAGAGAAATTTTTGAAAATGCCTCCAAAGAAGAAGCCCGTAAAGAACTTTTGGAAAGTTTTAAGCTGAATCTTTATCAATATGAAATTTATGTGTTTACACCTAAAGGAGAATTAAGAAGATTACCCGCTAATTCAACACCTGTTGATTTTGCTTTTGATATACATAGTAAGGTGGGATTTCACTGTATTGGAGCTAAGGTAAATGGTAAAATTGTACCACTAGATACAATTTTGCACAGTGGTGACCAGGTTGAGATTATTACTTCAAAAAATCAGCATCCGAATAAAAGCTGGATGAAATTTGTGAATACTCACAAAGCAAAAACTGCGGTTAGAAAATGGATTAACAAGGAAGAGGAAGAAGTAGTAGCGCTTGGGAAAGAGCTTTGGGAGAAAAAAACAAAGAAATTAAAACTATCTTTTGATCAGAAAGATATAGCAAAACTGGCAGAAAGTTTTAAGTTTGATAATACCAAAAGTTTTTTCAAGGCTATCGGACAGAGCAAACTAAACCTGGAACAAGTTTTGACAGCTTCAAGAGAAAATGAGCCAAAACAGAAAGAAACTAATACTCTTGAATTTGATAATTTTGCAGTAACCGCCAGAAGAGATATTGGCGGAATTCTTATAGAAGGAAATAAGACAGGTATTCTATATTCGTATGCAAAGTGCTGCAATCCCATTCCAGGCGACCCCGTTATTGGCTATATTACCGTTGGTGAAGGTGTTAAAATTCACAGAAAAACTTGCAGTACGCTGATTAACATTTCGGAAAATGACAGCTCTAAGTTAGTCCCGGTTCAATGGCCTGAGGCTGATTCTTCTCTATTTGTAGCAGGGCTTACTGTCACAGGCGATGATTCTCCGGGAATATTAAATGAAATATCCCATACAATCGTCTCGTACCAGAATACTAATATAAAATCAATAAATATTAATACGAGCAATTCAACTTTTGAAGGAAGCGTAACACTTTATGTGCATAACATTGAGCACTTAGAGCGGATTATGGAGCGGTTGAAAAAATTAAAAGGCGTTTATATGGTTGAAAGATTTGAGAGTGCCTGATCATGGATGATGCTCAATATAAAAGAATATTGTCCATAGATTATGGAACAAAAAGAATAGGGCTGGCCCTGAGTGATCCTCTTCTTACATTTGCATATCCTTATAAAACTATCCTGAATAATGATAAAACCTGGAACGAATTAGACGATCTTGTTAAAGAAAAGAATATTCAAAAAATAGTTCTTGGTTTTCCTTTCAGGGAAGACGGGAAGGAGTCTTCAATCTCAGGTGCTATTAACAAGTTTAAAGAGAGCCTGGAAAAAAGATACAAGGTTGAAGTGATCTTGTGGGACGAGAGATATACCTCTTCAATTGCCTCAGATATGATGATTGAAAGCGTGAATAAGAAAAACAAAAGAAGAGATAAAGGAATTTTAGATCGTAACGCCGCAGCTATTATTTTAGGAGAATTTCTGGAAGAAAACAGGCTTAAAGGAAAAAGTTAAGGTGGCAGGATTAAAAAACTTTATAATTGACATTTAAGTCCCTATAAAGTATTTTTCATTCAACTAATTCAAATAAATTGGAGCACATCAATGACACTAGACGCACTTGGAATGATTGAAACAAAAGGGCTTGTTGGTTCAATCGAAGCAGCTGATGCTATGGTTAAGGCAGCTAAGGTTGAGTTAATCGGCAAGGAAACCATTGGTGGTGGATATGTTACCGTTATGGTTCGCGGGGATGTTGGAGCAGTTAAAGCTGCTACTGATGCCGGTGCTGCCGCAGCTCAAAGAGTTGGTGAGTTAGTGTCTGTACACGTTATTCCTCGTCCGCATTCTGATATTGAGCAAATTCTTCCAAAGAAGAAATAGATAGCTTATGCCAAAGGCATTAGGTTTAGTCGAAACAAAGGGATTGGTGGCTGCAATAGAAGCCGCTGATGCTATGGTAAAAGCCTCAAATGTTAAGTTTGTAGGAAAAGATATTACCAAACCCGCCCTTATCACTGTAAAAGTAGTTGGTGACACCGCTGCAGTAAAAGCCGCCGTTGATGCGGGAGCAGCCGCTGCTGGCAGAATTGGACAACTTGTCTCAACTCACGTAATTCCCCAACCAGATGATCAGCTGATTTCTATGCTCCCTGAAATTGCTGAAAAAGCAGCTAGGGTTGAAAAGGCAATTAAAAAAGAAGAAAAACCTAAAATTGTTAAATCTGTTGCGACTAAAACACTTGCGAAACCAAAACCAGTAGGGAAAGAAAAGAAAACAGAAGCGACACCAATAGAAAAAAAGAAAGAAATAATTGAAATAGTTGAAGAAGAAATTGAAGAGGAATATAAGGTACCTGAATCCAACGAAAGCCCGGCAGATACAATATCGCGCCTGAGACAGGAAGCACTGACGGATAATCCTGAAGTTGAAAAAGAAGATTCAGTGGGAAGTGAACCGGCAGAAAAAGAACAATTTGACCCCGGAAGTGAAGATATTGAATCGATGAATGTTCATAAATTAAGGCATCTTGCCAGGAGCATACCGGATTTCCCGATAAAAGGCAGGGAAATTTCCCGGGCCAATCGTGATGAACTTCTGAGTCATTTCAGAAATCTAAAATAATAAAATTTTATTAAATAAAAGACTCCACTTATTGTGGAGTTTTTTTATGCCCTTTTTCGTTTTATATTTGTAGCATGAAGAAAAACCTCCATATAATAATAATATCATTTCTATTCTCAGCAATCTTATGGGCATCCATTTCTTTGTCCAATGATTATTATGCTACTTTCCAGGTTCCGCTAAAACTAGTGGACTTTCAGAAGGGATTGACAAGCGGTTCGAAACTACCGAAAAAAGTTTCTATTAAAGTTAAAGGCAAGGGGTGGAAATTAGTTACAGCAAAATTGGGATCAGAATCTGAATATGTAGTAACTGCAAATGGAGATACTGGTAAAAGATACATTAACCTTTCCAACTATTTAAGTGAAAATCAATGGCTCTCATCTGATGTTGAGGTTATTGATATTTCACCTGATACGCTGACATTTAATATTGAAAAGCTTACAAATAAAAAACTAAAAATTGAACCTGATGTTGAAGTGTCATTCAGGGATGGCTACGGCCTGGCTACACCGGTAACTGTACAGCCGGATTCAGTAGTTGTTTACGGCCCGGTGAGCGAATTAAAAAATATGAGTACTATCTCCACCGATCCAATTAAATTGGAGAATTTAAGTGACAAACTTGATATGAAGATTGATCTGGATAAGAAAACCGGTATGAATTTTTCTGAAAATAGTGTTCTGGTTTCACTTAATGTACAAAGAATTGTGGATAAAGTTATTGAGGACGTTCCCGTAAATATTTTAGATGTACCTGCTGACAGGGAAGTAGTACTTTTACCGAATAAAATTAATATTGGTGTTCATGGTGGGATTGATATTCTTGGAAAACTTACCGGCGATGAATTTAGAGCCTATGTAAATTACAGGGATGTAGTACTAGATACACTGGGAGGGATAATTCCAAAACTTGAATCTCCTAGGAATGTTGATATTCAATATATCAAACCTGAGCAACTCAGATATATCATAAAGAAATTTAATTAATACAATCAATCAATTATAATCCGGAAACAATGTTTATTACTTTTGAAGGTATTGACTTCTGCGGCAAATCAACACAGGTTGAATTACTTAGAAATTTCTTAGTAGCACAAAACTATAATGTTGAAATCATTAGAGAACCAGGCGGCACTGAAATATCAGAAACTGTTAGGAGTGTTTTGCTGGATAAAAAGCATAATAAAATGTTTATGGAAACAGAGATATTTTTGTTTTCTGCTTCACGAGCACAATTAGTAAGGGAAAAAATCCGACCTTTTTTGAAGGATGGGTTTTATGTAATTTCGGATCGATTTCATGATTCAACGACTGCTTATCAGGGGTATGGCAGAGGAATAGATCCTGAAACAATCAGGCATATAAATAAACTTGCAATCGATGAAGCAGTTCCGGACTTAACTTTTATTATTGATATTCCGGTAGATGTTGCTAATGAACGGAAAGCCAATAAAGATAATTTAGATTTGGATCGTATGGAGCTTTCAGGTAATCTATTTTTCGAAAAAGTAAGGAATGGTTACCTTGAGATGGCGAAAAAGGAAGATAGATTTCGTGTAATTAACGGTACACTTCCTCCCGTAACCATACATGAAGACATCATTGAAGAAATTAATTCATTAACCCGTGCTAATCGGGCAAATTAGAAAGGTACTTTATGAAGTTGAATAGCTTTAAGAAAATTATAACAGCGGCAGGAGTAATTTTAATTTTTTCCGGATTTTTCCCGGGGAAAAGTGATGTTTATTTCGAGGTCTCAAAAAACATAGACCTTTTCAGCAAAGTTTATAAGGAAATTTCCTTTAACTATGTAGAGCCTATAAATCCACAACAATTTATGCAAGCTGGCATAGAAGGGATGCTGAAAGCTCTTGATCCATATACAATGTACCTTGATGAAAACAGGAAAGAAGATATTGATTTGATTACAAAGGGTAAATACGGTGGCATTGGAGTTTCAATAGGTGTCCGTGGAGAAAATGTTACAATTGTGGAAGTTATGGATGGATATTCTTCCCAGAGACAGGGTATCAGAATTGGAGACGTTTTAATTGAAGTAAATGGTGTGAAGATATCTCCTGAAAATGTGGATCAGATTTCTTCGCTTGTAAAAGGTGATCCGGGCACAACCGTGGAAGTTAAAGTAACAAGAAATGATGGACAGGATACTCTGAAATTTAATTTAGTCAGGGAAGAAGTGAGTGTAAAAACTCTCGCTTATTATGGATTTTATCCAAAAAACAGCAACAATGTTTATCTCAAACTTACGAGTTTTAGTCGCTCTTCCGGGGATGAAATTAAAAATGCTTTGCTTGAATTAAAGAGACGAAAAGAGATTAAATCCATTATCCTTGATTTACGGGGTAATCCGGGAGGACTGCTAGATGTTGCTGTTGATATTTGCAATAAATTTTTGCCAAAGGGCAAGCTAATTGTTACTACACGTGGAAGAGACCAGACAAATGAGAAAAAATATTATGCAACTCAGGAGCCCCTGGTTGGCAATTCAAAACTCGTTGTTTTAATAAATGGTGGATCTGCTTCAGCCTCTGAAATTCTTGCCGGGGCTATTCAGGATCACGATCGGGGAGTAATTCTTGGTACAAAATCATTTGGTAAAGGACTAGTCCAGACTATTACACCACTGGACTATAACACCTCATTAAAAATAACAACTGCAAAATATTATACACCGAGTGGCAGATGTATTCAGAAAGTAGATTACACGAAAAATAATAATGTTTTTGCCGAGCCTGATTCAATTATTAAATCTTCATTTATGACGGATAATAAACGTGAAGTTTATAGTGGCGGTGGTATTACTCCCGATACAACAATCAAATATTTAATTGATGGAGATATTACACAGGATCTGCTTGCAAAAGGGCTGTTCTTTACTTTTGCTGATCACTATTACTATATGAATCCAAAACAGAATTTTTACAAAATGAATGATGAAAATTTGTTCGATGGATTTGAGAAATTTTTGAATGCACAAAAATATGTGTATCATTCAAGTGCTGGAAAGGAAATTGATGACTTGATAGCAGATGCAAGTAAGCGTAAATCAGCTAAAGATATTTCTACGCAGCTTGAAAAAATTAAAAAAGAGTTTGAAAAACTGGAATTGAATGACCTTCATAATTATAAAAAAGAAGTAATTGCTGAAATAAAGGGTGAACTTGCTTCACGCTATCTTGGTAATGAAGGCAGGACAGAAGAATTTTTGCAAACCGATAAGCAATTTCAGGCTGCATTAAAAATAATGAATAACCAAAAAATTTATAACTGGCTTTTAAGATAATCCGATTAAATTATTAAGCGGGAGATAAAATTATTTCCCGCTTTTTAATTTTAAAAAGAATGGTAACTTAGTTCATATCTATTATCTCATTTTTGTTAATGAACAAATCCTTAAAAGAAAGAATAAGGCAAATTGTCGGGAAAAATAATTTTCTCGATTCCGATGAGGACCGCCTTTGTTATTCTTTTGATGCCACTCCCGAATATCAACAACTTCCTGAAGCTGTTGTTTTCCCCGAGAGTGAAGAACAAATATCAAACCTGTTAAAACTCGCAAATAATGAACAATTCAATATCGTTCCCCGTGGTGCAGGTACTGGCTTAAGTGGAGGCTCAGTTCCGGTTGAAAACTCCATAGTAATTGTAATGACAAAATGGAATAAAATTCTCGAAATTGATGCCGGTAATCTGACCGCGACTGTTCAACCGGGAGTAATAACAGAAAAGATTCAAAAGGAAGTTGAAAAGATTGGGCTCTTTTATCCGCCTGACCCAGGAAGCAGCAGCGTCTGCACAATCGGAGGAAATGTGGCTAATAATGCCGGTGGATTGAGGGGACTGAAATACGGTGTCACGAAAAATTATGTGCTCGGCACTGAGATGATTTTACCTAATGGAGATATACTAATTACCGGCGGCAAAAATGTAAAGGATACAGCGGGATACAATCTCAGGGATTTCGTTGTCGGGAGCGAAGGTACTCTTGGAATTATTACTAAAATCATTTTAAAACTCATTCCAAAACCGACTGAATCAGTTACAATGCTGGCCTATTTCGATAAACTAAATTCCAGCGCAAAAGCCGTATCAGAAATAATAGCTTCTCACATCACTCCCTCGATGATGGAATTCCTGGACCACACAACAATTAATTGTGTTGAAGATTATACAAAGATCGGACTGCCGAGAAACAGCGAAGCAATATTATTGATTGAAGTGGACGGCAGAGGAAGCATTGTCAGGGAAGACGGGGAAACTATCATAAATATACTTAAGAGAAATAACGCCACAGCAGTAAGAACTGCGGCAAATGCAGGCGAAGCGTTAAACCTGAAAGCTGCACGAAGAAGCGCTTTCAGTGCGCTTGCAAGAAGAAGGCCTACCACAATACTGGAAGATGCGACAGTACCCAGGAGTGAATTGCCGGTTATGATAGAAAAAGTAACCGAGGCCGGTAAAAAATACGATGTTGTATTTGGAAATTTCGGACACGCAGGGGACGGTAATCTTCATCCGACCTGTCTTACCGATGAAAGAGATAAAGCCGAGATTGAAAGGGCGCACAAGGCTTTTGATTTTATTTTTAACGAGGCTATCAAATTAGGCGGAACAATTACTGGCGAACATGGGACCGGTCTTGCTAAAAAACATTTTCTGGAAAAAGTTGCCGGGATTCCGGGTGTTGATATGATGAAAAAAATAAAATCAGTAATTGATGAAAATAATATTCTTAACCCTGGTAAAATATTTACAATGGCACCACGCTGCGAAGGTACTTTGCCTTTTTCTAAATCTCAGATTAAATCTTTTAAATAATAATTAATGTCAAATTCTTTCTCTATTACAAATCTTCAGGAATATCTGCCGGCGGATGATATATTATCGCAGTGCATTCATTGCGGTTTGTGTCTCGCTGTCTGCCCGACATACGATCTTACAAAACTGGAGCGATCCTCCCCGCGTGGAAGAATAAAAATGATTCGAAATGTTGCGGAAGGAATGGGAGGCGTTTCGGAATTATTTATTGACGAGATGAATTTCTGTCTCGATTGCCAGGCGTGTGAAACTGCATGTCCAGCCGGGGTGAAGTATGGAAAACTTGTCGAGTCCGCCCGCGTAATAATAACTGAAAATAATTCAGGCTTTTCATTTGCTGAAAAATTCAAAAGGTTAATTCTTAATAAAGTTTTGGCTGAGCCGAATCGATTACATTTATATTCAAAGATATTAAGGATTTATCAACAGAGTTATTTCAGGTATATTTTTGAAGAATCCGGGATATTAAAACTTTTTTCAAAGAGGCTTGCCGGTATTTTAAAACTTTCTCCTGAAATATCGGTTAAATTCAGCAGTGATGAGATAGAAAAAATTACTTTGCCCGGCGGGGAGGTGAAATACAGTACCGCATTTCACACTGGTTGTATCATGGATACGGCGTTTGCGGGAATAAACATAGATACTCTGACAGTGCTGAAAGGTTACGGTTGTAAAATATTCACACCGGGGGACCAGGTATGCTGCGGTTCTCTTCATGCACATAATGGTGAGATTAAAAAAGCAAAAGAACTGGCGATAAAAAATATCGAAATATTTGAGAATGAAGATTACGAATTTCTTGTCTCAAACTCAGCAGGCTGCGGTGCCTTTATGAAAGAATACGGTGATTTATTAAAGGATGACTGTAATTATAGTCAACGCGCTCAAATCTTTTCCTCTAAGGTTAGAGATGTAACCGAATTTCTGTTTGATAAAAAACCGTTGTCGGAGTTTAAAAATATTAATTTACAGGCGACATATCACGATGCCTGTCATTTAGTACACAGTCAGAAAATTTTTAACGAGCCAAGGGAACTATTATCATCAATTCCCGGTTTGGAAATAATAGAGCTCGAAGAGTCAACCAGGTGCTGCGGAAGCGCCGGAATATATAATGTGATACGATACGATGATTCGATGAAAATTCTTGAGGATAAAATTGCTAATATTGCCCGCACACAAACTAATACAGTAATAACGGGGAATCCCGGATGTATTTTACAAATTACAGCAGGTGCTGAAAAATTTAACACTCAATTAGAGGTTTTGCATCCTGTTTCAGTATTGAAGAGAGCGATGGGCGGTTAAATTGCGATTATATTTCCATTTGTAATTATTCTCTGATTTGATAAAATAGAGAATACAGAATTACTGGAGAGCAAAAAAAGAAGAAAGCTGACTCTCTGGTTCAAAAATTAGGAAAAAATTGTAAATGTATGCTTTTTTTTAATATCCTAATTTTATAATTTTATAACTTAGATTTTATTCAACTTTTTGAACTTGAATAACATCCAATTGCGGGTTCAGCCTAATCAACCGCATCTTTTTATTCGTAACAATATTTTATAAAATACTTTTAAGTTTCGGGTTCATAATAAGAGAGCTGTAAACTTTTCAGAGTTTTTTGTTACTTTAAGAATTATCACTAAAAAATATCGATTGTAACTCTAAAGGTAAATGATGAAAAAATCTTATTTGGATTATGTTTTAAGAGTCCGAGTACCCATCACCATTTTCGTAATATTAGCTTCATTTACACTTACATATTTTGCTTCTCGTGCTGAAAGAGACGGAGTAGGCTATTCACCTGTTCAGCCAATAAACTTTTCACATAAATTGCATGCAGGACAAATGAAAATTGACTGCCAGTATTGCCATACCGGCGTTGAAAAATCGAGACACGCTATGGTACCCGCGGTTTCTACATGCATGAACTGCCACACGATCGCACGAAAAGACAGACCCGAAATAAAAAAGCTTACAAAATATTACGAAGAGGGCATTGCAATACCTTGGAAGAGAATTCACAGGGTTCCGGACTTTGCATATTTTAATCATAGCGTGCACGTAAATGCTGGTATTGACTGCTCCAGCTGTCACGGAGATGTGAGACAGATGGATCGAATTGCTCAGATGAATTCGTTTACAATGGGAAGCTGCCTGGATTGTCACAGGAATGCTCATGAAAAACTACCTTATTTAAAAAATATTAAAAACGGGCCGGAAGATTGCTGGGCCTGTCACCGTTAATGGGAGCAAATATGGATTTTAAGAATCTGAATCTTGAAAAAAAAATTAAAAGAAAGAATTTTTTCATGTCCATTGGTGTTGGTATTGCCGGCTTTGTGGCGCTGACATCATCTCCATTAAGATTATTTAGCTAAGAAAAAAGTTTCCAATAAAATTGAAAATACAAAAAACAGCAGGATTAAAATAAATCCTTCCGCTGTTAGCAGAAAAAACATAGGTGGTAATAATGTCTGAAGTTAAGGACGGAATAAATCACGAAGAAAATAATAAGGAGCAGGATCCGAATTATTGGCGCAGTTTTGCTGAATTGCACAATGATTCGCAGGTTGTAGCTGAAAGCCAGGAGGAATTTCATCCCGGAGCAACTGAAGAATTCGATCCTTCTAAATTATCAAAACTTTCCAGACGTAAATTTTTAGCACTCGTTGGTGCCTCAGCAGCACTTGCAGGCGCTGGTTGTTCAGACTACAGGGATAAGGGAGAAATTATTCCTTACACCAAGATGCCGGTAAATACCGTTGTAGGAAAACCGAAATATTATTCTTCAACTTATAATTATGGTTCTCAATCACACGGCATTCTGATTAAAACCAGAGAGGGAAGACCGGTTAAAGTAGATGGAAATCCCGATCATCCTGTTAACAAAGGGAAAATTAATGCTATAGTTCAAGCCAGTGTACTGAACTTATATGATCCTGACAGGCTGCAAAACCCGATGAAAAAATCACGTGGTGGCGAATTTCTTAAAACCACCTGGCAGCAAGCAGATCAGGAAATTATTAGTGCGCTTAATGCAAACCCATCTCAAAAGATTGCCATTATTGCAGGGAAAATACTTTCACCAACTGCAAAGAAAGTACTTGATGATTTTTCTGCTGAATATCAAAACACTAAAATTTATTCCTACGAACTATTTAATGATAATATTAGAAATTCAGCCTGGAAAAAATGTTATGGCACAGATTTCTATCCGTTAATTAAATGGAATGAAGCAAAAATCATAGTATCTCTTGAAGGAGATTTTCTTGGAACAGATGGAGATAAAGTTGAAAACTCCAGGTTGTATACTGAAGGAAGAAATATTGAAAATGCAAAGAACTTCAACAGGCTTTATGTAGTTGAAGGTAATATGTCTACGACAGGAATGAATGCTGATTACCGGCTGAAATTAAGGCCAGATGCTCAATTTGAATTTGTAATGTCTTTACTAAAAGAAGTTGGCAGAAGATTAGGAAGAAATATACCGGTTAATCTTTCCAGGTATTCAATAGAGACATTTGCAAAAAATTATTCACTTAATGAAAAGAAGTTAAAATACTTAGTTGATGATCTAAGCCTGAACCAGGGTAAAGCAATTGTTTTTGCCGGAAGAAGTCTTCCTGAAGAAGTTCAGGTTGTTACAAATCTGCTTAATGAAATTCTTGGAAATACCGGAATGTACAGGACTGATTCTTCAGCATTTGAGCTGCAGCCAATTGCCGGAAAAGATGAATGGGAAAATCTTGTAGCTGATATGAATGCAGGAAAGATAGGAACAGTTATACATTATGATTCTAATCCAGTGTTCCAACTACCCGAAGACCTTGGTTATTCTGAAGCACTTAAAAAAGTTGGTAATGTAATTTCACTGACCGAAAGTGCAAATGAATCTTCGGCAGCAGGAAATTATACATTGCCGATAAATCATGCCTTTGAATCGTGGGGTGATGCAAAAAACAGGACAGGGTTTTATTCACTGCAGCAGCCTGTTATTGCTCCTATTTATAATACAAGACAGAAAGAAGCTGTTTTACTAACCTGGTTCGATCGGCGGAAAAAATAAATATGATGAAACTGTTTATCATAAATATTTAATGAATAACTGGGAGAAAAATATTTATCCTTCTCTCAATTCAAAATTAAATTTCAGAGAATTCTGGTTAGGTGCTTTACACGATGGAGTTGTTCTAACTAAAGATACTCTAAAGAAATTTGGAAATTTTAATTATTCAGCATTATCTGATCTTGTTTCATATTCTTCTAAGCTTGCCGGTTTTGCAGTTTTATTGAATGAAAGTCCAACATTGGGTGACGGAAGATTTGCGAATAATGGATGGCTTCAGGAATTACCTCACCCTGTTACCAAAATGACCTGGGATAATTATGCTGCTATCTCGAAAAATACAGCAAAGGAACTGGGAGTTGATAATAATGATTACATTTCGGTAAAAGTTGGTGAAAGAAAATTAGAAATTCCTGTTCTCATTCAGCCTGGCTGCGCAGATAATACAATTGCAATTGAATCCGGATTTGGAAGAACTGTAGTTGGAAAAGTAGGAGAAGGCACAGGATTTAACGCTAATGTTTTGTTGTCAATAAGTACAGTAAATTCACCCTGGCTTTTCACAACAGCAGATGTGAAAAAAGGAAGTGGTTCCTATAAATTAGTTTCTGCACAGGAGCACCATCTTTTTGCTAAATCGCCCGATGAAAATATTTTTGGTGAAAGGCATATACTTAGAGAAGGAACTGTTAAAGAATATTTAAAGAATCCTCACTTTGTTTCTGAAATGCACGAGGAAGAAAAAGTAGATGAGATATACCCGCCGCATCCAAACTGGTTCCAGGGTGTAAAATGGGGTATGTCTATTGACCTTAATAAATGTACCGGTTGTAGTGAATGCGTTGTGGCCTGTGTTGCTGAAAACAATATTCCGGTTGTAGGAAAAGATCAGGTAGCGGTTGGCAGAGAAATGCAATGGATGAGGATTGATGCCTATTATTCTGGTTCGGAAGATGATCCAATAGTAAGCAGTCAGCCGATGTTATGCCAGCACTGCGATAATGCACCTTGCGAAAATGTTTGTCCGGTTGCTGCAACAACCCATAGCAAAGACGGCTTAAATCAAATGGTTTATAACCGTTGTGTAGGTACAAGATATTGTTCAAATAACTGTCCTTATAAAGTAAGAAGATTTAATTTCTTCAATTTCAGAGATCATTTCAGGGATGGATTCCAGCAGAATGAATTACTTGATCTTGTATATAATCCTGAAGTAACTGTCCGATCAAGAGGAGTGATGGAAAAATGTACATTCTGTATTCAAAGAATTGCTACAGAAAGAGAAGACGCAATACGTGAAAACAGAAAAGTAATAGGAGCTAATGTACATACTGCCTGTCAGGATGCCTGTAGCACAAACGCAATCCATTTTGGCGACATTAATGACAAGAATGGTGAATTTTATAAATACAGAAATCACGAACTCGGTTATTACGTACTTGATCAGCTTAACGTTAAACCTAACGTTACCTATCTCGCTAAATTAAGAAATACTCATTCGGAGGAAGTGTAGTGAGCTTAGATTATAGTAAAGAAATACCACTTGTTCAGGGTAACCTTACAATGGCGGATCTCGATAACGCCATTGCAAAACCCATGAACACCAAACCCGGTAATAAATATTTTATTGCACTGGCATTCACCACTAGTCTTCTGCTTCTCGGTGTACTCGGTGTGGGACTCACATTTTATTTTGGAATTGGTGAATGGGGAAATAATCAGCCGGTTGCCTGGGGCTGGGGTATCACAAACTTCGTGTTCTGGGTGGGAATTGCACATGCAGGCACACTGATTTCAGCTATTCTTTATCTTTTAAGACAGAGATGGAGAACAGGAATAGCTAGATTTGCTGAAGCGATGACAATCTTTGCCGTTATTTGCGCTGGTATTTTTCCGATAATTCATACAGGTCGTCCCTGGCTCGCAGGTTATTTAATTCCTTATCCAAATTCGCATGGATTATGGCCGAATTTTATGTCGCCCCTTGTTTGGGACGTTTTTGCAGTTTCAACCTATTTTATAGTCTCATTAATGTTCTGGTATGTAGGATTAATACCTGATTTTGCCACATTGAGGGACAGAACAGTATCCAAAGCTAAAAAGTTTGTCTATTCGTTTTTCAGTCTGGGCTGGAGGCACTCTAACAGGCACTGGAGACATTACGAAAAAGTTTATATGATTTTGGCGGGCCTTGCAACTCCGCTTGTACTATCGGTACATACGGTTGTGAGTTTTGACTTTGCAGTTGCCGTACTGCCGGGATGGCATTCAACAATATTTCCGCCATACTTTGTTGCCGGTGCTATATTCTCAGGGTTTGCAATGGTGGTTACAGCGCTGATATTTATCAGGAAGGTGTTTGATCTTGAAGACGTGATCACTATGGATCACCTTGATAGAATGAATAAAATTATTCTTCTTACAGGCTCTATGGTTGGATATGCCTATCTGATGGAATTTTTTATATCATGGTACAGCGGTGTTCCAACAGAACAGTTTGTAGCCATTAACAGGGCCTTCGGTCCGTATGCCTGGGGTTACTGGATAATGGTTAGCTGTAACTCCCTGTTTCCTCAATTATTCTGGTTTAAGAAATTCAGGAGATCGATTCCCGTTATGTTTATTGTTGTTATTCTTGTAAACGTGGGAATGTGGTTTGAAAGATTTATAATTATTGCCTCATCTCTTCACAGGGATTTCCTGCCTTCGAGCTGGGGTTACTTTACACCGACGTGGGTTGATTTTTCAATACTTATAGGAAGTTTTGGATTGTTTTTTACCCTGGTGCTTTTATTTTCCAAGACTCTGCCTGTAGTTGCAATGTCTGAAATTAAAGGGGTTGTTGAAGGTGCCCAACCATCGCACCATGGAGGAGATAATAATGGATAAAAATAAAAAATTACATTCAATAGCCGCACTTTTTAACAAACCCGATGAAATAATAAATGCTGCTAAAAAGACTACATCTGCAGGTTACAAAAAATATGATGTTAACACACCATACCCGCTTCACGGAATGGACAGGGCTATGGGAATGGGGCAGTCGAAGATTGGATTTGTAACTTTATTTTTCGGGCTCTTCGGTGCAACATTTATTTTCTTATTTATGTGGTGGTCTACCGCCTCAAGTTACAGTATTGTTGTGGGAGGCAAGCCGTTTTTATCGGCCCCGGCTTTTATTCCTATTACGTTTGAAACGACAGTATTGTTTGCCGCTATCTCTACTGTTGTAGGTATGATAGCAATATTTTTCAAACTGCCTGCCAATAGTCATCCGCTTCACGATACTGAATATATGAAAGCCGTTTCGGGAGAGAAATATGGATTGGTAATTGAGGCAGAGGATGAACAATTTGATAAAGCAAAGGTTACTGAATTCCTGAAGAGTCTGGGTGCCTATAAAATTGAAAATGTTTATTATCCCGAGTTTGAAAAGTTCAGGCTTTTTGAACCGAAGTTTTTATTATTCCTGGTTGTTGTTGCCATTGGTACCTGTGGAATGACCTATGTTACATTAAATAAACTTATGTATGTAACACCTTTCGGCTGGATGGAATACCAGGATAAATTAACTGCACAGGAGGGGAGTAATATCTGGGCAAACGGCGAGGGAATGAGACCGCCTGTTGAAGGTACGGTTGCAAGAAGCGATATGCCGTATCCTTTTATGGGACAGCCTATGCCGGCGGAAGTTCTTTCAAATCCTACGATTCCAAATAAACAATTACTGCAGCTGGGCCAAAAGAAATTTTTAACATTTTGCAGTCCCTGTCACGGAGATCTTGCGGATGGGAACAGCAGGCTGAGAGGTCAGTTTCCCGCTGGTCCAACCCTGCATTCATCTAAAATTATTAATTACCCTGACGGGATGATATATCATATTATTACCAACGGGCAAAACGCCATGCCTTCTTATTCAAGGCAGACCACAAACAAAGAAAGATGGGCTATTGTGGATTATATAAGAGTCCTGCAGAGAGCTCAAAACGCTAAAGAGTCAGATTTACAAGCGATTAATAAGGAGTCTGTTTCAAATGTCCAAAAATGAAACTGGTTATATAAAAAAGAATTTACCGGATAAAATAACAAAAATAGGTGGGATACTCTTTGCCGCTGGTTTATTACTCGGCATTGCAGGTTTTTTTGCCGATAGTTACAGGGCATCATTCGCTTATTTAGTATCATTTATATTTTTCCTTAGTATCACCGTTGGCTCACTATTTCTTGTTGCACTTGAATACGCGGCAGGCGCCGATTGGAGTACGCCTTTCAGAAGAATAAGTGAATTCTTTGCTGCCGCCCTGCCACTACTTCTTATATTTGTTATACCTCTGTTTTTTAATACAGGTAATTTGTTCAGATGGTCGCATGCCGATTATATTAATTCCAACCATATGCTGCAAGCGAAAAGTGCGTACCTTAACACCCCGTTTTTTATGGTTCGTGTTATAGGAATATTATTACTCTGGGCAATATTTTATTTTGTTATAGTTAAGAATTCCAGGAAACAGGATTCAACCGGTGACCAGAAATTAACTAAAAAAAATATTACACTTTCGGTTATTTTTATACCACTTTTTGCCATTACAGTTACGCTTACTGCGGTAGATTGGGTCATGAGCCTTGAATCAAAATGGTTTTCAACAATGTTCGGAGTTTATTTATTTGCCGGCATTGTCTGGGTTGCGTTTGCCGTGTTAACCTACACTGCCATAAAACTCAAAGAGAACGGGTATCTACATTCGGCAATTAAAGAGGACCATTATTATAGTCTCGGTACATTGTTGTTCGCTTTTACAGCATTCTGGGGTTATATAGCTTTCTCGCAGTATATGCTTATCTGGTACGGAAATTTGCCGGAAGAAACTTTCTGGTTTATGCAAAGATGGCAGGGAGGATGGAAGTATATCTCAATTTTGCTGATCGTTACGCATTTTATAGTTCCGTTCTTTTCGCTTCTGTCATATGAAGCAAAAACTAATATTAAAAGGCTAAAATTTATTTCTATCTGGATAATCTGCATTCAATTCCTTGATATTTATTGGTTAATAATGCCAAGCATGTCGAGGAACAATAATCTTTATACATTCAGCTGGATAGATTTTGCTTATCCTCTGATTTTTGTCGGGTTGTTGATGGTTGTGTTCAGTAAGATGGCAGAAAAATATAACCTTGTTCCAATTGGTGATCCTAAATTACAACGTGGACTCAATTTTCACCTTTAGTTTTATAGGGCTAATATGAGCATTTTTGAAAAAAGTATTAAAGAAAAAATAGAAGACGCAAAGAAAAATCCTGCAACGATTTTCGCTCTTATTTATCCGTACTTACTGGTTATTGGATTGGCAGTTGGATTATTTTACGTAGCGAAGTTTAATATCATCTCAAGGCAGACCGTTCCACCGGCATTGCCAGATACTAGTGCAACTGCGGAAATTATAATGCAGCCCGCTAAGACTATTCCACCTGTGGATGTTATGAAAATGAAAAATCCTTCACAGGATTTAATTGGCAAAGGCAAACAGCTTTTTTCTGCTAATTGTTCTTCATGCCACGGTACTGATGGTAAAGGAGATGGACCTGCGTCTGCCGGTTTGAATCCTCCGCCGAGAAATTATACAATTAATACGGGATGGAAGAACGGCGAAAAAATTTCCGATATATACAAGACACTGCAGGAAGGAATTCCCGGGAGCGCAATGGCTTCTTATGAATATTTAAACCCTGAGGATAAATTTGCACTTGCTGCATATATAAGGTCAGCTTTTATTAAGAATCCTCCACAGGATACCGATGATGATCTTTTCAATCTGGATTTAAATTATAATCTGTCAGCCGGCAAAGTTGTGCCTGCTAAGATTCCTATTAAGTATGCTGAACAGTTTATCATTCAGGAACATAGTGATAAGTATCAGAAAATTGTAAATATAATAAATGCAATAAATAATGATACTGAAAACAATGGTGCTGTAATATTCAAGAATGTTGTAAAAAATAAAATTAGTGCTTTAGCTATGCTTAGCAATTCAAATGATTGGAAGCAGAGTGAAAGAAAGTTTATTGATATGATTATTCATGAAGCTAACCAGGATGGTTTTAACGATAACGTATTTAATTTATCAGGCAGTCAGTGGGATACATTTTATAAGTATATGAATAAGTACTTATAATTATTTGCATCTGATTAAAAGGGGTAAATTATGAACAGGTTTGGAAATGTCTTACTATTTTTTCTGCTCATTATTTCCGTAGCTGGTTTTAGTCAAACTAAAAATTCCGAAAATAGTGAAATAAATATTGATGAGCATCTTGGTAGCCAGATTCCTTTGAATGTTTCCTTCTTTGATGCTGACGGAAATAAAGTTGTTCTTAAAGATATTGTTAACAAAACAACGATACTCGCGTTCGTTTATTATAAATGTCCCGGTATTTGCAGCCCTTTGATGGCTGAGATATCAAATGTCGTAAATGAATCAGATCTTGAACCGGGGAAGGACTACAGGATAGTAACGATAAGCATGGATGATCGTGAAAATCCTGAAGATGCGAATGAGAAAAAACAGAATTTTCTCAGTATGATAAATAAACCGTTCGCGAAAGATGACTGGAAGTTTTTAACAGGTGATAGTGTTAGTATTTACCGTGTTACTGAAGCGGCTGGATTTCATTTTAAGAGAGTTGGAACCCAGTTTATTCATACAACCAGTTTAATTTTTCTTTCCCCGGATGGAAAAATTAGTCGTTATCTTTTCCCTAACTATGATAAAAAAGGGAACTTCATGGTGCTGCCATTCGATTTTAAAATGGCAGTTATAGATGCTTCGCAGGGTAAAGTGATGCCAACTGTTGGAAGATTGCTCGCTTTTTGTTTTAGCTACGATCCTGCTGGTAAAAAATATGTTTTTAATTTGTTAAATATTTTCGGTGCCGGCACATTATTTTTAGTCGGAATTTTTGTTGTTTATTTAAAAATAAAAAAGACGAAGAAAGTTAAAAGTTAATAAAGAGGTAGAATTTTTATGGCAAGTGATGCTACGGCAGTTACTCATAATAGTGAACCCAGTTACTTAGATTTCAAAGGCAAGCATAAAGGAATCTTTGCCTGGATATTATCCACTGATCATAAGAGGATAGGGATCCTTTACCTGGTCGCATTAATGAGCTGGTTTCTTGTTGGAATGACACTTGGTGTTTTAATCAGGCTTAAATTGTTGATGCCGGGTGATTTCCTGGTAGGACCACAGACCTATAACGCATTCTTTACACTTCACGGTGTGATAATGCTTTTTATTTTTGTTATACCCGGAATACCCGCTGTGTTTGGTAATTTCTTTCTTCCAATTATGCTTGGGGCAAAAGATGTTGCATTTCCGCGGCTAAATCTGTTGTCCTGGTATTTATACATAATTGGCGGTGCTTTAATAATCGCTGCAATATTTCTTCCGGGAGGAGCTCCTGATACTGGATGGACGTTCTATATCCCTTATTCTGTAAGAACAAGCACTAATATGATTATTACCTTAAGTGCTGTATTTATTCTCGGTTTCTCATCTATTCTTACGGGGCTTAATTTTATAACTACAATCCATCGTTTACGAGCACCAGGAATGGGCTGGTTTAAAATGCCACTATTTTCCTGGGGACTTTATGCCACGGGCTGGATTCAGATAATTGTAACACCTATTATCGGTATTACTTTATTGCTGGTTATAATTGAAAGAGTATTTGGTGTAGGTTTGTTCGATCCGTCACTAGGAGGTGATCCGATATTATTCCAGCATTTGTTCTGGATATATTCACATCCGGCGGTTTATATAATGGCTGTACCTGCAATGGGCGTCATTTCGGAAATCATTCCGACATTTTCACAAAGAACAATTTTCGGATATAAATTTATTGCCTACTCCAGTCTAGCAATTGCGGTATTTGGTTCTTTAGTTTGGGCACATCATATGTTTGCAGTTGGGATGAGCGATACAGGTGAATTTGTCTTTTCATTATTAACATTCCTTGTAGCTATACCGAGTGCAGTAAAAGTTTTTAACTGGACGGCTACTCTTTACAAAGGTTCCATTTCACTTGATCCACCAATGCTTTATGCACTGGCGTTTATATTCCTTTTTACTATTGGAGGATTAACCGGAATCATACAGGGAGCTCTTTCAGTTGATATACATTTAACTGACACTTATTTCATAGTAGGGCATATACATTATGTTGTATTTGGTACGGCCGGATTCGGAATTTTTGCGGCACTTCATTACTGGCTGCCTAAAATGATTGGTAAAATGTATAATATCAAAAAAGCAAAGGTTGCTTTCTGGGTCATCTTTGTCGGTTTTAATATTTTGTATTTCCCGTTCTTTATCCTCGGATGGCTAGGAATGCCAAGAAGATCTTATAATTATCTACCTGAATACCAGGTTTATCATGTAATTGCAACTGTGGGTTCCTGGATTATGGTAGCAGGAATATTGTTTATGTTATATAATCTTTTAAGATCTGTGTTTAGTGGTGAAAAAGTTACCGCGAGGAATCTCTGGGGTGGCGAAACCCTTGAATGGACTGTTCCGACACCGCCGCCGCTGGAAAACTATGAGGAGATTCCAAATGTGGTAGATGGTCCGTACGAATACAAACAAAATGATATAGTAGAGGAGGTATAGTGAGTACTCAAGAGCACACTGCAGCCGCTCACGTTCACCGGGATGATATTGGTTCCAGGATGGGAATGTGGCTGTTCCTTTTTACAGAATTGGTTCTTTTCGGGGGTTTGTTCTTTATGTATTCTGTTTACAGATACTTGCATCACCAGGATTTTTATGTTGCTGCAAGATCTATGAATGTTTTTATAGGAACAACAAATACCGTTATTCTTCTTACAAGTAGTTTGACTATAGCACTGTCAATTGTTGCTATGCAGAACGGGAAAAAAATACTTTCGCTTATTCTGCAGGGAACAACTGTAATTTTCGGACTTGTGTTCCTGATCAATAAATATTTTGAATGGATGGCTGAGATTCATCACGGTAATTTCCCGGGCTCTCCTGAATTATTGAGCCAGCCACCGGGACATATTTTATTCTTTGGTCTTTATTATGTTATGACTGGATTACACGGATTACACGTTATTATCGGAATGGTAATAATTATGTTTATGATGAGGTTTACTATGAAGGATGTAATAACACCGGATCAGACTGTGAAGCTTGAAGCTGCCGGATTATACTGGCACCTTGTAGATATTATCTGGATTTTCCTCTTCCCATTATTCTATCTTATAACCTGAGGTACTTTTTATGGAAAAACAAATAGCACAACACATAGAAAAACCAGGACATAGTTACGGTAAGTATATAGTTGTATGGTTGGCTCTTTTAACTCTTACTGCTATAACAGCTGTAGTTGCCGGAGTAAATCTGGGAGAGGTAACAATTGCAGTGGCTTTAATAATAGCGTCGGTTAAATCTTACCTGGTTTTAACTGTTTTTATGCACCTCAATGTTGAGTCAAAACCATTTAAAATATTCGTACTGGTCGCATTATTTTTTCTAATAGTATCAATAGTATTATTATTCTCTGATTTTTCTAATATGTAAGGTCTAAAAAACAATGACAATGATTGCAGAAGCATCAAATTTTGTACGCGAAACTGATACAACCTTTTTTATTATAGTAGCAATATGTGTATTCTTTTTACTATTAATTACTACTTTGATGGTTGTGTTTGTAGTAAAATATAACAGGAAGAAAAACAAAAAGGCAGTCAATATTCACGGTAGTACAGCACTGGAAGTTACCTGGACTGTAATTCCTACATTAATAGCGTTGGTTATGTTCTGGCTTGGATGGGTTGGATATAAAGATCTCTCAACTCCTCCTAAAGATTCGATGGTTGTAGATGTAACAGCGCAAATGTGGAAGTGGACATTTAAATATGCGAATGGGGTAAAAAGTGATACTTTGTATGTGCCATTAAATAAGAATGTGAAAGTCAATCTGCATTCTATTGATGTTGACCATTCTTTTTATGTACCGGCTTTCCGGGTTAAAAAGGATTGTATCCCTAGCAGAACAAACGTTGCGTGGTTCAGGGCAGAAGAGTTAGGAACTTACCAGGTCTTTTGTGCAGAGTACTGTGGATTGAATCATTCTTATATGTATTCTGCTGTAAAAGTTATTCCTGAAAAGCAATTTAATAAATGGTTGGACAGTAAAGCGCCTAAAACCGAAGCTGCAACAAGCAGTGATTCTAAGGAAATAAGTAATCAATAATGATAAACGAAAACATTAGTAGTCCGGTAATAGCACTTAGTCTTAGACAAAAGGCTGATCTTATCATGGAACTAACCAAGATAAGGATTACTTCCTTTGTAACTATCACCACTATATTCGGGTATTTGTGCGCCGCAGGTGGGTTCTCGTTAAATATGATTGCTCCGATTTTAGGTATACTTTTGCTTGCGTGTGGTGCGGCAGTCTTAAATCATTACCAGGAAAGAAATACTGACGGAATGATGGGAAGAACAAAGAACAGACCCATCCCATCGGGAAAAATTTCTGCACAGGATGCGTTAAATCTGGCTTTGTTGCTGGTAATAGTTGGCTCGGTTATACTTTATTTGGGCTCTGGATTGATAGCTCTTGGACTCGGACTATTAAATCTGGCGTGGTATAATGCAATATATACACCTCTTAAAAAGAAAAACGCTTTTGCTATTATTCCGGGCTCAATGGTAGGTGCAATACCTCCAGCAGTTGGCTGGGTTGCTGGTGGGGGAAGTATTCTTGATCCACAGATTGGCATAATTGCACTTTTCTTTTTTATCTGGCAGATACCACATTTCTGGCTACTACTTTTAATTTATGGTGATGATTATAAACAAGCTGGCTTTCCAACATTAACCCAAATATTTAATGCAGATCAACTTGGACGAATTACGTTTATCTGGATAGCTTCCACTGTAGTAATCGGGTTATTACTGCCCGTATTTGGAGTAGTGAGATCACAATTAATAAATTTTGGACTTTTAGCCGCAGGCTTATGGATGATATGGGGCGCGGTTAAATTATTGAAATCGACAAAAGAGAAAAAATATTTCGGATTCGCTTTCAGAGAGATAAATATTTTTGCGTTACTGGTTGTATTCCTGATCTCTATTGATAAACTCGTATTATTATTTTAACTGAAAAAAGAGAGCATTAAACGATGGAGTTTTTAGAAAAATTTGTAATACCTCAATCTTCGGAACACTTGCAATTATTGCATTACCTTGTGATGCTTGTAATGTTTCTTTTTGTGCCCTTTATAAGTATGATACTCGGGGGAACTTTCCTCTCTTTATTTTATAAACATAAAGGGAATAAGGAGAATAATCCCAATTATCTTCGTTTTGCCAGAGAAATAATTGAAATTGTTACTGTTAATAAAGGTGTTGGTATTATCCTTGGTGCGGTACCTGTACTTACCGCAACTTTGGTTTACGCTCAATTGCTCCATTTAGGTAGTACTTTATCTGTACTTTACCTTACGATTTCTTTTTTTGTAATTATACTTGCTCTGATTTTCATTTATACTTATAGGTATTCTGTAAAGTTCAGTATGATTTTCAGTTCGCTTGATGATTCAAAAACAAGAGATCAGGAACTAGCTAAAGATATATCGGACCTGAGGGATTCCAGCAAACATATGAGCATGCGTACCGGTTATTACGGCTTAGCTCTACTGCTTGTTTCAATCTGGATGTTTGTTTCCGGTATATCAATTGCAACTTTTCCTAAGGACTGGAGTACCGGAAGTAGTTTCTTCGCAATTTTATTTTCATGGGTTACTATTTCAAGATTTCTTTTCTTCATTGCACTAGCTTTTACTTTTACAGGTGGTACAATACTTTTCAGATATTTTTACTGGGAAGGGGGTATTCCTGAAAAGAATGAAGAGTATAAAGAATTTGTTCGGAAAACAGGCATCCATTATGCTTTATTCGCAGGATTATTTTTACCTGTATTACTTGCACTAACTTTATTCTCATTGCCCGATACAGCTATTTCAGGTACTATTTTTGGTTATGCTACAATAGCCCTTTTGCTGATGTTCCTCAGCTATCATTTGTTGTATGCAATGTTGAGAAATGCTAATGTTAAATACACAGGAATTTTGTATATCGTTTTGATTCTTGTTGTAATGGCAGTTGTCATTAAAGATCAAACTGCAGTTGATAATGCTACGGATATGCAATCAGTGGTTTTGAGTAATAAATATGATGAAATGATGGCACAGTTAACCGGTGCTAATAAAGCTCCTGAAATTAGTGGGGAAGAGATTTTTAATAATATTTGTTCATCTTGTCATTCATTCGATCATAAGGTTGTAGGGCCTCCTTATAAACAGACTCTGCCAAAATATGAAGGTAAAGAAGGACAGCTGGTTAAATTTATTTTAAATCCGACACAAAATAACCCTGGTTATCCACCTATGCCTAATCCTGGTTTAAGACCGGATCAGGCTAAAGCTGTTGCCAAGTGGTTGTTAAGCGTTTATAAGACAAAGTAGTAGGACTTTTCATTAGAGATGCTATATCGCGTCTCTAAAATTTCTTTTGTTTATGATTAAAATGTTGCAAATAGCAACTTCAAATTTCAAATCTATCCCTTATACCCACCGTTTATGTAACTTAACGATTTCTTAATCCCTTTAATATGGTAACGTTAAATTTAAGTGCTATGTTAGTGTACTAAAAATTAAGGTAATTAAATGCAAATGGTAAATGACACAAATGAAATTATAAATTTTCAACAAATAGCTAAAAATATTAAACCAAATCCGGGTGAGATTCCATCCGTACACGGACTGGATATATATGGTGAGACAATTTCTCTTTTAGGCGATGTATGCGGTGACCATATTATTTATGTGGATTTTGCGAAACGCTTCAATCTTGATGAAAGAATATCCCAGGCCGATTATGCTGGTAAAACCTGGGTCAGGGATAGGTTGAAGGAATTAAAAAATAAATCAGGGATCCTTCTCTCGGATGTTAGCGGCCACAGTATTACAGATTCATTATTGAATGCTATGCTGCATCAGGCTTTTCTTGTGGGAGCCAGCTATGAACTTTCGCATTATGGTGAAATCACGGTGGATCTTTTTGAAACTATCAACCAGAGATTTTATGATTCTTCCAGTATTGAAAAGTATATCACAATGATATACGGTGAAATAAATAACAATGGTGATTTCAGATTTATATCAGCGGGACATCCACTACCATTAATATTTTCCAATAAATTTAATAAAATAGTTAAAATAGATAATCTCAACTTGGTAAATTATCCACCCATTGGCACACTTCCTTCGGAATCTGATATTGATGGTAAAGTCGGCGGAGGAATCCTAGGGTTCAAAAAAAAATATTCAATTAACACTTTGAATGTAATGGGGCAGGGAGACATACTTATTCTTTATACCGATGGATTTTCGGAGCAATGTAATGGTGAGTTGAATTATACTATCGATAGGCTCGAACAACAATTAATCTCTACGAAACATCTTTCATCAGCCAAAATATTCCAGGGAATAAAAGATGATTTTAAAACATATATCTCTGAACCTGATGATGATGCAACAATAATATTGATAAAAAAATATTAATAAGTTCAACCACCCAAACTTAATAACTGAAAAACTTGATAATAGTGAATAATTATTAAATCATTTTTAATATTTCGCTTTTAATCATTTCTTCCGGAATAAACATTGGTTTTTCAATTATATCAACATTTACTTTTTGCACGTCTATTTTATATCCCACTGAAACATTGCCAACCGGTGTCGATATTTCTATTGTCCCTTCTTTCTCATTGCCATTAAATTTGCCGTCCCGGTCAGTTATTGCTTTTTCAATTTTAGTAACTAAATTCTGAGGTGTGTCGTTAAATGTAAATTCAAATGCGATTGATTTCCCTTCTGAATGTTGGTGATATTTTTCAGACTAAATTTACTGATTTTTATATCCCTGTGCCGCACATAATATTAAGACTTTCTCAGGGATAAGTCAATTGACCTACCTGATTAGGTAGTATTTATATAATCATTCTAAAGAAACTACTTAAAACAAGGTATTATTTATATTTTATGCTAATTTTAGAATTGCTATATTTTATATTCAAAAAGTAACATATCTGCCTAACATTGATAAAAAAAGTCTACGGAGAATTAATGTATAAATTTCTTGGCACTTACCAGGTCGTTCCTTCTTTACCTAAAAACCTTGAGAAGCTTCGTGAGGTAGCATATAATATTCACTGGAGCTGGAATCCGGATGCGAGGGAATTGTTCAGAAGACTGGATCAGGAATTGTGGGAAGATACCAATCATAATCCTGTTTTGATCCTTGGAAGGGCTAGTCAGGAGCGCCTTGAGGAACTTTCAAAAGATGATGGATTTAAATCGCATCTTTCCAGGGTACATCAAAAACTATCAGATTATTTGAAAGAAAAAACCTGGTTCCAAAAGAACTATCCACAGTATGAAGATAATAACATAGTGTATTTCTCGGCCGAATTCGGTCTGGCTGAATGCTTGCAGACTTATTCCGGTGGACTGGGAATACTTTCAGGCGATCATTTAAAGGCCTGCAGCGATCTTGGAATTCCGTTGATTGGTATAGGGCTTTTGTATAAAGAGGGATATTTTCAGCAATATCTTACCTCCGACGGATGGCAACAAGAAAGATATGAGATGAATGATTTTGAAAACCTGCCTATGCAGCTTGTAAGAAATGAAGGTGGTGACACTCTTACAGTTTCTGTGAGAATGATGAATCGTAACGTTTTCTTTCAGGTTTGGAAAATACAGGTAGGTAGGGTCCCTTTGTATTTACTTGATACTAATATATCTCAAAATTCAGATGCGGATAAAAAAATTACCGAGACGTTATATGGCGGAAACAATGAAACAAGAATTCAACAGGAAATAATACTTGGTGTTGGCGGAATAAGAGCAATGCATGCTTTGGGTGTTAAACCAATGGTTTGCCATATGAATGAAGGACATTCAGCTTTTATGTCTCTTGAAAGAATTAAGTACCTTATAAAAAATGAAGGTTTAAGTTTTGCTGAGGCTAAAGAAATCGGGTTTTATTCTAATGTATTTACAACACACACACCGGTTCCTGCCGGAATAGATGTTTTCCCGAATGTACTTGTTGAAAAGTACTTTGGAGATTACTACCGTAAAGAATTAAATATTTCTGATAAAGAATTTTATGGTTTGGGAAATATTTATAATGATAAAAATTCCAGCTCATTTAATATGGCTCACCTTGCGATGAATACAGCCGGATTTGTAAATGGAGTCAGCAGGTTACACGGAGAAGTTTCTAAAA
Source organism: uncultured Bacteroidota bacterium (assembly GCA_963748105.1). Taxonomy (GTDB): domain Bacteria; phylum Bacteroidota; class Ignavibacteria; order Ignavibacteriales; family Ignavibacteriaceae; genus JAKAGZ01. Next base: position 35,766 of record CAVVHP010000006.1, on the reverse strand, counting down.
AAATGTGGGTATCCGGGTACAAGAATGTTCCATTCAATGAAATTCCGATAGGATATATTACTAATGGAGTTCATACGCGTTCTCACATTTCAAACGAAATGGAAACTTTAATGCTTCAGTATCTTGGACAAAAATGGGTAGATAATCCGGCATCAGAAGAGCTTTATAAAAGAATTGACAAGATTCCGGACGAAGAGCTTTGGAGAACTCACGAGAGAAGAAGAGAACGCCTGGTTGCATTTGCAAGAAGAAGATTAATTAAACAAATTAAAAGCAGGGGCGGAAGCCAGAGCGATGTTGCTGCAGCTGCTGAAGTCCTGGATCCGACAGCTCTTACAATCGGTTTTGCGAGACGTTTTGCTACTTATAAAAGAGCCACACTGATATTGAAGGATATAGAACGATTGTATGATATTCTCAGCCACAAGGATTATCCCGTACAGATTATTATGGCAGGTAAAGCTCATCCACAGGACGAAGCTGGAAAGAAATTAATTCAGCTAATCTTCCAGGTTGCAAAGGATGAAAAATTCAGGAGAAAAATAGTTTTTATCGAAAATTATGATATGAATGTTGCGCGTTATCTTGTTGAGGGCTGCGATATCTGGCTGAATACACCGAGGAGACCTCTGGAAGCTAGCGGGACATCAGGAATGAAAGTAATAGCAAACGGTGGATTAAATTTTAGTGTGCTTGACGGATGGTGGGACGAAGGATTTGATCCGGAAGTTGGCTGGAAAATTGGAAACGGGGAAGAATACCAGGATCACGATTACCAGGATGAAGTGGAAGCACGTCAGTTTTATAGTACTCTTGAAACTCAGATAATTCCTCTTTTCTATTCACGAGGTGAAGATATGCTTCCTAGGAAGTGGATAGAAAGAGTAAAAAATTCCATGAAAAAACTTGGTCCGGCATTCAATACACATAGAATGATTGAAGAATATTTTTCAAAATATTACCAAGCTGGTTTCGATAAACGTGTAGAGTTACAGGACAATAAATGGAAAAAGGCTAAAGATCTGGCAAACTGGAAACAGACTATTTTGAACGATTGGTCCAAAGTTAGTGTTAAAAAGATTGAAGCAAATGGTAATAATGGGAAGGTATTTGTAGGGCAGGAATTTCCTGTAAAGGCTGAAATTGATCTTGGTAGCCTTACACCAAATGATGTAGAGGTTCAGATTTACTACGGTCCCCTTGAAAACAAAGATTATCCGCAATTGAATAATACAGAAATTATGAAAACAAGTACTGCTAAATCGAAAAGCGGTGTTTGCATATACTCAGGTAATATTACCTGCGAAATGAGCGGACAGCAAGGCTTTACAATACGTATCTTGCCAAAGAATCCATTATTGTTCAGCCCTTTTGAGTTAGGAGTAGTTTATTGGGCAGAATAATATAATATTGATCCGAATTTCATTCCTAATAATCAGTTTATTTTATAACTTGATATTAACTTTTTAATAAAATTTGTAGAATATGCTACTTGAAACTCTGGATGTTAAAAAGAATGATGTGATAATATATTCACAGAATCTTTTTAATATTGAAAAAAACTTTAAGATAATATTTAAAGATGATCCTGACAGGCTAGCCCGGAAGATTAATTATTCCGACGTTTGCAGGTTTGTCAATCAGTATGTGCCCAAAAATTTAATAGTCTATAGGCTGCTCACAAATATTAAAGATTTCAAGATACAGCTTTCCCGGTATGGATTCCTTCTTAATATAAACGGGAATACAGAACTAATTTATTTTGATCCTGTCTTCGCCGTTAAGGAACTTGAAGAATACACCGAATTGGCGGATACTCATAATCTGCGTTTCAGGATTCAGCAGGTCGGACTTACCACTCTCAACAGGAAAGGCAATCTTCCTAATTATGCCGAGATTTACTCGGTCGATCTTGAGGCGATGGAATCGAAATTTCAAAATGATAAGGTGTTTGCGGAAGCAATTGTTTCGCTTGGTACGCCATTTAAAGACGCGGGAAAAAGAGAAACCGTGAAAGGGGGCGGCAGACGCGACAGGCAGCCCGGTGGGCAGGGTAAAATATCCTTCGCTGATAAGGTGAAAGAGCCGGAGAAAAACAATTCTGGGGGAAAGGAGAAAACCTCCGAACAAAACGAGAGCTTCAGGTTAATCTCGCATGATGTTGCGGAAGACAGGGATTTTGATTACAAGCAGATCCTCCGGATGAATTCGCGTCCCAAAACTATGGCAGACAGCTCTGAAAGGACCACAACCCGCGAACAATTACTGGAAGAAAAAAGGAGAAGCGAATTCAGTGAATTCCTCAAAAAGAAAACCCCGAAGGAGGAAAAATCCACCACAAAAGAAAAAACCGAATTCGCGGATATATTTAAAACCCCGACTCCTTTAAAGGAATTTATTACAAAGAAAGAAAATCAGCGCATAGTGCTGAAACTCAATAAGAAAAAATAAATTCGTATTATTTCAGAACTATTAATTTCCTCGTCATATTAAAACTTCCCGCCGTTATCCTGTAAAAATACACACCGCTGGCCAGGTTTGACGCGTTAAAATTCACCCTGTAATTACCAACCGGTTTTTCTTCATTCACAAGTGTCTGAACTTCTCTGCCCAGCAGATCATAAACCTTCAATGTAACCATGGACCTGTTCGGAATCGAAAATTCAATTGTTGTTGAGGGGTTAAACGGGTTAGGGTAGTTTTGTCTCAGACTATACTCGGCCGGAATTGTGCTGTTCGAGTTTTCCAAACCTGTTGGATTATCAATTGAAAATGAAGCTGCGCTCATTGAATGGAGGCTCGTGTCAGATATACTGCTGACCTTTATTTTATACCCATCACCTTCCTTCAGGGAATTGGGAACGAACCATGCGTATGCATTTGTTGCGGATACTATTGACGAGTCAATAGTGGTAAAAAGCGTGTCCTTATAATACAATTGAATACTAACTTTATCCGAAATATTATCATCCCACCTGATAATTAAAGTAGTATCTGTCAGAACCGTTTCACCACCATCAGGGTATTTCATATTAAGGAAGGGGGAGGCTGTGAATACATTAAAAATTGGCGACCAATCACTCGTTCCTTTTGAATTTGACATGCTGACACGCCAGAAATAATGTTTGTTGTTGCTCAACGTGCTGTCGGTAAATCTGGTTGCTCCAATCATGGTTGTATCCTTTACCAGGCTTGTAAACGCACCGTCAGTTGCGATTTGAATTCGGAAACTTTGCGCGATTCCCTTAACGCCCCAGCTGAACTCCACTGGCTTTGTACCATCTACGTACATACTGTCAGCAGGAGAAAAAGGAGCAGGCGCATAAGCTGAATCAACAGATCTTGGAAGAGCAAAGAGGAAATCTCCGGAATTATTGTCTACATCAGCTTTTAATACCCGGCCAAGATTAGGGTAATTTCCATCGAAACTTGTGCTGAGAGGAACAAAATCACCTCCATTTTTCGGCCTTGCATAGATTTTAACATCGCTTGAGTCAGTAATGCCCGGGAAATATTTCAATTCAACAATAATCTTGCCTTTATAGTAAGTGATACCCCCGTCATGGTCTATGTTAAAATAATATGGAAATACAACCGGAGCGTCAGTCGCAAACGTTGGATTCATTGGTGAATAATTATATCGTTTAACATAATATTCAGCATAACCGCCCGGTGTAAGGGTTTCAAAATTTGTATGAATACCGATTTTCGCAGTATCATTAACATTTGTGGGATTGGGATAGGTATTGCCCTGTAACGGTGAATATAAAATGTAAGAATATTCCGGCTGCAGCACTGGCCATGGGTATTTATAAACCCTGTAAGAGAACAGCTTGTTAGTAGCCTTGAAAGAATATTCCTGAACAATTGTCGTGTCATTAACTTCAGTAAATATCGGGTGATATTTAGTTGTGTCAGACGGGGGTCTGCTCCATCCGATTAGTGTATTGCCGCCAGGCAGTCTCTGTATTGATCCTCCTGAACTGGTATAAATGCTCCGGCCGTGATCAAATTCCCATACCATCGTTGCCTTTTTATTTGCTTCATCCAGAACGTATTCGACTCCGCGCGAATAGTGGTCAGGGTGCTGATCACCGTTATCAAACATAAGTATGTGCTCGTGTGGCAGCACCAGAATATTATGCTGGTTTGAAAAATATGTCGGTTGGTTTTCCGAATGTTCGCCGTAAAATGTAAACTGGTTGCCTTTCCCTCCGAGAGTCCAGTCCAGGTTACCTGTTTTCCGGTTAATTTTTACAATGGCAGAGCAATATCTTAGGGAGAAGAGAATATTACCGTCATTATCCACATCCAGAGCATTACCGTGGACGTAAGGAATTGAATTCTGAGTAAGGTCGTAATATGAATTTGTAATGGGTATATAGTCGAATGTTCTCCACTGGAATATAACGTTTTTCGAAGCGTCAAGTTCCTGGACTACTGCACCTGTGACAATCGCGTCGGGTCTACCGCCCGGTACAATTTTGCTCATATCAACCGGTTGGGGATCTTTTGCAAAAAGAAGAGCGTGCCCGTTCGGGAGAAGGAGGAAATCATGTGAATCCGCTGTATATCCATTGCCACATTTGAATGTATCGACGGGTGCAAGGTTTGCATCAAGAATTAAATGCCTGCCGTTTTCGGAAGTCATTAACTCGCCGTTTGGCAGTACCCTGAAATTTGATTCAGGCGAATCGAACTTGGCCGTCTTTACTACATTACCACTATTGTCCGCTATTATCAAGTAATTTCCGTATGTGAGGCCAAATGCTGCCGACTTATTAGCGAAAAATATATTGCCGGGTGCGGGGTTGTTTACAGTATCTATTTTAAATTCCGGAAAATCGGCCGGCAGGTCTTTTGCAGACATTACGGTTAAAGGGGCAGCATGCGATGCAGTCTTTCCTGAAATATTTTCACTTTTTTCTGTGGAGCCAAGTGGTTCTGTTTTAGTTATGTAGAAATTAAATTCGAGAGAGCCAATGTTCTCACCGGCGGCTGTTCTTATTCCTTCCTTTAGCTTAACGGTAACCTTTTCTCCGAGCGAGAATGGAACTGAGGGGAGATAGACAAGTGATTTATGGTCATCGGAAAGATAACATCGTCCTTCATGTTTTCCGCTTAAACTTCCCGTAACTTCGAGGAAATTTCCTCCTGAAAAATCTGTGTCCTGCAATATGACCCCTTGCCTAATTACAATGTTATTTCCGGGATTTATAAATTGTGAACCCGGTTTCGGCATCAGGTACTGGAATTTGCCGGTATTGTATTCGCCAGATTGAGCATAGGAAATCATCGTGGCTGATAAAATCAGTAAAATTATAATTGTAAAGTTTTTCATGCTTTTGGCTCCGGTTTTATTTTAGCAGAATCATTTTTCTCACACTTGTAAAATTGCCCGCGGTTAATTTATAAAAATATACTCCATTTGAAAAATTTGAGGAGTTAAATTTCACGCGGTAATTTCCAGCAGGTTTTTCTTCGCTTACCAGTGTTTTGACCAATCGCCCGAGTATATCGTAAATTTTTATTGTAACGAACTGGTTTGAAGGAATGGAATACTCAATAATTGTTGAGGGATTAAACGGGTTCGGGTAGTTCTGCGATAAAGTAAACATTTTTGGCAAACTTGATTTATTTCCTTCAATTGGGGTGGTACTTGAATTGCCGTTCAATATTATCGGCAGGTTGACCATCATTGTCGAATCGTTATTCCTTATTACTACATAGGCTGTATCTATTACACTCATTGTATCTTCAGTAGTGAATGTTATCTGGAGGGTTGCTTCAGATCCCGGTTCAAATTTTACAGGGAATGAACCCGGAGCCTGGAAACGGGAATCTTTGATATAAACTCCCGCTATGTTCAGCTGAACATTCCCTTTGTTCTGAATCTTAAAATTCTCCGTTATTGGACTCTTTGAACCTTTGGAAAATTCCAGCGAACTTTTATACGGAGTTATTAATTCTGTTTTCCACGGAAATTTAACAGCGCGGTAACTAAATACAAAGGTGGGACTCCTCAATGTAACATCATTGACATTGACAAAAGAAGCATAATTTGGGGCAGTTTGAGCATATTCAGTAAATATATATTTACCGCTGATTGAATCGGCCCCGATATTGCCCCAACCGATTACTGCACTCCCGTTTTGGGTTACCTGGAAATTTCCCATATTATGTCCCATTAATCCGGGATCCCTATAAAATTCTTTTACCAAAGACCCTGTTTTATTTGCAGGATCAAGATGATAAATAACTCCCCTGGAATATTTCCCGGACAATGGAGGAGTATTATCATATAAGGTATAATAACCGTTGCCGATATATCTTGCGTCGTGCTGATATTCGAATGCGGGTTCTGATCCTGGAAGATTGAATTGATTATTTTTCCCGCCAAATCTCCAGATAATATCCCCGGTAATCCTGTTGATTTTTGTAACTTCATTGAAATATCTGGTAGAAAGTATCGCGGTTGTATCGTCAGGTATATCTATCGAGTTTATATGACAGTAAGGAATATTATTTTGATAAAGATCATATTCAGAATCTGTTATCTTGTAATGATCCCAGCTTCTCCATTGCCATATAACATTTTTGCTTTTGTCTATTTCCTGTATAACACAGCCTGTAAGACACGCAGTGTCTTTCCGGGTTTCAACAACCGAATCCATTTGAACGGGTTGGCTGTCATAAGCAAGCATAAATGCGTGCCCGTCCGGCAGCACCTGCAGGTCGTGAAAGTCGGTGTAAAGACCATTACCGGTATAAAAACTATCAACTACCGCGTAAAGGCTGTCAAGACCGTAAAATTTACTTGTGCTATCATTTTTCAGATAGTAGGTAAGCAATCCGTTGGGCTGAATTTCAAAATTATAAACAGGACTTTGTTCTCTTTTTATAAATATTGGGATGCCATTATTATTTAAAATTGTAAGAAAATTACTTTCAAATTGGTTAAGGGAGAGGAAATAGTACCCTTGTTCCGGTTTATAAGTATCAGAAGGGTTTACAGCCTTAATCTCCGGAAAATCCGGGGGATATAACAAAGATGTGTCTGCCGCGGCTGTATTGTTGGATTTATTTGATGAAGCCTGATTTCCCGGCAGCCAGGAATTTGATTTAGAGTTCAGTAAAATCTCACACCCATTATCGCTCGTGATATTAAAATTAAAATCGAGGGTGCCGACGTTTTTTCCCGATTGAGTCCTCAAAGAATCATTCAAATGAACCGAGACACTCTCGCCCGAGCTAAACGGCTGGTCCGGCTGGAATACCAGTGTTTTTGAATCTTCGGTCAGGTAGAACTTTCCGGTATGGGGGCCTGAAATACTCCCGTTTACTATTAATATTGTCGTGTCATTTAGATTAAAAGGGGCTAAAGCTTCCCACGGTCTGATAATTATATTGGTTTGCGGTGTAACCAGGTTAGAGCCCGGTACAGGGGAAATATAACGGAAATTTGAAACATTTTGAGTCTGCGGAAATAATTCAAGCTGGAACAGGGCAATAAAAGCAATAATTAGGATCAGGTATTTAGTCATATAACAGGAATCCGGAATTAAAAATTAATTAAATAATATATTAAATATATTTATCATCCCGGTCAACATCATTAAATCCTTCGTCATCCTCGTCGGAAGAGGGCATAGTAAACATTGAGCTTAGCATATCCTTAAATTGCAGGCCTTTTTCCAGCCTGAATTTGCTCAATAAAGAATATTCAGACAACCCGTGAAGCAGGAATTCCATGAATAAGAGCCCGTCCGCTTTGTCTGTGTCCGGAAATATTTCATCAATAATCTCTTTAAGTCCGGGCACGTTTGTAAGAATTTTTTCATATTCTTTATTGGATACATTATTCAAAAGGTCGAGCTGATTCCCCTTGCTGAACCAGCCGATAGTATTTGCATAAATGTTCTTACCTTCACCTTTCTTGATCTCATCCGGGGTGGGGAAGTAGCTCTCAAACAGCGTTTTTATCGATTTGCCTATCAGTATATTTGCCACTTTAAAAGGGCCTTCCTGCTCTCCTTCGTAAACCAGTTCCACCTTGCCGGTAATGGCCGGAATAATTCCGTACAGATCGGAAATCCGGGCGCTTGTGCGTTTATCGTCCGTAATTATTCTTCTTCTTTCGGCTGTGCTTACCAGGTTTTCATATGCGGAAATCGTGAGTCGGGCCGATACCCCGCTTTTGGAATCTATGTATTCGCTCTCCCGCGCGTGTATGGCAATCTGTTCAACAAGATCCTTCAGCAGCTCATTTACGTGCACGGTTTCACTCTGTTCTTTAGTGATAACTGATTCCTGCATTGTGATCATTTTGGAAGTGAGGGCGTCCTTCGGGTAGTGAGTGAGTATCTGGCTGTCAATCCTGTCCTTCAGCGGTGTTACAATCGATCCCCTGTTGGTGTAATCCTCGGGATTTGCGGTGAAGACAAACTGGATATCAAGGGGGAGCCTGATTTTAAATCCGCGGATTTGTATATCTGATTCCTGTAAAATGTTAAAAAGGGCAACCTGTATCCTCGCCTGCAGGTCGGGAAGCTCGTTGATCACGAAAATCGAACGGTGCGAGCGGGGGATAAGTCCGAAGTGAATTACTCTCTCATCGGAATACGGAAGTTTTAAAGCGGCGGCCTTTATCGGGTCAACGTCGCCGATAAGATCGGCAACCGATACATCGGGCGTGGCAAGTTTTTCCGTATACCTTTCCGATCTGTGCATCCATTTAATTCTTGTATTGTCCCCGTTTTTTTTGACGAGGTCGTGCCCGATTCTTGAAAGAGGTGATAAAGGATCGTCATTTAAATCGGTACCTTCAATTACTGGAATGTATTCGTCAAGAAGATTTATCATTAGCCTTGCGATTCTTGTCTTTGCCTGTCCTCTAAGACCCAGAAGAATAATATTATGCCGCGAAAGTATCGCGGTCTGGATGTCGGGAATTACCGTGTCATCGAATCCCAGAATTCCCTCGAACGGGTTCCGGTTGTTCTTCAGACTGTCAATCAGGTTTTCCCTGAGCTCATTTTTTATCGAGCGGGATTTATACCCGGATTTCTTTAACTCGCCAAGTGTGGTTATCTCAGTATAGTTCATTGTATTTAATTCTCCTGTTCATAAATCTTATTAAAATTATCCGGGTGGATCTTTTATTTAACGCGCTTGCGCCTGTTTCTAATATAGTCTTCAAAAATATAGTCGCCAAGCCCGTTCAGGTTGCTGTAAAATGCCCTGCCGTTGTTTGTTTGAGTAAATTCACGGACAAACCTCTGCAGGTAAGGATCACGTGCGATCATGAAGGTAGTTACCGGTATTCCGAGTTTCCTGCATCTCGATGCCTGGTCGAGCGTTTTATTCATAATTTTCCTGTCGAGTCCGAAACTGTTTTTATAATATTTAATGCCGGTTTTCAGACAGGTTGGTTTTCCGTCGGTAATCATAAAAATCTGTTTGTTCGAAGTTTTCCTCCGCCTCAGTATATCAACGGCCAGTTCCAGTCCGGCCACCGTATTTGTATGATAGGGACCGACATTCAGATAGGGGAGGTCTTTAATTTCAATCGGCCACGCGTCGTTTCCGAATACGATGATGTCGAGAGTATCTTTTGGATATTTTCTCTTGTATTAATTCCGATAGAGCCATTGCTACTTTCTTTGCGGGTGTTATCCTGTCCTCTCCGTAAAGGATCATCGAATGAGAAATATCAATCATTAAAACGGTCGAAGTAAGCGCTTTGAAATCCCGCTCCTCCACTTCCAGGTCATTTTCCGTCAATTTGAAATCGTCAAGTCCATGGTTAATCTGGGCGTTCCTGATTGAATCAGTCATATCAATCTGGTCCATTGAATCTCCGAAATAATATTCACGTCTGTCGGAGGTGGCCTCATCACCAAGCCCGGTGTGCGGAGTTCGGTGATTTCCGCGGGTGGATTTTTTCAGTTTGCCGAAGATTTCCTCGAGCGCCTGCTTTCTTATTGACTGCTCGCTTTTTGAGGTAATTATAAGCCTGTCATTTTCTTCGTCTTCGCGGAGGTAGCCTTTCTCCTTCATCTCGTCTATAAAATCACCCATGCCGTAATCATCACCGGTAAGGCTGTACTTCCGGTCAATCTGGTTCATCCAGTCCATTGCCTGCGCTACGTCCCCGGAAGAAATTGTAAGGAGCTGAAGAAAAATATTGAGCAAATCCTCAAATTTTTTCCTTCCGGGGTCCTGAGGTTTAAAATCCGTAAACCTGATACCAATCATATATTTTCTTTGTTTTGGGTTATTAATTGCAATATTATTACAAATGTTCAGTAATGCAAGGAAGAAATTTTAGCGTACTATTTAAGCGGGGAGGGGGTAAAAAAAGGACCGGGAAAAACCGGTCCTTTTTAGAATTTTTATTTCTTATCGAGTGTGACTCTTTTTTCCAGTATGTTATCGATCAATTTATATTTTTTTGCTTCTTCAGCAGTCAGGAAATAATCTCTGTCACAATCCTTTGTAATCTGATCCATGGTTTTACCTGTGTGCTCAACAAGAATTTTGTAGAGTGTCTCACGAGTTTTAAGCATTTCCTTTGCGTGAATTTCTATGTCGGTTGTCTGGCCCTGTAATCCTCCGACCCACGGCTGGTGAATCATGATTTTAGAGTTTGGAAGAGAAGTTCTTTTTCCTGCAGCGCCGCCCGCCAGCAGAATGGCACCCATGCTTGCCGCCATTCCGACACAAATTGTAGCAACATCGGGTTTGATGTATTTCATAGTGTCGTAAATTGCTAGTCCGGCCGTAACGCTTCCGCCCGGCGAATTAACATAAAGGTTAATGTCTTTTTCGGCGTCTTCAGCTTCCAGGAATATTAATTGGGCAATAATAAGACTTGCAACGTGATCATCAATTGCGGTACCTACAAAGATAATTCTTTCCCTTAAGAGGCGGGAAAAAATATCCATGCCTCTTTCACCGCGCCCTGTTTGCTCAATTACGTAAGGGACTAACTGGCCGTAAATTTCATTATTCTTGCTCATTTAGACTCCTTGTTTTCAGTTTTTGCTAATTTTTCAGGATCTACTTTTTTAATTGTATTTTTTTCCTTAAAGAAATCAAATAATTTCTTGTCGATTAATTTCTCACCAAAGTTAGATGATTTATAATAATTAATCAGCTTATCTACAGCAATGCCTGTTTTTTCGGCTTCTTTTTCAGCTAATTCTTTAAGGTCATCATCAGAAACTTTTAACTCTTCTTTTTTCTGAATTTCACTTTTCAGCAAATACCATTTTACCTCATTTTCAGCATTAGGAGTTAACTGTTTTGCTGCTTCAATCTTGTCGAACTTTTTGTAACCTTCTTTCTTGGCGTGCTCTTCTTCATGTTTTACGAGTTCTCCGAGAACATTATTTACTAATGTCCTTGGGGGAGTAAAATCATTGTTTTTTATGATTGTGGAAACCATCTTATTATTCAGCATTTCATCCGTTTTCTGATCATAAAATGATTGTATATCTTTTTTAATTTCTTCTCTTAATTGTTCCTCTGTCCTCACTTTGTCTTTTGTTACTTTCTTGATAAGTTCTTCATTAAGTTCAGGGAAAACCGTTTTTTCAATTCCGTTTATGTCAGCTTTGTAATAATAGGTCTCATCTATTTTTTCTTCTTTTCCGTCCTTGCCTTTAATTGTTCTTTCATCTTTAAATGAAAATTTAAAAGACTCACCGGTCCTTTTACCCTTAGCGTTTTCAACAATCTCTTTTTGAACATTATCGTTTGAAAGGTCTATCTGCATTTTTTCTGGTTTTGAATCAGGGAATATTTCGCCTTTTTCATTGAGTCTTGTAATCTCTACATCCAGCACATAATCTTTGCTATCGGCAACTACCTCTGCCTTTTCTTTTGTACTGTTAGCTTTTAGTATATACTCTACTTCTTTTTGAATATCTTCATCCTTAACCTTGAAATCAGGAATTTCAATTTCCTGTCCTATATAATCTTTTACTTCAAGTTGCGGGTAGGTTTCATATTGAACTTTAAAATAAAGGTCCTTTCCGGGATTGAATTTAATATCTTTCAAGACAGGTTGTCCGATAGGATTTAATTCTTTTTCCTTAGCAACATCCCAGAATTTACTGTTAGCAACTTTTTCTGATGCTTCAATTTCCAGGGCATCGCCGTACATTTTTTTCAACATTGGCAGAGGAACTTTTCCTTTTCTAAATCCTGGCAACTGAATGTTTTTAGTCTGTTTTTGAACTTCAGATGTTATCTCATTTTTAATTTCATCATAACTGAAAGTAGCTTCAACTTCTTTCTCAGACGTGTTTATTTCGTTTATCTTGATGTCCAATTCTACCTCAAATAAGTCTTTAGTTTTTTAAGAGTGCGAGAACGGGGACTCGAACCCCGACACCTCTCGGTACTAGATCCTAAGTCTAGCGCGTCTGCCAATTCCGCCATTCTCGCAAAATTGTTTATTTTAATCTGCTGTCATTTACGCTTGTTTTACCGCAAAAGCCAGACTTTTTAAAAACAATTTAGCTTCAAATATACGGTTAAAGCCCAAGTTTAGCAAATTAGTAAATACCCGGATTACCAGAAATGTATAAAGGTGACAGGGCAATATTTATTAAGTTAAATTCCGGTTAAAAAGAAAATAGGGGTTTTTTTGGAAAGATTTGTGTATTTTGCAATCCAACCTGACATAGAATTATTTATCCATTTCTAACATTTAATGGTGTTTATGAGCTTTAGATATATAACTCAATCTTATACCGGACTAAAACGCAGCGATAATGAGGATGCTCTAGGAGTTTTTGAAATAGAGGGCGGTCTGTTAGTTGTTGTATGTGATGGACTTGGAGGAAATAAGGCAGGGGATGTTGCATCAAAATTGGCTGTTAAAACAATAGCTGCAAGCTTTAAAGAGGCTGTTCAAAAAGACATTCTTGAACGAATAAAAGAAGCTATACTTGAAGCTAATAGAACAGTTCTTGAAGAATCGAATAAAGATTTTGATATGAAGGGAATGGCAACTACAGTAGAAGCCCTGTTTCTTAAAGATGATAATGCCTACTGGGGGCATGTTGGCGATTCGAGAATTTATTTCTTTAAAAAGGGCAAATTAAAACAACTTTCAAAGGATCATTCACTGGTACAAAAACTTGTGGATGAGGGTTACCTTACTTTGAAAGAAGCTGAACATCATCCTAATAAGAATATTATTATGCGTGCGCTGGGGGATAATGTTTCCGTTGAAGTTGATCTTAGCAAGCTAAAGCTTAGTTCTTCTGATAAAGGGAAGTTTTTTCTTTGTACAGACGGGGTAACAACAGTTGTTAATGATTCTGAACTCGAAGAATTATTATCAGGAAACGATTTTGACCAAATTTCAGATGATTTATCCAATCTTGTAGAAGAAAGGGGAGCACCGGACAATTATTCGTTCGTAATTTTAACCAGAGATAAATAGTAATGATTGGTTCAGTAATTGAGCATTATAAACTGGTCAGTCTTCTGGGTGAAGGGGGAATGGGAGTTGTATATAAAGCCTTCGATCTGAAACTTGAAAGATATGTTGCACTTAAAATTTTAACCCAGCAATCGCAAAATAAACCTCAGTTTATAGAACGATTCAAACGCGAAGCAAAAAACCAGGCCAAGTTAAATCACCCCAACATTGTTCCTGTTTATGGATTTACTGAATCCAGGGGATATTTTGGTATTGTGATGGAATATGTGAGCGGTGAAACACTGGGACAAATAATACAACGTTTTGGAAGACTTGAAATACAGGAAACTGTAAATATTATTAAACAGGTGCTCACCGGCGCATCCTACGCTCATTCAAAGGGATTTGTTCACAGGGATATAAAACCTTCAAATATAATATTGAATGATGAAGGGGTTGCGAAAATTATGGATTTCGGTATTTCCAAATCATTAAATGATGTTCATGGAATTACAAAAACGGGCACTAAACTTGGAACTATTTTGTATATGAGCCCAGAACAAATAAAGGCTCAGGAACCAACACCTCAAAGTGATATTTATTCAATTGGAATTACATTATATGAAGCTCTTTCAGGTAAGACTCCGTTCGATGCTCCCACTGAATTTCATATAATGGAAGGACATCTGAAAAAGAATCCAACCAAGTTATCAAGCGAGTTTGATACAATACCTCCTGTTATTGATTCAATTCTTGGAAAAGCTTTAAGTAAATCTAAACTGAGGCGGTATCATTCCTGCGAAGAGTTTTATGCAGATCTGGATAGAGTGCCTGCAAAACCATATAAAGCTAAAAAGCTAAAAAAGAAAAAGCCCGCTAAAGAAAAGCAATCAAGTGGGGACCTTGTTAAGAAGACCAAGAATATTGCATTAAGTTTCTTTGTCATTGGGATATTTCTGGGGCTTATTTATATAGTCTATTCTTTTGTATCCGATTTCTGGATGAGCCCGAATATTAACAAAAAATATATTGAAAGCAGCAAGGATATGTACAGTTCAAATCCTTCTTATCTTATCAGGACAAGGTGGAATTCTATAAGTGCTCATACAGAAAATGATCTGAATTCCGTTTTCTTCCTTAATGATTCTCTGGGATTCGCATGTGGAAAAAATTCTACTATTCTGAAAACAGAAAACGGGGGAGCAGATTGGCATCGGATAAGCGCTGTAGATGCAGGTATAACTCTATATGCTGTAAGTTTCCAAGATGAGGAAAACGGACTTATTGTAGGCGAGAATGGCACAATTCTCCGCACGAATGATAGGGGAGCTACATGGCAAAATATTAAGGCTGATGTGAGAGAATCGTTATTTGGTGTTTATTTTTTCCCCGGCACTAAAACTGGGTTTGCAGTTGGAGGAAATGGTTTAATTATTAGAACTAGTGACGGCGGAGATACTTGGAAAAGGGTTTTATCCCCTTCTCATCAATTACTGTTTGGTATTACTTTTTCCTCTGCATCTACCGGATTTGCTGTTGGGTGGAATGGTGAGTTACTTAAAACAACTGACCAGGGAGTTAGCTGGACCAAGCAGAATAAAATTAGTGATGTATATCTTAGCAGTGTTTCTTTTGCTGATGAAAAAAATGGGATTATCGTTGGTGGAGGTGGTGAGATTTACAGAACCACAGATGGCGGTAGCAGCTGGGATATGGTAACGGCTAATATTTTTTCGAAACTGTATTCTGTAGCATTTCTTGATAAACAAAATGGAATTATTACAGGTAGTAAAGGTGAAATTCTGATTACAAAAGATTCAGGTGAAACCTGGCAAACAACAGCAAGCGGAAAGTTTGGTGCTCTAACAAATATTGCTGTGCTTCCTTCAAGAAAAGTAATCATAGTCGGATTTAATGGGACAATATTAGCCAGCCAAAATTAACAGAATTGCTTTTCCTTTCCTTAATATTTAAGTTTCCTGCGCAATAAACGCATATTTTCAATTTCCAATTATTGATGAAAGAGGTATCTTGGACAAATTTATTATCAGGGGTGGTAAAAAGCTATCAGGTGGTGTAAAAATAAATGGAGCCAAAAATGCTTCACTCGCACTTATGCCGGCAACCCTGCTCGCTTCCGGAAAATCGGTATTACATAATACACCTGAATTAAATGATATCTACACTATGTTAAAGCTATTAAAGCACCTGGGTGTGGAATATTCATTTGAAAACCACAAACTTGAACTGGATACCTCCAAAATTATCAGTCAGGATGCTCCTTATGAGCATGTCAAAAAAATGCGTGCTTCTGTTTATGTACTTGGCCCATTGTTATCAAAATTTGGTTATGCTAAAGTATCATTGCCGGGTGGTTGTGCTTGGGGACCAAGGCCAATAAATCTGCATATTGAAAGCTTAAAAAAGATGGGTGCGGAGATTGAGCTTTCCGAGGGATATATTATTGCAAAAACTAAAAAGCTGACCGGGGCCAAAATTAATTTTGATATCTCTTCGGTTGGAGCAACCGGTAATGTAATGATGGCTGCTGCTCTTGCGAATGGAACTACTATTATCAATAATGCCGCGAGGGAACCCGAGATCTCAAATCTTGCAAACTTACTTGTTAAAATGGGAGCACATATTGAAGGAATTGGTACCTCAACAATTACTGTTGAAGGAGTGGACCAGTTATTCCATTCAGAGATTGAAACAGTACCTGATAGAATAGAAGCCGGGACGATGTTGATTGCAGGAGCGATTACTGGTGGAAATATCAAGATAAGCGGTATTACGGATCAATATCTTGAAGCAGTTCTGATAAAACTTGAGAATAGTGGCTGTAACATTATAAAAAATAATAAGATAATAGAACTTAGTGCAAGTAAAAATTCAATAATACCAACAGATGTAACTACTTCAATTTTCCCCGGCTATCCGACAGATATGCAGGCCCAATGGATTGCATATATGTCATTAGCAAATGGAGTTTCTACAGTAACTGATACAATCTATCTTGATAGATTTAGTCATGTTCCCGAACTTGAAAGATTGGGAGCAAGCATATCTGTAAAAGATAATTCTGCGGTTATTAAAGGTGTTAAAAAATTGAAGGGTGCAAAGGTTATGTCAACAGACTTAAGAGCGAGTGCAAGTCTTGTGCTGGCCGGATTAGCTGCCGAAGGTACTACTGAAGTTCTACGTGTTTACCATCTTGACCGTGGTTATCAGAGAATTGAAGAAAAATTAAGAGCGTTAGGTGCTGACATCGAACGAGTAGAAGGGAAAGAATATTAAATTGTGACATCAGCAAAAAAAATATTTACCGGCTATAATAAAGTATCGGTTTACCTTGCTGTCATTCTTATTGTCAATATTTTCTTTCTAAGACTGCCGCTATTAAATATGCCGGGCTTTGAATATTCGATTGCGAATTCAATTCTGCTGGTTATTGTCTCCGGCATTTTTTCTATTGGATATATTACTAAAAGAACCTTTCCTAAAAGTTATATATTTCCAATTCCGTATAAAGCTTTTCTCATTTTTATAATTTTGCCTCTGGTAATTTCAGTTACCCACTCATTTTTTGCAATGATGTGTTCATTGAAAGAAGGGCTTATTTTTTATCTTGTTTTCACATTACCATCCGTGTTCATAGGCTATTCTTTAGGTTTATTTTGCATCGCTTTTGTTAATAAATTTAGAGCAATTACCTTTTTAGCTCTTGTTATTCTTATTGTCCTAATATCTCTATTTGAATTTTATTTTAATCCTCAGGTTTATTTTCTTAATGCCGTTTTCGGGTATTTCCCGGGGACCATTTACGATGAAGGCATCAGGATTAGCACAAAAATAATTACTTACAGGATTGCAAACGTTGTTTATTTCTTCATAATTGCTTTCCTATCCTGGACTGTATATTCGGGTAATTCAGGAGTGAATAAAAAAATATCATTTTTTACGATTTTTCTAATACCAGTAGTTTTTATTTTCTCGTCACCTTATTTCGGTTATTCTACCACAAATTCCAGACTTCAAAATGTTTTGTCAAAAGAAGTAGTTACAGATCATTTTAAGATCTATTATCCAGCCAATTTGTCGGATACAAGAGCAAAAGAAATAACACTTGAACATGAGTACCAGTACCAAAATTTAAAGCGCTTCTTTGGCTATAATCCGGAAGAAAAAATTACTTCATATGTCTTTGCTGGCAGTTATCAGAAAGGGGAGTACTTCGGTTCTGCAAATGCTGACGTTGCAAAACCGTGGCTTAACCAGATCTATATCTCTGTTGGCAGTTACGACCAGACATTACGCCACGAATTAGCACACGTTTTTTCCGCAAAGTATGGAACAGGAATCCTAAAAGTTGCTGATAATTTTAACCCAGCTTTAATTGAAGGAATTGCGGTTGCAGCGGATCCATATTACGGTGATAACACGATCGATTATATGGCTGCCCTGGCTTATAAAAATGGTTTCAAGATTAAAATTGAAAACCTTTTTAGCGGGTTAAATTTTTTCGGGAAGGTTTCTTCCATCTCTTATATCTATGCGGGTTCTTTTTCAAAATATTTAATAGATAATTATGGGATAGAAAAATATGCTAAATATTATTCCAATATGAATTTTGAAAAGATATATGGTGAAAAACTTTCTTCAATTGCGGGCAAATATTACAACTATTTGAAAAATTATAATATTAGTGCAGCAAAAGAAAAGGCATACTATTACTTTGGTCGCCAGACTATTTTCCAGAAGGTTTGTCCAAGGTATATCGCTGACAGACTTAAAGATGGATGGGACGCTTATGTACAAAGAGAGTATCCAAAATCTGAAAAAATCTTTAATGAAATTTTAAGCAGGACAGCAAATTACTCAGCAGTAATCGGTTTGTCTGAAAATTATTCAGCTCAGGAAAAGAATAGACTAGCATCTGAATTACTTGCCAAATGGATTAATAAATTTTCAAACACAGCATATTATTATAATCTGGAACTTAAACTTGCTGATAACTATGTGCTTTCCGGAAGCAGCGAAATTGCAGATTCTCTTTACAACGTTATTTCAGAACAAAAGCCTAACAGGGCTCTTCGTGATTTATCATCCCTGAGGTTGTCTTTTTCAAAGCAGAAGGGCTTACTTTATAAATATTTAAGTGCGGATGATGCTTCGAAATTTAATATTCTAATAAATATTAACACTGAAAAATATTTATACAGTTCATTCCCCGTGTTAATTAATCTTGCCGAAAAATTAAAGATACCCTATAAAAATTTCATCTCTATTTTTAAGAGAGAATTTGAGACCGATACCTATGAAAGTAGTTATGCCATTTACAAATTATCAGAATATATGATGAAGAATTCAGATTTTACGACTGCTAAGGAAATGGCTGCTCTTGCCAGGGGTTATCAAATTGATGAAAACTTCAATAAAATTCTTCAAAGAAATTTTGATAAATCAGTCTGGATTGATTATAATAATGCCTGGTTACTTAAAAATTTGAAAATAAATAATTCAGATTAATATATGACAAATTCCTCGGGGACGGATTCAAAAAGTTTAGCTGTATTAACCTATCTCCTTGGGTTTATATCATTTGTGATATTTGTTTATATATTAATGGCCTTGAAGGAAATTCTGATCCCTGTTACGATCGCAATTTTTATGACCTATCTTTTTTATCCCGTACTCCAATATTTTTCAAAATATAAAATTCCACGCTGGGTAACACTTACGTTACTGCTTATAGCAATGTTTGGAATTTATTATCTAATGGGTCTGCTTCTTGCTTCAAACTACGGACTTTTTACAAGCAGGATACAGGTTTATGCAACAAAGCTAATGGATTTTCTTGAGAGTATGCTTGCGCCATTCAACATTACTGCAAAAGAATTTGGACATATGTTGAATTTGAACATTGAAAATTTTGATGCCGGATCTATTTTCCAGGGATTGTTTCAAAGCGGGCATTATCCAGAATATCTTTAATTCACTTTCGGCTTTAATTAGCAATTTATTTATTTCTCTTTTGTTTTGGATATTTATGATCCTTGGCAAAGATAAATTTGAAGCTAAAGTAAGAGTGGCATTTGCAAATAAGGATTCCGTTATATCTAAAATTCTTGGTAGTATAAATAAACAGTTACAATCCTACTTGCTTGTAAAAACCATTACCAGCATAGTAACAGCATTTATTGTTACAATTATTCTCTGGGCTTATGGCATTGATTTCCCGATTGCATGGGGAATACTGACATTCCTTTTCAATTTTATTCCAAATATTGGATCAATCCTAATTTCAATATTCCCAATTCTCATAGCGTTAATTGAATACGGATTTGGCTTTACTTCTATATCAATGGCAATTTTGCTTACATTAAATCAAAATATAATTGGGAATATGGTTGAGCCTCATTTTCTCGGAAGACAGATGGACCTGAGTACTGTCTTTGTTTTGTTCTCACTGATCTTCTGGGGATGGATATGGGGAATAGTTGGAATGTTTCTTTCAGTACCGATTGCAGCCGCGATGAAAATTATTTTTAGTAATATTGAACCTTTGAAACCCCTGGCCGTTCTAATGGGAAGAAAACCAATGTTAGTAGATGAAACTGATGATATTAGTTTGAAAATTTAGTCTTCCTTGCTTAATACTTTCTCATAAAATTCTTTATCTTTATAATCTTACTTTTCGATTATATAAATGAATTTTAATAAAAAATTAAAAGAATATCCATTTTTGGAGACCGCTTCGATAGTTGCTGAATCGATGGGCTGTGAAGTTTACATTGTTGGCGGATTTGTGCGCGATTTAATATTAAAACGTGAAAAAAACGAAATTGATTTTCTTGTTATCGTAGATGGGCCTGGTTTTGCTTCGGAATTTGCTAAAAAGCTTGGCATCAGTAAAATATCAATTTTTAAAAATTTTGGGACTGCTCATTTTAAGCACAACGATTACGATCTTGAATTTGTAGGAGCGAGAAAAGAATCATACAGCAGGGAAAGCCGGAAACCGGATGTTGAGGCAGGTACTTTTGATGATGATATTGACAGAAGAGATTTTACAATCAATACGCTCGCGGTATCAATAAATAAAAAGTCTTTCGGAAAATTATTCGATAAATTCGATGGACTGGCTGACATTGAAAATAAAATTATTAAAACTCCGATAAATCCAGAAATTACTTTTGACGATGATCCACTCAGAATCTTGAGGGCATTCCGTTTTGCTGCACAGCTTAATTTTAAGGTTGATGAAAGTATCCTGAACGCAGCAAATAAATTAAGAGAAAGATTAAAGATAGTTTCGCAGGAAAGAATAACCGATGAATTTCTGAAAATACTAAAAGCTCCTATCCCTTCAATCGGGCTAAAACTTCTTCAGAAAACTGGTGTAATGGAAATTATTTTCCCTGAAGTTGCAAATCTTGCAGGAGTTGAGCAAAGAAAAGACTTTCATCATAAAGAAGTTTTTATACATACCTGCAAAGTAATTGACAATATTTCAAAAGCTACGGATGATGTCTGGTTGAGATTTGCTGCCCTTGTACACGATATAGCCAAACCTCATACCAAAAGATTTGTTGACGGTGTTGGTTGGACATTTCACGGACACGAGGAACTAGGCGCCCGGATGATGAAAGGTATTTCCAAAAGATTGAAACTGCCTATGAATAAACTTGAATATATTCAGAAGCTTGTCAGACTACATTTGCGCCCGATTGCTCTTGCGAAAGAAGAAGTAACAGATTCAGCTATTAGAAGATTTATAGTCAATGCGGGAGAGGATCTTGAAGATCTCATAACGCTTTGCCGTGCAGATATTACAAGCAAAAATGAAGCTAAGGTTGCTAAATATCTTCAGAATTATGAAAACGTTATGAAGAAAGTCTGGGAAGTTGAGGAGAAGGATAAACTCAGAGCTTTCCAGTCACCGGTCCGGGGCGAAGAAATTATGAAGGTTTGTAATCTGAAACCCTCTAAGAAAGTGGGGGAAATTAAGACTGCCATAGAAAACGCTATTCTGGATGGCAGGATTAGTAATAATTTTGAAGAAGCATATCAATATCTCTTAAAAATTAAAGACGATTATTTAGGGCAGGATTAACCCTAAATGCCTGCGAAATATTATTTTCCGACATACCATAAAACCAAATCTATAAAATGATTGTCAAATAGTCTGTAATAGAAGGTTATTAAAGACCGAATATGTAATTATTCTACCGTTCGTACTTAAAAAACCTACAGGGTGGAATTAAATGGTATTTTTGATCCAGAATTTAAAGAAGGACGATAAGAATAATCATTTTTACATTTTGGAATTAAGTAACCTTTTTACTTTAATAAACGACCTAAAAATCAGGAATAAAAAACAATTTAATTACGGAGAAAAGATGCGAAGCTTAATTAGTCTATTGTGTGTACTGCTCATTACTGCATTTTCGTTCGGGCAGGATAAAACACTAACGCTCGATCAGGCGGTAAACATAGCATTACAGAAAAATACTACATTACAAAGATCAATGAATAATCTTGATGTCGCAGAGTCCGGCGTAAAAGTAGCATATGGAAACTTTATGCCTTCATTAAGCGCAAACGGCGGCTGGAACTGGAACAGGTCGGAAGATGCAGGAGGCCTTAGAAATGTAGGAGGTTCGGTTTTTAATTTTCCGCCGCAGACATCTGAAAGCCGAAATTATAATGCCGGTTTAAATACCTCGGTTACATTATTTGATGGTCTGGCTAACTTTGCCTCGCTTTCGCAAAGTAAGGATAATCTTGAATCATCAAGACTCAAATTAGAAAGAGTAAAACAGGACATAGTTTTTCAGACTGTTAGTCTTTACTATGCTGTTATTACAAACGATCAACTTGTAAAAGTTAATGAAGAAAATATGAAGTGGAACCAGAGAAACCTGGAGACCATAACATGAAAGAAATAAACTTGGTGCTGTTACGCTTGCAGATGTTTATGCACAGCAGGTAAAGGCAGGTAATGCTGAACTTGCTCTTATCCAGGCAAAAAATAACCTGGAAACTGCGAAAAGTAATTTATTAAGCTACCTTAATTTAGATGTCCTTGATACCTATCAGTATGTGGATCCTTTCTCAGATTCAATGGCAACCCAAATGGACTTTACAAAAGATTTCACAAATATATCCGATCTTGTAAAGCAGGCAATGGAAACCAGACCGGATTATAAAAGTGCGCAACTTGATCTGGAAGCAACCCAGAGCGGAGTTACAATTGCAAGAGCCGGTCATTTGCCGAGTATAACAGGTTCGGCCAGCTATAGCTTAAATGCTAACGAAATCAGTAAAATCCAGGATTCAAAAACATATAGCGCACGGCTGAGTATCAATATCCCGATTTTCTCAGGTTTCAGAGTTTCAAACCAGGTACAGATAGCTGAAGTGCAGGAAAAAAACAGCGCTCTCGCGGTTGATGACCTTGAAAGGACCATAAAACAAAATATTCAGAAGACTTTTCTGGATCTGCAGGCTTCACAAAAGAGTCTTGAAGTTAATAAAAGAAACGTTACTGCTGCAGAAGAAAACAGGAAGATTGAAGAGAGCAGGTATTCACTGGGTTCAAGTACATTATTGAATGTTTTGATAGCTAATTCAGATCTTCAAACGGCCAAAACAAATTATATCAATGCACAATTCAATTATGCTCAGCTCAGCGAGCAATTGAAGTATTACCTTGGTGTCTTAGACTATAAGAAATTTGAATAATATTTAATAATAGGAGTTAATTCAATGGCTAACGGGAAACAAAAATCGAAAAAGAAATTATATATATTCGGCGGTATAGGCATATTGGTAATCGCGCTGATTATAATAGCTTTTGTTGGTGGAAGCAAAGATGACATAGTGGCTGTACAGGTTGAAAAGGTTATTAAAAGAAATATAACCCAGACGGTTTCTGCTACAGGTACAATCAACCCTGAATTTAAGGTTGTTATAACTCCGGAAGTTAGTGGTGAGATTGTCTCACTTCCGGTGAAAGAAGGAGAGATGGTAAATAAAGGTGACCTTCTGTTAAAAATAAGACAGGATGCGTACATTGCGCAGGTTCAGCAATCTGAAGCAAATCTTGCAAACGCAAAGGCAACTATGAATATGAGAAAAGCCGATCTTGATCGTCTTTCAGCGGATTATGACAGGATAAAAGAAATGCACGCGAAAAAACTTTCCAGCGACTCGGAACTGGAAACTTCAAGAAGTTCCTATCTTTCTGCAAAAGCAGCTTATGAAGGAGCGCAGGCTAATGTCGACCAGACAGAAGCAGCTCTTAAGGTTCAGAAGGATAACCTGAGAAAAACGACTATTTATTCCCCTATGAAAGGAATTATAACTCAGCTTAATATGGAACTCGGGGAAAGAGTACTTGGTAGTAATTTTACCCAGGGTACAAATATTATGACCGTATCCGATCTTAATAACATTGAAGCAGTTGTAGACGTTGACGAAAATGATGTTGTGCTTATTTCTGTCGGAGATACAGCAAGAGTAAAGGTTGATGCTTTCGGCGACAGGGAATTCAGAGGAACAGTAAAACAAATCGGGAACAGCGCACAGGCTACCGGTACAGGCACACAGGACCAGGTTGTTAACTTTGAAGTTAAAATTAAGTTAATCGATACCGACCCGAATTTAAGACCGGGAATGTCCTGTAATGCAAAAATTGAGACGGCAAGAATTAAAGACGTTTGGAGCGTGCCGATTCAAAGTGTTACGGCAAGAACACCGGGCGATACGATGCCGGGTGCAGGAAACTCCCAGGAAGAAGGAGCTCCTGTCAAGAAAAAAGAAAGCACGAAACCAAAAGAAATAGTATTTCTGGTAAAAGATGGTAAAGCAAAAATGGCTGACGTTACAACCGGAATAAGTGATGATAATTATATCCAGATTAAATCAGGTTTAACAGGCGATGAACAGGTTGTAACCGGAAGTTACAGGGCAATTTCAAGAGAACTTCACCAAGGCAGCACTGTCATGGTGGAAAAAAAGGGTAAAGCTTTACAACCAGAAAATAAATAAACGGAATTAAAGATGAACATTATTAATATAGAACATATAGCTAAAATTTATGAGGTTGGTTCTGAGCAGGTTCATGCTTTGCGGGATGTCTCTTTAAAGATTGACAAAAATGAATATGTAGCTATTATGGGTCCGTCAGGATCAGGAAAATCTACGCTTATGAATATGCTCGGTTGTCTCGATACACCAACTTCTGGTAAATATGATTTTACCGGGAAGAGTGTAAGTGAGATGACAGATAACGACCTTGCAAAAATTAGAAACAAAGAAATAGGATTTGTTTTTCAGACATTCAACCTGCTTTCTCGTTCCAACGCAATCCACAATGTTGAACTGCCTTTAATTTACGCCGGTATCGCATCAGCGGAAAGACGTGAGAGAGCCGAGCAGGCGCTTATAGATGTTGGATTGAAGGACCGGATGGACCATAAACCTAATGAACTTTCCGGCGGACAGAGGCAGAGAGTTGCAGTTGCAAGAGCAATTGTAACAAAGCCATCTATAATTCTGGCTGATGAACCAACAGGAAACCTTGATTCGAAAACAGGCGAGGAAATTATGATTCTCTTTAATGAAATATATGAAAAAGGGAATACTATAATCCTGGTAACTCACGAAGAATATATAGCAGAACACGCTGCGAGAATCATAAGGCTAAAGGATGGCTTGGTAGAATCCGACAAAGGTGTGGAAAAAAGGTTTATACCTAAGCCAAGAACTGCAGTTGTATAAGTTATTGGAATAAAGGTAACTGTAAAAACTCTAATAATTAAAAGAGTAAAAAATGGAAATATTTTTGTTTGAACTTAAAGAAGGATTGTTAATTGCCTTGCGTGCAATCCGGTCCAATAAAGTAAGATCGATTCTTACAATGCTTGGCATTGTAATTGGTATTACATCGGTTGTACTGATGACGACGGCGATAAAAGGGATTAATAATTCCTTTCAACAAGGAATCAGCTCGCTTGGATCAGATGTTCTTTATATAAGTAAATGGGCATGGTTTAACAACACAGAATGGTGGAAGATAAGGAACAGAGACAATATCACAATGGAAGATTATGAAAAGTTTAAGGAATTAGCTAAAACACCTCTTGCAGTTGCTCCGGTGGTAAACAGTAACAAAACTGTAAAGTATCAGGACAGAACAGTTGAAAGTGTATTCCTGACTGGCTCAAATGCAGATTATGTAAAAACAACAAATTTCACGTTTGATCTTGGTCGATTTTATTCTGATATCGAAAGCAAATCTTCAAGAAACGTGGCTGTGCTTGGAAGTGAGATTGCTAAAAATCTTTTCCCGCGGGGAGATGCCTTGGATAAAGAAATAAAGATTGGTAATGAAAACTTTAAAGTTGTAGGTGTACTTGCTGAACAGGGAAGTTTTATACTTGGCCCGTTCAATCCTGATAACCAGGTTTTTATTCCGATCGGTTGTGTATTTAAATATTTTATGAGCAGACGCAGTAACAGCATTACAATAAATGTGCGTGCTTCAAGTCCGGCCACTGTTGCCATAACCAAGGACGAAGCAGACGGTGTTATGAGAAAGGTAAGGGGATTGAAATATAATGAGGAGGATGATTTTTCAATAAATCAGCAGGAAGCGCTTATGCAGAATTTTAATTCTGTTGTTGGAGTTATTCAGATTGCGGGTTTATTTATTACCGGACTTTCATTGTTTGTCGGTGCCATCGGAATCATGAATATTATGTTTGTTTCCGTTAGGGAAAGAACAAAAGAAATAGGATTAAGGAAGGCTATCGGTGCAAAAAGAAGAACAATACTTGCCCAGTTTATCCTGGAATCTTCCGCAATTTGTTTAATGGGAGGATTTATAGGGCTTATACTTGCGATTATACTTAGTATGATAGTCAATCAGTTTATACCTACTTCAGTGGAATACAGCGCCGTTGTTATAGCAATAATTGTTTCATTAATAACCGGAGTTGCTGCAGGATTTGCGCCTGCTTATACTGCTGCAAAAATGGATCCGGTTGAAGCGTTGAGGTACGAATAATGAAATTAAGCCAGATTTTTTCAATGTCGGTTCAGTCTATTCAAAACAATAAACTGAGAACTATGTTAACAGTTCTGGGAGTTGTGGTGGGGATATTTTCTATAATCGTAATTATGACGATTATAACCATGCTTCAGAAAAGTATTGAAAACGGTGTTGCCCAGCTGAATAAAAATACTTTCCAGATTCAGAAATATCCACAAAACGGCGGTGGCGGTCCCGGCTGGAGAAATAAATATAGAAACAGGAAAGATCTCACACTGGAAGAATACTACAGGCTCGAAGAGAATATGAAGGATAAAGTGCTCTATATGGGTGCTGAACAATGGCATGGCGGAGTTATTATTAAATACGGCAACATTGAAACAAATCCTAATATTCAGTTAGCCGGTGAAACACTCGGCGGTGTAAAAACAAATAACTGGAATGTTGAATATGGCCGTGACTTTATGCAGACAGACGTTGATCGATCAAATAATGTTTGTATAATAGGGCAGGATGTTGTTGATAAATTATTTGCAAGTATAAATCCAATCGGGCAGACTGTAAAAGTTGACGGCCGGCCGATGAGAGTAATTGGGGTGCTTGAAAAACAGCCCCAGATGTTCGGTAACAGCCGTGATAATTATGTAATTACTCCTATTACTACTTTCCAGTCGATGTATGGAAAGTATAGTTACAGTGTAAACATAATGGTGATGTCTAAATCCAAAGAAGATTACAACGATGTTATTGAGTCTGCTATTGGATACCTTAGGACTATCAGAAAGAATGAACCGGGCAAAGATAACGACTTTGAAATTTTCAGCAATGAAACAGTAATGAACCAGATAAACGGTATTACATCGGGTGTAAAAATTGGTGCCATGGTTGTGTCAATTATCGCATTGCTTGCTGCCGGTATCGGTATAATGAATATTATGCTCGTTTCGGTTACCGAGAGAACACGGGAAATAGGAATAAGAAAAGCAATTGGCGCAAAGAAATCTAATATTATGAACCAGTTTCTTTTTGAAGCGATAATGCTCTGCCTGTTTGGCGGCATGATTGGAATAATGCTCGGTGTGGGAATCGGAAATATCGCCGGAAGCTTTTTAAATGCTCAATCAGCCATTCCATATGATTGGGTAGCAATAGGATTATCTTTATGCGTATTTGTCGGAATTGCATTCGGCACATACCCGGCTTACAAAGCATCCAATCTCGATCCGATTGAAGCATTAAGATATGAATAAATTATTGGGATAAGGAATTATTAAATAAATGCCCGTCAATTTTAGACGGGTATTTTTATTTATACTTCATTATCTTATTTAATAGAATTAAATCATTTGTGGAAATAGATTATTCCTGTTAATAATCTTAAAGGGGATCAGCAATTATGAATATCCTGGAAATTATAACTCAGTCCATTCAATCCATAAAATCAAATAAACTCAGAACGCTTCTTACAATGCTTGGCATAGTGGTTGGAATTTTTTCAATAATTGTAATTATGACAATTATCACAATGCTACAATCTACAATCGATAACGGAATTTCTTTCCTGAGTAAAAACAGCTTCCAGATTCAAAAATATCCGGCTATAAATACAGGCGGACATAATGCGCGTCAACAATACAGGAATAGGAAGGACATTACTCTAGATGAATTTTACAGACTTCAGGATTTATTAAAAGACGCAAAATATATGGGCGCAGATAAAGCGCGAGGTGGTATAGTTGTAAAATATGGTAACAAAGAAACCAATCCGAATATTTACATAAGTGGAATTACAGCAGGTGTAATGAGAACAGCAAACCTTACTATAGATAGTGGTAGAGAGATTAATCAGAACGATGTTAATTATTCTGCTGATGTCTGCTTGTTGGGGCCGGATGTTGTTGAAAAACTTTTCCCGAGTATAGACCCCGTCGGACTAACAGTTTCCGTCAGCGGTAAACCCCTCCGCGTAATTGGCGCATTTGGTAAACGACCGGAATTTTTCGGACAGAGTTTTGATAATTACCTGGCCATCCCGATTTCAACTTTTCATTCTATGTATGGTGGTAAGAACAGCAGCGTGGATATTACGATTATGTCATACAGCGATAAAGATTATGACAGGCTGATTGAATCAACAATTGGTTATATGAGAACAATAAGAAAAGTTCCTCCAGGCAAAGAAAACGATTTTGAAATTTTCAGCAACGAGTCCCTTATTGGCCAGATTGCTGATATTACCAGCGGAGTTAAGATCGGGGCAATGGTAGTTTCAGTAATAGCTTTACTTGCTGCAGGTGTTGGCATAATGAATATTATGCTGGTTTCAGTTACAGAAAGAACAAGAGAAATTGGAATAAGAAAAGCGGTTGGTGCCAAAAAGAAAAATATTCTTTACCAGTTCCTGGTTGAATCAATCTTCCTATGTATAATTGGCGGAATTGTCGGAATTTTTCTTGGAATTGGTATTGGGAATATGGCTGGGACTTTTCTTAATGCAGATACGGCAATTCCTTATGACTGGGTTGCGATAGGCCTTGGTCTCTGTGTCTTTGTCGGTGTTCTTTTTGGCACATACCCGGCTTACAAAGCGGCTAATCTTGATCCGATTGAAGCCCTGCATTACGAATAGGGATTTTATTATTTAGATAATGATTGGCCTGCCAGGCTTACAATGTTGCAAATCTCGATCCATAGAAACATTCAGGTATGAATAAATTATAAAGTTTAAACTTTTTATAGTTTATTATTGTCTAA
The DNA here is from genome assembly GCA_963748105.1 of uncultured Bacteroidota bacterium. Classification (GTDB taxonomy): domain Bacteria; phylum Bacteroidota; class Ignavibacteria; order Ignavibacteriales; family Ignavibacteriaceae; genus JAKAGZ01. Next base: position 6,514 of record CAVVHP010000006.1, on the reverse strand, counting down.
CTCCGGTTAACATTTATTCATCACTTTTTTGTTTGAAGTGGAAAACATTTCTATTATTTTAAATGCTAATATGAAAACCATAGGGATAATACAGGCGGTAAAATGAAACTATTCGAAATTCTTCAGATATCTTTCCAATCAATTAAAGGGAACAGGCTAAGAACACTATTAACTGTGTTGGGTGTAGTAGTCGGTATATTTTCTATTATTGTTATTATGACCATTATCACTATGCTTCAGGCAAGTATAGAAGGCGGTTTGTCTGATCTTGCGCAAGATACTTTCCAGGTTCAAAAATATCCTGCATTCAGAGTGGGCGGTCATCGTGACAGGCATAAATATAGGAACAGGCAGGATATAACATTGGAACAGTACAATAGATTGAAAGATTTGCTAAAGGGAGCCGAAGAAGTTGCCGCTGAACAAAGGCACGGCGGAAAAGTTGTTAAATACGGAAATGTTGAAACCAATCCGAATATAAGAGTGTATGGGGAAACAGTTGGAGGTTTAAAAACCAACAACTGGATCCCCGCATACGGTAGAGGGTTAAGGCCTAATGATGTAGAAAATTCCGGGTACGTTTGTGTGCTGGGAAAAGACGTGGTTGATAAACTTTTCCCTAGTATAAATCCTGTTGGACAAACTGTAAAAGTTGACGGACATCCGTTAAGAGTTATTGGTGTGCTGGAACCAAGGCCGGCAATGTTCGGAGACAGTCAGGATAATCTTGTCGTTATGCCAATTACAACTTTCCAGTCTTTTTACGGAAAGTACCATACAAGCGTAAACATAATGGTTATGGCAAAGAGCAAAGAGGATTATTCCAGATTAATTGAAGAGACAATTGGTTATTTAAGAACAATAAGAAAAGTTGCTCCCGGTGAGGATAACGATTTTGAAATTTTTAGCAACGAATCTTTAATTGGACAGATTAATAATATTACCGGCGGAATTAAAATTGGCGCGCTGGTTGTTTCAATTATTGCACTGCTTGCAGCTGGTGTTGGAATTATGAATATTATGCTCGTCTCGGTTACAGAAAGAACCAGGGAAATTGGAATTAGAAAAGCCGTAGGGGCAAAACGGAAAAATATTCTCACACAGTTCCTGATTGAGGCAATTGCGCTTTGTCTTGTCGGTGGTGTAATTGGTATTTTGCTCGGCGTAGGAATAGGCAATTTTGCGGGAAGTTTTCTAAAAGCCAAATCTGCAATACCTTATGACTGGGTTGCAATCGGCCTGGGGCTCTGTGTTTTTGTTGGAGTTGTCTTCGGTACATATCCCGCTTACAAAGCTGCAAATATGGACCCGATTGAAGCGCTTAGACACGAATAAAAAATAAATCTATAAATTATTATGTTTCCCCGCAGGGACTCAAAAGTATTTACATGGATTTTTTTGTCTCGTTAGTATAAAATTTTAAACCATTCTACTTTAAAGTTTCAGGCCAGTAAACAATGGCATCTTTTAATTTCCGGGAATTTTCATCGAGTGTTTTAATAGTGGTGTGTAGAATTTCCACATCAGATTCTTCAAAGTAAGTGTATTCACAGACGGGGCAAATCCACGCGGGCACTTCCTTAAATGTTAACCCATAACCAGCGCGTTTTATTGTGAAGGGCGTGAATTTTCTTTCCGTATCATTATAACATTTTATGCAGACCATATATCCTCCCGGTTTCTGAAATCGGAACTCCATTTGTCATCAGAAGGAATGTACGCTGTAATAATCATTAGGTAAAAATCAGTTGGTACGCATACAACGTGAACAACACGTTCGCCCGAACTCTTACCCGAAATTAAAACAGTATGTCCACGGTCATCGTAGGGATAGTCTTCAATAATTTCCCCGTTTTCAATTGTGCTTCTTAGTTCTGCGGGACCAATCATTCTCTCGGGGCTGGTAGACTGTGTAAGAGCATGCGGGGAATAGAGAATTCTCTTTTTTGCCGCCTCCCGTATTTTCTTGATCATATAAACTTTCTAAAGTTTTAGGCTTAAATTTGTCATTCAAAAATAACAAAATTAGCACGATTTTCTATATAAAAATTCTGTAGATTTTAGGCAAATTCCGAATTTTTAGATATTATCTTTATGATATGAAATATTATCCGGAATCAGGATTTCTACTCAAAGCAATGTAAAAATATATAACCGGCGGCGTTTGAATTTCAAAACAAAAATCTCATTTATAATTTTAGCTTTGTTCTGTCTGCAGATCGGAGTTTCTGCACAATCGAAGTATTACCTGGAAAATGTTTCGGACACACTGTCAATTAATTTCAACAATAATTATAATATTTCAGCTATCTCAATTATCCCATTTTCTGAAAACATTACTCTTGCGGGAAAACATTTATCAAAAAATGATTATGAAATATCTTATTCAAAAGGGGAGTTCTCTCTTTCTGATTTATTAAAATATTCGGCTTTTGATACTTTAATAATTTCCTACCAGACAATTCGTCTTTCGCTAAAAAAAGAATACAAATTAAGATCTCTGGTTACCCGCTACGATGAGGAAAGGAAGGACACGATACAAGTTGTTAAAAAAGAAAGCGAAAAGTTCACGGCTGAATCTATTTTCGGCAGCGGAATTGAAAGAAGCGGAACACTGGTGCGCGGATTTACAATCGGCACAAATAAAGATTTTTCATTAAACAGTGGATTCAGGCTTCAGCTTTCCGGCAGACTTTCCGATGAAATTGAACTTGTTGCCGCATTGACGGATGAAAATGCTCCCATTCAACCCGAAGGCAACACGGAAAAACTGGATGAACTGGACAAAGTATTCATCCAGATAAAACATCCGCGTGCTACCGGAACTTTCGGTGATTATTATCTCGATAAACGGATTGGCGAATTCGGTGTGATAAACAGGAAATTGCAGGGACTGATGGGAGAATATAATTACGCAGATCAAAGAGCGTATTTTTCTCTCGCAAGTTCTAAAGGACAGTTTAACACAAATAAATTTTTAGGCCAGGATGGAGTCCAGGGCCCGTACAGGTTATCCGGGAAAAACGGTGAACCGGATATTATAATTATAGCGGGTACTGAAAAAGTTTACGTTGACGGCGTTGAAATGAAAAGGGGAGAAAGAAATGATTATGTGATTGAATATTCCAATGCGGAAATAACTTTTACACCGAATAGGTTAATCACATCAGCCAGCAGAATCTCAGTAGATTTTGAATACACTGACAGGCGATACCAGAGAAATTTTTTAGCCGCCGGTGTTGAGTCGAGATTGTTCAATGATAAATTCGGCATAAAATTTCAGTATATGAGAGAAGGCGATGACGAAAATGCACCGATAGATATTTCACTTTCTCAATCAGATATAAATATTTTGAAGAATGCGGGAGACGACAGAAACAAAGCAACAAAAAGCGGTGTATCAATAGCTCCTCCCGATTCAGCAACCGGGAAAATCCAGGGAATTTATATTAAAGTTGATACACTGATCAACGGAAATAATTATACTTATTATAAATATAATCCCGGCGATTCCACAGCTCTTTACAATGTTTCATTTAGTTTTGTAGGAGTAGGAAACGGCGACTATTCAAAAGAAAGCCTCGGAAATTATACGTGGGTAGGCATCGGGCAGGGAAACTACTCACCGGTTATTTTTCTGCCTTTGCCGGAGTTAAAGCAATTTGGAAATCTTGTCCTTGATTTCACTCCGAATGATGATATAAGCATCAGTTTTGAATTTGCCGGAAGTTTATGGGACAAAAACAGGTTTTCAACAAAAGATAACAACGATAATTTTGGAGCTGCCACAAATCTAAATCTACAGATTAATCCGCAGAAGATTTCTCTGGGCAGTTTAAACCTAGGAAATGCGGGACTTTCCTACAAAGACAGGTTTATTCAAAGCCGCTTTACAACTCTTGATCGATTTAACCAGGTTGAGTTTGACAGGTATTACAATATTACTGATCAGAATCAAAGTGTAGACGAACACCTGCGGGAATTGAAACTCGATTACCAGCCGGTTGAAAATATGAAAATAAATTCTTCGTTCGGATTTTTGAGTCGAGGAGAGCAATTTAAATCAAACAGGTATAATAATACTCTGGAGTGGACTGACAACAAAACTTACGGACTCAATTATAATTTCGATTATGTCTATTCACGGAATTCAGCAATAAAAAGTAACTGGATACGACAAAACGGAAATGCTTACTACTATATCGGCAAGTTCAAACCCGGTTTGGATTTTCTCGCTGAAAATAAAGAAGAAAATAACTTATCAGCTGATTCTTTGCTCTCAAGCAGTCTAAAATATTATGAGATCAGCCCGTTTGTGTCTGTAGTCGGGTTAAGCGGGTTTAATATATCTTTGAAATATTCACTACGTAATGATTACCTCCCCTTAAACGGAATAATGCTTAAACAGGCATGGTCCGAAACAAAATCAATTGATGTTACATATGATGGAAGCAGATCTGTAAACTCAACATTAAGTATAACGCTGCGTAATAAAAATTACACGCAAACTTTTAAAAAACAGGGATACCTGAATAATGAAACAATTTTAATTCGTTCCAGGACAAACCTGAGATTATGGGACCCGGTTCTGAACGGAAATATTTATTATGAAGTTTCAACGCAAAAGTCAGCTAAATTGCAGAAAGTGTTTGTAAGGGTACAGGCGGGGACAGGAAATTACAAATATCTGGGAGATCTTAATCACAACGGTATAGCGGACGAAAATGAATTTGCTCCTACTCTGTATGAAGGGGATTATATAGAAATTACAGTTCCCACTGAACAGTTATTCCCGGTGATCAATCTAAAAACAAGTACAAACTGGCGGATAAACTTCGGGGAAATTTTTGAAAAGGAATCTCTAATAGGTAAAATATTAGCGCCGATATCGACAGAAACATTCTGGCGGGTTGAAGAAAACAGCAGGGAAGAGGATTTCAAAAAAATATATTTTTTACATTTCTCTGATTTTCAAAACGAACAGAAAACCATAAGCGGTTCAAATTATATTCAACAGGATCTCTTCCTTTTTGAAAACAGCAACGATTTTTCACTTCGTTTCAGGTTTTCGCAAACCAAAAGTCTTAACCAGTTTAATGATGGACCTGTTAGAACTTACAATCGTGAAAGAAGTGTAAGACTTAGAATAAGATTAGTACCGGAAATTTCGAACCAGACTGATTTTATAAATAAAAATGATAACCTTACAACAAATCCGCTGTCAGCTTCGAACAGGCGAAGGCTTGTAACAAGTAATTCGGTTAAAACAGAATTTTCATACAGGCCACAAAATAATGTTGAAGTAGGTTTTGCAATTAAAGTTGGCCGGAGCACTGATGATTTTCCGGTTGTGCCAACTGTTCTGGATCTTAATTCAGAATTATTGAGAATGAATCTTTCATTTGCCGGTTCAGGCAGGCTAAGAGTTGAAATACAGAGAGATGAACTGAACGGAAACGATAACGGCAATGTATTACCTTTCGAAATTACTGAGGGAAATTTTGTTGGTAAAAATTATTACTGGAGAGTAAATTTCGATTACAGAATTGGTGCTAACTTACAATCGACTCTTGGATATAATGGTAGATGGCAGGGAAGCGGAAAAGTTATTCATACGATGACCGCAGAATTCAGAGCATATTTTTAGGACAAATAATATGGAAATAAAATCAAATTTAATTGAAGCCCACATTTTCAGGGAAAAGGGTAATGTGATAGAATTTCTTTTGTTAAAAAGATCAGAAGAACAAATTTATCCCGGCTTATGGCAGATGGTTTCGGGAAAAATTGATGAGAATGAACCAGCGTTTAAAACTGCTCTCAGAGAAATCAAAGAGGAAACCGGGCTGATTCCGGAGAAATTCTGGGTGGCTCCGAATGTAAATTCATTTTATTCGCCAGAGAGAGATTATATCTCAATACTTCCGGTTTTTGCTGCAAAAGTGCCTGAAAATACTACCGTTTCAATCAGCCGGGAACACTCTGATTATCGGTGGGCTAAGCCTGAAGAGGCCAAAAAACTGCTGGCGTGGCCGGGACAGAGAAAATCTGTTGATGTAATTACAGAGTACGTCACTAAGGAAATTAGTTTCCTGGAATTCGTCGAAATTATGCTTTAAATATCATTTTACTTATTTTTAAAATTCAAATCTATCAGTTAAACAGGAGAGAATTTTGGGTTTACTTGTAGTAGGGTCGCTGGGTCTTGATACTGTAGAAACACCTTTTGACAAGGTGGAAAATGCACTTGGCGGCTCAGCAGTTTACATCTCTTTATCTTCAAGCTATTTTACCGGTCCAACATACATGGTTGGCGTGGTTGGAGATGATTTTCCGAAAAAATATATCAATCTTCTTGAAGATCACAACATAGATCTTGAAGGTCTACAGGTTGTTGAAGGAGGAAAAACTTTCCGCTGGTCAGGTAAATATCATTATGACCTGAATGTGCGCGATACACTGTTAACTGAACTGAACGTTTTTGAATCTTTCGATCCTGTTATTCCTGATAAAT
>CAVVHP010000005.1:0-281927 GCA_963748105.1 uncultured Bacteroidota bacterium | reverse complement strand
ATTGCCGGAGAGCTCGGCATCACAAATCCTGAAGGGCATATCCTCAGCCCCCGCAATCAATGCCTGCTTGGCTTTTCAGGCTGGGGATAATCCTCTTTCTGTTGTTGCCGGCTTTAAGCAGTGGCAGAAATCCGGCAGAATAGTAAGTAAAGGTTCTCACGGGTATTTAATTGCTGTTCCTGCAAAAAATAAAGCCGACGAAAACGAGGAAGAAGAAACCGAAACCTTTTTTCTGTACAAAACAGTTTTCGACATTTCTCAAACCGAAGTACTCGAATTAGAGGAGGCGTAAATGTTAATTAAAAAATATTATGACCCTGCGGAGCTTCTGGCTCTGCAGGAACTTGACGAAGTAATGAAAGCATTAAAATTAAATGATGAAGAAGTTATCGAAATACTTTTAAACCAGCCTACACATCTGCAGCAGAACTTGATCCAGGAATGGTTCAATAACTTTCAGCAGGATTGTGCATTGGCTGAAGCTGAAGATAAGAATAATTAAAAAGGAGAATAAAATGGGTAAACTATCATTAGAAAAATTCGCAGGTAATTTAGTGGCAAAAAATTCATTTATAAAAGCATCATTCGGCGGCTTCCAGGGTTCGGGTAAAACCCGGACCGCCACCGAGTTTATTATCGGTGCCTATAAAGAAATGAAATGCACTAAACCGATTCTCTGCCTCGATAATGAAAAAGGCTCAAGGTTCTTAATCCCGATCTTCAAAAAAGCCGGGATTAAAGCACTTGTAAAAGACACGGTAAACCTGGCTGATATCATTCAGGCTTTTGAATATCTCAAATCCGGTGAAATAGACTTCCTGTTTATAGATTCACTCACAAAAATCTATTACAAATTTGTGAAGGATTATAAAGAGAAAAACAAAAGATCATTTATGCGCTTGAACGACTGGGGAAAAATACTCCCGGCCTGGCAGGAGGAATTCTCAGACAGGTTCGTAAACACTGAAGGAAACATAGTCTTTACCGGCAGAGGCGGTTTTGAGTATGACAAAGAGGAAGATACAACGGACGAGCAGGGGAATGTGACGGAAAAAGGCGGCTTTGTTAAATCCGGCTTCAAAATGAAAATCGCCGGAGAAACACCCTATGAAACGGATCTTAATATCTGGATGCAGCTGGAGAAAGGTATTACAAAGGATAATAAAATAACTCAGAAGAACGTTGCTTATGTATTAAAAGACAGAAGCGACACTATAAACGGCAAATCCTATGAAATGCCGAAATACAAACACTTCCGCCCTATAGTAAGGTTTATTTTAGGACTGCCAATAGGTGAAGTTCCTCAGGGAACGCTTGATCAGAATTACACACCCGGCAATGATGCTGATTATTTTGAAAGGAAACAAAGACAGCAGATCGAAATGGAAAAGATCAGCGCTGTTTTTGATAAATACGGGCTTGGTGATGCAAGAAGCAAAGCAGACAAACAACTAAAGACATCTATAATTGAGAAGATCTTCGGAACCACCAGCACAACTGAAATTGAGAAGATGCACTTTACGGAACTCAATTTCAGGCGTCAGGAACTCGAAGAACTTTTTGAGATGCTGAAAGAGTCTGAAAACCCTCTTGATGTAGTCGAATTCATATAAATTGCCTGCCAGCAGGTGAAAAGAAACCAGCTAAAATAAAATTAACATTGCTGCCGGTATTTTATCGGCAGCATTTTTTATATTTAATAGTAATGTCCGAACAACTGAAATTATTCCCGGAAGGAAAACGGGATTACAAAATAGTCCACTACTTTAATGGTATGGTAGATACCGCTGGTAATGAAATCTACATTGTCAGGACAGTTAAAAACAGCTTGACAAAATACCTGGCGGAAGAATGTATCAAGGAAATGAATAAAAAAATTATTCCGGGGAGTAAAGAATATTTTGAGATAGTTGAGTCGGATAAACAATTCATATAAAAACCTTCCCTTGCTTGCTCATCATTCACCCGGCTGCAGCCGGAGTTCATTCTTCAGGGCGCTGCGGTCAGGTTTTTAATATTATCTAGATCATCTATTATATATAGTATAATAAAAATCATTGTGCTATTATTGTGCGATTTTTCACACCGATACACACCAATTTACGCTATTCAGCATTTTGCTTTAAAATAAAAAACCTTCAATACGTTTTATATTGAAGGTTTTTAAGTCGGGGTGGGGAGATTCGAACTCCCGACCTCTTCGTCCCGAACGAAGCGCGCTAACCGGGCTGCGCTACACCCCGAAAATAAAATTGAATAACAACATCTAAATCCTAAAGAACTCCCAACCTTCCCGCCACTGGCGGGACGCGCTATCCGCCGGAGGCGGACAAGCCGGGCGGAGTTTATCCCGCTGAAAGCGGGGCTACACCCCGAAAATAAAATTGAATAACAACATCTAAATCCTAAAGAACTCCCAACCTTCCCACCACTGGCGGGACGCGCTATCCGCCGGAGGCGGAGAAGCCGGGCGGAGTTTATCCCGCTGAAAGCGGGGCTACACCCCGAATTCCATATTTCAGAGTATAAAATTACACTTTTACTTCGTTTTTGCCAAGCCATAATATAATAAATTAGAAATGCGCTTAATTATCAAATCTTTTATGATTAAATAAAAATGAATTCTTTCTTTTCTAAAAATTGTTTACAGCCTTTACTTTTTCATGTGTTTAAATTATGTTTGTTCTGATTAAATAATTAACTGCCCTTTAAATCTATCCTGTGAGATAGGCAAGGTAAATGAGAAAAATAATTTTTTATAAAGTGTAACCTCCACGGATAAATCCAAGGAGGATTTTTTGTATATGGACATAAAATCAAAAGTAATAGATGCTGAAGGTTTCAGCAGAATAATTTCAAGAATATCCCACGAAATTCTTGAGAAAAGGGGCACAAAAGACCTTGTTTTAATGGGAATGCGCACAAGGGGGGAGTTCCTGGCACAAAGAATCCAGCGGAAAATAAAGGAAATTGAAAATATTGAAGTTCCGTTATCAGTTCTGGATGTGACTCTCTACAGGGATGATTTCCGCACAAGGATGAAACAGCCGGAAGTTTCTGTTTCCAATATCACCACCGACATTACAGAAAAAAACATAATCTTGATCGACGATGTTTTGTACACCGGGCGGACGGTCAGATCAGCTCTTAATGCTATTATGGATTTTGGGAGACCTTCAACAATTCAGCTTGTTGTACTTGTCGACAGGGGACACAAAGAGCTTCCTGTTAAAGCTGATTATGTCGGAAAAAATATTCCCACATCCACGAATGAAGAAATTAAAGTGAAAATGACGGAAGTAGACGGGGAAGACGCAATTTATTTAGTTGAATTAAAATAAAAGAAAATTTATATGCCATTATCTAGCAGACATTTATTAGGACTTAACGGAGTGCCAAAGGAAGATATTCAGTTAATTCTGGATACAACTAAAACGTTCCGCGAAGTACTTGAAAGACCAATTAAAAAAGTACCCACACTTCAGGGAAAAACAATCGTAAATCTTTTTTTTGAAAACTCCACCAGAACGCGAATTTCATTTGAACTTGCAGAAAAGAGACTTTCAGCAGATGCGATTAACTTTTCTGCTTCTGCAAGTAGTGTGAGTAAAGGAGAAACTTTCAAAGACACAATCAAAAATATTGAAGCTATGAAGGTAGATATGGTTGTGGCCCGGCACGCTGCAGCAGGAACTCCCTTATTCCTCACAAAGATTTGCGATGCGAACATAATTAATGCAGGAGACGGAACTCACGAGCATCCGACTCAGGGCTTGCTTGATATGTATTCCATCAAGGAAAAATTAGGAAGACTGGAAGGATTAAAAGTCTGTATTGTAGGGGATATTGCACATAGCCGTGTGGCATTATCAAATATTTATGGATTACAAACAATGGGCGCAAAAGTTTCTGTATGCGGTCCATCGACTATGATTCCAAGAAATTTGAAAGAACTTGGAGTTGATGTAATTCATAATATTGATGAAGCTATACAGGAAAACGATGTATTAAACGTTTTAAGAATTCAGCTTGAAAGAAAGGCAAGGGAATATTTTCCTTCCATTAGAGAATATGCTAAATATTTTGGAATCACTGAAGAAAGACTTGAAAAAAATGGAAAAGATATTGTTATAATGCATCCTGGTCCAATTAACCGTGGGGTTGAACTTTCTTCAGGCGTTGCTGATGGTCTGCAGCAAATTATTCTTAAACAGGTTACAAATGGAGTTGCAGTAAGAATGGCTGTTCTGTATTTACTCGGTACTATGAATTAAAAGGAATTCAAATGAAAGTAATATTAAAAAATGTAAACCTTAATCACCCATCACAAAATCTTAAAGAAACAAAAACCAATCTAATTATTGATGATGGAAAAATTGTTAAGATTGGAAAACTAAGTGCGGAAGATGCAAAAAATTCAAAAGAATTTGATTTAAGCGGAAAAGTTCTGGTTCCCGGATTTTTTGATATGCACGTGCATCTGCGCGAACCCGGAAGAGAAGATGAGGAAACAGTTGTAACAGGATGTGATAGCGCGGCAAACGGTGGATTTACAGGGATAGCCTGCATGCCTAACACAGAGCCGGCGATCGATTCTTCTGAAGTTGTATCTCTGATTAAAAAACAGGCTGAGGGCCATCTTGTTGATGTGTTTGTAATTGGTGCAGCCACACAGGGAAGAAAAGGCGAAGTTATTTCCCCAATGGCTGAATTATTTGAATCCGGGGTTGTCGGTTTTTCTGACGATGGTAGTAGCAATAAAAACTGCTGCAATCCTAAAACGTGCACTTGAATATTCAAAAATGTATAATCTCCCGATAATTGAACACTGTGAAGATGAGTCACTTGCGGGTGGCGCAATGAATGAAGGATTGAATTCGACATTACTCGGCCTTCCTCCAATTCCATCAGTTGCTGAAGATCTTATTGTTATGAGAGGAATTTTAATGTCTGAATATACAGAAGGTAAATTTCACGTTGCACACATAAGCACTAAAAAGTCTGTTGAAATGGTACGCACAGCTAAGAAAGCAGGGCTGAATATTACCGCCGAAGTTACACCGCATCATTTTACTTTGACTGACGATGCAGTTAAGACATACGATACAAATATGAAAATGAACCCGCCACTTAGAGAAAATGCTGATGTTGCGGAAGTTATTAAAGGCCTAAAAGATGGAACAATTGATTGTATAGCGAGTGACCACGCACCGCATTCATATGAAGAAAAAGAAGTTGAATTTGAATTTGCTCCAAATGGAATTCTTGGCCTGGAAACACAGGTTGGACTTGCACTGACCGAGCTATATCACAAAAAAGTTTTAAGTCTTGAACAATTGATTGAAAAAATGTCCATAAATCCGCGGAAAATATTAAATTTGCCAATTCCAAAATTTGAAGTTGGCGAAGAAGCAAATATTACAATTCTTGATGTTGATGAAGTTTGGACTGTTGATACAAACAATTTCAAAAGCAAATCAAGAAATTCTCCTTTCAATAAAAAACTATTGACCGGAAGAGCTGTAGGTGTAATAAATAAGAATAAGATGTTTTTTGAAAAAGAGAGCCTGCATATTTAGAGGTTTTTTTACACTACAAATCTGTCTATTATTTTATACATAACTCGCCCTAATAGTCCATATTTGGGCAATAAACCCACAAAATTATTCGGCATTCATTTTGGATCATTTATGCTAAAAGTTATAAATGGTGGTCAAAATGAAAACTACAATATCAATACTAAGTGCAATATTTCTTTCTCTGATTTTATCTGCTTGTAAAGTAAATGTAAATGATCCTTATTATCAGGATGCAACACCTCCTTCTCCTCCAAGTGGAATAGTTGTAATTAATGGAGACAACAGAGTAGACTTATCCTGGTATCAAAATCGTGAATCAGATATTTCCGGGTACAACGTATATTATAGCTATTCTTATGATGGTAAGTATACATTGATCGGGTCGACGAATGAAAACTACTTTATAGATGATGGAGCATCAAACGGAAATACTTATTACTATGCTGTTGCTGCATTTGATTATAATGGTAATGAGAGTGAATTAAGTTACGATGTAATTTATTCAACACCACGTCCTGAAGGTTTTAATCAATCAATACTCGACTACAGGAATTTCCCTGATCAGGGTGGATATTCTTTTACAACTTATTCAACTGTTCCCTATGATGATAACTCAGCAGATTTCTTCTTTGAAAACTATAACGGTGAATTTTATATAGATGTTTGGGATGATAGTGAAATTCAGGATGCAGGGTCGACACAGGATATATACGATGTTGCAAATGCTCCAACCGGTGGATGGTCATCAACTAAAGATGAGATTGCCATGGTAGGACATACTTACATTATCTGGACCTGGGATAATCATTACGCAAAGATTCGAATAAATGCTATTACAAACGACAGAATTTCTTTTGATTGGGCATTCCAACTGGTTGAGGGTGAGAGACAATTGAAAGCACCTGATAATTCGAAGAAGGAAAGGGGCAAATTATCAAGTTCAATTAACAGGTAGCACATTTCACAAATATAATCAGGAGTAAAACTATATAGATTTACTCCTGATTATTAGTTAAATTATACAATAGTGATGATGAAAACGAGTACAAAAATATCGATTTTATTCTTATTTCTCCTGATTAGCTTGCCAGTCTCAGGCCAGGCTGCAAATTCCACTAAAGAACCTCAGGAAAAAGCAAATATTAAGCATAGGCTTAACTGGACAAAAACCAGTGATAATAGAGAATTTGATATTCAAAATAGAGATAGTCAAAAAATATTTGAACAGATACAGGATGCAATCAGTACAAGAGATATAACTACTATTTCAAAACACCTCCGGTCTCAAACGTATCTTAATTTGCCAAATGGAATAAGTGGATATTATTCAGCTAACCAGGCTTATTTTGTGCTTGAAGATTTTCTTAAAAAATACAGAGTTATGTCCTTTAAATTTGAGGAAATTAATACCAACACAATAAATCCTTATGCAACTGGTATCTATAATTACGAAATTAATGGACGCAGGAAGTCAGTCCATCTTTATATTCAACTTAGGGAAAGCAGTAATAACTGGTCGATTACTCAAATTACAACAAATTGATTGAATGAGTAAAAATTTATTCAAAAGATTCCGGGACGATAGAAAATATTTTACTATCGTCCTTTTTATTTTATTCCTTATTCTTATCTCAGGGATAGTAACCCCTATATTACTTGACAAACAAAAGGATAACTGGAAGAAACAGATTGACCAGAAAATATTATCAATTCAAGCAGGGGCAAACCAGGCATTTCTAAAAAGAGAAGCTAAATTACTCGATATTAAAAACTCATTGAAAAGTCAGCTTACACATGTACTGGGGCAGTCAAAATCAACCTACGGTTCGTTAATCAGGTTAATAAATAATGAAAAGTATTCCTCATATTCTATAGAGGTACTTGCTCCAAACGGTAAGCTAATTGGATGGAATGATGTGCTGGCAATAAAACAGGAAGACGTGCTGCCGCTTTCATATCCTGCCGGGGAGGCGCATTTTTATCGTTCAGATCTGGTTACATATTTAACAGTTACTGATACATTATTTGTTGATAATGACCAATTTTATATCCTGGTAAGTAATCCAATAGAGAAAAATTATTCACTCCAAAGTCCGTCTTTCAATCAGATCAATTTTTCAAAAGAATTATCAGACCATTTTGCAACTCAATTTACAATAGCATTTAATCCATTTGCGCCACCTTCAAAAGACGGGAGACAATATTCTTTTGATTTACTTAATAATAAAGACAATAAAATAGGAGTGGTAACATTTTCAAAACCCTCGCTGGATCTGACACTAAATACTATTCAATCTGATGCGGCAAAAATTCAAACAATTCTTGTAATACTGGCCTTTTTGTTTTTGGGAATTAGTTTCAAACGAGAATTTAGAACTATAAAATACCGGACAGTTAAATTCCTGATTCTTGTTATTTATTTTACGCTTTTCAGGATGATCTTGTTTAAACTTGGATTTCCTTCTAACCTGTTGAGCGGGGCATTAACTGATTCAGGATATTTTTCTTCAGCTTTTGGTGGGGGTATCGTAAAATCACCAATAGAGTTTTTTGTTACTTCATTTTTTGCTTTGCTGGTAGGGATTAAGGCTTTTGCTTATTCGTTTAATTATTTGAAAAATTCTGAAAGAAGTAAATTCAAATATTTAAGGACACTCCTTATCATTCCCATTATCCCTGTTTATTTTTTAACATTCAGGGGATTAAGTGCATCAATCAAAAGTATTATCTTCGACTCAACTCTTCGCTATTTTAAAAGTCCTGATTTAATCCCTAGTTTCCCTGCCCTTTCGATGATATTCAGCACTCTTGTATTTGGCATCTCAGTAATAATGGTACTTACCGCATTAGTGATTCTGGTCATATCATTTTTACCACTAAAGGATTTCAAAAGATCTAAAATATTATTTGTAATCCTTTTTTCTTTATTTGAAATATTCGGAATAGTTTTCTTCTATTTACAAAATACCCCTCTGATTACACCAATACTTAGCATTGTTATTATCGCATTGTTTTTCTGCTTAATATACATCGCTTGTTTTACAGAGAGCAAGGACACAATTTATAATTATGTGTTCGCGACTCTGCTTGCTTCGATTGTTACTATTAGTCTAATGAATTACTTCAATCTTGAGCTTGAAAGAGAATCATTAAAAACAACAGCACTTGAGTTAAATCGGTCAAATGAAAGTTTATTGAAATTCTTTCTTAGTGAGACATTAAATAATGCCGCAGAAAATGAAGAATTAAAAAGGTCGTATTCGGTGCACAATAGTAATGCTGATGCTGTTGCATTTATAATATGGAGCGGAAGTGCATTACAAAGGGAATCAATAAATTCCTCTGTAATAATATTGGACAAAAATTTTGAGCGGGTTGGTGGGTTTTCAGTGGAGCCTCAGGGAGAAGAAATAAATCTAAACTTTCTCAAAAATAAAGTTAAAGAAGAGCCGATTGTAATAGAAAAAATTGATAAAAACGAAGAAGGAAGTGATAAATTAGTCGGTCTTATTGCTGTAAAAGAAAGAGGGATAATACTTGGTTATGTTTTGGCCAGCATTGATATCGAAATATTAAATCCAGGTAAAAGTATTCCTGAATTTTTGGAATCAAGAAAAAATATTCTGAATTCTGTTATAGAACCGGAACAATTAAAAATATTTGAATTTAGAGATTCCAAATTAAGCAAAGTTTATGGGGATATTTTCCCATCATTGGATCAAACAAAAACCATAACCAATGCTCAGTTTTCATCTGATAATGAAGCATGGCTTACGTTAAATTTAAGTGATGAGCCCTATGTAACTTATGTTCTAAAAAATGAGACTGGTAATGAAACCAGAATTACCACTGTAGCTGTTCTTGAAAAAAATCTTTCCTGGAACCTCTATAATTTCTTTAAAATATTTATAATTCACAGCATTTTCATCCTTCTTTTATTCCTGATTATATTTTCAACACAATTCAGGAAGTTCAAATATAGTTTCAGGACACAATTATTAATAGCATTGTTGATTGTTTCCATAATTCCTGTGTTTATCCTGGCAGTTTATAACAGGCAGATAGTTAAAGAAAAAAGCCAGCTGTCAGTTATTAAAGAGCTTAACGAAAGATCCGTGTATGTAGAAAACCATCTGAAAGCACAACTAAAAGATGAAGAAAATAAGGGGCTGCAGGATGTTTTCAGGCACGCGGGAAACGAATTAAAAATATCGTTCTCTATTTATGAGGGTACTACTCAAATATTTAATTCAAAAGAGCAATATTACAAAGCCGGATTATTTACTAATATGCTGGATCCCGAAGCTTATTATCAACTTAATTATCTCAATTACCGTGAGGCTTTAAATAAAGAAAAAGTAAATAATTTTACCTACAATGCCTTTTTCAGGCGAACAGACATTGATAAATATCATTTTATAATAAGTGTAAATGATGCTTTTAATAAAGTACAACCTGCTTACTCAGTAATTGATATTGATGTTTTCCTATTTGGTATTTATTCCTTTGCTACAATGCTGATCATATTACTTAGTACAATACTGGCAAACAGAATTTCATCACCAATAAGGAGGCTTACTAAAGCTACAGAGTCAATTGCTCATGGTGATTTTAATGTGGAGATTAATAATAACCAGAGAGGCGAAATAAGGGATCTGCTGGATGGATTCAAATCAATGACAATGGAATTACAGAAAAACCAGGTGGAACTAGCTGAACTTGAAAGGGAAAATGCCTGGAAGGAAATGGCAAAACAGGTCGCACACGAGATTAAAAATCCATTAACACCGATGAAACTCGCAGTTCAACAATTAATAATTTCTTATAGAGATAAAAATAAAAATTTTGACAATATTTTTAAGAAAGTTTCAACTACTTTGCTTAACCAGATAGAAAGTTTAAGCCAGATTGCAACAGAATTTTCCCGTTTTGCCAGAATGCCAAATTATAATATGGAAGAATTGGATTTGCTTCCGATTTTACACGATGTTATTAATCTTTTTATGGAAGAAAAAGTCGAAATTAATATTCAATCTCCAGTTGATACTGCTGTTATTGAAGCCGATAAAGTTCAGCTAAGAAGACTTTTCATAAATTTGATAAGAAATTCAATACAGGCACAAGCCGATTCTATAAATATTGATTTATCAGTAAAGAGATTAAAATTGAGAGTAAGTGTAAAGGATAACGGAACTGGAATTCCGAATCAATATAAAGATAAAATTTTTGAAGCAAATTTTACTACCAAGGAAAAGGGAATGGGTATCGGGTTGAAAATAGCCAAGAGATTTATGGAAAGCATAAAAGGAGATATTGTTCTGGTAGAAAGTTCTGAAAAAGGAACTAACTTCGAAATTATTATTCCTCTCAAAAAGCAAAAGGAGGATAATACTTCTAAATGACAATGCTTACTGAACATCAAAAGGCCGCATTAAAATTTGATAAGCATATTTCCCTCACTGCAAATGCAGGATCAGGGAAGACTTTTGTGTTATCGAAAAGATACCTTGAAATTGCACTGTCCCAGAAATATCCCAACCTTAGAAACATTGCAGCAATAAGTTTTACCGAAAAAGCATCAAGCGAACTATATAAAAAGATTGCAAGAGAAACTGAAGAAAGACTTGAAGCATCAAATAATTCCGTTGAAATTAGCAAACTGGAGACCATCAGGCGACAGCTTGTTTCAGCAAATATATCAACCATTCATTCCTTTTGTATAGATGTGTTGAGAGAAAATCCCGTTGAGGCCGGGCTGGATGCTAATTTTTCGGCTATTGATGAAGTTTTATCCGATGAACTGATCGAATTATCAGTTGATGAATTGTTGAAAAATATTTTTAAAACTCATGAAGATGAAGATAAATTAAAGTACCTTATTAGAATTTACGGTTCAAAATCACTTCTGACAAGAGAAATAATTTCTTTGGTGAAAAGAAGAAAAAACGTGCTTGTACTGGCCGATAGAATCTATAATAAAAGCTCAGAAGAAATTGCTAAATATTTTCATAAAACATATGAAGATACTTTTGAACAAATATTCTCACCAAAACTACCCGGAATTATTTCTGCCATTAATAGCATTAACGGAGCTGTACTAAATGACAAGCCAGGTAATGAATCAGGAATTGAAGTATCGTCACTTTTAAAACAACTGGATAATATCGATTCTTTTATTCAAAAAATTAGCGTTTTAAAAGTAATCGGTGAATACTTGTTAACTCAATCAGGAGGTGTTAAAAAAAGAGGATATCTGAACAAACTTGCCGATGATTTTACTGAGGAAATCTTAGTAATCCAGGAATTTTACTCTTCTGTAAAAAGTATTAACCTCGATGATGTAAATCCCAAAATAGAATTTGCACTTGCCGAATTTGGAGTAAATCTATTAACATTGTTCTATAAAGCACTTGAAAGGTATAACCTAAAAAAGAAGGAAAACGGTTATCTCGATTATGAGGATATTCTATTATTTACCCAGGAAATATTGGATAATCCCGTAGTCAGGGAAGCACTTTCGCAGAAATATAAATATATAATGATAGATGAATATCAGGATACAAATGAAATTCAGTATAACATATTTCTTCCAATTCTTGATCATCTGAAAAAAGGAAATCTTTTTGTTGTTGGTGACGAAAAGCAAAGTATTTATATGTTCCGTGATGCTGAACTGGAAGTATTCGACAGAACAAGAAATGATATTGATGAAACTGAAGGTTTGAACAAACTTTTAACTTTACCTGAAAGTTTCAGAATGGCACCAGCCATTGCTCTTTTTACTAATAAGCTATTCAGCAAAATTTTCAATGAGCCCAATCTGGTTTTTAATGAAGTTGAGTACGATGATCTTGTGTGCGCGAGCAAAACTGAAACTGAAGGAAAAATAGAAATCCTGCTTGGAAGAAATCCTTCAGAAAGCGAAGAAGACATTTCAGAAGATGAACTGATTGCCAGGAAAATACTCAGTTTAGTTGCTGGTGGTAGTCAATCAGAGACAAATTTTAGTGATATAGCAATTCTATGCAGGAGAAGAAAAGAGTTCAAAGAGCTTGAAAATACTTTTGTAAAATATTGCATCCCATTTGTGGTAGTTGGCGGTAAGGGATTTTACCAGCGGCAGTCTATTTATGACATTTACAATTACTTCTCCTTTCTGTTGAACAATGAAGATGATACAGCGCTTGTAGGAACACTGAGATCACCTTTTTTTAATATCTCAGATTCGAAAATTCTGGAAATTTCTCTACAAAGGGGAAGTACGTTCTGGGAAAAATTAAAAAACTATAGTTCTAAGGACAAAGAATTGGATACGAAAGTAAAAGTAATCGATGAAAATACCCGGCTCTCTACCAGTTTCAATATTACAGCGCTTTTGAGAAAAATTCTTAATGAAACAAGTTATATAAGTGTAATTGCTTCCCGCTCGAATAATACTCAGGAGCTTGCTAATATAGGAAAACTGATAAATGTAACTACTACTTTTGGAAACCAGGGTTTTAAGACTTTGTATGATTATGTCGACTATCTGAAACAGTCCATTCAACAGCTTGAAGACGAATCGCAGGCTTCTGTTACAGATGAAAGTAACTCAGTAAAAATAATGACCTACCATCAGGCTAAAGGGCTGGAGTTTAAAAATGTTTTCCTCCACAACTGCAGCGAATCTTTACGTAAAGAAAGTTTTAAATCCAAAAAAGTTGTAATTGATAAACGATACGGTTTGCTTACAAAAATTCCATTGGATGATAATATCGCAGGAGAGTATAAATCTGCTCCAATTGTCGGATTAGCCGAGTATATAGAAGAGAAAAAAAATATAGCTGAGTTTAAAAGATTATTTTATGTTGGAGTAACCAGGGCAATAGAATCACTTTATATTTGTGGTACTGAAAAGGAAGGGAAAAGTTTTTCAGAAAAATCCTTTCTTGGTTTGATTTATTCCCTTCCTGCGTTTGATTTTTCTTCTGATTCTTATGAACTGAACGGAAAACTTAAATTTACATTTGAAAAAGCCGGCAAATATTTCACGGAAGAAAAAACACTATCTACTCAAATTTCCTATTTGTCGTGAAGTTGAACAAATCAAAAATGCCAGCAGGGAAAGCTGTTCCTGATATTTCGGGGCTTAAATTTAATTTGAAACAAATTACTGATCAGCCGGAAGGAGAATTTATCTCTGCGACCAAAGTAGCTGTTTTTAATCAATGCCCACTAAAATATCAGCTTACTTATGAATATGGGTTTACAAGGTTATTTAACAGATATAAAACCTGGTATAAGAATCAAAATAAAAGTGTCTCATCTGGGAGCGACTTTGATTACAATTCAAGAGAAGAAAACGATGATTTGATATACGCAAATGATAAGCAAAAAACTCCTGGCTTTTCTGCCGTTAAAGGTAGGATTATCCATAAAATATTGCAAAATGATGTTGCCCCAAAAGAGTTGGATGAGTTTGTAGGAAAAAATATTAAAAATGAAATTGATGTTTTTGATTATTCTGAAAACACAGCATTAAAGTTAAAAAATAATATTCTGAAGGATATCAACAAATATTTCTCATCCTCTACTTATAAGGAAATTTCCACCTACAAAACTTACCATAATGAATTTGAAATATATTTGAAAGAGAATGACTATTTCCTTTATGGAATTATTGATAAATTAATTATTGAAAATAACAAAGCAATTATTATTGATTATAAAACCGATGATATTTCAATTGAGGAAATTGCAGAAAGATCGAAAAACTATTTACCGCAATTAGAATTTTATTCATATATTACGGGTCAGTTTTTCCCGGATGTTAATGAAATTGAATTAAAGCTCATTTTCATAAAACATCCTGAAAAATTATTTGAAAAATCTGTAAAAAGGGAATATTTAGCTCAAATTCGCAATAATATGACTAAAATGGTTGATTCAGTACGAAATGAGAATTTTACCCAAAACCTGGAACATTGCAACAAATGCCTTTATTCTCTTGAAAACAACAAGTGTGTTATTAATAGCTGAGTTATATTGAATAAACTTATTGGAATAAAATAAATGAACAGAACAATTAAGCAGATTAGAGATATAGAAGTAATAGAAAAGGAACTAAACAAAAACGGAGCCGGTGTTCTTGCTGTTCAATGCGAAGATATTGAATTCTTGCAGATAGCTACTACTTTTTTGTATAGAGATAAAAATCTTTATATCTTTTTTGAAGATGATGAATTCTTTAATTCAATTATTTTTAATACTAATGTGTCGTTTACAATATTAAAAGAAGAAAAACTTCGTAAAAGCAAAAAGGTAGGCTATAGCCCAACTTATAAATGTTTCTCTATTTCAATTTCCGGATTAATCAAAAAAATTGAAGACGGCAAAATTGCGGAAGATCTGAAACTATCATACGCTAAAAAGTATTCGAATAAAAAGGAGGGATCTGAACTTGATTTTACTGTCATTAATAAAGTGACAATGATTGACTCAGAAGAAATCAAAGCTATTGAAGAGACGGGTGGGTAATCTTAAAACCAGATTGGGATTATTAATACTGGCAGCTGGCATCAGTGGCTGCGCTTCCGGTATTAAAAGTTTTTATGAAATCCCCACTGAATTCAGATTCCCAGAAAAGAAAGTAAAATTTGTTAGTGATTATTATCCGTTCATAAACGGTAAAAAAATCTTTATTGATCCGGGTCACGGTGGAAAACAAAGAGGAAACAAGGGGTATAAAGGTTTTGAAGCCGAAGCAAATCTAAATTTAAGGGTTGCTTTATATCTAAGGTCATTTCTACAGGAAGCCGGGGCAGTTGTTTATATGTCCCGAAGCACTGATACAACAATCAATCTAAAAGACCGATCGAAGCTGGCTAATGAAAGTGGTGCCGATATTTTTATTAGCATTCATCACAATGCACCCGGTTCAGCTGATGATTACTGGACCGATTACACATCTACATACTACCACGCACGAGAAAATAATTATGAATATGAGCCTAGCAGCAGGGACATTGCAAAATTTGTTCAAAGAGATCTTGCTTATGCTGTTAGAAATTCTGGTGGACTCGGGTCTTTTGACGGGACTTATTCTGATTATATAATTTATCCGGGACAGGGATTTTCTGTGTTAAGAGAAACTAAAATTCCCGCAATTTTAGTGGAATGTAATTTCAGTACAGATCATTTTGAAGCTGGCAGACTGGAAGAAACAGAATTTAACAAGATTGAAGCATGGGGCATTTTCAGGGGACTGTGCAGGTATTTTAAAGCAGGTATCCCTGATATCATACCATTAAATAAACCCGGCATAGTTACGGATGACAGCACCAGCTTTTCTTTCCTTTTGAACGATTCAACAGGCATTGATACAAATTCAATTCAAGTTCAATTTGATTCTACAGAGGTAAATAATTTATATTACGATAAGGATCTGAAAATACTAACAGTAAATATTACCGCGGTTACAACAGGCAGACATTCATTGAGAATTGTTGTTGCAAATAAAAACGGTAATCATTCGTTTCCTTTTCGAAAAGAAATTGTCTTTTTACCAAATATTAGATAGGATTACTGCTTAATGCTAAATTATATATGGATTGCATTATTATTTCTGGGCATCGGCGCCGCCGTTACTACAGATATTATAAATCAAAATCAGGACAAATACAGAAATAATGAACCAATTTCCATAACAATAAACTTTAATAATAATTTTGTTAAAAATAGTTCAAAAACCTCTGATGGTGAAATAAAAATTGGGCGGGAATCATTTAATTCCTTTTACAGCGATTCAATAAAAAATGATCTTGTCTTTCCGATAAAAGTAACTCCGAATCCGAAAAAAAATATTTATAGCATTTATTTTAAAATTACTAAATCCTCTCCCGCTATTTTGCAGCAAATAGCATCAGCCTCAGGTGAAAAAAATGATATTACAGGAACTGTCAGCTTTAATAACATTGAAGGTGATACAACAGCTTCCGGGCAGGCAATATTCGAAGAAGTTAAATTTTTAAAACTTAAGGACGTAACAAATTCAGCTCTGGATTATGCCGGAATTGCTGTGAAAATAGCAATTGGTCTTATAGGAATTATGGCGCTCTGGCTGGGAGTTATGAAGGTTGCAGAAGAAGCGGGGCTGATTAAAATAATTGCAAATGTACTTAAGCCAATTACCAAAAGATTATTCCCGGAAGTTCCTGCGGACCACCCGGCAATGGGTTCAATGATAATGAATATTTCAGCTAATATGCTGGGACTCGGAAATGCAGCAACTCCTTTCGGCTTAAAAGCGATGGAAGAGCTTGAGGAAATAAATCCTGAGAAGGGAACTGCAACAAACGCAATGTGTACTTTCCTGGCAATCAATACAGCGGGAATTACTCTTATTCCGGCAACCGCAATTGCAGTGAGAGCTGCAGCGGGTAGCTCTGAGCCTGCAGTAATTATTGGAACATCTTTATTTGCTTCTGTTTGCGCAACAATTGCAGGTGTAAGTGCAGCAAAAATATTTGAGAAATTTCCAATTAAGAAAGGGGGATTCCCGGATTGGCTGAAAAGTAATTCAAAATTGTTTCTCACTGTAGCCGGCATTATTCTTTTTATTTTGTTAATGGCTTTTTCAGGGGTTGGAAAATCTTTAGTGTCCGTTATCAACCCGGATATAATTAAAAATATAATACAGGGATTTTCAATAATCGCGATCCCGCTTTTGATAGTAGTATTTCTTGGTTATGGACTTATTAAAAAAGTTAATGTTTATGAGCAGTTTATTGAAGGGGCCAAAGAAGGCTTTAATATTGCAGTAAAAATTATTCCTTACCTTGTTGCAATGCTGGTGGCCATTGGGATATTCAGAGCCGGCGGAGCGATGGAATGGTTGATAAAAATTTTGAAACCAATTACTGATTTTATAGGAATGCCTGCTGAGGCTCTACCAATGGCTTTGATGAGGCCTTTATCCGGAAGTGGCTCACTTGGAATAATGGCTGAAACCATTTCAGTTCACGGGCCTGATTCTTTTATTGGAATTATGGTCTCAACATTTTATGGAAGTACAGAAACTACATTTTATGTCCTTGCACTTTATTTTGGTGCTGTAAGTATTAAGAAAACACGTCACGCTTTACCAGCCGGGCTTGTGGCTGATATAGTCGGAATTTTAGCGGCAGTATTTATTGTAAGACTTTTATTCGGTTAAAAATAAAATGAAAGTTTACATTACCAGGATTATTCCACAAAAAGCGATTAATTTTCTAAAAGAAAAAGGTTTTGCTGTTTCCAGCTATAAAAAAGATAGACCCATTCCCAGAAAAGAACTGAAAAAAAATGTTAGAAATGCTGATGCTCTAATATCTTTGCTTACTGATAAAATTGATTCAACAGTAATTGATGAAATGAACAACTGTAAAATAATAGCAAATTATGCAGTTGGTTATGATAATATAGACGTAAAATATGCAAATTCAAAAAATATATTAGTTACAAACACTCCGGGTGTTTTAACTGATTCTACAGCTGATCTGGCAATGTCACTTGCGCTTGCTTGTGCCAGAAGGTTACCTGAAGCAGAAAAATATTTACATAAGGGAAAATATACCCATTGGAAGCCAGATCTTCTTCTGGGTGTTGAATTAAGGAATAAAATATTCGGGATCCTTGGTGCAGGAAGGATTGGATCTGCCACTGCAATCAGAGCACATGCTTTCGGTTGCAAAATTGTTTATTTCTCAAGAACAAAGAATTTCGAATTAGGAAAAAAGACCGGTGCTAAAAAAACATCACTAAATAATCTGCTCAAAAATTCTGATTTTGTCTCCGTGCATTTACCATCTAACTCAGAAACATTTCACTTATTAGATAAAGATAAATTATCTTTATTGAAAAATTCAGCAATTCTTATTAATACCGCGAGGGGTGAAATAATAGATGAAAAAGAATTAATTAATATTCTGAAAAAGGGAAAAATTAAGGCTGCGGGACTGGATGTTTTTGAAAATGAATTAAATATTAATCAAGAATTATTAAACCTTAAAAATGCAGTATTACTCCCGCACATTGGAAGTGCAACAGTAAATGCAAGAACCAGCATGGCAATGATAGCAGCTAAAAATGTAGCCACCGTTCTGTCAGGTAAAAAACCTCTAAACGCAGTATAAAGCAATACCCTTAAACATTTCATTTGATAATCTAACCCCTTATAGCTAATTTTAATAATCAAAAAAAATACGTTGTTCTATGAGAATAGGGATACTAAAAGAAAATTTACTCGAAGAAAAGAGAGTAGCACTTGCACCGGCCGGGGTTGATTCACTCATAAGAGCCGGGCACACGGTTTATATTCAAGCTGACGCAGGCGATGGGAGTCACTTCAGCGATCAGGATTACATCAAAACCGGCGCATCGATTGTCTATTCAGCCGAAGAGATTTACCATAGGGCAGAACTAGTTGCAAAGGTAAGTAATCTGCATAATGATGAGCTTGAACTTCTTCAGGAAAACCAGATACTGTTTTCATTTCTTCGTCTTGCTGTCGGGCAAAAAATTACCGTGGAGAAACTTCTTGAAAAGAAAGTTACAGCCATTGGTTATGAATTAATTGAGAATGAAGGACGGCTGCCTGTACTTCATTCGATGAGTGAGATTGCAGGACAGATTGCTATACAGGTAGCAGAAAGATACCTTGAAAGTTCTCAAAGCTCTGGACGAGGAATTTTACTAGGAGGAATTACTGGTGTGGCTCCTGCAGCGGTTGTAATTTTAGGTGCCGGTGTAGTTGGAACTACAGCAGCTCGGGCAGCCCTCGGACGAGGCGCACAGGTAATTGTTCTTGATAACGACCTCCAGCGTTTGAGAAAAATTGATGCCAGTTTCAGGAAAAAAGTAACTACAGTAATGGCAAATCCATATACTATTTCGCGTGGCGTAAAATTTGCTGATGTTCTTATAGGTGCAGTTCTTTTAAAAGCAGAAAAAGCTCCGCTTATTGTTACTGAAGAAATGGTCTTACAGATGAAAAAAAATGCTGTAATTGTGGATGTTTCGATAGACCAGGGTGGTTGTATTGAGACCAGCAGGATTACAACTTTATCTGATCCTGTTTTTATGAAGGATAATGTAATTCATTACTGTGTTCCTAATATGCCTGCTGTTGTTCCAAGAACCGCAAGTTATGGATTAAATAATGCGGCATTAAAATATATACAAAACATAGCGGACAATGGTTTGGCGGAAGCCTTAACAAGTGAGCCCGGTCTTTCAAAAGGCGTTTGTACTTATAAAGGTTATGTATCAAATCAAAAAATTGCTGATCTGTTTGAACTGGAATATAGAAGACTGCACGTATTTTCAACTAACTGATTGACTTATAAATTTGTTTGGCTAAAATGATGACAGCAACTGAAGAAATAAAACCCTCGCTAAATATACCTTTCAATATTCTTGAAAATTATAAGAAAAAGGTTGTATCTGCTGAAGAAGCGGTACTTGTAGTTAAATCTGAAGATAATGTTGTAGTGCAGTGCGGTTGTGCCGTTCCACTTGCAACAATAGATGCTCTTGTAAAAAGGAAGAGTGAACTTCGTGATGTATCTATGATGCACGTTCTTACAGTCGGTGATTTGCCGTACTTAAAACCGGGGATGGAAAAGCATTTTAAACATAACGCTTTTTTTATTGGCGGAAATTCCAGGAAAGCTGTTAATGAAGGACGGGCAGATGTTACACCAATATATCTTTATGAATATCCACTGCTTTTTACAAAAGGAATTATACCGGTTGATGTAGCACTAATTCATGTTTCTCCTCCTGACGAACACGGATTTTGCAGTTATGGGGTAGACGTCGGACTAGTTAAAAATGCAGCAACCAAAGCAAAAACAATTATTGCACAGGTAAACCCGAATATGCCCAGAGCATTGGGTGATAGTTTTATTCATATCAATAAAATTGATTATATAATTGAAGTGAATGACCCAATTGCAGAACTTCCACAATTCGATAAGAATATGACTCCAGAGATCGAACAAATTTATAGTAAAATAGGAAAATATATAGCTGATCTGGTTGAAGATGGTTCTACACTTCAACTTGGTATCGGCGCAATACCTGATGCAGTTCTTCACTATTTGCACGATAAAAAAGGACTTGGTATTCATTCGGAAATGTTTTCCGATGGAATTATTGAACTGGTGGAAAGCGGTGTTGTTACAAATGAGTTCAAGACATTACATCCAGGAAAAATGATTGCTGGATTTGTACTTGGAACAAAAAAACTTTTTGATTTTATAGATAACAATCCTTCTATAGAATTCCATCCACAGGAATACGTTAATGATCCTTTTATTATCGCTAAAAATGATAAAATGGTTGCCATCAATTCAGCCATAGAAGTAGATATTACAGGCCAGGTCTGTTCAGATTCAATTGGACCAAGATTATACAGCGGGTTTGGGGGACAGGTCGATTTTATACGTGGTGCTGCAAGATCAAACGGAGGAAAACCTATTATTGCTCTTCCGTCCACAACAAAGGATAAAAATTTCAGTAGAATTGTACCTAACCTGAAATTAGGAGCTGGTGTAATTACAAATCGTGCGGACGTTCATTATGTAGTTACTGAGTACGGTGTTGCACAGTTGTTCGGAAAAACTATCAGGGAGCGTGTTTACGCACTTACCAATATCGCCCATCCAAAATTCCGTGATGAATTGCTAAAATATGCCAGTGAGAATAAGTATATTTAAATATGATTGGAATAATAGGTGACATTCACGGATGCTTTAATACACTTAGTGAACTTGTCAGGGATATAAGAAAAAAATACACCGACATAAAACTCTATTGTGTCGGTGATCTAGTTGACCGTGGAAATTTTAGCTGTGAGGTAATTGATTTTATACAAAAAGAGCAAATCAGTTTCACTCCCGGTAATCACGATTATATGTTCTACTATTTTATGAAACATCCAAGTTCACTGTTCGCAAGTTCCTGGCTTTATAATGGGTATGAAAACACTTTAAAATCCTACGAAGATAGATATGAAAAGTTAGGTGAACATCTCGAAATTATAAAGTCTGCCCCGCTTTATTATAATCTTGATGATTGTTTTATTTCACACGCAGGTATTTCAATTGCATTAAAAGGAAAATTAGGCAAAAATCCAGTAAGTGATATTGAAAAATTTGATAAAGCTATCTTAAATAATCTTGAATCTGAAAGCGGAATACTTTGGACAAGAGATGAGCTATTGAATCTCGGTAAACTGCAGGTGGTTGGACATACTCGTAAAGAGGAAATACAGCTTAACGAAAAAAATAATACAGTATATATTGATACTTCAGCTTATGCCGGAATTAAACTATCAGCAATAATTGTTGACGATAGTAAAATAATGGATACTTTGTCAGTCCCTACCAAAAGTGAAGATGTTCCGTATCTCGATTTTTAGTTAACTTTCGAGGGCAGGTTCACCTTCAAAAACTGGTTCATCCTTATTTTCAAACCTATTATATAAATCGAGCTCACTTGCCAGGAACCATACCTTTACAAAAACTCTCAACCAGATAAATAATTGCTGAAGGATAAAAGTTATAAAAATTGCCAGTCCGGTTGACATACCAATTTTATCTATCACAAGAAAATATATTATAAATAATAATATCGGAAAGAGTAAAAGAAATTTATAAAGACCAATTGTACTGAACAAATGCCTGAATACAAAACCAAATGATCTGACTAATGTTCGGAATGGCCTGTATTCTTCGTGTTCTATCATCATAATTTTTGCATAATCGGTAACAGTAAGCAAGGTAATAAATAATACAAGATGAATTACAACCCCAACTATAGCGGTATAAAAAATTGTTGGTTCTATTGAGGTTTTGCTGATAGAGGCAATAATTGCGGTAAGAGGGAAATAAACTAGTGCAAAAGCTATTATTTGCAGTATTATCATATAAAGTGCGAGACGGAAAAATCTCCAGAAGTAAATAGCACATCCTTGCCAAAAGACTTTTAAAGATTTATTACCTTCTCCGTTTTTCAAAAACGTTAATATCCCCCCCGAAAAAAAGATGGTGAATAAGAGATATAAAATTGCAATCCAGAAAGCAGTTGATATATATGGTTTAATGGATTTTCCCGCTTCCCGCATAAAATCAGTGTAAACTGTATAATTGAAATCATTCAATAGTTTAGTAATGACCATTGAGTTGCCGGCCTCAACTTTTATAGTTTTACTGAATGGAATAGCAAGTGCAAGCGCCAATAGAAGTAGTATAGAATATAAAATGGTGATAATTTTCTTGTTTGAAAATGTTTGCTTAAAACCCTGGCTATATGAATGTAAAAGTTTCATTTTAAACTCTGTTATTTTTTAAAAAATCATTGAAAACGAAGTCATTAAATTTTCTACCCAGAAAATAAACTTTGTAGTATATTTTCTGAATATTGTAGTCTCAGGTTTGGTCGTATAACTATTATTAATAAAATTTACATCAATTAATAATTTTTCATCAGGATCAACCTTCGCCCATTCTACTTTTTGTTTACCTTCAAATTCTGCGTTAAATGTACGGGCTTTTCCATCCCAGGTTAACAAAGAATCTTTGCCATTATTAAAATGGATTAAAATTTCCACGGGCATTGTAACTTCGCCAAGACGGTATACAGATACCCTCGATTTATAATCAGAGCTGTCATCTAAATTCTTGTTGTTATTATAAAATTTCTTTACTCCGGAACTATCATAAACACCTGCAGGTTTTTGTATCTTATTTACAGAAATTCCTGCCAGTTTGTAATCACATATATTTGTTCCGTAAAGAACCTGATCAAAAAACCAGTTCATATTTGTTCCGAATTTATCACCAAGTCTTTTCTTTACAATTTCATTTACAACATCTATAAAATTTGTAGCGCAAGGATGCTTAAAATGCCACCTCGCGTAATAAGTTTTCATTATTTCGTCCATTACCTTTCTTCCTACCAATCTATCCAGTGTTGCCATCCAGGTGGCTGTTTTGCCGTAGGTTATTGATCCATAACCGCCGTTTTTGTATCCCCAGGCAGGAAGGAAGTCCGGTGCAATTTTTGGATTTTTCATATCAACATAGCTTTGTCTTTGCATCTCAAGGTCGCCGAAGTGGTAGCCGGCAAAAGAAAGAAAAGAAGTTTTCTTCCCGTAATAGTGATCCATTATTCTTGTTTCATAATATGAGTTGAATCCTTCATCCATCCACGCTTCCTCAAATTCATTTGTTGCAAGTAGCCCCATAAAGTAATTGTGTCCGAATTCGTGAATTACAACCATTTCAGTTAAATTTATTCCATCAGGCATTCCCCATAAGCAACCTGCAGTAATAAATGTCGGATATTCCATTCCACCGGAGCCCATCGCATAAATTGGCGGATCGACAATTGTCAGGTTTGGATAAGGATATTTACCAAGGTATTTCTCAAAATATTCGAGTCCATTAATTGCTGAATTTATGTGCCGATCAGCCTGGGCAAAGTGTTCAGGCTGAAGAAGAACTTTTATCTTGACATCTTTCCATTGTTTTTCTGCAATTTTAAATATTGGTGAAGCAGTCCAGGCAAAATCTACCACATCTTCTGCATGGAATTTTACAGTTTTAGTTCCGTCTTTATTTTCTTTTTCACCGGTTTGAAGACCAACAGCCCCGACAATAAATTCTTTTGGCAGGGTAATGCTGACATTATAAACTCCGAAATCAGCATAAAATTCCGAATTTGCATGGAACTGGTGACAATTCCATCCTCCTTTTTTTGCATAGCGGATTCCCGGATATTCATAAACTCCAATTTTCGGAAACCATTGCCCAGCAAGAAAATAATTTCCGGCATATCCGGTTCTTGCAAAAATCTGGGGAAGCTTTGCTCTAAATTTAATATCGAGGTTAATTGTTTGCCCCGGTTTTACAGGTTTCTCAAGGGGAACACTTATTACAGTTTGGTCATCGGTGTTATTATCATCAGGTTGAATAAATTTTATTTTGTCTGTGAGATCTTCTCCGTTTTTTACTTTCATTGAAATTACATCTATCCAACCCCACGAAGAGTCTGCCTCCTTATTTATTTTGTCTCCCCGAAGCTGCCCACCTGATTCTTTCATAAAAGTTGAATTGGTATTTTTAAATGCATTCAGGTAGAGATGAAACCTTAACTCTTTAATATTGTCCTTTGAAAGGTTTTTCCAGTGCAGTACTTCAAATCCGTCTATGATTTTTGTATCTGTGTTTAAATGAACGTCTAAATCATAGCTTGCATTTCTTGGACTCAATGGTGTTTTGAAAATAGTTTGAGGAAAAGAAGATGAAGCAAGGAACAGGAATAAAGTAAATAATATCCCAATGCATTTAATAAATTGGTTGATTTTCATTTCTGGCTCCGTGAAGTGGTTATAAATATGCCTTGCATATTCAGAAATCGTGTAAAAAACTGCCCCTGTTTTTGAAGTACAAAACAATATGTTTAAATAAGTTTTTTAATGCAATAAAATTTTGATGAATGAACTGAGATATTTTATTTTAGTGTAGTAGTCAATTATTATGTTGTGGAATTTTATTGATATTTTTAGAAGGTTTAAGTGCTGAAAATATAAGGAGATAGTAATGAAAAAAAGAAGATTAGGAAAGAATGGCCCGGAAGTATCTGCAATTGGATTAGGATGCATGGGCATGTCGGAATTTTACGGGGAAGGGGATGAAAAAGAATCAATTGAAACCATTCACAAGGCATTGGATCTGGGAATAAATTTTCTTGACACTGCGGATATGTATGGTCCATTTAAGAATGAAATTCTGGTTGGAAAAGCAATTAGTGAAAAAAGAAAGAATGTTTTTCTGGCCACAAAATTTGGAATTCAAAGATCAGATGATCCTGCTAAAAGATCGATTAATGGAAGCCCGGAATATGTAAAATCTGCGTGTGAGGCTTCGCTTAAAAGACTGGAAGTTGATCACATTGATTTATATTATCAACATCGGGTTGATAGAAGCGTACCAATTGAAGAAACTGTGGGTGCAATGAGTGAACTTGTACAGGAAGGAAAAGTCAGATTTTTGGGTTTATCTGAAGCAAGCCCTGAAACAATTATAAGGGCTGACAAAGTTCACCATATTACGGCACTTCAAACAGAATATTCGTTGTGGTCCCGAGATCCTGAAGATAAAATACTGGCTACAGTTCGGGAGCTTGGAATCGGTTTTGTCTCATACAGTCCGTTAGGCAGGGGCTTTTTAACCGGCAGATTTAAGGAATTTGAAGATCTTGCACAGGATGATTACAGGAGATTTTCACCAAGGTTTCAGGGAGATAATTTTCAAAAAAACCTTGAGCTGGTAAAAAAAGTCGAAGAAATAGCGAAAGAAAAAAATATTACCGCTGCACAACTTGCCCTTGCCTGGGTAATGGCCCAGGGTGAGGACATAGTACCCATCCCGGGAACCAAGCGTATTAAATATCTTGTAGAAAACGCATCCTCGGTTGATGTGGATTTATCTAAAGAAGAATTAGAAAAAATTGAGATGGCATTTCCGAAAGATGCAGCAGCAGGTTTGCGTTATCCTGAAAATACAATGTCCTCAGTAAATGGATAAAATTTCAATATTATCAATCTGAAAATTATTATTTCGGGAATTAATTATTCCCGAAACTTTTGGGAAATTATTTCATCATATAATTAAACTTTAGGACTTATCCAGATGGTCAGAAAATTAAAATTGGTTCTTAACGTAGTATTAATAATAATCTTTTTTTCAGGCGGCAATATTATTGCTCAGAAAAATATAGTAGCAAAAAAAGACACGATAATCTGGAATGATATAAGATTTCAGAAATATATAATCCATTATACTGATTCTGATGCTGGAATATTTATGTCATTAAAAACATATCTCGATCAGGGTATTACTACAGTAGAAAAATATTTTGGGAAAAAATTTCCAAAATCATTTGACGTTTATGTTTATCCAAAACGCTCAGATATGGATAAAGCCTGGCAAAAAGCCTGGGGTATTCCCGGATTCAAATCTCAATGCTGGATGGTTGCGAGTGGTGTTGCTGACAAGTTGGATATTTTAAGTCCGTCCGTATGGAAGTCAGAAGCTTGTGAACATAATGCTGAAGATAAAACTGCGACAAAAGATCTGATAGCTCACGAGCTTGTGCATGTTTATCAGGGGCAGGTTAATCCAAACCCGGATTTTGCCGGTATGGACGATATAGGCTGGTTTGTTGAAGGGCTTGCTGTTTTTGTTTCTGGACAGTTAACTAAAGACAGGATTGATCGTGCTGTAAAAGCTATCAAAATGGGAGACTATCCTCAAGAATTGAAGAACGCTTGGAGTGGAGCAAACAAATATGGATTCTCAGGTTTATTAGTCAGTTATATAAGTTCAAAATACGGAAAAGATAAGATTACAGCATTGCTTGATCAATCGACACAAAAAGGGATTCTCAGTGTGTTAAATGTAACTGAAAAAGAATTTTTAAAAAATTGGAAAAACTGGGTACTCAAACAAAAATAAATGAAGCCAAAGGATTTGCTTAAAAAAAATAAAGGGAAAAAAGTTCTGCTGCTTCCCGTAGCAGAACTGGAATCCTTACTGAATTCAGGTAAAATTATTCTTGAAAAAGACACAATTATAAACGGGAAATTAAGAATAATAAAACTGGAAGGAAGTATATTTTTCCAGGAAATTACCGCGAAAGACGAATTGGCCCTAAGAAAATTTACCAGCCTTAAGGATGCTGAAAACCTGGTTAATGACAGGCTGGACGTTTATGAAAATATGTGGAACGGCTGCGGCTGCAAAGTAAATTACTACGAATAACCTGACATAATACTCTGAGAATTGTAACCTGCCATTAATTTCCTTAATTTTTCTACAGACTAAATATGTTTTAAAAATACATTCGTGGGAGAATTATGAAAGTAATTGCTGATTTTTGCATAGTACCGATAGAAGTCGGGATATCAGTATCAAAG
Source organism: uncultured Bacteroidota bacterium (assembly GCA_963748105.1). Classification (GTDB taxonomy): domain Bacteria; phylum Bacteroidota; class Ignavibacteria; order Ignavibacteriales; family Ignavibacteriaceae; genus JAKAGZ01. The sequence goes on along the minus strand of CAVVHP010000005.1, from coordinate 254,345 downwards.
TATGTGGCGGAATGTGAAAAAATATTTAAGGAAGACGGATTAAAAACCAATCTGCACGCTTACGGCACAAACCTGGAAGGTGAATGGGACCAGGTATTTGCTGCAATTAAAAAATGTCACGAAAAGGTCCACAAAATGGGTGCTCCGAGAATTTCATCAACATTGAGATTTGGTACAAGGACTGACAGAGAGCAGACGATGAAAGATAAAATTGATAGCGTGGAAATCAAACTAAAATAAAAGCAAAAATATGGAAAACCTGATATTTACCGCTAATATTGTTATTCCCGTATTTATTATTGTTGCTCTTGGATATTTCTTACGCAGACGAAAATTGATTAATGATAATTTTGTAAACCTTTCTTCCAAAATTGTTTTTTCTGTCTCACTGCCGGTATTAATATTTATTGAAATATCAAAAATAGATCTCGATGTAATTCTGGATTTTAAGCTTATATTATTTATTTATGTGGGAACATTGGTGTCTTTTTTCCTGATCTGGGCGCTATCGGCTCCATTTATAAAAAAAGGCAGGGATGAAAGTGCTTTTTTGCAGGGGAGTTTCCGTGGAAATTTCGCGATTGTTGGTCTGGCCCTTATAGCAAATCTTTACGGTCCTGAAAATCTCGGTAAAGCCTCACTGGTTTTGGCTTTTACAATTCCGCTTTATAATATTCTTGCAGTAGTTGCTTTAACTGTACCGGTTAGAAAAGAAAAGAATCTAAACATGAAATCTACCCTGTGGGAAATTGTTAAAAACCCCCTTGTTCTCGGTGTGTTGTTTGCTCTGCCGTTTTCATATTTTAAAATTCATGTTAATGAAATGATATTAACTACCGCTAATTATATTGCAGCGCTCGCACTTCCCCTTGCTTTGCTTGGCATAGGCGGTTTTTTGAATTTCGACGATATAAAAGAAGGGCTTAAATTGACATCAATTTCTGCTGTAATAAAGCTGGTACTGATTCCGTTGTTCGCGACTTTCGCAGCGTATGAATTCGGATTTAAAGGTGATGATCTCGGAATAATTTTTATCCTGTTTGCCTGTCCCACTGCAATTGCAAGTTTTATTATGGCTGAAGCAATGGGAGTGAACAGCAAACTTGCAGGAAATATATTATTGCTCACTACCATGGTTTCAGTTGTAACAATTGCCGTGGGATTATTTATTCTGAAACAGAACGGATTGATTTGAAACGGAGAATTTTATGAATGATAAAGTGATGAGAGAAAACCTGGTCAAATTATTAAAAGGGGGACAGGCTTTTGCGCCTTTTGAAACCGTACTCGAAAATGTAAACCCGGATTTAAGAAATAAAAGACCAGCAGAAAATATTCATTCAATCTGGGAAAATCTTGAACATATAAGAATTGCGCAGGAAGATCTCCTGAAATATTCAATTGATCCGGAATGGAAGTCACCAGATTGGCCCGAAGGATACTGGCCGAATAATAAGGAAAAAATAGATGATGAAAAATGGAAAAATTCCCTGTCATCATTTTATAATGACAGGGAAGAATTAATTAAATTATTATTGGATGAGGGAGTGGATATTACTTCAAAAATCCCTCATGCAAAAGGTCACACTTACTTGCGCGAAATTCTTATCGCTGCAGAGCATAACGCCTATCATCTTGGACAGATACTTACTACAAGAAAACTCTTAAACGATTGGAAGAGTTAAGTTTTCCTTTTAGGTTGCGCAACTACAAGCAAACCTTTTTTATCATTAATAAGCCGATAAATATTAATCCTAATATTGTCGGGCGAATTTTTGGGCTATTGAAATTTCCTAATAAATAAGATTGCCCGGAATCCCCCTTCCCACGAATTCGATTTCATTTAATCCAATGAAAATGAGAAATAATCCTTAACTGAACCACATATGTGGTATGTTTCAACTTTGTCAATTTTTCCCTACATATGGGAAATTATTTCGCAAAACTATTAGAATTACCTCAAATGTCGCGAAAATGCCGTTTTTAAGTGTATTTGATATTTCATTAAAATAATGGTTTCCAATTATTTGACTAAAAGTACTAAATTGTATTTAAACTAAGCTGATTTACGAAGAAATTCATTTGTTTTCGCATAATTTTGCCTAAATTCTAAAGATTAATAAGTGCGAAAAATTTTCCATATTTAAGTATTGATTAAATACCTACATTTAATAACTTGTATAATATTAAAAATATCATCAAATTACATTCTAATTTTTGGTCTTTAGTGTAGTATATTCTGCTATGAATAATATTCGTATTATTATAAAAAATTTTAGAAACTCGAATATTTCATAGGGGATTTTTTATTCCGCTACCACAAGGATTCATTTTATTCAAGCTGTGCATGGCTGTGAAATCCTTTTCATTTAAACTAAATGTGCATTATAATTAATTTAATAAAATATAAAATACTATGATTAGTATTAACGACGAGGAAGACCTCGGACAAATAAAGTTAATAACAAAAGAGCAATATCAGACTCTCTATAAGGTAAGTAAGATATTAAATTCTGCCGTTTATGAAAGCACACTTGTTAAGAGTATTCTTGATTTAGTAATAAAAGTAATAAATGCTGAGCGCGGACTTGTTGTAAAATATGACGAAGAGAATAATAATTTTGCCATTATCGCTGCCCGAAATGTTCAGCAGGAAACAATTAGTGACCTTTCTGAATTCTCTTCTGGTGTATTACAAAAAGTTATAGATAATAAAGAGCCCTGTCTCTATCACGATGTTCAGAATGATCCTAACGTTTCACAGTTTGTGAGCCTACAGCTATACAATATTAAGTCTATAATTGGCGTTCCTATTATAAGAAATGATAAAATTTGGGGAGTGATACTTGCTGACAGCAGGGCGAACAGGAAAGAATTTACTGATGAAAACCTTTTATTCCTGGATTTTTTTTCAAACATCGTTTCACCCGCTCTTGATAAAATTATTCAACTCTCGGAATTACAGGATGAAAATTTAATCCTCAAAAACCAGATTGAATCTTCAAAAATAATTCCGGAATTAATAGGTAATAGCCCTGTGATGAAGAATCTTGCAGCATTAATTCATAAGGTAGCGAAGACTAATGCAACTGTACTCTTACTTGGTGAAAGTGGAACTGGAAAAGAAATTGTCGCAAATGCAATTCATAATTTGAGCTCACGAGTAAATAGACCCTATCTTGCGCAATTTTGCGGATCAATTCCTGATACATTACTTGAGAGCGAATTATTTGGCTATAAAAAAGGTGCTTTTACTGGTGCAACTTCAGATAAAAAAGGATTATTCGAAGTTGCCAATTCCGGTTCTTTTTTCCTGGATGAAATTGCAGATATTTCAATTGCTTTGCAGGCAAAACTATTAAGAGTTTTGCAAAACAAGGAAATAATAAAGATTGGTGATACTCAGGCCAAGAAGGTTGATGTAAGGATTATTACCGCAACGAATAAAGATCTTAAAGAATTAGTAAATGATGGCAAATTTAGGGAAGACCTTTTTTACAGGCTTAATGTTTTCCCAATAAATTTGCCGCCTTTAAAAGAAAGGCGCGGTGATATTCCGTTATTAACAAAATATTTCATAAATAAATATTCTGAAAAAGATATTCAGATAAGTTCGCAAGCTTTAAAAGAGTTGGAATTATATCATTGGCCGGGTAATGTTCGTCAACTTGAAAATATAATCCAGCGTGCTCTGATTCTTTGTGATTCAAATAAAATTCAACCAGAACACATTGTTATTGAAGATGGCTCAGATGGAGTAAATTTTAACGGAACATTAAAAGAATTCGAAAAAGTGCTTCTTAAAAGGAGATTAAATGAATTTGAAGGGAACAGAACTTTAACTGCAAAATCTTTAGGAGTTTCTGTAAGATGGGTTCAGCTTAAACTTAAAGAAATGGATGAAGACTTATAATAATGAATCATAACTCCGGTGAAATATTATTTGAAAAGTTTGAGATTATAGAATGTCTTAAAAGGGATTCTTATGCAAATGTATATCTGGCGATACATATTTATCTTGGGAAAAAGATAATCCTTAAGACTCTAAATACGGACGATCTTTCCGATCAAACAATCTTAAAAAGATTTAAAAGAGAAGCTAAAATATTGGCACAGCTTGATCATCCCAACCTGATTAAAGTCCTTGATTTCGGAACTATTAAAAACCATTTTTATATCTCCTTCGAGTATTTTGAAAGCAGAAACTTAAGAGAGGTAATAAAACAAAATAGTATTACTGATGAGACTAAATTTTATATATTTATTCAGCTACTGAAGGCTCTAAATATTGCGCATCAAAATAAAATTATTCATAGGGATATAAAACCCGAAAATATTTTAATTGGAACTGATTATCATTTGAAAATAGCTGACTTTGGTTTAGCAATGATTCAATCAGATGATAAACTGACACAAGATTCTTCTGTTGTAGGGACACCGAGTTATATGTCCCCTGAACAATTACGCGGAGAAAAGTCATTACAAACGGATATATTTTCAGCTGGAATTGTCGCATATGAACTTTACTCAGGATCCAACCCATTTAGTGGAAATGCGGTATCAGACACCGTAAACAAGATTCTAAATTATGATGAAAACATAGGGACAATTGATTTTAATAAATTGCCGGAAGCCGTGCGAGAAGCTGTCAAAAGTATGTTGAGGAAAAGCCCGAAAAATAGAGCCAAATCCATTATTGAAATACTGGATTTACTAGGGATAGCGGGGGATATATACAAACCTGTTAAATCAAAGGATATTTTTAACTTTAAGTATAAAATATATGCTCCGGCTATATTTGTAATAGTTCTAATTATCGCTGTTAGTTTTCTTTTTTTTAATAGACTAGAAGAAAATGGTAAAGATACTTTTGAGAACCTGCCTAAAAATTCAGAATTATTATCTGCTGATTCGATGGGAAATTCTATATCAAACCCTATAGGTTCTGGAAATGACATCTCGGATAAAAATAATTCCAACAAAACAGGTGCGGGCGCTGGAATAGAAAAGTCTATCATCGGTAAATTATTTGTAGAATGCTTACCCTATGCGGATATATACATTGACGGGAATAAAGTTGATAGTACTCCGCTAAAGGATTATATCGTATTAAAAACAGGGAGGCATTTACTGAAACTAGTGCACCCTGGTTATCCACCTTATATAAAAAAAATATTCATTAGTTCTGATAGAATAGAATCAGTTTCGCTAAATTATTCTGATGTACTGGGTTATCTGAAGTGTAATATTTATCCTTGGGGGGAAATTATTATAAATGGAGTTTCCAAAGGGGTAACACCAATGTCCCCGATTCCTTTGTTGAATGGGAAATATGATTTGACAATTAAGAACCCAGAATATGAAGATTTCGAAGGGAAAATAAATATTAATATAAAAGATACTTTGAGTTTCAATTTAAATTTTGAAAAAACCGGGGACAGTTTGAGTTCAAAATAATAATTATTTTAAGTATTACTGTCTTTCATTTATGCCAGCTCATTTAATCCATTTCTTCAATATAACGAATCTAAACAAAGTATCATCTTATATCTCTATTTCCAAAGTAATTAGTTAGAAATTTAACTCTTGTAAATTAAATTCGCCCTGTATCAATTTACGAACTTGCTTTACTACTAATAAAAATAGTAAATTGCTGAAAAGCATTTATAATTATTCTTGGACATAGTTAGGGACAGTATTAAAACAAGAAAATATAATATGAAAAATCTTTGCGCTATAGCTCTAATATTTTGTACTTTCCCGGTTTTTGTAAATGCCCAGCAAAATTCAGCTAAACTTGATTCATTAGTCCAAGAATTTGAAACTTTTCAGTATACCAGGGTAATAGCCATAGCAGATAGTTTGTTAAATACTAATTCTAATTTTTCGGATAATCAGCTTATTGATATTTACAGGATTAAGGGGATATCTGAATTTTCGCTTCAGGATGAAGGACAAGCAAAAATAAGTTTTAGAGCTATCCTGAATATTGACACGACATTTAATCTTGATTCTTCAAAAACCTCGCCCAAAATTATTTTATTTTTTAATAATGTAAAATCAAAATATCTGACATTGCTATCAAAGGAAAAAGAGTTAAGTTTGGCTAGACAAGATTCACTTAAGTCTTCACAAATTGACCTTGAAGAAAGTGCAGAAGAAAATCTTAGAAAAGCTATGATCCGTTCATTAATTTTACCAGGATTGGGTCACTTTTATATGGGGGAAAAATCCAAGGGTATTATACTTACTTCTTTCAGCACCATCTCTTTGGGCTCAATGATTTATTTTATAATTGACGCAAATAAAAAAGAAAATGAATACCGATCTGAAACAGACCCTAATTTAAGACCGGTTCGCTACACTGATTTCCATAATTCTACAAAGCTCAGAAATTTTTCCATAATTACTTTCGCTGCAATTTGGATTTATAGTCAGATAGATATATTGTTTTTCACAAAATTTCAAAAAGAATCAGATTTGAGCGCACAAAAATTGCCAACTCTTAATTATAATTCCTTTAGGGGGATACAATTAAGTTACAAATTCAGCTTCTAAAACATAACTACTTTAAAAACTTTTATTCTGGACTTTTTTTGAAAATGTTAAGAATTATTTGAAGTTAATTTATCTCTGAATAATTAATCCTATCAACGTCATGTATAGCTATAGTACTTAAATCCTCATCAGTTGGGTTAGGAATTGAAAGGATTCTTTCTTCCTGGTTGGAGATTGCCTTATATAAAATATTTCTAACAGTCCTGGCGTTTCCAAAACTCTTATCACGGTTTTTATAAAGTTCTGTAAAAATTTCAAGTAATAATTGCCACGCACCCTCATCAAGTGTATATCCCGCTTTGGTACTAATTACCAGGGCAATCTCGAGCATTTGTCTTGGGGTATAATCATCATACGTAAGGAAATTAGTAAACCTTGATTGCAGACCGGGATTAGTGTCCACGAATTCTTTCATTTCATTTGTATAACCAGCTACAATTACAACAAATTTTCCTGCCTGGTCTTCCATTCTTTTTAATAAAGTATCAATAGCTTCCTGCCCAAATGCATCACCAGCACGGGAAAGGGAATATGCTTCGTCAATGAAAAGCGTTCCACCTATTGCACTTTCAATTATCTTTTCTGTCTTTGCTGCTGTTTGTCCTACAAAGCCTGCTACCAGTCCGGAACGATCCACTTCAACAAGGTGACCTTTTTCCAGAATTCCCATTTCTTTATAAATCTTGCTTAGCAGTCTCGCTATTGTTGTTTTACCTGTACCAGGGTTTCCCATAAATACTGAATGAAGGTTCCTTGGGATATTTATTAATCCTCTTTCTTTTCGAAGCTTTGCAACTTTCAGGCTGCTGATTAATCTTTCAACGGAACTTTTTACTGAATCCAGGCCGGTAAGTTCAGATAATTCCTTAAGATATTGATCCAGTAATTCCCGATTGCCTTCTACTGAAGCAGGTTGTTTTTCTTCTTTTAATTTAATTTGCTGGCTAACATCATCGAGGCTAATTTCTTTTATAATTTTTTCATCCCTTTTTCCTGCCGGAATATCCGCAACTCTTAAAAGATGATTCTTCAAGATACTGTCTACAGTATTTCTTACAAGACGTGCATTTCCGAAAGATTTATCCCTGGTGCGGTAAACTTCATTGTAATATCTCGTAAGCGGATCAAAAACTTCTTCGGATAATGTATGACCTTTTTGTTTGATATATAATTTTGTTATTTCCAATAATTCTTTTGGTTCATAATCGTGGAAGGATATTTCTTTCGCAAATCTGGATTTCATACCCGGATTACTATTCAGGAATGCTCTCATTTCATCAGTATAACCTGTCGCGATTACTAAAAATTTCCCTTTGTCGTCTTCCATCCTTTTTAACAGGGTATCAATGGCTTCCTTTCCAAAATCAGAGCCGTTACCATCCCCGCTTTTTACCAACGTGTAAGCTTCGTCTATGAGTAAAGTCCCACCGGAAGCTTTATTTATTATCTCACTTGTTTTTTCAGCAGTTTGTCCAACATATCCTGATACTAAACCCTGTCTGTCTGTTTCAATTAAATGTCCCTTGGGCAAAATACCTAACGCGGAATATATCTCAGAAAATATTCTTGCTACAGTTGTTTTGCCGGTACCGGGACTCCCGAGAAATACAAGATGATTACTAAATTTTTCCTGAAGGTTCTCACCCTGATCAATATAAAGGCGCGCAAGTTTTACAAGTTGTTCGATTTCATTTTTTACATTATCAAGGCCGCATAAACCATTTAATTTTTCCAGCGACTTTTTAAGGCTTTCTTCGTCAATTCCAATCTTAGCTTCCTTTAATTTACCGCCGGCCAGTATCGCCGCAATATCTTCCTCAGTTATTGTAACCATAGATTCTCTGGTTCTGTTTTCTTCATCAAGTTTGAGATATCTTTTACTTAACTGGAGTTTTGCCTCATTAAAATAATTTCTAATTAATCTTGCATTGCCAAAGGAACTGTCTCGTTTTCTGTAAAGATTAGTCAACGTTTTTTTTAGAATTTTTATGGCGCCATCGGTAATAACATATTCTTCCTTTTTAGCCATAAGCTTATAAATATCTATAAGTTCTTCAGGTGTATAATCTTCAAAATTAAAATAATGGTTGAAACGTGATTTTAAACCGGGATTTGAATTGATAAAATTATTCATCTCTTCCGGATATCCGGCACAAATAACGACAAATTCTCCGCTCTGGTCCTCCATTCTTTTAAGCAATACATCTATTGCTTCCTGCCCAAAATCCTGCTGATTGCCGGCCTTTTTTAATGCATATGCTTCATCAATAAATAGAATACCACCGAGAGCTTCTTTTATTACCTTTTCTGTCTTTTGTGCTGTTTCTCCAATATATTGACCAACTAACCCGGACCTGTCGACTTCTATTACATGCCCGTTTTGCAAGAGCCCCATAGCTTTAAATATTTTACCAAGCAATCTTGCAATTGTTGTTTTGCCGGTGCCGGGATTGCCAAGAAATATACTATGAACTGATAAGCCACCGTCTGTTTTCAGGCCTTGTTTCTCTCTCTCGTTTACAAATTTTAAGTAGGCTATAAAATCCTGCATCGATTGCTTTACACTATCCAGTCCGATAAATGTATTTAAATTTGACAACAACTCTTCAAGCGATTCTTCTTTCTGCGGAATTGAAGTCTTGGTAATTACATCCATTGGTTGCTCAGATTCCTGCATTTCGTGATGCTGATTGAGGCCTTCGGGTTTTTGAGTTTCTTCAAAATTTACAACCGTAGAATACCCAATAAGAAAATATCTTGTGCATGCTATGTTGTTGTCCAGATAAATATCCACCTTTCCCTGGCCTCTGTGCCAGAAACCTGGTGAATCTGTTCCCCAACTTTGCACAAATTCTACCGTCTTCCAGCTTTTTTCAATTGCAAGATTAAATATGTGTCTTCCTACTTCCTGATCATTTAAATACCAGACAGCCAATCCGTTAATACTTTCATTTCTTTTCTGATAGAATGGATTATCGAAAACTACTTCGACTCCTATATAAGTAATAGTTTCTTCGCTAAATTGGAGAATATAGGTCCTTTTGCCACTTCTCATATTTTCAATAAGATCATAAGTGCGTGCATAAAGGACATTAAAGAACTTATTATTATATAGGGCTAGTTCGGTTTTACTATCGGCTGAATTTATTGGCTCTTCAACACTTTTTATTCCCACTTCTTCAGGAAAGAATGTTGATGCTTTTTGATAAAGATTATTAAATTGTTCGTCATCCTCAAATTGGTTTTTTATTTTATTTGCCTTTTCAAAAGCAGGACGCATTTGAAATGTTGCAAGTAATGATTCAAGTTCCAGTATGTGTGCTTTTGGATGATCTTTCTTTTGTGAGGGAGAATCAAGCAGATTTCTTGCAGCCCATAAAGTAAACCAGAATTCCTTTTGTTTGTATGACTCTTCCGCATCTTCTATAAGAGTTTTTCTTTTGCTGAAAATACCACTGAAGAATCCCTCATCATACCCGAGAGTTCTGCGAAGCAGATCCCTGACCCGTGTTAGTTTTGTATTAGTCTCAGAGTCAATTTCAATTGCTTTTTCAATTTCTTCAAGGCCTTCAAAAAATCTACCCATACCTGCAAGAGCCCTTGCTTTATTCAAATGTGCCCAGGAAAGTAGTGCAGGTTTTCTTGAAATTGCATTATCCAGATCAGAAATTGCGCCTTCATAGACTGCCATTCTCATTAAAAGAAATCCGCGGTACAATCTTGTATTAACATCATCGTTACTAACTTCAACTGCAATATTTGCCAGTTCTAATGCATAAACGGGATCACCATTTTCCAGTGTTGCCCAGGCATAGCACATAATAGCATTAAAATCATCCGACTTTTGCTCATAGACATTTCTGGCCGCTGTTAGTGCCATCCTGAATCGTCCCTGTTTTAGATGTTCATATGCTTCGGTGAGTAATTCGTCAAGTTCGTCTGTGGCCAAAATTTTCTCCGTACTAAACGATTGGTTCGAGAGTTATTGTTAATAACAAAAGCTGCAATTATATTCCTGCTTCTAACTGCTAAATATAAGGTTTAATAATTTTTAATAAAAGAAAGCTTTTGGGCTGTTTATTGGGAGAATAAATAAATTCCAGCATTTAAAAATACGTATTAAAGCTTTATATTAGATAGAATAAAAATAATTAGCAAATAAGCAGAATGAACCTTTTAAGTAAGTTTAACGGGCTATACACTGATCACTATGAATTAACCATGGCGCAGGGATATTTCCAGGATGGAAGGCAGAACCTACCAGCTGGTTTTGATTATTTTTTCAGAAAAAATCCTTACGGATCAGGATATGTGGTGTTTACCGGTTTGCAGGATATGCTTGATATGATCGCTGATTTTAAGTTTGATAATATCGCCGTCGATCATCTGCATAAAATTGGGTTTAGCAGCGATTTCCTAGACTTTCTTAAGGACTTTAGATTTAAAGGAAACATTTACGCTCCACGGGAAGGAGAAGTTATTTTTGCCAATGAACCTGTAGTAAGATTTGAAGGCAACATAATTGAGACTCAATTAATAGAAACGTTGTCCTTAAATATTCTGAATTTTCAATCACTTGTTGCAACCAAGGCCGCCCGCCTCAGACATTCGGCGGGGGATAAAGTGATAATAGATTTCGGGATGCGAAGAGCGCAGGGGCTGGCCTCAATACACGGAAGCAGGGCAGCGGTGATCGGTGGGGTAAACAGTACTTCGAATGTTTACAGCGCCTATCTGTACGGATTGACTTCATCCGGGACACAGGCTCATTCGTGGGTACAAAGCTACGAAGATGAGATTACCGCGTTCAGGAAATTTGCTAATGTTTTTCCTAAAAACTGTGTACTGCTTGTGGATACAAATGACACGTTAAAAAGCGGTGTGCCCAACGCGATAAAAATTGCGAAAGAACTCGAGGGAAAAGGTGAGAAGCTTGTAGCTATAAGACTAGACAGCGGGGACCTGGCATACCTGAGCAAGAAGACTAGAGAAATGCTGGATGACGCTGGACTTAATTATGTGAAGATAGCCGCATCAAACCAACTTGACGAATATTTAATTAAAAGTCTGATAGAACAAGGTGCGCCAATAGATATTTTTGGTGTGGGAACAAATTTAATAACCGGGCAGAAAGACGCGGCCCTGGATGGCGTTTATAAACTTAGCACAAGTAACGGTAAACCGAGTTTAAAAATTTCTGAAGATATTGATAAAGTAACTTTGCCGGGACAGAAGAAAATTTACAGGTATCTTAATGGGAACGGGAAATTTTACGCCGATGGAATAATGTTGACGGATGAAACGGAACCGGATAAAATTTATCATCCTCATCAACCTTTGAAAAATACATACGTGAAAGGCATGGAAAAAGAAGAATTATTATCCCGCGTATATTCAGAAGGGAAAATTTTAAGTAAAGAAAAAACAATTGGGGAAATTTCGGACTATGTTAGGGAAAGACTGGGCAGACTGCCCGACGAACATAAGAGGTTTGAAAACCCCCATATTTACAAAGTAGGTATAAGCTCTAAATTAATGAATTTACGAAATGAAATAATTACAGAGATTACCGAAAGACATAGGAAAGGAGGAGAGCAATGAGAGCACTATTAGTGGTAGATGTTCAGAATGATTTTTGTCCGGGCGGATCGCTTGCTACTCCGAAGGGTCATGCGGTTGTGCCGGTTATTAATAAATTGATTGATGAATTTGATTTTGTTGTTGCTTCCAAAGACTGGCACCCGGAAGAAACCGTTCATTTTGAGAAATGGCCAAAACATTGCGTACAGGGAACAGAAGGAGCACAATTTCATCCGGACCTCCACGAACACAGATTTCATAAAGTCTTCATAAAAGGAACTGGTAACGTGGATGACGGTTATTCTTCTTTTGAAGCCACAAATGATAACCTTGCGGAATACCTGAAAAAGAATGAGGTTGAGACAGTATTTATTGCAGGACTAACGGTTGAATACTGCGTTAAGACTACTGCACTGGACTCAATAAAATATGGATTTGAAACTTATGTGATTGAAGATGCCGTAGAAGGAATTTATCAGCATGTGGGAGATGTAAAAAAAGCTTTTGAAGAGATGAAAAGTGCCGGAGTAAATTTAATTACATCAGCTGAAGTAAAAGCGGAAAGAAACCTGGTTTAGGGAATTATTTCATATTCTCCACTTTCTGATGCCAGTTTGAAATCATAGTAATAGAAGAAGCTTTGGATTTTCCAGTCGGAATCCCGGCGATAAATCTGCTGCCGGATTTATCTATGTCAAATACATTAGCCAGCAGTTCATAGAGCACAACACCGAGAGAAAATATTTCCGTCCTGTGATCAACATCCGGTCCCTGAACCTGTTCAGGTGACATATATCCGATTGTTCCGAGTGTTCCTTTTCTGATTAATTAGCGCTTGCGATCTCATCCTTTAATTCTTCTTTCCAATTTATTATCACGTTAACTCTATCTCTGGATTTCTTAATTCCCTTTTGCTTAATCATAAGAAAGTTTTTCGAGTTGGGTATTGTTGTAAAATAGTGTCCGGCGATTTGCCAGAAATCCCCTGAAAAAAGTTCCTTTGGTTTACCTGCAGAAAATTGGGTACCCGTATTAACCGGAACTTCCATTAGTCTTTTCTCCTGGAAATAGTATAAGGACTTACCGTCAGGTGACCATAATGGTCTTGAACCGCCGTGGATTGAAATTTGGAGCTTATTCCCAGATCCTTTAAATGGGATCACGTAAATCTCTTCTTGGCCTGATTCCGTAGAACCGTATGCCAAATATTTGCCATTAGGAGAAAAGACCGGCACCCAATCGAGGAACTTTGATTTAATAAATATTTTAGGCTTTGAGTTTCCATTTATCTCTTTGATTGCAATGTTTACATTCCTTAATGAATCGAGTTGTGCAAAAGCCAAATATTTCCCGTCACTTGAAATCGAATAAGGATCTTCCCAGTTTTTACTTTTTGTCAACATAGCCTCTTTTCTACTTCCATTAACAGGGGAAATAAACAATCCGTAAAATCCATTACGAAATGATCCGTAAACTATAGACTTCCCGTCAGGAGTCCACAATGGGTCCCTGTCATCTGCATTATAAGTAAACCTGCTCAGTGTATTTCTTTCAATGTCGTATAGCCATATTCCCCAGGTTGTCCCTTCTACAGTTACAGCAACTTTTTTGCCATCTGGCGAAAGGCTAAGATCTTCTATAGGTTTATCTAAATCGGTAGCTTTTAATATTTTCCCGGATTGATTTACCCAAACCAAGTCTCGCGAGGTTGACAAAGGTCCCCCCGGTAAATAAACTAATGTGCCATTATCAGAAATGCTGAATTCAGCCTGGCCTGTTTGGGGAATTGTAGTAACATTTTGAATTACAGGAATTGATGCACCAATTAAAGTAAGTTTATCAGGATCAAATCTTGATGCAAAAAGTGTATTATTCCTGATAAATGTTATATAGCCGGATTTTATATACTGTGCATAACTGGCATTATTAATTAACATCTTTGTCTTACCGGTTTCCAATGATCTTACTAATACTTCTGACTTTCCTGATTCGTTGCTTGTTTCGCTCGTAAAAATGATTGCCTTACTACCCGGTATTAATACAGGCCACCTGTAATTTATTTGGCCTTTTGGGGCTCCTAATGTGACAACAGGCATAGGCTTTCCCCCATTTGCAGATATCCTGTAAATTCCCCCGGATATTTCCGGTGTAAAGTAGAGGTTATTGTCAGTTCCCCAAAAGAAGTATGGTAATGTAGGAACCCCGTTAAAGACATCAATAACTGTTCCCGTTGAAAGCAGGATTTTTTTAGTCTTTTTATCCGTTAAAAAACCAAGCCACTTTCCGTCAGGCGAAAAAAAAGGTGAATAGCCTCCCTCTGTTCCTGGTATTGGTCTTGGCTGGTAAGAATTTAGATCCCTTAAAAATAGCATCCTCTTGCTGGGCCCATTTACCGCGTAAACTATTTCTGAACCGTCAGGTGAAATTGCAAAAGAGGAAAATGAACCAAGAGCAATTCCATCTCCGACATTTAAAGAAAGGTGTATGGGGCTTCCCGACACAGTTTGTGACGAACCAATTATTCCGGATAACATAATAAGAAGCGAAACGGCAAGCAAAAAAATAATCGATAATGAAACTTTATTCTGGGATAGTCTATTCTTGAAATTTACGTCAAATACACCCGAAGTTGTTTCCAAGTTTACAAAGTCTTCAGAAAATGATTTTGATTGGTAGACGCGGCTGTTTTTTTTGTCTGAAGAACTTCTTTTTAGCTTTCTTAAATTTTTCGCTAATTCTTTAGCCGACTGACATCTTTCATCCTTATCCTTTTCGAGGCATTCGAGTATTAAATTATCAAGTTGTCCATCGATGTCAGGTTTTAAAGTAGTAATGGGTGGTGCATCTACATTTACAATTTCATACATTATTGCCGTCTCGTGCATCCCCTTAAAAGGTGATTCACCAGCCAGCAGTTCATAAAGCACAACACCGAGAGAAAAAATATCCGTTCTGTGATCAACATCCAGTCCCTGAACCTGTTCAGGTGACATATATCCCATTGTTCCGAGTGTTGTTCCTGCTTTTGTAAGACGGGAAACCTTTCCTGAATCGTAAAGTTTTGCCAGGCCGAAATCCATTATCTGTGCGATCCCGTCCTTGCGTACCATAATGTTTTCGGGTTTTATATCCCGGTGGACAATTCCTTTTTCGTGTGCGGCGGCCAAACCTTCGGCAACCTGTGAGCCGACTTCAAGAATTTGTTTTTCAGATATACTGTCCTTTTTGTCCCCTAAGGTTTTCCCGTCAACATATTCCATTACAATGAACAGTTGCCCATTGTCTTCCTGTATATCAAAAATTGTGCATACATTCGGGTGGTTCATAGCCGAGGCTGCTTTTGCTTCCTGAATAAATCTTGTTTTCTGCTCTGCATCTGCTGTAAGGTTTGGTGGAAGAAATTTTAGTGCTACAAAACGATCGAGTTTTGTGTCCTGAGCTTTATAGACCTCACCCATTCCTCCTTCGCCCAATTTATCAAGAATTTTGAAGTGTAGTATTGTTTTGCCAATCATTGGTTACCTCAATAATTAATAAAGGCAAAGGCAGGCCTGACTATATATTGAATTATTCTAAGCTATTTTTTAAGAATAGTCCAATTTATTATATCTAATTAAAAATTAATGTAATTAATATGGCCAGAACCATTCCAACCTTGTGTGCTGACAGGCTACTGTCGTTATCTCCAATCTTTTTTGCAATTGAAGAATTGCACCAGGTATTCATTTGCCTCTAATTTCCTGTAAATTATAATATTTAGGGCAAATAAGAAAGATGTAAATAAAATTAATTGTAATTAAATAATTCGGGGTAAATTATTTAATCTCTTTCTTTTTCAATGTATTTATAATTTCCTTAAACTTGGGATCCTCTCTTACACTGTCAAGGTCAACATCATTTTCAAGCCATTCAATATTTGCATACCCTACGTTAACTGCCGAAGTGATGCTTTTTATTGCATTATCTTTTTCACCAAGTTGTGCATAAAAACAGCAGGCATTGTATAGCATCAACGGATCATCCGGATTAAGGCCAAGCGCTTTTTCCGCTTCTCTGAGTGCTTCTTCTTTATTGCCGGTTTGCGCCAGGTCTGTTGCTAGGTACATGTGGCATCGTGCATCATCCTGGTGCTGCAGGAGGTATCTCTTGTAGACATCAATACCGGCATTCAAAATATCATTATATTTTTCTTTATTACCAATTCTTCCATAAATGATTTGCAAGTCGCCATAAACAGAATAAAAATCAGGATTAAGTTCAATCACTTTTGTGCAAAGTTCTTCTGCTTCTTTTTCTTTATTTGTTGCAATGTAAATCCTGGCTAAAATCCAATAGCCGATAAAATTATTAGGGTCAAGTTCAATTGCTTTCTGACTTGCGGTAACTGCTTCTTCATAAGATCTCTTATTATAGTATGCAAGTCCTAGTGCCGCATAGGCTTCAGATAGTTGGGAATCATACATTAATGCTTTTAGAGCGTGCTCAAGCGCTTTATCAAGCCACGCTTCATTTCTTTCCGAGTCTATATAAAGAGATGAATAGGCTTCGCCAATTCCAGCGTAAGCATCCGCGTACCTTGGGTCAAGTGAAATTGCTTTTTCAAATAATTGAATTGCTTGCAGCATGCTTTTCTTAGTTCTCCTGTACAGTGAATCTCTACCTCTCAGGTAAAGATCAAAAGCTTCGGCGTTTACAGTTGATCTTTTTGTCAATACAATTTTTTCAGTTGGTGTTAGTTTTACCATAAGCATATCTACAATTTGTTTAGATACATTTTCTTGTATATCAAAAACATCTGCTAATTTTCCTTTATATGTATCCGCCCAGAGTTGAGCGTCTGTGTCAACGTCTATTAATTCCACTGTTATTCTCAGATTTTCCTGGAATTTCCTCACACTTCCGGCCAGTATGTACCGTGTTCCTAATTCGCGACCGATGGTTTTTATATCTTTGTTGGTTCCTTTGTATCTCATAGAAGTTGTTCTCGGAACAAGTCTGATATCTTTTAATCTCGAAAGGTTTGCAATAAGTTCTTCCGTCAGTCCATCCGCAAAATAATCGCTGTCCGCGTCCGGACTGATATTATCAAATGGAAGTACCACAATTGCTTTTGTCTTTGGAGCCGTAGTGACATTTTTAATATCGTCCTTAACTGAATTTAAGGCAGTTAAAAACTCATCCATATTCTGAAATCTTTTTTCACGATCCTTGTCAAGCATTCTGTTAATTAATGCATCCAACTGGTGGGGGACTTTTTTGTTAAGCATGTTAGGGGAGAGAGGTTGTTCGCTGGATATTAAATACAATAAAGCTGCTTCGTGCTCTGATTTGAAAGGTAGTTCGCCCGTTAAAATTTCATAAAAGACTACACCAAGCGCCCAGATATCACTTCGATGATCCGCGGGAATTCCCTGTACCTGTTCCGGTGACATATAGGATAGTGTCCCCAGCGAAGATTTGGTTTTTGTAACACCGACACTGCTTTTTAATTTTGCAAGGCCAAAGTCCATTACTTTTAGCCTGTTGTCTTTATTAATCATTACATTTTCGGTTTTAATATCGCGATGAATTATATTCATATCGTGCGCAGATTTTAATCCCTGTGATATTTGTTCAATCCAGTCTATTGCCTGGTTTACCTGCACACCGGTTCCTGAGGTGATATTTGAAATGTGATCTTTCAAAGTTGCCCCGTCCACAAATTCCATTACGATAAACAGGGAATCATTTTCTTCGTCTATTTCATAAACACTTAAAATATTTGGATGGCTGAGTGCCGCAGCAGATTTTGCTTCTCTTGAAAACCTGGCTTTATTTTCTTCAGACGCAGCCATTTGAGGGGGAAGAAATTTAATTGCTACAAATCTATCCAGTTTCAAATCCTGGGCTTTATAAACAACTCCCATTCCTCCTTCGCCAATCTTATCAATAATCTTATAATGCGATACAGTTTTACCCTTTAAATCATCCATTAAAATTCCAGTAAATTATTTTAAAATTATTATTTGCCTTTTAGCAATTCAATGAATTCAGGTTCATTTCTAATATTGTCTAGATCCGAATCTCTTCTAAGCCACTCGAATTCTCCAAATCCCGAGCTAATTGTTTTCTTTAGTGAATCAAGTGCTAGTTTTTTTTCATCCATTTGCGAATAAAAACACGCTGCATTGTACTGCATTAAAGGATCAGATGGACTTAACTCAAGTGCTTTGGATGCTTCAATCTTTGCTTTTTCCTTGTTACCTATTTGTACAAGATCTACAGCAAAAAACATATGTGCTCTTGCATCATCCGGATGTTTTGACAAATATTTTTCATAAATTAATAATCCCTGGTTAAGAGTTGCATTATACTTCTCTTTATCCTTCAATTGTCCGTACGCAATTTGAAGATCGCCATAAACGGTGTAAAAATCAGGATTCAATTCAATTACTTTATTGAACATAGAAATTGCATCAGTTGCTTTATCTATCGCAACATAAATTCTACCTAAGATCCAATACCCGAGGAAATTATTTGTATCTAACTCAATAGCTTTTTGAGCAGCTTCTATACCTTCATCAAATTGTTCTTTGTTATAATATGCATAACCAAGAGCAGCATAAGCTTCAGGTAAAGTTGGATCATACATTATGGCTTTTAGACTATATTCAATTGCTTTATCAAGCAGCGAAACATTTCTTTCAAATAATTGATAGTAAGTAGCGTTTGCCTGTCCCAATCCCGCATATGCATCAGAATACCTTGGGTCAAGTTCCAAAGCTTTTTGGAATAATTGGATTGAAAAATCCAGGTGATTCTTATTATATCTATAAAGAAAATCCCTCGCTCTTAAATTGCAGTCAAAAGCTTCAGGATTAAGAGTTGATCTTTTTGAGAGAACTATTTTTTCAGTAGGTGTAAGTTTTACCATTAAGGCATCTACAATTTGTTTTGATACCTTTTCCTGGATATCAAAAACATCTGCAAGTTTTCCTTTATATGTCTCTGCCCAGAGTTGCTCATCACTCTCAACATCAATTAACTGTGCTGTAATTCTTAGATCATCGTGAAATTTTCGAACACTACCTTCCATAATGTACCTAGCTCCAAGCTCTCTGCCAATGCTTTGAATATCTTTTTTAGTCCCTTTATATTGCATAGTGGTAGTTCTGGAAATTACTCTCATATCTTTTAATCTAGAAAGGTTTGCAATCAATTCTTCAGTTAGACCATCACCAAAATATTCGTTTTCCTTATCAGAACTGATATTATCAAAAGGTAAAACTGCAATGGCTTTTTTCTTTGTTTCACCACCTGATTTTCCAATCTCATTTTTAATATTGGTTAAAGCAGTAATTAATTCTGAGAGATCCTGGAATCTTTTGTCCGGATCTTTTACAAGCATCTTTTTGACAACATTGTCCAATTGATGTGGAATTTTTCTGTCAAGAATGCTGGGTGAAGGAGGATCTTCATTTACAATTAAATAAAGTAAAGCTGCTTCATGTTCCGCTTTAAATAAAGTTTCACCTGTAAGCATTTCATAAAACACAACTCCAAGAGACCATATGTCGGATCGATGGTCTGCATTCAATCCTTGGGCCTGTTCAGGTGACATATATGATAAAGTTCCAAGGGAAGTTCCGGTTTTAGTTAATCCTGAACTACCCTTTAATTTGGCAAGGCCGAAATCCATTATTTTTAATTGGTCCCCGTGAGATATCATAATGTTTTCGCTTTTGATATCGCGATGAACTATCTGGTTGGCATGTGCTGCATTTAATCCACCTGCAATAATTGACATCCACTCAGTAGCCTTTAAATAAGGAATACCGGAGCCTGATTTTAAATTAGTGATGTATGATTTTAATGTCTGACCTTCAACAAATTCCATTACCATAAAAACAGAATCATTGTATTCGTCAATTTCATAAATACCCATAATATTCGGGTGATTTAACGAAGCTGCGGCTTTTGCTTCCTGCATAAATCTTTTTTTGCTTTCATCTGAAGAAGCGAGGTGAGAAGGCAGGAACTTTATAGCGACTATCCTGTCCAGTTTTTGATCTTTTGCTTTATACACAACACCCATACCGCCCTGACCGACCTGTTCAAGTATCTGATAATGCGATACAGTTTTTCCTTTTAGCTCATTCATTTAATTTCTCACATTTTAATAAAAATTTATTTGCCTTTAATTAATTCAAGATAGCTATTATCCTTCCTAATATTTTCAAGATCAGGATCTCTTTTGATCCAATCAAAATGTTCAAATCCACCTGCAACTGCATTTTCAAGAGTTTTTATTGCTAGTTGTTTTTCATCTATTATTGAATAAACACAGGCAGCGTTATATAACATTATTGCGTCATTAGGGCTGAGATCAAGTGCCGTTGTAGTTTCTATTTTTGCTTGTTCGACTTTCTCGTTCCTAACCAGCAGCTGAGCATAGAATATTCTTGCCCTGGAGTCATCCGGGTTTTTTTCAAGATAACCTGGGTAAAATTGCAATGCTTTTTCAGTTATTTCTTCACGTTCTTTTTCGTTATTTAATCTTTCGCAAACCATACGCAGGTCACCGTAAGCCGTATAAAAATCAGGGTTGAGTTCAACAGCCTTCTTGAAAGGACTCAAAGCTTCCTGGTTTCTATCCGTTGTAAAATAGATCCTTCCTTTAATCCAGTACGCAAAGAAATTATTTTGTTCAAGGTCCAGAGCTTTATTTACTGCTGTAAGGGCTTCATCAAAAGAATTTTTATAATAATAGGAAAGTGCAAGTGATGAGTATGCCTCCGCTAGAGTAGAGTCATACATAATTGCTTTTAAACTAAGCTCTAGTGCTTTATCCAGGAAATCAACCTTACGGTCGTAGTAGGCGTATTTTATCGCATTGGCTTCGGCTAGTCCCGCATAAGCTTCAGCATATCTCGGATCGAGCGATATTGCCTTTTCAAAAAACTGAATTGCAAACTGAATGTTGTTTTTTGAATATCGATATAAATAATTTCTTGCTCTCAAATTATAATCAAAAGCCTCGGCATTTAAAGTGGGGCGTTTTGTTAATTCGACCTTTTCGGTTGGAGTCAGCTTAACCATTAAAGCATCAACAATTTGTTTGGAAACTTTTTCCTGGATGTCAAAAACATCAGAGAGTTTGCCTTTGTAAGTTTCTGCCCAGAGTTGTGCATCGCTCTCCACTTCAATTAATTGCGCTGTTATTCGAATATCTTCCCCGAATTTTCTTACATTGCCTTCAATTATATATCTTGCATCAAGTTCACGACCAATTGTCTTAATATCTTTTTGTGTCCCCTTATACTGCATAGTTGTAGTACGGGAAACAACTTTCATATTTTTTAATCTGGAAAGATTTGCGATTAATTCTCCTGTAAGCCCTTCTCCGAAATAATCATTCTCTTTCTCTGGACTTATGTTTTCAAATGGCAAAACCGCAATAGTCTTTTGTGTGGCAGGTTCATTCCTTGATTTACTTAATTCTTCCTTAATTTCCTTTAGAGAATTTAGTAATTCATCAACATCCTGGTACCTTTTATCCGGATTTTTAGTAAGCATTTTGGTTGTTATTAAATCAACCTGTCTTGGAATTTTTAAATCCATAGAACTTGGTAGGGGAGGATCTTCATTTACAATCAGGTAAAGTAAAGCAGCTTCGTGTTCAGCTTTAAATAAAGGTTCACCGGTAAGCATTTCGTAAAATACAACTCCAAGCGACCAAATATCTGATCTTTGATCTGCACTTAAGCCCTGGGCTTGTTCAGGAGCCATATAAGCAAGTGTACCTAATGAGGTACCTGTCTTTGTAAGACCTGAACTTCCTTTTAATTTTGCGAGACCGAAATCCATTATCTTTAATTGCTCTCCGGGTGCAAGCATTATATTCTCACTTTTTATATCACGATGAATAATATTATTATCGTGAGCAATTTTTAATCCCTGTGAAATTGTTATTAGCCAGTTGATGGCTTTTAAATATGGCATGCCTGAACCGGATCTTAAATTAGAGATATAAGACTTTAACGTTTCTCCTTCAACATATTCCATCACCATAAACACGGAATTGTCATGTTCATCAATTTCAAAAATGCTCATAATGTTAGGATGATTAAGCGAAGCTGCCGCCTTAGCTTCCTGAAGAAACCTTTTTTTATTTTCCTCTGAAGAAGCGAGATGAGAGGGAAGAAATTTTATCGCAACAGTTCTTTCAAGGTTTAGATCCTTTGCCCTATATACAACGCCCATTCCACCCTGACCAATCTGGTCAAGTATTTGATAATGGGATATTGTTTTCCCTTTTAACTCGTTCATCTGATTTTGCCCTCTTTAATGAATTTTTAATTTTGTAAGGTTTGCGGAAGCACAAAAATTTCTTTAATTCTACTGGTTATTAGTTTATTCCCGAATTCAATGAATAAGCCACATGCGGCCACAATATCTGTCTTGATGACGCTGCTGCCCCAGGTGCAGCCATTAATTCCAACTTTCATTGGTGACAGGTTATTCCTATCAAACCACCCTCCGGAGACTAAATACTTTCCATCTGTATCAACCTT
This sequence comes from uncultured Bacteroidota bacterium, assembly GCA_963748105.1. Classification (GTDB taxonomy): domain Bacteria; phylum Bacteroidota; class Ignavibacteria; order Ignavibacteriales; family Ignavibacteriaceae; genus JAKAGZ01. The sequence goes on along the minus strand of CAVVHP010000005.1, from coordinate 231,654 downwards.
TATTTTATATGTTGAGTTGTAGGTCTTTAAGAATACGTGGTCGCCGGTCTTTAATTGATCTTTTCTGACCGCGTAAAGAGCACTGCTTTGATCAACCATGTTTTTTAATTCATATTTAATCATAGTATTATTTTCCTTGAATTAATTTCAGGAAACCTGGTTCTTTGCGAATATTTTCAAAATCAGGATCACGTTTTATCCATTCGTAGTTTTCATAACCGTTTTTAACAGCAGCGGTTATCAAGTCCACGGCCCTGTCCTTTTCCATCAGTCTTGAATACAGGCAGGCACCGTAATACATCATTACAGGGTCATTCGGGCTAAGTTCAAGCGCTTTCTCGCCTTCATTAATTGCTTTTTCTTTATCACCGCTGATAGCAAGTGTAACCGCATACGACATTCTACGATATGCATCTTCGGGATGCAACACCAAATATTCAGGATAAACTTTTAATATTGCCTGAATAATCCTGTCGTAATTATCTTTTTCATTCAATCTTTCATAATACATCTGAAGATCAGGATAGGCACTTAAGAAACTCGGGTTTATTTTTATCAGTTTTTCAAGTGCTAAGCAGGCGTCTTTATCCCTGTCTGTGGAATGATAAATCCTGGAAAGAATCCAGTAGGCATTAATATTATTGGGATCCAGTTCAATAGCTTTTTTACTGGCTGTTAATGCTTCATCTAATTGGTCCTTGCCGAAATATGCCAGACCCATTGATGCATATGCTTCGGAAAGTGAAGGATCGTACATCAGTGCTTTTAGACTGACATCGAGAGCTTTATCGAGCCAGGATTCCTGCCTGTCAAAATCGCGATACATTGTGCCATATGCTTCGCCCAGTCCTGCGTAAGCAGCTGCAAAACGTGAATCCAATTCGACGGCTTTCTGGAAGAGCAGTATTGCAAAATCAAGATTACTTTTTGTCCTGTTCGTAAGGAAATTCCTGCCTCGGAGATAACAGTCAAATGCCTCTGCGTTTAAAGTAGGGCGTTTCGATAATTCTACTTTCTCTACAGGAGAAAGCTTCAACATTAAAGCCTCTACTATTTCTTTGGAAACTTTTTCCTGAATATCAAAAACATCGGCAAGTTTACCTTTATAGGTCTCTCCCCATAGCTGTGTACCTTTTGAAACGTCAATAAACTGTACTGAAATTCTCAGGTCGTCCTTAAATTTTCTTACGCTTCCTTCCATTATGTACCTGACATCGAGTTCTTTTCCGATTGTTCGGATGTCTTTTTTTGTGCCCTTATACTGCATAGAAGTTGTTCGGGCGACTACGCTGACTTCTTTAATTCTGGATAAATTAATAATTAATTCCTCAGCTAACCCATCAGCAAAATAATCCGTCTCTTTATCAGGACTAATATTTTCAAAAGGTAAAACGGCAATTGTTTTTTCAATTTCATTTTTACTGCCCGATTTTTTATCCTTGAATTCTTTTAAATCTGCGAGGAAAAGATTCACATCCTGGTATCTCAGCTCTTTATCCTTATTTAACATCTTTTTAGTTATTTGTTCAATCTTTAGGGGTACTTCAGTATTTACCGAGCTAATCTGATCAGGTTCAACATTTAATATTGAATAAATAACAGCTTGTTCAAACTCACCTTTATAGGGCTGTTGTCCGGTTAACATTTCATAAAAGATTACTCCCATTGCCCAGATGTCAGAACGATGATCAGCTTTTTCCCCACTTGCCTGTTCCGGTGACATGTAAGCTGCTGTTCCAACTGTAGTTCCAACCTTAGTTATCTGTGATGATCCCTTAACCTTCGCCAGTCCAAAGTCCATTATTTTAACCTGCCCGCTTTCAGTGAGCATAATATTACTACTTTTAATATCTCTGTGTATAATGCCTTTTTGATGTGCCGCAGAAAGACCTTTAGCTACCTGTTCTATTATTTCAATGGATTCTTCCAAAGGAAGGGTACCCTTGTCAGTTTTCTCTTTTAATTCCGGACCGTTAATGTATTCCATTACGATGAAAATCTTATTGTCCACTTCTTCAATCGCGTGAATTGTGGCTATGTTTGGATGATTAAGTGAAGCAGCGGCCTGTGCTTCATTTTCAAACCTCGTTTTTTCTTCAACGCTTTTTGAAACAAAATTTGGGAGAAATTTAATCGCAACTTCGCGTTTTAACTTTGTGTCTTCAGCTTTGTAGACAACACCCATTCCACCTTCGCCGAGTTTATCAGTTATTTTGTAATGCAAAATATTTTCAAGTTCCATTTAGTCCCTCGTTGATGATTTTCTTGGTTCAATTATATTAAAAAATGTTATTTCCCTTTAACTAATTCAATGTATCCCGGTTCATTGCGAATGTTTTCAAAATCAGGATCTCTTTTTATCCATTCGAAATTTCCATATCCATTTTCAACTGCTTTTTTTAGCAATTCAACAGCTTGCTGATTTTCATTTAGACGTGAATACAGGCAAGCTCCATAGTACATCATAATAGGATCTTTTATATTGTATCTTAAAGCTTTTTCTCCCTCCACTTTCGCTTCTTCATTTCTATCAACTTCAGCTAATGTAACAGCATATGTCATTTGAGTATATGAATCATCAGGATGTTTCTTTAAATATTCAGGATACACCTTTAACATGATTTTCATTAAATCATCGCGTTTTTCTTTTTCATTTAATCTGTCATAGTACATTTGTAAATCCTGATATGCTAAAAGAAATTCAGGATTTATTTTAAGAAGTTTTTCCAGGGCTTCTGCTGCTTCAGGATCTCTGTCTTCTGTATGATAAATCCTGGATAAGATCCAGTAGGCATTATAATTTTTATCATCGAGCGTTATTGATTTTCTGGCAGCTTCGAGAGATTTATTAAGTTCATTCTTACCAAAATAAGAAAGACCCAGTGCAGCATAAGCTTCAGAAGATGTTGGATCAAATTCTACGGCCTTAAGTCCAACTTCTAATGCTTTATCAAGCAATTTTTCATTACGATCAAAATCTCTATAAATAATACTGTAAGCTTCACCAAGTCCCGCGTAAGCAACCGAATATTGCGGATCAAGATCAATCGCTTTTTGAAACAAATCTACTGCAAGTTGAACGCTGTTTTTTGTCCTTCGGGTAATAAATCCTCTTGCCTGCAAATAGCAATCAAATGCCTTTGTTGCATTTACAATTTCCTTTGATATATTTTCCTGTATTTCAAAAATATCTTCAAGTTTGCCTTTAAAAGTTTTTGCCCATAATTGCTTGCCGCTATTGGCATCAATCCTCAGCGCTGAAATTCTTATGTTATCCTGATATTTCCTTATACTTCCCATTATTAAATACCTGGTACTTAATTCCTGGCCAATTCGAGTAATATCCTTTTTTGAATTCTTAAATTGCATAGAGGTAGTTCTAGGGATAACTTTCATTCCCTTTAATCCGGTAAGGTTTACAATTACCTCTTCAATTAAACCATCTGAAAAATAATCAAGTTCTTTGTCTGAACTCATATTCTCAAAAGGAAGTACCGCAATTGAATTCTCTTCTTCTTTATTAGTACCCAACATTTCATTTGAGCTGTTTGCCTCTTTTAAATCAGTTAAGAATTCTTCAGTGTTTTTATACCTTAAGTTGGGATTTTTAGCCAGCAGTTTTTCAAGTATATTCTGAATTTTAATCGGTAACTTTTTGTTTTTAGATACAACTGTATCAGGTTCAACATTTAAGATTGAATAAATAATTGCCTGATCAAACTCACCCTTAAACGGTGATTCACCTGTTAACATTTCATAAAAGATAACACCCATAGACCAAATGTCTGTTCTGCTGTCAACTTTTTCGCCGCACGCCTGTTCGGGCGACATATATGCTGTCGTTCCTAGTGTAGTGCCGAATTTAGTTATTTGTGAAGTCCCACCGATTTTAGCTAATCCGAAATCCATTATTTTGACCAGTCCGGATTTAGTAATCATAATATTAGCACTTTTTATATCTCTGTGAATAATTTCTCTTTTATGTGCGACATTTAATCCTTCGGCAACTTGTTCAATAATATTTTTTGATTCTTCAAAATCTAATGGTCCGTTCTTAAATTTCTCCTTTAGCTCTATACCGTTTATATATTCCATTACAATAAAAACTTCATTTTCCGCTTCTTCAATAGCATATATTGTGGCAATATTCGGATGATTTAAAGCTGCGGCTGCCTGAGCTTCAATTTTAAATCTTTGCCTTTCTTCTGCATCAGAGGAGATTTGACGAGGCAAAAACTTTATAGCCACATCTCGCTTTAGTTTAGTGTCTTCTGCTTTGTATACGACTCCCATACCGCCTTCACCTAGTTTATCGGTTATTTTGTAGTGAAGAATTGTTTTGTCAATCATACTTTATCCTGTTAACTAGAAATTTAGTTTTAATTCTGTTGTGTTAATTTTTTTAATTCATCAAACCAGTTTACTACAACAATAAGTCTTTGGTTTTTGCTGCCTGCAACCGGTTTGGTTGTTATTATATATTTACTATCCGGAGTTATATCAAATATATGGCCGCTATCTACCGGCAGTAGTGAAAGTCCTCTAACAATTTCTTTTGGTGTACCCAATGTAATTGTATTTGAAATATTAATTGGTACCCCATATATAATTGAATTAGATTCAAAATACACTGTTTTTTGATCAGGTGCCCATGCGACTGCCGAAGCTCCGTTTATTGAAATTTGCCATTTACCGCCTTTTTCTGGGAATGATTGAATATAAGCTTGATAAGTACCTGACTCACTCGAAACATACGCGAGCCATTTTCCATCAGATGATAATGAAGAAGTCCATTCATCATTGTTCGTTTCTAAGTATGGGTGCAGTTTTTTTTCGTTACCTAATATTAAGTAATAAATATCAGTTTGTTTGTTACCACTGAGAGTTTGTAGTATAACAGTAGATTGATCTCTGGACCAGCCGTCAATATACATCCTGTCTTTATGTCTAAAAACTTCCACTTCGGCATTGCTTCCATCAGCATTTTTAATATATATCCCACTTCCGGTTCCCGGTAAAACCTTCATATAAATTATTTTCTTCCCATCAGCAGACCAGGTTGGTGTTCTATTCTGACCACCGAAGGTAAATTTACGCAAAGATTTTCTTTCGATGTTATATATATAAATGTTAAACTCAATACCTTCTCTTACAACCAGTGCCAGCTCATTTCCATCCGGTGACATTTTAGGTTCCATATAATTTTTAGGAGGCAAATCAATAATTTTCTCTTCTTTGTTATTAAGAAGTTCAAGCGTACGATTACCTCCTTCAACTTGTCCCGGTATATACGTTAAAGTTCCATTTTCAGAAATAGAGTAATGCATTGAGCCGGAGGTTATATCTCCGTTTACTCCCTCAACAACAGGTACAGGCTGGCCCTTTAATTCTAAATTATCAAGATCGAAAGGAACCGCATAGAGGGTTCCTGACTTTGAATAAATAATTTGACCTGAATTAATATATTTAGCAGAACTTGAGCCTTTAATTATATTTTTTCTTTCACCTGTTTCAATGTTAACAATATCAATATTAGCATCTTCGTAATAGTCCGGATTATTTAAATACCCTACTGTAAATAAAACATTCTTTCCGTCCGGTAAAAATTGAGGCCACCTGTGAGTCCTTTCATTTTTTGTTGAATCTAAAAAAGTGATTTGTTTAGGAGTTCCGCCGTTATCCGGAATCATAAATAAACCATCAGTCGTAGTAGGTGAATAAACTATATTTTGACTGGAGCCCCAGCTTACTCCTCTGGATACAGCTTCGGTTGTAACCAGTACATTTGCTGCTCCGCCATTAAGTGCTAATTTCTTAAGTTTGCCTAATTGAAAATATGCTATCGATTTACCGTCCGGGGAGAATACAGGATTAATTGCGTTCTCTGTGCCGGGAATTATTGTAGCATCTAAAGAATTTAGATCCCTTAAATAAATATTTGAATTCGCACTATATACTATTTTTGAACCGTCCGCAGAAATGCTAACGGCAGGATAATTTAATTCAAAGAATGAGTCCCTATCCAAATCTGAATAAAATTTTATTACAGATTTCTTGGTTTCTGTTTTGTTCCAGGGAGCCTCTATTAGAATAAAAACTGATAGAAGTAAAACAATCAGCCAGGAAATATTTCTTACCGTGAAGATATTGGAGAGATAAAATTTCTTATTAAAAGCTTCAATTGCTACAGAACCCGAAGACTTTGAAATTTCAGAGTTTGAAACTTTTGTCTGATACGCAGAGGAGTTAACCTGATATACCCTGCTTTTTCTGTGCCCGGTAGATTTCTTGATTTTCCTAATGTCTTTTGCCAGTTCTTTGGCAGACTGGTATCTATCGTCTTTATCTTTCTCTAGACATTCTAAGATTATTTCATCCAGTTCAAGATCAATTCCTTCTTGTACAGTTGAAAGGGGAGGAGCCTCAACGTTTACTATCTCATACATAATTGCGGTTTCGTGCATTCCCTTAAAAGGCGATTCTCCTGCAAACATTTCATAAAGAACAACGCCGAAAGAAAAAATATCAGTCCTGTGATCTACATCCAGGCCCTGTACCTGTTCCGGGGACATATATCCCATTGTTCCCATAGTTGTCCCGGCCTTGGTGAGACGCGAAACATTACTCGTCGCATATAATTTTGCAAGCCCGAAATCCATTATCTGCGCGATTCCGTCTTTCCGAATCATTATATTCTCAGGTTTTATATCCCGATGAACAATCCCTTTTTGATGTGCGGCCGCTAAACCTTCCGCTACCTGCACGCTGATCTCAAGCATTTGTTTTTCAGAAAGGCTTCCTTTTTTATCCTTTAATGTCTTTCCTTCAACATATTCCATTACTATAAAAAGTTGATCTTTGTACTCCTGTATATCGTGAATCGTACAGACATTCGGATGATTCATTGAAGAAGCGGTTTTGGCTTCCTGTATAAATCGGGCTTTATCATCTTCGGAAGATGTAAGTTGAGAGGGAAGAAACTTAAGAGCAACAAAGCGGTCGAGTTTTGTATCCTGCGCTTTGAAGACTTCACCCATCCCTCCTTCACCTAACTTCTCGAGGATCTTATAATGTAGAATAGTCTCTCCGGTCATAGCATTTCCTTTATTTAGGAATGTAAGCCTGTGAATAAATTAATGATAATATAATTATTCCGGATACAGGCTATAGTTTATTTAAAGTACAGGATTAACCAAAACTTTTAAGAGCGTCGTCGAGAGATTCAAAATTTTGAAAAATCTGGTTCAATTTTGTAACAGCCAGAACACCGGTTACTTTGTTGCTAGAATTAACAAGTTTTAATTCACCACCGCCGTTTTTTACTGTTGTAAACCCGCTGACGAGTATGCCGATCCCGTTACTGTTTATGAATTTTATGTCTGACATATCCACTACAATATTTTTCTTGTTTTGCTGGAGCAGGTTATTGAGAGTGCTTTTAAACTCTTCTGCAAAGGGTCCGCCTTCGATTCTGCCCTGCAGGTTTACTACTGCAGCATTGTACTGCTCATATACTTTTGAATTCATTTTTAACCTCGTGTTTTGATTTTATATTAGTTATTATTTTTATCAGAAATTAATCCCCGCCAGTTTTGTATATAAGTTAGCGGGGGATTAACTGCATTCCCGTTGGGAACACCCACAAGAAAAGTTTTACCGTCTTTAGTTACATCGTATACGTTTAAAATATTTTTATCGGTAGTATTGAATAATAGTTCCGGTTTACCCAGAACAAAATTATTTCCCGAGGCATCAACATTCACTTTAAAAACCTCGTTTTGCCAGATGTAAATTATTGCTCTATCATTACTGAGCCAGCTAACAGGGTATCCGCCATTATTAGAAACCTGCCACCTGCCGCCATTGCCGGTTAAAGATTGAACATATGTTTGAAATTTTCCTGATTCATTACTTGCGTACATTATCCATTTCCCATTATTTGAAAATAACGGACTGCTTTCGTTAAAATTACTTTTTAAGAAATAATGGACCTCATTATTATTATGCAAATCAATAATTCCAATGTCTGATTGTGTAATGGGATTTATTTCTACAAATGCAATATACCTGCCGTTACCGGACCAGTCAGCCGGACCTGCAAATTGAACAGACTGGTATACAAGACTATCACTTCCTGTCCCATCGGTTCTCTTTATATAGATGTTCCAGTTCTTTCCCCTGTTTGATACGTACGCAATATCTTTTCCATCATTTGACCAAACAGGCCATTGATCTATATCTGATGTAAATGTATATCTGGTGGTTATCTCTCTTTTAATATCATATGACCAGATATCAAGATTTTTGTAATCTGAGTCAAATCCATCGTATAAAATTTTACTGCCGTCCGGTGAAAAAAGGGCTGCATTTCGAATATCTTTTGTAAAAACGTCATCTTTTTTATACCCATTCTCATTTACCAAGGAGAGTTTTATACTATTTCCGCTTATTGTCTGGTAAATAAGATTGCCTGCCTCGGATACGGAGAAGGATGCCAGAATATATGCGTTTTTAAAATCAATGTTACCGGATATTGTAAAGATGTCGCCACTTAACTTATAGTTATCCGGATCAAAAGCCTGGCACATTAAAGTTGACTGCTTTACAAAAAATAAATAGCCGTCAGAGTAAGCCGAATTAGATGAAGCCTGCATGATAGTATCTCTGGAATCAGATTTTAATGATCCTACCATAATTTGGTCCATCGAAGAAGCGCCTGAGAATTTCGCCTGTATTGTATATAGAAAATGAATTCCATCGGGCAGAAAATACGGGAAGCGGAGACTTTCTTCTGGATTTGCAGAATCTGATTTAATTATTTCCCTTGGGGTTCCACCATTGGCAGAAACAAGAAAAAGGCCGCCTGTTGAATTTGGTGCATATATTACATCTCCCCCGGTATTTACCGTTCCTCCCCTTCCTAATAAAACGTCACAGATATCCATTTCGGTACCGGTAATAACATTTAGCTTTTTCAGTTTTCCATTATAGAAATAGAAAATATATTTATCATCTTTTGACCAAAAGGGGAGAAGTCCTGCCCCAACGCCGTTGGCACTTAATGTTTTTAACAACCTTGTTCCTGTTGAACTTAACGGACGCAACATCATTGCCAGGTTCCCGGTAGAATCGGTACCTGCAAAGACTACGAATTTACCATTGTGAGATATTTTCGAATTTTCTCCCAGGATATTAATGTTGTCGGGTGCTACTATTGATGTAGCGGAAATGATGGGAGTATTATTAACCTGCTTATTGAACAGCGCAAAATATAAAACTGCGACAAGCAAGATGCCCATCAAACTCCAGGTTAAATATTTTGATGAATAAATACGGCCGAAATCAATAGTAATAGAGCCGGAACTTTTCGATACAGGCTGGCTGCCGGTTTGGGCTTTAAATGCCTGTGTATTTACACTGTACATCCTGCTCGTTCTGTTCCCGGTAGAGCTGCGTTTTAATTTTCTCAGGCTCCTGGCAAATTCTTTTGCCGATTGAAATCTTTCATCTTTGTCTTTTTCAAGGCATTCAAGTATTAACTGATCGAGCTCCGGATTTATATTCTCTTTTATTGCAGCAATCGGCTGGGCATCCACGTTTACAATCTCGTACATTATGGCAGTTTCGTGCATTCCCTTAAATGGTGATTCACCTGCAAGCATTTCATAAAGTACAACTCCGAGAGAAAAAATATCTGTCCTGTGATCAACATCTAAACCCTGTACCTGCTCGGGCGACATATAACCCATCGTGCCGACCGTGGAGCCGGCTTTCGTTAACCTTGATGCATTATTAGAAGCGAAAAGTTTAGCGAGGCCGAAGTCCATAATCTGCGCGATGCCATCCTTGCGAAGCATTATATTCTCTGGTTTAATGTCCCTGTGTACAATCCCTTTTTCGTGAGCTGCGCCGAGTCCGTCTGCAACCTGTGCTGCTATTTCAAGGATACGTTTTTCGGAAAGTACCTGTTTATTATCCCGCAAGGTTACTCCGTCTACGAATTCCATCACGATAAATAATTGTCCGTTATCTTCCTGAATATCGTGAATTGTGCAGACGTTTGGGTGATTCATCGCGGAGGCGGCTTTGGCCTCCTGGATAAACCTTGCTTTATCATCTTCCGATGCAGTAAGTTGAGAGGGAAGGAACTTAAGCGCGACAAAGCGATCGAGTTTTGTGTCCTGAGCTTTGAAGACTTCTCCCATGCCGCCTTCACCAAGTTTTTCAAGTATTTTATAGTGGAGTATGGTTTCACCTATCATAAATAATCCTTCAAATATATATTCCAGTTTTAATTTGTTAACTTATTTTTTAATTCTGTAAACCAGTTTACAATAACATTAACCTTAATAGGTTTTGTCTGATCGATTGCACTTTTCAGCAAAAGTATTCGTCCGTCGGGTGCTACTGTAAAATCAGGTTGTGATGTTTCAGAACTTACTCTTGGGAAAATTCCGACTAACCTTCTGGAAACTACTTGTAATTTTGGCTGTAATTCTATTTTAGCAGCCATAATTTTATCTCCGTTCCTATAAAAAATTTCTCTGCTGTTGCTTGACCAACATGCATATATTCCGTCATCCAAGGAAACCTGTATCTTATCATCGTTTATTGGAAATGGCCTGACGAACAATTTAAAATTACCGCCTATCTCATCAGACCTGTATGATACGAGCTTTTCGTCCGGGGAAAAATCCGGTTCTCTTAATGTCGTATTTGATTTAAATAAAATCTCAGGTTTTTTATTATTTGTAATATCTTTCACCCAGATTTTACTTCTATTTTCATAACCGGAAAACAAAACATATTTACCATCAGCTGATAAATTTGAAATTGCCGGGTACCCGTTTTCAATATCAACAATTTTTTTTGCTCCTCCTATACCGTCAAGCCTGCTTAAGTAAATGTTATATTTACCGTTTTCAAAGTTTGAAAGGAAAATGAAATGTTCACCATCGGGTGTTATCCTTGACAAATTGTTGTCACCTTTATCGAATAATACGCTTACTTTATCGTTAGTGAAATCTATTGATCCGATTTTGTATGCTGCACCGGTAAGTAATACAAGTCCTTTATTATTATTTGCATATGGGGTTAAGTATGAGCCGCTTTCAGAAACTGCTACTTTTTCTTTACCATTTTTATCTATCCAAACCAATTTAGACTTTGCAATGTCTATACTACCAGGCATGTAGGCAATTGTGCCGTTATTTCCATCAGCTACAGCATATGCAGCTTTTCCGCTCTGCGAACTTACCTTTATCCCTTCAAGAATTTTTATTTCCGGACCCTTTACTGTTAGATTTGATAAATCAAAAGCCGATGCGTATAAATTTCCCGAATGAGAATATGTTATAAAATTGCCCCAGGGAGTACTTATGAATTCGGGATAAGTCCCCTGTAAATTAACGCCATTGTAACTTAGAATTTTCTTTTCCTTGTTTTCAAATTTTACCAGTCCGATTTTTGAATCGTCAAATGTTCCGTCTTTTGACCAGATTGTAAATACTGCCGCTTTATTTCCAGGAAGTATGTATGGATAAATGTATGCTCCTTCATTTTCTGAAGCATCTTCCTTAATAATGTTTTTCTGTGGGCTATTCCAGTCGCTCTGGTAGTAAAGTCCTGATCCCCAATTTTGCGTGCTGACAATTGTTCCGTCTGTTCCAAAACTAAAACCATTGCCATATCTTATTTCTGAATTTTCCGGTACTCCACCCTTGATTGGCACCTTTAATATGTGACTCTCGTGGGATGTAAATGCTAAAATATTATCATTAATAAAAGTCGGGTTTTGGCCATTATCTGTACCCCTGATTGAATAAGGTTCAAAACTATCAATATTGTGTATTTTTATATCAGGCGGTTTAACACTCTGATCAGAATAGGCGATGGACATACCGTCTGGTGAAATATTTAAAATGTTATCCCAGAATAATAAAGGGTTAGATTTACCCGGAATATCAAATGAAAATCGAACCGGTTCTTTTAAATTTGAAACAGGGGAGCGAGTAATTTCAAGGAATAATAAGATAATAACTGCTATTGCAAGTAATGATATAATAGCAGAATAAATTTTATGCCTATTAATATTTTCTAAAACTTTTGAAACAGGGCTAACATTTACATTACCTGATATTTGTGATTCACCCGATGCAAATGACCTCGCTTTGTAAACTCTGCTAGATTTACTTCCTGATGAACCTCTTTTTAATTTTCTTAAATTTCTGGCAAGTTCCTTTGCAGACTGACACCTTTCATCCTTTTCCTTTTCCAGGCATTCAAGTATTATTTCATCGAGTCCGGGATCAATCTCAGGTTTAAAAGTTGAAATAGGTTGTGCTTCAACATTTACAATTTCATACATTATTGCGGATTCGTGCATACCTTTGAATGGTGATTCATTAGCCACCATTTCGTAAAGTACAACACCAAGTGAAAAAATATCTGTTCTAAAATCTACGTCGAGACCCTGCACCTGTTCGGGGGACATATATCCCATTGTTCCGACAGTAGAAACTGCCTTGGTTAGCCTTGAGGCATTGCCTGTGTTAAAAAGTTTAGCAAGCCCGAAATCCATTATTTGAACAATCCCATCCTTTCGGATCATAATGTTTTCTGGTTTAATATCGCGATGAACAATTCCTTTCTCGTGTGCAGCGCCGAGCCCGTCAGCTATTTGTGCGGCAATCTCCAGAATTTTTTTTTCTGAAAGCACTTGCTTGTTATCCCGCAGTGTTACACCATCTACATGTTCCATTACAATAAACAGTTGGTTATTATGCTCTTCAATCGAATGAATGGTGCAGACATTCGGATGATTCATTGCCGAGGCAGCTTTAGCTTCCTGAATAAATCTGGATTTGTCATCCTCAGATGCAGTAAGCTGAGATGGGAGAAACTTCAATGCAACAAAACGGTCGAGTTTGGTGTCCTGTGCTTTGTAGACTTCGCCCATTCCTCCTTCGCCAAGCTTCTCTAAAATCTTGTAATGTAGAATTGTTTCACCAATCATAGTTTTTGCCCGTCATTAGTCAGTTATTTTTCATCTATTAAATATTTCCAATTTAATACAACTTGTAAAAAACTAAAGGTAGAGTTGCTATTTATATCATTAGCAAGAAAATTCTGGCCGTTATTCAGTACTGCGTACATATTAGGATAGAATTGACGACCAATTTTAAATAGTGTCCTTGTTTCTCCAATTTCCGGTTTTTTATTTAATTTTATTTCGACTGCCGTCAGATTGGAATTTGAAGAAATGTAAAATAATTCTTTCCCGTCTTTTCTCCATTTTGGATAACTTCCTCCTTTTGTAGATATAACATATCTTTTACCCGGTTCAGGAAAACTCTGAATATATACTTCAGGACGGCCCGTTTCATCAGAAGAATATGCTATCCATTTTCCGTCAGGCGAAAAACTTCCCGGAGTTTCGTTGAATTTTGATTGCAGATAGGGGAAAGGTTTCTTATCACCAAAAGTTGGTATAATCCAGATATCAGATCCTGTAGCCGATGTTATAGCTCCCACTAATATATATTTACCATCGGAGGTCCAATCACAAGGAGTCTTAAAAAAATTGCTCTTGAATAGTAATTTGGGTTTGCTTTGTTCGTTATAGTCTTTTTCATAAATATCGTAAACTGAATCAGGTGATGAGGCATAAACTATTTTAGTCCCGTCAGGTGACCATACGGGCATAATATCGGATGCGGGACTGGTTGTAAAACGAGTGCTGAAATCTCTCTGCCTGTTATATATCCATATGTCCTGATTAACTATTTTGTCTTCTCCAGGACCATGGATTCTATGATAAGCTATATCCTTTTCATCAGGAGATGGATTTATCTCAATTAGAAATCCAAGATTATTGTTTTGACTTAAAATCTTTCCTTTTCTATCATACAGATAAAGTTTGCTTGATGGATTTTTTTTACCCCTGGAAGCAACAAGTACGTTACCCGAAACACAAAAGTCATCTACATTATTAAGAATTGTTTTTCTTTCACCTTCGGGCTTATAATCTTTTAAATTAAATTTCTGCAGAACGATATTCTTATCCTGCAGGTAAAGGACATAACCGGGATCTATATAAAAGGCTTTTGCACTAAATCCAAGGGACTGGTTTTTGTCGAAAAATTTAAATTTTGAATTATCATCAAGAGAACCAACAATAAAATTACTTTGTTCCTGGTTCCTGCTGAGCGAGGTATAAAAGTAGTGCTTTTTATCAGGAAAAAACTGTGAAGGAATTTGACGTTCTTCGCCAATTGAATTATCCAGGCTGTTTAACTGAACAGGTGTCCCGCCTCCTGCATTTACCTTGTACAAAGGAGAAATAAATTCAGGCATAAAAATTATCTGATCATCACTATTCCATAATCCTGCCCATCCATCTACAGCATCACATATTACCTGCTTTGATCCTGTAGATAAATTTATTTTTTGTAGTTTATGATCCTGGAAAAATCCAATGTATTTCCCATCGTATGACCAAAATGGTATCCGGGCATTTTCTGTCCCAGCAACTTCATTTGCCTTAATAGATTCCAAAGGCCTGATCCAGATCATTGCTTTGCCGGTTGAATCTTCGGCAATAAAAATTATAGATTTACCATCGGGCGATATTTGGGCATTATTATCGGTAAACTCTGTACCGGGGGGTGATTGAATCTTAAATTGAATAGTCCCGGCAACCTGTCCTTTACTATTGCTGAAGTATAAATATGCAAAAATAATTGTGGAGATTATTGCAACCACAAATATTACCGGCAATAATTTTCTGAGTTCGAATCTTTTATTAAATGCTTCAATCGCAACAGAGCCAGAAGAATTTGAAGGTTGAGAGGTTCCGGGTTTTGTATTAAATGCAGATGAATTTACATTATAAACCCTGCTTTTCTTTTGGCCTGTTGATTTTTTTATTTTTCTCAAATCTTTTGCAAGTTCTTTAGCAGACTGGCAACGTTCATCTTTTTCTTTCTCAAGGCATTCCAAAATTATCCGGTCAAGTTCAGGAGCAATATCAGGTCTTATAGTTGAAAGGGGAGGGGCTTCAACATTTACTATCTCGTACATTATAGCAGTTTCGTGCATTCCTTTAAATGGTGATTCACCTGCAAATAATTCATAAAGAACAACACCAAGAGAAAATATATCGCTCCTGTGGTCAAGATCTAAGTCCCTGTACCTGTTCCGGCGACATATAACCCATTGTTCCCATAGTTGTGCCGGCTTTTGTAAGTCGGGATACATTACTTCTGAAGTGTAAAGTTTTGCCAGTCCGAAATCCATTATCTGCGCGATCCCGTCCTTACGGATCATTATATTTTCGGGTTTAATGTCGCGGTGAACAATTCCTTTTTCGTGCGCGGCTCCAAACCTTCGGCCACCTGCACGCCTACTTCAAGAATTCTTTTCTCTGAAAGAGTTCCTTTTTATCCCGCAGACGTTGTACCGTCTATGAATTCCATTACAATGAACAATTGGTCGTTATGTTCCTGAATATCATAAATTGTACAGACATTAGGATGATTCATTGAAGAAGCTGCTTTTGCTTCCTGGATGAACCTTGCTTTTTCATCTTCGGTAGTTGTAAGCTGGGAGGGGAGAAACTTTAATGCAACAAAGCGGTCAAGTTTTGTATCCTGAGCTTTGAAGACTTCGCCCATTCCGCCTTCGCCAAATTTCTCTAGAATTTTATAATGTAGAATTGTTTCACCAACCATTGTGTTAGATTAACCTCCTTCAATAATTGCTCAAACCGTGGTTCAGATCTTATTGGATCGAATTTCGGTTCAACTTTCAAATAAACCATATAGGGATCTTTTTCTTTGACAGCCTTCTGAAGTAGTTCAAATGCTTTATCTATATTGCCGAGATATATGTCGATAAATACAAAATAGGAAGTTGGCACAAAAGTGCGTTTTGATATTTCTTCCAATTTATCATATAACTTAATTGCCTCTTTTTTCTTACCTGTTACAGCATCTACACAAGCGAGTAGAAAAATATTTACTGAGTCTCCAGTCGCCCGGAGTTCAGCATGATAGTAGTCACTTGCAATGTCATATTGCTTTTTCATAAAATAACAATCACCCAAATTAGAATTGCCGAATGGAAAAGTTGAATCTATCTCTAAAGCTTTTTGCATTATATCAATCGCTTTATCGTATTGCCTTGACATGTAATAAATAAAACCTACATTCTGATTTATACGTTGTGAAAGCGGGTCGAGTTGTTGTGCGCGTTTTATTTCGCTAATGGCATCTTCAAATGATCCCTGCATTGCAAGAGCTAAAGCATACCAGTGATGGGCTGTCGCATAGTTTGGATTTAGTTCTATTGCTTTGCGGAATTCCCGTTTTGCTCCTTCCCAGTTCCAGTCATAATTATTAAGAACGTCAGCCAGCGATGCATGCGCCTCTGCAAGATTGTTATCTAATTTTAAAGCAAATTTGGCAGCTTCTTTTTCCTTTGGATAGGCTTCTTCCGGTTTCATGTAATTATTGCCACCCAAAAGGCCGTATCCCTGTGATATTCCTGCATACGCAAGAGCGTAATTAGGATCTTTTTCGAGCGATTTATTAAAGAAATCAATTCCTTTCAAAATTGCTTCCCTGGTACGCTTATTTAAATAATAATTCCCTGTGAGATAGAGTTTATAAGCATCAGAATTTTCGGTATTGTTTTTTGTAAGGCGCTGTTCTTCTTCTCCGGTCAGCTTTACCTGAAGCTGGTTAGAGATTGCTTTGGACAATTCTCCCTGGAGTGTATACATTGAGGTCGCGGCTTTATTATATTGAGCACCCCATAAATGCCGTTCATTTCCGGCATCGACCAATTCTACACTTATATTATAATTATCTCCCTGCTGGATGATACGGCCGACAAGTACTGCTGCAACATTGAGCCTCTTACCAATTTCCCTGATATCTGCGTGCTCACTTTTGTAATGCGAAACTGATGTCCAGGACATAATAATAAGAGAAGGAATGGTGGAAAGATTATTAATGATTCCTTCAGTAATACCATCGCTCAATATTTCAGCAGACGAGTCCGTGCTGGTGATCGAAAATGGAAGAACCGCAATGGAGGAAATTCCCTGTTTTGTCTGAAAAAAAGAAAATAAAGGAGTATTAATACTACAGCAGCAATAGATGAAGCTAATAACATAAAAGCGATTTTTTTTCAGTATTGGTTTTGCTGTTGGAATATTCGGTTCTGATTGAATCCCCGCATCACCGGCATGAGCATATTCAATATTTTTTCTTTCCCTTCTTAAATCGGCAAGCATATCATCAATGTGCTGGTAACGCTCATCTTTATCTTTTGTCATGAGCTTTAAATACTATCCGTTCCAGTTCGGGAGATATTTTATTATTGAAGCGTGCAATTGACTGGGGATTTTCGTTTATCACTGAATAAATTAATGCAGCCTGGTGTTCAGCATCGAAAGGGAGGCGGGTAGTTAACATTTCATAGAATACTACACCGAGAGAAAAAATATCAGAACGATGAATCCACTTCTTCACCCTGTGCCTGTTCGGGAGACATATAGGCTGCGGTTCCGACAGTTGAACCAATTTCAGTTAATTTAGTACCGCCTTTAACTTTCGCCAGGCCGAAATCCATAATTTTAATCTTGCCTTTCGGTGTCAGCATAATGTTATCTGATTTAATATCACGGTGGACAATCCCTTTTTCGTGTGCGGCCTCAAGCCCTTCACAAACCTGGATTGCATAATCAATAATATCTTTTGTTCTTTATGAGACGCATTCGCGATCCGTCTCCACAATATTTTTCAAAGTTTTGCCTTCAACAAATTCCATAACTAAAAAACTATGTTCATCAGCCTGTTCAATGGAATGAATAGTCGCAATGTTCGGATGATTTATAGATGCGGCTGCCTGAGCTTCGATTTCGAAACGTTTTCGTTCCTCAATATTAGCAGCGATGTGCCTGGGAAGAAATTTTATTGCAACGTTTCTTTTGAGCTTAATATCTTCTGCAAGATAGACTACACCCATTCCGCCCTGCCCGACTTGTTCAATTATCTTATAATGTAAAATTGTCTCTCCTACTAAATCACTCATAAAATAAGTCTCCTATTAGTCGGTCAAGGTCTGTCTCGGCTTGCACGAGCCAAGACGGGCGGGCTTCGCCTAATTTTTCTAATATTTTATAATGGAGTATTGTTTCGCCGATCATATAATTGACCTTTTTTTAATCTTTCTTTAGCATTCTTTCTACTTCAGAAGCAAAATTTTGAATAACAGTGATTTTGTTGTATTTCCCAATTGATACCGGGCTTGTTGCAATAATGTATTTGCCATCATTTGAAATATCGTATGTTAGCCAGGTGCTTGAATAGAATGGCGGATAAATATCTGTAATAACTTTCGGAGACCCTGATGTGAAAGTTGGAGAAGTAGAAACGGGTATGCTGGATAAACCTCTGCTGCTTGTCCTGAAATATATCGTTTTACCGTCTTTTGCCCACACTGCTTCTTCAGCACCATCATTGGTAAGCTGCCAGCGTCCCGATTCTTTATTATTCAATATAAAAGGCTTAACCCAGAGCTGGTATCCGCCCGATTCATTAGAAATGTAAGAAACCCATTTTCCGTCAGGCGATATTTTAGCATCATATTCATCAAATTGTGAACTAACAATCGGGATAGGTTTTTTATTCCCTTTAAGCGGGAGTACCATAATATTAGTCAGATCGTTAAATGTATTTTCTTCGTAAACTAAATATTGTCCGTCTTTTGTCCAGTCGTCAATATAAATTCTGTCTTTCTGAGAATAAATTTCTTTTTCTGCACTGCTTCCATCGTAAGGTTTGATGAAAATTCCGGTTTGATTGTCATTTTTTACTTTTGAATAAGCAATACTTTTTCCGTCCGGCGACCATCTTGGTGTCCGGGATTCATTGCCTCCGAAAGTCAGCCTGCTGAAAATTTTATTGGCGATATTATAAATCCATATGCCGCCGCCATTATTTTCAATAGCATGAAATGCTATCCATTTATTATCGGGGGAAAGGGCGGGCTCTGTTAAAATATAATTTGCTGAATCAATTACGGATATGTTTCCCTGCATATCAATTTTAACAATATTTCTTTTGATATTTTCCGTGGTGCCCGGAATATAAGCCAGTAATCCATTATCTGAAGTATATATATTATTTACTCCTGAAGTGAAGCCGCCGGAAACATCCTGTAAGACTGTAACCGGTTGTCCTTTTATTTCAAGATTTGCTGCATCAAACTTAACTGCATATAAATTACCCGATCTTGAATAAAGCAGGTAACCGTCCATATACCTGGCGGAGCTGGCACCTTTTAAAATATTTTTTCTTTTGCCGTTCTCCGTATTTACTACATCAATAGATGCATCTTCATAATATGTCGGATTTGTCGTATATCCTACTGTAAATATTATATGCTTTCCATCGGGCAAAAAGCAGGGCCAGCGATGCGTCCTTTCCTGTTTTGTTGAATCAAGAGTAGTAATTT
Source organism: uncultured Bacteroidota bacterium (assembly GCA_963748105.1). Lineage (GTDB taxonomy): Bacteria > Bacteroidota > Ignavibacteria > Ignavibacteriales > Ignavibacteriaceae > JAKAGZ01. Next base: position 212,130 of record CAVVHP010000005.1, on the reverse strand, counting down.
GAACGGGATTGCCTCCATTCCCGGAAATCAGATACAGCCCGGAGGTAGTATTTGGAGTGTAAACAATTGTTCCATCATTTCCCCAATCACCACCCCTGTTTTCACCAACACCCGTTATAATATTGGGTGCACCTCCATCTAATGAAATTTTTTCCAGTTTCTTATCTTTGAAAATGGCAATCCATTTATCATCGGGTGAAAAGAATGGAGACTCTCCGCCATCAGCACCGGGAATCACTTCCGGTTCAACCTGGTTCATTTTTCTTAAATAAATTTTCCCGTCGGCCGAGTAAACTATTTTTCTTCCGTCGTGGGAAATTGCCAGAGTCCTGGTAGCGGACATATCAAGATTATTATCTCCTGTGGTAATCAAGAATTTTGTTACATCATCTGAAGTTACAGGTTTATTTATATTGGCCCGGAAGTAAACAGCAGCAATTATTGAAATAATTGCAATCACCCAGGCAACAAGTCTTGATTTGAAAATTCCTGAAAGGTCAATCCTGCGATTTAAAATTTCAACTGAAAAAGTACCGGAGGTTTGTTGTGTCTGGCTTGTGCCCGAACTTGTTTTGATAATTCCACTGTTAACATTGAATATTTTGCTCGATCTGTCGCCGGTTGAAACTCTTTTAATCTTTCTTAAATTTTTTGCGAGTTCTTTTGCAGACTGATACCTGTCGTCTTTGTCTTTTTCGAGACACTCTAAAATAATTCCGTCAAGGAACGGATCTATATCTTTTTTAATTGTGGAAAGGGGAGCGGCTTCAACATTTACAATCTCGTACATTATCGCAGTTTCGTGCATTCCTTTGAAAGGGGATTCACCGGACAAGCATTTCGTAAAGAACAACGCCGAGAGAAAAAATATCGGTGCGGTGATCGACATCCAGTCCCTGAACCTGCTCGGGTGACATATAACCCATTGTGCCCATAGTAGTGCCGGCTTTTGTTAAACGGGAAACATTGCTCTCTGAATATAATTTTGCAAGCCCGAAATCCATTATCTGCGCTATGCCGTCCTTGCGGACCATTATATTTTCAGGTTTAATATCGCGGTGAACAATCCCTTTCTCGTGCGCGGCAGCAAGTCCTTCTGCAACCTGTATGCCTATTTCAAGAATCTGTTTTTCGGAAAGAGAATCTTTTTTATCCTTTAAAGTTTTGCCTTCAACATATTCCATCGCAATAAATAGCTGCTTTTCATATTCTTCTATAGAATAGATTGTGCAGACATTCGGATGATTCATTGCGGAAGCTGCTTTTGCTTCCTGTATAAACCTTGCTTTATCATCTTCAGATGCAGTTAGCTGAGAGGGAAGAAACTTCAGTGCAACAAAGCGGTCCAGTTTTGTGTCCTGCGCTTTGAAGACTTCGCCCATTCCGCCTTCGCCTAACTTCTCTAATATTTTATAATGTAGAATAGTTTGACCGATCATAAATTTACCGATTTTTTATTCTGACGGTTACGGCGGTATAGTTTCACCAATTATAATTTTACCTTTCAATTGCCACGGCCTTTAGGTCGTGGTGCTATTATATAAAAATGTTCAGGGCTTTAGCCCCAGAGAAAGACGACTGGATATTTATTTCTTCTCTTTAATTTCCTTCTGCCAGTTGGCAACCAGGGTTATCGGCGGCTGAATCGACTGCCCGTTGGGAACCGCGGCCACTATTTTTGTCCCGGTATGATCAATATCATAGATTTTCGAAATAGGATTATTCCCTGGATTAAAAATTAGGTAAGGTGAGCCGGGAGAAAGGGAAGTGCCCTTTTCATTAACGTCTACAGCCATAATTTTATTACCCGAAGTAAAGAAATAAATTTTCTTCCCGTTATCCATCCACTTGGGACTTTCGCCTCCGTCTACCGAAATCTGCCATTTGCCGCTGGTTTTGCCGGATGAATTATTCGGGTCAAATGGAATGATGTAAACCTGGTTTTTCCCTGATTCATTGGACTGATAAGCAATCCATTTCATATTAGGGGAAAACTTGCCCAGTCTTTCATTGAATTTTGTTGACATTACATCTATTGGCTTTTGATCATCTCCCGCGCGCTGTGCAACAATATCCCAGCCGCCGGAAGAATTTTTGAAATTTACCACGCTATAAAGGACCATATTTCCGTCGGGAGAGAAGTCAGTGACAAATTTATTCGATCCGGATTTATACATAGGAGAAGCTTCACCGGAACCATCTGCATTTTTGATAAATGAATCGAAAACTCCGCCGCCGTTATTTGAACTATACGCAATTTTTTTACCGTCCGGAGTCCATTGCGGCAGCACATCGGCGTCCTGTTTAAATGTCAGCCTTGTTGATACATTCCTTTTGAGGTCGTATGTCCAGATATCAATGTTTTTCTGGCCGGCGTCATACAGATCATATGCAAGTTTAGTACCGTCGGGGGAGAAATTAACTGACCACTGCACTTTTTGATCGGCGACTTTGTTAAGTATTTCTCCCTTCCTGTTCATTACTACAATTCTTTCACTGCTCTGGTTCTGCTCGAGGTAGACGAGTTTTCCGTTTCCCGAAACCGCGAATGACCCGCTTATACGTACATCATAGTATTGAATGTTTTCTGAAATAGGTATAGCCTCGCCTTCAATTTGCAGTTTATCGGGGTCAAATTTCTGTGCAAGGAGAATTGACTGCCTCACAAAGAATAAATACCCGTCGGCGTACTGACAATTTGATGACGCGTTTATTAATTTTTTGGATGTTGTATCACTTAGCGATGAAAGATAGATCGCATCGTTCGGTGTTGAGCCGCTTGCCCCGCCCTGTGTTGAGTAAAGAAAATGATCGCCGTCCGGCAGGAAGCTGGCCCATCTCAGGCTTAATATTTTATTACTGGAATCAGCGGTTAATATTTGTTCGGGTTTCCCGCCGGACGCAGGTACTTTAAAAAGTCCTCCCTGGGCATCGGGTGAAAACACAATAGTTCCGTTTTTGCTCCAGCTGCCGCCTCTTCCTGTCGTAACATCGCAAACCGGAAGTGAAGTGCCCGCATCGAGTGAAACTTTCATCAACTTGCCCCTGTCGAAATACGCTATAGTCTTGCTGTCAGGCGACCAGAAAGGATATGCTTCCACCGAGGCGTTTGTTAAGGCCCTGGCGTTCAGGGAATTTATGGGGCGGACCCACAACTTTCTTGTACCCGCAGAATCTGCACCTATATAGGATATGTATTTGCCGTCGGGTGAAATTGTCAGATTGCTGCCCATGGAATTGTCATAGTTAACTCCATGCGGAGGAAGAATTGTTGCTTTAATTTCCTGAACTTCTGTTACTGTATTATTAAAGACAAAAAGAAACAACAATAATATTATTCCAATTGTCAAAATTCCCGCCAGTGACCAGGAAATGGCCGGGTTATAAAAAATACTGCTGAAAAATTTCTTAACAGGGATATCTTTTAAAGTTGTTGCACCGGATTTATTAATACTCCGTGGATTGCATTGTATTAATAGCCTGTGTATTAACATTGTAAATTCTGCTTCCGGCTGAGCCCCGTTTAAGTTTTCTTAAACTTCTTGAAAGTTCTTTTGCAGATTGAAATCTTTCATCCTTATCTTTTTCAAGGCACTCGAGAATTAATTTATCCAGTTCGGGATCAATCCCTTCCTTCACTGTTGCGATAGGGGGCGGATCTATATTTACTATCTCATACATAATAGCAGTCTCGTGCATTCCTTTGAAAGGGGATTCACCGGAGAGTAATTCATAAAGTACAACCCCCAGAGAAAAAATATCCGTCCTGTGATCTACATCCAGCCCCTGAACCTGTTCGGGTGACATGTAGCCCATTGTTCCCATTGTTGTGCCGGCTTTTGTAAGCCGTGATACATTACTCGAAGAATATAATTTTGCCAGCCCGAAATCCATTATCTGCACAATTCCGTCCTTTCGGATCATTATGTTTTCGGGCTTTATATCGCGGTGTACAATCCCTTTTTCGTGCGCTGCTCCTAAACCGTCCGCAGCCTGTGCTGCTATTTCGAGAATCTTCTTTTCTGAAAGATACCTGTTTATTGTCCCTAAGCGTTGTACCTTCTATATATTCCATCACGATGAATAACTGCTTGTTATATTCCTCAATGGAATGAATAGTACAAACATTGGGATGATTCATTGCTGAAGCAGCTTTTGCTTCCTGTATAAATCTTGCTTTATCATCTTCGGATGATGTAAGTTCAGCAGGGAGGAACTTAAGAGCGACAAAGCGGTCCAGTTTTGTGTCCTGCGCTTTGAAGACTTCACCCATTCCGCCTTCACCGAGCTTTTCAATAATTTTATAATGAAGTATGGTTTCACCAATCATATTATTAACCTTAATAAATACATATTTGTATTGTCATTTCTGCCATTGCATCCTTTGGATGAAGGACCCCGACTTGTCGGGGGACTGAGAAATCTTATAAGATTTCTCCCTTAGGTCGAAATGACATAATAGAATTTTTATTTCTTTTCTTCCAGGCTTTTCTGCCAGTTGGCGACCAGTGTCAAAACTGAATTTTCTTTTTGTCCGTTTGGAACAGTTGCAAGTATTTTAGTACCTGACTCATTTATATCGTATAACCTTGTAATATTTGTATTACCGGGATCAAATACTATATATGGTTGCCCGGTGAAATTGTCGAGCCTTTCTCGTTGACATCAACTCCTAATATTTTGTTGTCCGGTGTAAAGTAATAAACACTTTTGCCATTATTCATCCATTTAGGATGCCGACCACCATCTACAGATATTTGCCATTTGCCTCCTGTCACTGAATTTGGCTTGTCCGGATTAAACGGAATAATATATATCTGGAGCTTTCCTGATTCGTCTGAACTATATGACATCCACTTCATATTAGGGGAAAATTGAGGGAATTGTTCATTATAATTTTTGGTTAATAAGCCGACAGGCTTTTTACCTTTATTCTGGTTCAATAATAAAATATCCCATCCGGTTGAATTGGAGTTGCCTGTCCAGTTTAATGACATGTAAGAGTATGTAATTACCATCAGGCGGAAATATCAAAGGCAGCGCTTGGAGAATTAAATTTAGTCAGGAGTTTTGCTTCTCCTGAACCATCTGAATTTTTTATATATGAATCACTAACTCCGCCGGTGTTTTGTGAAGTATATATTATGCTTTTGCCATCCTTGGTAAAGAGAGGAACTATGTCAGGACCTTTACTGAATGTAAATCTGGTGGTAACGTTTCTTGGTATATCGTAAGTCCACACATCAATATTTTTTTCATTTTGGTCATAAAGATCATATGCCAGTTTATTCCCATCGTGAGAAAACCGAACTTGGTACATTGGCTTTTGAGCAAACAATCTTTTAATTTCCTTTCCATTTTTATCAAGAATAACCGTGCTTACATTATTCTGACTTTCATTCAGGTAAACAAGTTTCCCATTTTGCGAAGCGGCAAAAGTTCCGACAATTCTAAGATCATAGTATTGAATATTTTCTGCAATCGGCATTGCTTCTCCCTCTATCTCAAGTTTGTCCGGGTCAAATTTCTGCGCGAGCAAAATGCCCTGGCGGACAAACAATAAAAAGCCGTTTGCGTACTGGCAGTTTGATGAAGCGCTTATAAGTTTTTTTGAACTTGTATCACTTAATGATGAGAGAAAAACAGCATCCGGGGCAGAAGATCCTGTTGCACTGTTTTCAATTGAATAAAGAAAATGATCTCCATCCGGCAGAAAGTATGCCCACCTCAGGCTCTGGTTTTTATTCGACGTATCGGGTTTAATTATTTCCTCAGCCTGTCCTCCGGATGAAGGTACTTTAAAAATTCCTCCTGTTGCATCAGGAGAAAGAATAATTGTCCCGTTACTGCTCCAGGAACCTCCTCTCCCGGTAGATATATCACAAATAGGCAATGATGTTCCCGCATCGAGCGAAATTTTCATCAGTTTCCCATTACCAAAAAATGCAATGTTCTTGCTGTCAGGAGACCAGAATGGGTATGCCTGGTTGGAAGCATTTGTTAACGGTCTTGCTGCTAATGAATTAACAGGCCTTACCCATAATTTAGATTTACCGGTAGAATCGGTACCAATAAAAGAAATGTATTTCCCGTCAGGAGATATTGCAAGGTTGCTTCCGAGATCGTTATCGTAAATTATTCCGTGCGGAGGAATGACGGAAGCTTTTATTTCCTGTACCTCAATTTCAGTTTTGTTGAATACGGAAAATACAAGCAGCAGTATTACTGCAATAAATAGCACTGCGGCTAGCTGACCAAAATAATTTCGGATTGTAAAAAACATTTTTGGCCAGCGTTTTAACCTGCATTTCGCCGATAGATTTTGCGGAATGAGCCCGGGTGTCCTGCATTGTCCGCGCATTCATTGCCGAGCTGTTTACATTATACATTCTGCTTGAACGGTTGCCGGTAGAAACTCTTTTTATCTTTCTCAAATTCTTTGCGAGTTCTTTTGCAGACTGGCATCTCTCATCTTTTTCTTTTTCCAGGCATTCCAGTATCAGCCCGTCCAGCTGCGGATCAATCCCTTCCTTAACCGTGGCGATCGGGGGAGCTTCAACATTCACGATCTCGTACATAATCGCCGTCTCGTGCATCCCCTTAAAAGGGGACTCGCCCGCGAAAAGTTCATAGAGTACAACTCCAAGAGAAAATATATCGCTCCGGTGGTCTATGTCTAAACCCTGTACCTGTTCGGGCGACATATAACCCATTGTTCCCATAGTGGTTCCGGCTTTTGTAAGCCTTGAGACATTACCCGATGTGTAAAGTTTAGCCAGACCGAAATCCATTATCTGCGCGATTCCGTCCTTGCGGATCATTATGTTTTCGGGCTTAATATCGCGGTGAACAATTCCTTTTTCGTGCGCGGCGCCGAGTCCTTCCGCAACCTGTATTCCAATATCAAGAATCCTCTTTTCTGAAAGAGTTTGCTTCATATCTCTCAGTGTTGTGCCGTCAATAAATTCCATAACTATGAAGAGTTGATCCTCGTGTTCCTGGATATCATAGATAGTACAGACATTGGGATGATTCATAGAAGAAGCTGCTTTCGCCTCCTGTATAAACCTGGCTTTTTCTTCTTCAGTAGTCACAACCTGGGAGGGGAGAAACTTCAGCGCAACGAAGCGGTCCAGTTTTGTGTCCTGCGCCTTGAAGACTTCCCCCATTCCGCCTTCGCCGAGCTTTTCGAGAATTTTGTAATGTAGAATTGTTTTCCCAATCATTTCTTAACCTCATTAATTAATCCTTGCCAGTTTTGCACGTATGTAAGCGGGGGGATTATACTTTTGCCGGTAGCAATATCACCGAGAAATGTTTGGCCGTCACCGGTTACATCATATATGCCGGTAATACCTTTGTCGGTTATATTAAATAATTTCTCAGGTTTGCCGATTACAAAATTTTGTTCCGATCCGTTAACACCTACCCTGAAAATATCATTCTGGTTTCCATATATTATTGCCTTATCATCGTTTATCCAGCTGATTCCAAACCCGCCGTTGTTCGATACCTGCCATCTGCCTTCGTTGTTACTAAATGGCCTTACATAAACCTGCATTTTCCCGGATTCATCCGAGGAATACAAAATCCATTTTAAATTGTCAGAAAAATGTCCGAAAACTTCCTGGAACTCTGATTTTATGGGGAAACTTACCTTATTGTTCTGCTTTAAATCTATTATACCAATATCAGCCTTGGTTTTGGGATTTAGCGCAAAGAATGAAATATATCTTCCATCTTTTGACCAGCTCGTGGGGATTTTTGCTACATCTGAATGATAAAGTAGACTGTCACTACCCGTACCGTCCGCCTTTTTGACAAAGATGTCAAGAGTTTTCCCCCTGTCAGATCCGAAAGCAATATATTTGCCGTCCGGCGACCAGACAGGGTAGGCATCATAGTTAGCGTTAAAAGTAATTCTGGAGGAAATTTTTCTTTTAATATCGTAAATCCAGATATCTGCGTTTTTTTCGTCAGAACCGAGTGCCGAATAAGCGATTTTACTTCCGTCCGGAGATAAGCGCGCAAAGTTTTCGAAAGTCTGCTTGAATAATCTCTCTTTTATGTCCCCGTTTTTATTAAGCAGCACTATCTGTAAATTATTAATGCTTTTGTTCTGGTAAATTAAACTTCCAGTGTTTGAGACAGAAAATGCTGCCTCAATTCTCGGGTCATAAAAAGATATGTTGCTCGATATCGTGTAAATATCCCCGGATAGTTTCAAACTGCCCGGATCAAATTTCTGGCACATTAAAGTAGACTGCCTGACAAAAAAGAAATAACCGTTTGCGTAGGCAGTATTTGAAGAAACCTGGGCAAGAGTATCCAGCATCCCGGAATTAATGGATCCTACCAGCGCTACATCGCCGGGCGTAGAGCCCGAAAACCTGGCCTGAATTGTATATAAGAAATGTTCGCCGTCCGGCAGAAAAAACGGAAATCTTAAACTTTGTTCGGAGTCCATTGAATCTGACGCAATAAGTAATTTTGGCGTTCCGCCGTTCGTTGAAACTATATAAAGGCCGCCGGTAGCATCGGGCGCGAAAATAATTTCTCCGTTTTGGTTGGCTGTTCCACCCCGACCCGAAACAGCATTGCATACGTCAATTTCAGATCCAGAGTTTATATCTATCTTTTTAAGCTTGCCGTTTGTAAAATAGAAAATATATTTATCATCATACGACCAGAAAGGGTACGCGCTGCCCGGCTGGTTTATTTGGCCTGTAACAGGTCTGGCAATTTTTGAATCAATAGCCCTTAACCAGAGTTTTACCGTACCCAGGGAATCACTTCCCGCGAAAACGACGTATTTACCGTTATGGGATATTCTAGATATATATCCCAACAGGTTTAAATTATCAGATCCCGTAATTGAAGTTGTGGATGTGACCGGTGTTTTTTCTGCCGGCCTGTCAAAGACTGCAAAGTACAGGACTGCGGCCAAAAGCAGGACAATCAGGCTCCATAAAAAATAGGCAGATGAAAAAATATTTCCTATCTCAAATCTCTTGTTGAACGCCTCAATTGTAATTGACCCGGATGATTTTGAGACCGTATTGTTTTCGCTCTTAGTATTAAAAGCTTTTGTATTTACATTATACATTCTGCTTGAACGATTCCCGGTAGAAACTCTTTTTATCTTTCTTAAATTCTTTGCGAGTTCTTTTGCGGACTGGCATCTCTCATCTTTTTCTTTTTCCAGGCATTCCAGTATCAGCCCGTCCAGCTGCGGATCAATCCCTTCCTTAATTGTGGCGATCGGGGGAGCTTCAACATTCACGATCTCGTACATAATCGCCGTCTCGTGCATCCCCTTAAAAGGGGACTCGCCCGCGAAAAGTTCATAGAGTACAACTCCAAGAGAAAATATATCGCTCCGGTGGTCTATGTCTAAACCCTGTACCTGTTCAGGCGACATATAACCCATTGTTCCCATAGTTGTTCCGGCTTTTGTAAGCCTTGAGACATTACCCGATGTATAAAGTTTAGCCAGACCGAAGTCCATTATCTGCGCGATTCCGTCCTTGCGGATCATTATGTTCTCGGGTTTAATATCGCGGTGTACAATCCCTTTCTCGTGTGCGGCGCCGAGCCCTTCTGCAACCTGTATCCCGATATCAAGAATTCTCTTTTCTGAAAGAGTCTGCTTCATATCTCTCAGTGTTGTGCCGTCGATAAACTCCATAACTATAAAAAGTTGATCCTCGTGTTCCTGTATATCATAAATAGTACAGACATTCGGATGATTCATAGAAGAAGCTGCTTTTGCCTCCTGTATAAACCTGGCTTTTTCTTCTTCAGTAGTTACAACCTGGGAGGGGAGAAACTTCAGCGCAACGAAGCGGTCCAGTTTTGTGTCCTGCGCCTTGAAGACTTCGCCCATTCCTCCTTCGCCAAGTTTTTCCAATATTTTATAGTGAAGAATTGTTGAGCCGATCATAGTTTTTAGCCTGCATCTTGTTCAATAAATATTAAATCTGGCTCTTAAGAGCCTGGATTTAAATGACAATTAATTATCACTGCTAATTAGCCTGATGCAATTATTTTATCTCCCGAACAATTTTAATTGCCTCGGGGTCAAGGTCATCTTAGGCTAACGACTTATTCCAATAAATATTAAATCAGTTGAGCAATTTCAAAATATTTGATTCATTATTCCGACTGTCATCATAATCAGGAATCATCTGAAACAATCTCCTGAAAAGTATTTCTATTCTACAATAATCTTAGGCGGTGAACCGCCAATTGCATAAACGCTGTCGGGAGTACAGAATACAGAATATATATAAGTCCCTTTCTTTGCATTGCTTTTTATTTTAAGGCTTAATTTCTTCTCATTTTTTACATACTTGCTGTAATTAGCAGCAGTAGAGTCAAACAGATCATTGTGAAATTCAAATAGTACATTGGTTCCAACTGCAGTCCATTCAATTTTATCATTCAATTTTACTTTAACTACATAACTGGAATCAGCAGCATTTACCACTTTCCAAACATTGTTGATCTTTATAACTTCGAGCGTATGTGTCTTTTGTGACGGCGGTGACTGGGTTACCCCAAAGCCGCTCAGCATTAAGACCAATATAAAACCGATTGCCGGAACTTTTAATTTTGATTTCATTCTTACCTCCTGATTATTGAAATTGAAAATTAATTAGCCTGAAATTGTAATGAAGTTAATGTTAATCACTTATCATTCACTTCAGATAACTCAGCTACAATTTTTTTATACCTGTTATCTGAAACCAGTCCTTTTAGTTCAGGCTGGTGTTCAATATCAGACCTTGAATACCCATTTTTAAGCGCTTTCTTAATCCAATACAATGCTTTTTCTCTTTTCCCAAAATGTTCATTAATCGATGCTGCCCGAAACAGTACAGACGAATAATCAGGAGCTAAATCCAGTGCTTTATTTAACGTTTGCATTGATTTTGAAGTATCATCCACGTCAGCATAATAAGAAGCTAAATTTGAAATTATCTCAATATCTTTGGGATTTATTTTAAGATTATTTTCAGCAAGTGAAATTGCTTTTTTATAAGTATCCAGGGCATCCTTGCTTCTGCCCGGAATCCAGTGATATGCTGCTGCAAGATTTCCCCAGGTAAGGTAATCGTTATCATTTATTTTTAAAGCCTGCTCATCCATTTGGGCCGCTTTTTCAAAATCACCTTCAATATAATATAAAGTCCCGAGGTTTAAATAGGCGCCATAAGAAGGTTGAATTTTCAGTGAATGTTCAAACATATTCAATGCCTCCGGCCATTGTTCAAGCATATAGTACATGGCTCCGACATTGCTATATCCCCTGTAGTTATCGGGAGTGTATTTAATAACCTCCTTAAACTGTTTGATAGCATCATTGTAACGGCTCTGGCCATAATAAAATTTACCCAGGTCATTGTAGCCTGCCCAGTAATCTGGTTTTAATTTAATGGCTTGCTTGTATGTTTGTTCCGCTTCAGTAAGTTTATTCAGAGTCTGATATGCTCGTGCAAGTCCTCTGAACGCTGCTGCATCCGATGGCTCATTTGCAAGTGCTCTTCTAAAATGAACAATTGCAAGATCATATTTCCCGGTGCCGTTATAAATCATTCCAAGTGTGATATTGACAGCAGTCAAGGAACTGTCGAGCGCAAAACCTTTTTTTGCAGCAGCCATTGATCGCTTGGTAAATTCTGAATTTTTTGTAATCTGGTAGTCCCGCCAGTAAGCTTCACCCAATCCTGCATAAGCCAGGGCGTAACCTGTATCAATTTTTGTCGCAAGAGTAAATAGCCTTATTGCTTCTTCCACATTTTCTGAGCTTTCATATCGTTGAAGATTTCCAATACCCTGCACGTAATATTCATAAGCTTCCGGAACATCTGTCTTGCCCGCATCCAGAAGGTCCTTTAGTTTTGGCTGCATTTCAACATGTAACATTTCAAGCAATTTTATAATTGCCCTGTTATCTATGGAAGAGATTTCTTTTACGGGGACATCTATTGAAGAAGAATTAAGTTGCCTGAGATTTTTTGCATCAACCAGGTTTAAATTTAATTTTATGATATTATCTGAAAATTGCACGCTCCCGGTAACAACAAGATTTACTCCATACCTTTTATATGCCTCGCTGGCACTTTTAACTTTATTTTGAATTACCTCACTTGCAGGTACTACCCATAGTGAGCTGCGAAATTTTTCCATTTGTGTGAGATTGCTTGTAAGAGTTTCCAGCAGGCCTTCACAAAAGGCTTCCTTACCGTGGTTTTCTCCGATATTAATTAAAGGCAAAATTACTAAATGCTGCTCATCTGGCGGGGTATTCCATCCGGCTATATCCCTAATCTTTTGCCATCCTGCGGGCAGTAAGAATGATAAACCGATTACCGCTGCTATAATTATAAGAGTGATTAACGTTTTCTTTGCCCCTGACTTTTTGGAACTCTTCCTTTTAATTTTTACCGTTTTCGTTCTAAACCCGTAATCCGGGTCAACTTCGAATAGTTCAAGATCAGTTAAAACTTCTGCCATTGTCTGGTAACGGTCCACCAGGTTTTTCTTCAAGCACTTATTTACTATTCTTTCGAGGGCAGGGGGACAATTCTCTGAATTCCTGGTTACCGGGTCAGGTTCCTCATTAAGTATTGAATATATTATTGCCTGGTCATAATCTGAACTGAAAGGCTGCCTGCCTGTAAGTAATTCATATAATACAACTCCAAATGCCCAAATGTCAGTGCGAATGTCCGTCTTTTCTCCTCTTGCCTGTTCAGGGGACATATAAGCAATTGTTCCTAATGTCGAACCGACATTCGTTAACTGTGTTCTGCCTTTAACTTTGGCCAGTCCAAAATCCATTATCTTAACCCGGCCATCGTTTGAGACCATTATGTTCTGAGATTTTATATCCCTGTGTGCGATTTCTTTATTATGCGCGGCTTCCAATCCTTCCGCTATTTGTTCGGCTATACGGACCGCCTCATCTGTTGGTATAGGGTCTTCCTTTATCTTATCTTTTAATTCCTTACCATCAATAAACTCCATTACGATAAACATTTCCCCGGCGGATTCTTCTATTGCATATACCTGGGCAATATTGTTGTGATTTAATGATGCGGCGGCTTGTGCTTCTATTTCGAATCTTTTCTTGTCTTCCTCATTTGCAGCGATTTGACGGGGCAAAAACTTGATTGCAACTTCACGCCTTAGTTTTGTATCCTCGGCTTTATATACTACACCCATTCCGCCTTCGCCTAACTTCTCCAGAATTTTGTAGTGTAGAATAGTTTCACCGATCATTTTATCAATTCCTGTTAATATTATTTATCAGTTTTTGTAAGTGCTGCAATTTCAGTCGTCCAGTTAAGTACAACTGAAATACTTTTTAATGTTGAACCTTTAGCTGGAGTTGTAGTAATAAAATATTTTCCATCAGATGTAATGTCAAAAGTGATTCCGCTATCTACATTCATTGTAGGAAAACCAGATATTAAAACTTTTGGAATTCCGGCTGAAAATGTTGGAGATGTTGTCACCGCAACCGCCATTAATTGAGAGCCTTTTCTATAGTAGATTGTTTTTCCATCAGGAGACCACCTTGGTTCTTCAATGACCTCTGTTGATATCTGCCATCTGCCTTCTTTATTTGGAAATGACCGTACATAGCCCTGGTACATACCTGATTCATTTGTAAGATATGCCAGCCATTTCCCATCCGGAGAAAGGCTTGCTTCATATTCATCATACTTAGAATCAAGATATTTCCATGGTTTCTTATCTCCTTTTAAAGGAATTACAAGGAGATCAGATTGTGCATCCAATGTCAGGTTATCTATTATTAAATTTTCTCCATCCTTTGTCCATTCATCTATATATAGTCTTGTACCTCCGCTGTGTATTTCAACTTCATTACCACTTCCGTCATATGGTTTAATAAAAATTCCGATCTTTCCATCTTTTGAACGTTTCATAAAAGCAATTTTTTTACCGTCCGGTGACCATTGAGGTGACCTGTTGACTCCTCCGAATGTTAATCTGCTCAAAGTTTTTCTGAGAATATCAAATATCCAGATATCAAAATCCTCTCCATCACGAATTACAATGGCAATTTTTTTATTATCAGGTGAAAGCTGGGGTTCGAGATATGGCATGTCCACTTGAGTCTAATACTGTTGTATTGCCATTCATATCAATTTTTATTATTTTCCTATTTCCTCCTTCAACCGCACCGGGAATGTATGCCAGTGTTCCGTTATCAGAAACCATATAATTAGTTATTCCTGTTGTAAGCTCACTGTAAACTCCTTCTACTACCGGCACCGGTTGTCCTGTTACCTCAAGATTACCAATATCGAATGGCACTATATAAAGGACACCGGAACGGGAGAATAAAATATGTCCTGTATTAATATATCTTGCTGTACTTGCACCGTTTATTAAAGTTTTCCTTTCCCCGGTATCTATATCCATAACATCAATTTCGGCATTTTCATAGTAGTCCGGACTGGCCAAAGTGCCCACTGTAAACAAAACGTGTTTCCCATCCGGCAGGAAAGAAGGCCAGCGATGTGTTCTTTCATTTTTTGTTGTATCAGGTGTGGATATTTTTTTTACAGTCCCGCCATTTTCAGGGATCATTGACAGGCCTTCAGTAGTTGAAGCGGAAAAAATTATCATACCGTTTGTTCCCCAGGTTCCACCTCTGTTATCTGTAACATCGGCTAAAGTAACGGGAGTGCCCCCGCTAAGAGAAATTTTTAAAAGTTTACCATTTGCAAAAAAGCCCAGCCACTTATCATCAGGTGAAAAAAATGGGGATGAAGCATTTTCAATCCCGTTTATTAAAACTGGTTCTGTAGAATTCATTTTACGGATATAAAATTTGCTGTTTGCTTTATAGATTAAACTCTTTCCGTCATGTGAAATTGCCAGAGCCGGGTATGAACTTATATCAAGTGTATAATCCTTTCCTAATTCAACAGAGAATTTAGTCACAATTTTTTCCTGCGAATGGTTTATTCAGGATTAACCAGGTAACTATAAGAGCGACCAAAAGAATAATAGAAAAGACCCAGGGGATTATTCTTGATCGAAAAACTCTTGTAAGATCAATTCTTCGGTTCATTACTTCCACGGTTACTGAACCTGAAGGAGTTAAATTTGAGTTAGCACCGGATTTTGCTATAAATGAATTTGGGTTTACATTGTAAACACGGCTTTTTCTGTGCCCTGTAGATTTTTTAATTTTTCTTAAATTTTTTGCTAATTCTTTAGCAGATTGATACCTGTCGTCTTTATCTTTTTCAAGGCACTCTAAAATTATTTCATCCAGTTCGAGGTCTATTCCTTCTTTAACTGTTGATATTGGAGGCGCCTCAACATTTACAATCTCGTACATAATTGCAGTTTCGTGCATCCCTTTAAAAGGTGAGTCGCCGGCAAACATTTCGTAAAGCACTACACCAAACGAAAAAATATCCGAGCGGTGATCAACGTCAAGTCCTTGTACCTGTTCGGGCGACATATATCCCATCGTGCCCATTGTTGTTCCGACCTTTGTTAATCTTGAACCTTCGGTATTTGAGTGAAGTTTCGCAAGACCGAAATCCATTATCTGTGCAATACCATCTTTACGGATCATTATGTTTTCCGGTTTTATATCGCGGTGAACAATTCCTTTTTCGTGAGCAGCAGATAATCCTTCCGCAACCTGTATTCCAATTTCAAGAATTTGCTTTTCAGAAAGGCTGCCTTTTTTGTCTTTCAGTGTTTTGCCATCTACAAATTCCATCACGATGAAAAGCTGATTCTCATAATCCTGAATATCATAAATCGTGCAGACATTCGGGTGATTCATTGCAGAGGCAGCTTTTGCCTCCTGTATGAACCTGGATTTATCATCCTCTGAAACTGTGATACTTGATGAGAGGAACTTCAATGCTACAAAGCGGTCAAGTTTTGTGTCTTGCGCTTTGTAGACAGTTCCCATTCCACCTTCGCCTAATTTTTCAAGTATTTTATAGTGTAGAATAGTTTCACCAATCATCTTTCATACCTTTGTTTTAATTTATTATCTCAATTTGTGATTATAAAAATCACTTCAAAGTAATCTTAGCATTCTCATTCGCAAATTTCATATTCCGGGTATTTCTTTTTTATAGTGGCTTTTAAATAAGAAATTTTGGTTTGCATAAGACTAAGGAGCCTGTGATACTCCGGGTCATCTCTAAGATTTTCAAAATATGGATACAAGATGTTTCTTCTTATATCCAGCCACCCTTCCTGTATTGCTTTTTCCCAGGCTTTAAAGGCTTTATCCTTTTCATTAAGAATTGCATAGATTTCAGCCAAAGCATTATAATCCATTGTGGAAGCATCATCTGGTTTATCTCTCAGATATCCAACGTATTCCTTCTTTTCATCTTCTAAGATTTTCATTGCTTCTTTCTTTTTATTCAGCTTTAAAAGATTGAATGCGTAAAAATACTCGGGACTATCGGTCCCTACTTGTTTCATATAATTATCGAGGTACTCTTTAGATAATTTGTAATTACCCAATACCGCTTCTATCTGGCTTTTAAAAACCCAACCCAACGCCAATTTATCATTGACAACAAAAGCTTTTGCAGTAGTTGTTTTCGCCTCATCATATTTACCTGCATAAAGATAAAACCCACCTACTAACATTTGTAAAAAAGCATTTTGCGGATCGAGCAAAACAGCTTTTTTACCCCATTCAATTGCAAGACTATCGCATAATAAATATTTATAGACATTACCTATGCTCATAATTACCCACACATTATCAGGTTCCAGGGTATTTGCTCTTCTTAACCAATAAAATGAATCGTCATAATTTCCCAGATCTAATTTTATCAGTGCATAGTTAAGCATAGCCGATGCAAAATTTGGGTTCAGTTTTATTGCTTTTTCATAATTAACTAAAGCTAATTCCTGCTTCCCTAAATTATCATAAGTTAAACCGATAGCTTTGTAGCCTTCCGGCAAGTCAGGATTAAGCCTTAATGCTTTTTTACATAAGGCCAGGGATGAATCATACAATTCTTCAGAATATCCAAATTTCCCAACTCTCTGGTTATATGCATCGGCTAGTCCGGCATAGGCTAAAGCATAATTTGAGTCTATTTTTAATGCCTTGTTAAACAGATCAATAGCTTTATTATTATCATCGTCGGTATAGTTATAATAATAATGTCTTCCTTTTAAGTAGTATGTATAAGCATCAATGTCTTTAGTGTTGTTAGTTTCAATTAATTTCTTCTCAAGCGGTAACAGGTTTGCCTGTAGAGCCGTTGCAATTTTTTCCGCAATCTCTGTTTGAATAGCAAAAATATCTTTCATCTCACGGTCATATGATTGCGACCAGATGTGAGTATCGTGGACTGCATCAATTAATTGCCCGACAATTCTAACCCTGTTACCGGCACGCCTTACGCTTCCTTCAAGTATTGTTTCAGCACCAAGCTCTTTGCCGATTTCCCTTATACTTTTCTTGGTGTTTTTGTATTTCATAACAGATGTACGCGAAATTACTTTTAATCCACTGGCTTTAGATAAGTTTGTAAGAATATCTTCGGTAACACCATCGCTGAAATATTCATCTTCCTTAGAGTTGCTCAAATTTTCAAATGGCAGAACAGCTATTGAATTTTCCTGCATTACAATCGGGATTTCTTCTGAAGGAGATAAAACAACAATATATAAAGTTGAAAAAAATAGAACCACAATTATTGAATGAAATACAACTTCAATAAAGGTGATACGTTGAGGACCTTCTTTACCGTGAAACCAGCTTATTATTAGTGTTACAAAAAACCCCGATACAAGGGTTATCAGAACAGAGTTAAAAATAAATGAAGGCAAATCGTATCGAAAACTGAATAACTGCGTAGTTCCGAGTATGGTTAAGCTTGTACTTACATAAATAGTAACCCATTTACGTATTTTTCGAATTCCTATCTCTTCATAAATTTTTTTTAAAAATTTCATCTATTATAAAATTTAATAGTGTTGATAAATAACAGATTAAACTTGAATACTTCGCCCATTCCGTCTTCGCCAAGTTTCTCGAGTATTTTGTAATGTAAAATTGTTGAGCCAATCATAGGTTTTCCTTTTTATGGAAAGTAATCTTCAAGGTTGCAAGGCAGTGACTCTGCCTACCGGACAGCCAGTCTTGAAGGTTGTTCAATTGTATTTGTATTGTTTCACCGACCATATTCCGTTTCTATTTCTTATTTAATTCATCTCTTAAATTAACAACCAGAGTAATAGGCACATTAATTTGCGAACCCGTCCTGACTTCGAAAGCAAACTTTTTTCCGTCAGGTGAAACACTATAAAATATTATAGTTCCTCTCGTAGATCCGTCTAAAATTTGGTGTGTTTTGCCTATGCTTAACTGGCCATCCTTTTCAGTTATCTCAGTTGAATAAAGTTTATTATTACTGTAATAAAATATCTCCTTGCCATCAGGATTCCAGAAAGGATATTGGCCGCCATGCTGCGATACCTGCCATTTGCCTCCATTGCCGTCAATTGCTTTCACATAAATTTCATAAACGCCTGATTCATCGGATTGGTATGCAATCCATTTTGAGTCCGGTGAAAAGTTTCCTAACCATTCCATAAACTTAGTATCCTGTACCGGGTAAGGTTTCTGGTCCCCGGTCAAAGGGAGTACCCATAAATCATATCTCCCGGTACCACCGTTATCCTTTGCAAAGGTAAGGTACTTACCGTCATGTGAAATATCAGAAGCATAAATGTCTCTATCAGAACCGAAAACAAGCTCAGAGGTTCCGGATCCGTTTACGTTTTTGCGGAATATTTGGTAATATTTATTATTATTACGATTGGAGGAAAAATAGATATACTTACCATCTTTCGACCATATTGGTCCAATATCATCAGCACCATTGAATGTGAATCTTGTTATTACTTTCCTTTGCATATCATATATTCCAATGCTGCTGCTTCGGGCTTCGCCTAATCCATCGAAAGTAAATTTGCTGCCGTCCGGCGAAAATGAAACAGAGTTTGGCTGGAAAAGAACATCATAACTTGAAATTTCGTCTCCGTTTCTGTTAAAGAAAGCGAGTTTTATATTTTGTGTGTTACCGCCCTGGTAAATCAGGTCCCCTGTTTTTGAAACAGAAAAAATCCCCTTTATTCTTGCATCATAATATTGAACTCCTGAAACAATAGGAACAGGGTTGTTTTTCAATTCCAGGCTGCTCAAATCAAATGATTGTGCTAGAAGAGTCGATTGCCTTACAAAGAAAAGGTACCCGTTTGAATATTGAGCGTTTGTGGATCCATGATGAATAACCTTATTTATGGCAGTGTCCTTAATAGAACTAACATAAACGGCATCGCTAGTACTAGAACCTGAACCCGCATTTTCAATAGAATAAAGGAAATGTTCTCCATCCGGAAGGAAATACGGCCACCTCAAACTTTGTGATTTGTTTGAAGAATCTGATTTTATTATCTCGACAGGAGTTCCGCCTCCGGCTTTAACAACAGACAATCCTCCAGAGAAAGCTGGTGCAAAGATTATTTCACCATCCTTATTCCAGGTTCCGCCTCTGCCGTCCTGAGCATTACAAACGTCAAGTGGAGGGCCACCATTGATATCAATTTTTTGAAGTTTACCAGGTACAAAATAACCAATAAACCTGCTATCGGGCGACCAGAACGGGTACATAGCATCGTTTGTTCCCGGGAGTTCTTTTGATGTTAATGAATTAATCGGCCTTACCCATAAATGATCTCTGCTTGTAGAATCTAATGCCACAAATGCTATGTAAAGCCCATTTGGTGAAATCGCAATATGTCCGCCCTGCGTGTTATCTATAGTATTTCCTTCGGGTGCCAATATTGAGGAACGGACTGTCGGAAGTTTTTCATTTACACTCGTAAGGTTATTAAATAAAAGAAAAGCAAACGCAAGGAATAAAATTCCCGCGGCAATCCAGGGAATTTTCTTGTTGCTGATTATTGCAGAAATGCTTCTTGCAGTTTTTATAGCGCTTGTCTCTAATGCGCCTGATGGAATTGGTACTGCAGTTTGTCCGCTTTTTGCATTGAATGCCTGCGTATTTACGCTGTAAGTTCTGCTGGCTCTTCCGGCCGTTAATGCCCGCTGAATCTTTCTTAGATTTTTTGCAAGTTCTTTTGCAGACTGGAATCTTTCGTCTCTTTCTTTTTCCAGGCACTCAAGAATAATCCCGTCAAGTTGAGGATCAATTCCTTCCTTAACAGTTGAAATAGGTGCAGGATTTACATTTACTATCTCATACATAATCGCGGTTTCGTGCATTCCCTTGAACGGTGATTCACCTGCAAGCATTTCATATAAGACAACACCCAGAGAAAAAATATCTGTACGTGATCAACATCTAATCCCTGTACCTGTTCTGGCGACATATATCCCATCGTGCCCATTGTTGTGCCGGCTTTAGTTAGTCGCGAAACATTTTCCGATGAATATAATTTTGCCAGGCCGAAATCCATTATCTGCACAATACCGTCTTTGCGTATCATTATGTTTTCAGGCTTTATGTCGCGATGCACAATTCCTTTCTCGTGCGCAGCTCCAAGTCCTTCTGCAACCTGAACCCCGATATCTAAAATCCTTTTCTCAGAAAGCGGCTGCTTTTTACTGCGAAGTGTTACTCCGTCAATAAATTCCATCACAATGAAAAGCTTTTTCTCATACTCTTGTATATCATAGATAGTACAAACATTCGGATGATTCATCGCAGAAGCAGCTTTTGCTTCCTGTATAAATCTTGCTTTGTCGTCTTCTGACGCAATTAGCTGAGTGGGGAGAAACTTAAGCGCAACAAAGCGGTCGAGTTTTGTATCCTGCGCTTTGAAGACTTCGCCCATTCCGCCTTCGCCAAGTTTTTCTAATATTTTGTAATGTAATATGGTCTCGCCGATCATAGTCTTTCCTTTAGCATTTCATTCCCGTGTAAACCTGTCTATGCCGGCAGGCAGGAATCTATAGTTTGCATATTTTGTAGATTCCCACTTGCGTGGGAAAGACAGTCTGTTAATTCCTCTTATTTCTTGAGTATCTCAACAATTTATATTTAAACATAAAAAGCTATTATTTCGAATATTTATTAATTATTGCTTTATAACCCGGCAGATTTCTCAAAGAATCATATAACGGATCCAGCTTAAGCTCGTTAACAGAAAAGGAACCGGGAATTGAAAGTATAAAATCTATCTGCTTTAAGGCATTATCATTATCTCCCAGGAGAGTATAAATGATTGCCATATCCCATTGACGGAAATATCCTCTGTATGCTTCCTTTTCAAGAGGAAGCAGTTCGATACCTTTTTTACCCTCTGCAATTGCTTTATCTTTAAGTCCCAGTCCGGCAAAAGCGATTCCCAGTGAACTGTGTAACCTTTCATCATTTGGAGAATCTTTTAGCATTCTTTCCAATTCGGATTTTGAGGATTCAAAATATTTTTTTGATAAATCAGGCTGGTTTTTATATCTATAAATGAATGCAAGCTCAAGATCATTGGGGACATACCGAAATTGTTCTGTCCAGTAAGTAATCCCCGATGTTTTTAAACTTTGAATTGCCTGGTCATAATCCCTGTCCAGTACATTTATAAATGTCCTTATGTCAAAAGTCGAATTTAGATAATCGCCTTTTTTAATATTGTTAATTATTTCAGATGCTTTTTTTGTATTACCTTTCCAATAAATATAATTTATAGCTGACTCAATTTTGGCCGGGAGGTAATCAGGATTAAAATCTTTGCCCAGCTTATAATATTTATCCGCATTTTGATAATCCCTTAATAAAAAATAGGTTTCGGCTGTGTTAAATGCATATTCAGAAGAAAGCGGGTCGAGAGTTGTTGCCTTTACCATATTTTGAGTTGCTAATTTAAATTTTCCCATTCTCCGGTAAACATATCCTGTTGCAGCATAGGCTTCCGCATTATTTGGTTGAATTTTTAGCGCACTGGAAAATTCTTCAATAGCATTGCTGTAATTTAGTTTGCCCCAGTAATAGTAATAACCAAGAGCAAGGTAAGCTTCAGCAAGATCGGGATTCAACTGAAAAGATTTTTGTGCATTTTCAAACGCTTCCTGTAAATTTTCATTACTCCTGTCGAAATAAAACCAGTACATTGACATTTGTCCTTTTGCCAGTAGTGCATA
The DNA here is from genome assembly GCA_963748105.1 of uncultured Bacteroidota bacterium. Classification (GTDB taxonomy): domain Bacteria; phylum Bacteroidota; class Ignavibacteria; order Ignavibacteriales; family Ignavibacteriaceae; genus JAKAGZ01. Next base: position 189,923 of record CAVVHP010000005.1, on the reverse strand, counting down.
TGCCAGGGCAAATTTTGGATCCAGGTTAATTGCCTTTTTACTCAAACTAATACTGTTTAGGATATCTGCTTTAATTGTGTTTCCGCGTTTATAATAGCTAAGTGCCTGGAGATAATAATCGTAAGCTGCTAAATTTTTAGTTGGAGGTGTTTCTTGTTTGAATCTGGTTGTTTGCCAGAGATCCGCCCAGCTGATTTACAACTTTTTGTGCAATTTCATTCTGCACAGCAAAAATATCATTTAGCACCTTGTCGTAAGAATTCGACCAGGTGATTGTGTTGTCTGATACGCGAGTAAGTTGTGGTGTGATTCTTACACGATTTTCATTTTCCCCTGTCTTTGCCCAGAGGACTGTTCCGTTCAAAATATAATCAACGCCGAGTTCTTTACCTATTTCCTGGTTGCTTTTATTTTCTTTAGCAAGTTTCTCTGCGCTGCTTGTTGAAATAACTCCAATGTTTCCCATAGACGCGAGTTTGCTGGTAATTTGATCTGTTACGCCATCGGCAAAATATTTTTCATCCTGCGAACCAAGGTTTTGAAACGGCATAACAACAATCATTTCTTTAACGGGAGTCTGAGGAACCTGTTCGTCATTTCTATTGATTAAAAAATATAGTAATGAGGCGGCGGCAATAATTATTGCTGCTGCAATTCCAATCCACAATTTTATTTTAGAATTCTCCGGCTTGGAAACAGTAGATATTCCGGATCCGGATTTTGAAATTGAATCACCTTTCAGTGATTTTAGATCAGAGAGTAACTTACTTGTTGTCTGGTATCTGTCTGAAGGGGATTTAGCAAGTGCTTTTTTTAATATATAAGAATATTCTTCCGGGATGTTATTATTTTCAGGCTCTTCATTTAATATGGAATATATAATGGCCTGGTCATACGCGCCTTTGAAGGGCTGGCCCCCGGTCAACATTTCGTAAAGTACGATCCCAAATGACCAGATGTCGGTTCTCTGATCCAATGTTTCACCGCGTGCCTGTTCCGGCGACATATAAGCAATAGTTCCAATAGTGGAACCGAGTTTTGTAACCTGGCTTCCTCCTCCAATTTTAGCAAGTCCGAAATCCATTATTTTAACATTACCATCTTTTGTGATCATAATGTTCGCGGATTTTATGTCCCTGTGAACTATTCCCTTTTTATGCGCAGCATTTAAGCCCTCTGCAATTTGTACTGCAATATTTATTGTCTCTTCGAAAGGAAGGGCCCCGGTTTTAATTTTATCTTTTAATTCATCCCCATCAATAAATTCCATCACTATAAATATCTGATCTTCAGATTCTTCAATTGCGTGAATGGTGGTAATATTAGGATGATTAAGTGATGCGGCCGCCTGTGCTTCAATTTCAAATCGCTGGCGTTCTTCTGTATCTGCGGCAATATGCCTGGGGAGAAATTTAATTGCAACGTTGCGTTTTAGTTTTGTATCCTCGGCAAGGTATACAATTCCCATCCCTCCTTCGCCAAGTTTTTCAATAATTCTATAATGAGAATCGTTTCACCTATCATAAAGTATTCCTGATATTAAAAAAGCTACTGTGGATAATCCATGCTCGCCTGATTTTACACATAATTTATTATCTGAAAATTTGAAAAATTATCTTTCTTAAATCCAAAATTAATCGTCGAGCAATGGCTAGATACTTCCACCATCTCAGTGATGTCAAATTAGGAAAAATATCATGTTAGAAAAATCTAAATTATTCTAACATGATAATTTTTATTCCTGTCGTTTAATGTTATTTTCTGAAACTTTAGCTACTCAAAAGGGGAGTCGATTTGTTTCACTATTTAACCTGAAACTATATAAAACTTTTACCAGTCACTACATCGTAATGTTCAATCTTCATTTCATCTGTGCTTTTAATTGTTCTGTTGTGACCTTGCTCAAGTGACATTCGCCATAGGTAAAAATGTGAGAAAGTATGCTTTACCTTATCAAGCATTTCCTTGTATTCATCGCCGGATTCATGAATCAACTGCAAGATCTTTATTTTCCCAGATTGAAATTGAAATAAAATCATTTTGATCATTTACACTTTGTGTAAGAAAAGCATTCCTGCATCCTTTGGCTTTTTTAAAAGCCGGAATTACGACATCTGCATAAAGTTTTTTAAATTCATCCAGGTGGTGTTCCTGTATTTTAAGAGAAACTATCCGCAGAAACATTTTGTCGCTATCTTTTACAAGATTGTCATCTTTACCATTTTGAACTTCAACATTATATTTCTTAATCGTAGGTTCTTCCTCATCTTGAGAATATTGTATTTCCATGTTTTCTGAGAGCTGAATCTTCCATTCGTCTCCTGATTGGTATAAATAAGGCTGGGCCAGTTCGGTGAGATTTTTGAAAACATGGCTGTGTTCATAATTTTCAGCCTGCTGCTGTGTCTTCCAGAAGGTCAGAGAAATAAACTCGTCCTGATCTGGTTTACTCTTTATGAGGCTCGCGAATATACAGCCATCAACGTTTTGCAGCCGGGGTTCAACAGTTTCCTCGTAGAAGTTTTTGAATTCCTGAATAAAATCGGGATTCAAATTTAACTGAAGTATTCTCATAAACATGATTTCTTTCCTCCTATTTTTAACGGGGAAATGTGCTAAATAAAAATCCGGCTACTACACTCTTTTAATAATTACAATTGTCATATCATCGCTTTGAGGCTGTCCTTTTGTGAAATTATTTACTTCGCTGATAATTAGTTCTATTAATTCTTCTGATGATTTGTCTTTATTTGCTTTAAGCAATTCTAGTAATCGTGGTTCATCAAATTCTTCTTCTTCTTTGTTCATTGCTTCTGTAATACCATCTGAAAAGATAACCAGAACATCATTGGGTTTTAATTTTATTGTCGCCTCTTCATAAGGTACAGACGGGGCAATTCCGACAATTAGTCCACCAATATCAGGTCTTATTATTTCGTTATTGTCGGATATAAGGACTGGATTATTGTGTCCGGCATTGCAATATGTAATTTCATGATTTTTTTTATCCAGTATTCCTGAAAAAAGTGTAGCAAATTTATTGGGTGCAGTATTGTAATAGAGTAAATCATTTGAAAAAGCTACACAATCCTTACATGACTTACCATCCAGAATCTGTCCACGTAATGTTGCCTGCAGATTTGCCATTAGTAATGCGGCCGGCATACCTTTACCTGTTATGTCTGCCAGGCAAAATGACAACTTATTTTCTTCCATTTGAATAAAATCAAAATAATCACCACCGACATCCTTTGCAGGTATACTTCTACCGGCTATCTGGTAGCCTTCAACTTTTGGTTGTTCTTTTGGAAGAAGATCAACCTGAATGTCATAAGCAAGCCTCATTTCTTCCTGCAGTTTAATAAGTGCCTGCTCATTCTGATATAATCTTGCATTTTCAACTACGTGTGAAGACTGGGCTGCAATTATACCAAGCAATCTCTGGTCATTAATGGTAAATCCGGAATCACTTTTTTTATTAAAAACGGTAACAAGTCCGATCATTTTTCCTTTTAATAGCATCGGAACACTTAGTAATGATTTGATAGGGAAGTCAACGTCTTTTACTGTGCTAAATCTTTTATCGGATTGGAAATCATTTATTAATAATGGAGCTTTATTCATCAGCATCCAGCCTGTTAGTTGAGTATCAAGCCTGAAAGGGAGGAGGTTTGTTGTACTGTCCTGTTTTCTTATCATCGTGTGGAAGGGATTTTGTGTGTCCTTTTCATCGAGCAGCATTACAACGCCCTGTTCAACTTTTATATGCTTCACGCATTTACGAACTATCAAGTCAACTATTTTTTCGATTGTTTGAGTTGAAGTAATTGCTGTGGCAATCTCGTTTAAAACAGAAAGTTCTTCAACGGCAATCCGGAGCTTCTGGTTTTCATCCTGAAGACGAATAATTTGAGATGTTTGCTGGTCAGTATCCATTTGGCCCCTTAAAATTTGTCAATAAAATTTTCTGATTAATAATTAGAGCACATTGATATATTAGCTTTATTAATAAAGAAATAATCAGTTATATATTAATTGTAATAACGAATAGTTCTATTTTATTTTTAACCGGATAAATACAGTTTTAACATCTATGCTAAACCATCAAGATATTAGGCTACTGTTCTTTCGTTGTGCGAAAGCTGTAAGTAATATATAACTATATTATTAAAATGGAAAATAATTAATTGAAAAATCTGTTGATTAATTTCAACATAAAAAGGCGGGATTTTGAACCCGCCTCAAATAAAATAAGAATAGTTGAATTTTTTGCCAAAACTAAGCTTTTTACATTTTCTCCTGCGTTTTTATCAAATTTTCATACCCCTCTGATAAATTCTTAAAAAGTGCCATCTGGCCCTGGGTTGGTGAAGCATCTGCGGCCTGAACTGAAGAAGCAAACCCCGAAAGTGTTCCGCATAAATTAGCCGTATTTGATTTTAGCTTTGTAAGCTTTTCTTTCATGCCCGGTGAAAGCTTGGTCTGTTCATCCTTAAGTTGTTTATCGACTTCATTAAAAAATGTAACGGTTTTGTCCAGTAATACATTTACTTTTTGAGCCAGTTCCAACTGATTTTTTAATGCTGTCTCACTTACATTAACTCTCGGGTCAAGTTTTACACTTAATTCTCTTGAATAAACTTTTCCATCAACAGTTAAAACCAGTTTATATTTTCCCGGCATTACGAGCGGGCCCATCGGTTCAACCGGAGTGCCGACTGTCCATACCGCAGCAATCGAATATCCGTAATGCAATGCTTTCGGCCTCGGGTATCTTAAATTCCAGACAAACCGGTGCATTCCTGCTTCATTCGAAATTTTAGGATCCGTTCCAAGCCACCTTTTATCGAAATAGCGGTTTGCGGGAAGTACTTCTAGTTTATCATCACTTGAATAACTGCGAATCAAATTTCCTTTCATATCATAGACCGAAAGTGTTACAGGTCCTTGAACATTGTCCTTCAGCCAGTAATCAATGATTGCTCCATCAGGGGGATTCTTTCCGAGCGGAGTTGAAGGGGGCCACGGAGTATCGTGATTTGTATTTCCGCGCATTCTCCAGGCTGCTAATGGGTTGAAAAGAAAAACATTTTTCTCCGTCATTTCTTTAGAAATTTGTCTGAGCGGTGAAAGATCATCAAGTATCCATAGTCCGCGTCCCTGAGATGAAACTATTAAATCATCGTGATGAACAAGGAGATCAGTAATTAATGTTGTCGGGAAATTTAGTTTTAAGGGCTGCCAGTTTTCACCGTCATTAAATGATACGTAAATGCTTTTATCAGTACCGGCAAAGAGCAATCCTTTTTTATCTGTGTCAGTTCTTATAACTGTCGTGTATTCATTTTCCGGAATTCCATTGTTTATAACTTTCCAGGCTTTTCCGTCATCATTAGTTTTAAGGAGTAGTGGTTCAAACCTGTCCAGCCTGTGCAAATTAACTGCAGCGTATGCAGAATGAACATCAAATGGTGAAGGGGAAATTTTATCAATTTTTGACCACAATGGGATTGATGGGGGAGTGACGTTTTTCCAGTTTTTACCTCTGTCGGTTGTCAATTGAATAAGTCCATCATCCGTTCCGATCCAGATTACATTTTCTTTTACCGGAGAGGGAGCAATATTCCAGATCACCCCGTAACCGGCATCTGCTGCTCCCTGGAAATCCAGCCCTTTGTAATCTTTGTCTGCATCTTTCTTTTTGCGGCTCAGGTCGGGACTAATAATATCCCAGTGGTCTCCGTCATCCGTTGTTTTGAATAAGAATTGCGCGCCAAAGTATAGTGCGTGTTTTCCAATCGGAGAAAATTCAATAGGAGTAATCCATGAATAACGGTACTTAACTGTATTAGGTTTAGCAGCATAACTTGAATTAGGCCACGGAGATACGTCAATTGACTGACGAGTTACTTCATCGAACCGGTGAAGTGATCCGCCGAGTCCGCTGCCAAAAACCATATCCGGGTTACCCGGTTTAGGAATATCGTAATCTCTTTCATCTGCTCCGACCGGATGCCAGTCTCTTAATTCAATTACGCCATAAGGCCCTTGACTTAAAATTTCAACCGTTCCATTGTCCTGCTGGGCGCTGTAAATATGATAAGGGAATCTGTCGTCTGCTCCCAGGTGATAAAACTGTCCCGTTGGTTGATTATACCAGCTCGACCAGGTTCCGCCGTTATTTACGGAAACAGCTGCTCCCTGGTCTGCTCCCGTTATCATATGATCCGGATATTTAGGGTTGATCCACATAAAATGATAATCGTCTCCGCCTGGAGAGCCTTTTAATATTGTAAAATTATTTCCGCCGTCAGTCGATTTTTGTACTGAGCGTCCCATTACATAAACTGTTGAAGAGTTTGTCGGGTCAACATTAACGCGCGCAAAGTATGAACTGACAAGTTCCCTGTTATTGTTTACCAATTTCCATGTTTTTCCCCCGTCTTCAGATCTGTAAAAACCGCTTTTATCGCCTGCCTGAATCGAAGCATAAACTGTCTGCGCATTTGTGTTTCGTCCGACAGCCAGTCCAATTCTTCCCATTGGAACATCCGGCAAGCCACCGCCGGTTAATTTTGTCCAGTGAAAACCGCCGTCTTCACTCTTATAAATTCCAGAACCGTTGCCGGTTTGAGGAAGATAATAATCCATCCATGGGTATGATCTTATCTGCCATAGTGCGGCATAAATAGTATTTGGAGTTGTCATATCAAAAGCGAGATCAACCGCGCCGGTCGTATCATTTACAAAAAGCGTATGCTGCCAGCTATTACCGCCATCAGTAGTTACATAGATTCCTTTATCTTTGCTGTCCCCAAACACACGGCCGAGTGCTGCAACAATCACCTTATTTTCATTCTTAGGATCAACTAAAATTCTTCCAATATATTTTGTGTTTTTCAGCCCGATATTTTTCCAGGTTTCTCCTCCGTCCGTAGTTTTAAAAACTCCGTCACCGTCTAAAATATCGTAACGAAGAGCGACCTGGCCAGTACCGACATAAATAGTTTTCGGGTTCGAAGGCGCAATTGCGAGTCCGCCTACCGCTGCTGCAGATTCGTTCTGCATTAATCCTTCCCACGTTCTTCCTGCATCGGTAGTTTTCCAGACACCGCCGCCCGCTCCTCCAAAATAAAATACATTTGGTTGATCGGGAATTCCTTCAGCAACAGTTGCCCAGCCGGCACGGTAGGGTCCAATCAAACGCCATTTCATTCCCGCATAAGAATCCTGCGGGCATGGATTGGGAAAACGTTAGATCTGAACCGATAAATAATATTATGATTAATGAAAACAGTTTTAAAAAAGATAATTTTGATGAGAAAATGTCTTGCGTCATTTTATCTACCTTAAATTAAAGTGAGTAGTAATTTTTTTGGTTAAGCTGGTTTTTAATATACAATTATTTTTAGAAATGAAGAATATAGAAGTAGTTAAAAAGGCGGGATATGATGACAAATTGCAACTTTAATTTTTCCCCTTATTTAATTTTGTTAAATATTTAATGCGTTTCGTAAACATCTCAAGCAGGCAGTCGGCAACACCTTTATAATTGCAATTATTGTCTCTCTTATTTATCCATTCTTTGTGTTCATCCCTTAGCTCTTCTCTTTTATTTTTAGGGAGTTTTGACATAATTTCTGTATACAAAGAATCCAGTTTAAGATCCATTGCAGCTAATTCAGAATTTCCGCAGATTGTCTTCTCTATATCAGTTTTGGCATTTGCACAGCTAAAGCTGGTTTTGAAAATTTCAGCTTTTTCAACTTTTGCAAGATTAAATTCTTTACCATTCCATTTGAAGTAGAGTGTCAACGGGTTTTTTCTCCCTGAACCATCGTGAAATTTCTCGATCAATAAATTATTTTCATATAGCAATATGTAGTTCCTATTGCCAACAAGGTTGTCATAAACGGGTTTACCCTCAAAAGTCTTAATATTATCGTTTACTGTCAATTCAAGTATTTTCCCGGTAGAATCTTTAGCATACACACCGTGTATATCAGGTCCACCTGTGCCTGAATAACAGGAAGATGCTATCACTATTACTTCATCTTTGCCGTCACTATTAACATCATAAAACTCTATCTTCTTGATTTGTACTGCCCATTTATAGCCAATATCAAAACAAGAACTGTCTTTTTTTGTTAAATAATTCCGGACGTCTTCTTTTGTTATTCCAACCTGTGCCTTAATTACGGCTGATGAAACTAAACAGAATAATAATAGTGTAAATATTCTTTTAGACATATTTAAATTCGCATTAAGAGAGACTTATCAATAATTATATTTAAGATAGTTTTTATATATAAATAAGACAACAGAAATTTGTCCGAAAATAAATAAGAACTTTATATGAGGTAAAAAATTATTCTGTCAAAATAATATCCTCACTAAGGTATTCTCCAACGCAAAAGTTTTTTACAAAAAGCTGTCAAAAATTTATTCTATTATTGCTGCCCAGAGTATTTAAAATAAAAAAAGGCACCCGAATAATTCGGGCGCCTTTTAATTTTCCGCTTGGGAAGGGGAGATTAATACATTCCGCCCATTCCGCCCATGTCGCCCATTCCGCCTCCTGGCATCTGGGGCATACTGCTTTCTTTTTCTTTCTTCTCAAATACAACAGCTTCGGTTGTAATTAAGAGAGCAGAAACTGAAGCGGCATTTTCAAGTGCTGTTCTAGTAACTTTAGTAGGATCAATAACTCCTGCTTTTATAAGGTTTTCGTAGGTTTCACTGAAAGCATTGAAACCAAAGTCATCTTTTCCTTCTTTTACTTTCTGGAGCACAACTGAACCCTCGATACCAGCGTTATTAACAATTTGTCTTAATGGCTCTTCGAGAGCTTTGGCTATTATCTTGATACCGGTAGTCTGATCAAGATTTGCACCTTTTAATTTTTCAAGCTGAGTGATTGCTCGTACGAATGCAACACCACCGCCCGCAACTATTCCTTCTTCAACGGCAGCACGTGTAGCGTGAAGAGCATCTTCGACCCTTGCTTTCTTTTCTTTCATTTCAACTTCTGTTGAAGCACCGATTTTCAGTACCGCAACTCCGCCTGAAAGTTTAGCAAGTCTTTCCTGTAATTTTTCTTTATCGTAATCAGAAGTTGTTTTTTCAATCTGAGCTTTGATTTCGTTTATTCTTTTCTTGATATCTTCTGATTTTCCTGCGCCTTCAACTATAGTAGTATTGTCTTTGTCGATGTTAACTTTTTTAGCAGTTCCGAGATAAGAAACATCAGCATTTTCTAATTTGAATCCTCTCTCTTCTGAAATTACAGTACCGCCGGTTAATACAGCTATATCTTCAAGCATTGCTTTTCTTCTGTCTCCAAAGCCAGGAGCTTTAACAGCTGCAATTTTCAGAGTTCCACGAATTTTATTAACAACCAAGGTTGCTAATGCTTCGCCTTCGAGGTCTTCAGCAATGATTAACAGTGATTTACCCTGTTGTGCAACTTTTTCAAGAATAGGAAGAAGATCTTTCATAGCAGAGATTTTTTTATCGTGAATCAAGATTAAAGGATTTTCTAATTCGGCTTCCATTGATTCTGTGTTAGTTACGAAATAAGGGGAAAGGTAACCACGGTCGAACTGCATACCTTCAACAACATCCAATCCTGTCTCTGTACCTTTTGCTTCTTCAACAGTAATTACACCATCTTTACCGACTTTATCCATTGCATCAGCAATTAAATCACCAATTGCTTTATCATTGTTAGCAGAAATAGCACCAACCTGTGCAATTTCATTTCTTCCCTCAACTTCGCGGCTGATAGTTTTCAGGTAAGCGATAACTTTCTCAACTGCAATGTCGATACCTCTTTTAAGATCCATTGGGTTAGCACCGGCAGTTACGTTTTTTAATCCTTCCCTGTAAATTGCCTGTGCCAGTACAGTTGCTGTAGTAGTTCCGTCTCCAGCAACGTCACTTGTCTTTGAGGCAACTTCGCGAACCATCTGTGCACCCATGTTTTCAACTGCATCTTCAAGATCAATTTCTTTAGCAACTGAAACACCGTCTTTAGTAACTGTTGGTGCACCAAATTTCTTTTCAAGAATTACGTTACGTCCTTTGGGACCTAAAGTAACCTTAACGGCGTTTGCTAATTTGTCCACGCCTTTTTTCAGCTTAGCACGGGCTTCGCTATCAAATTCAATTAATTTTGACATAATATATATCTCCGATTTTTATTTTCTAATTAGACTTTGTAAATCAATTTATTATTACCCAACGATTGCAAAAATATCGCTCTCACGCATGATCAGATATTCTTCGCCTTCGATAGAGATTTCAGATCCACTGTATTTTCCGTAGAGCACAACGTCTCCCACTTTAACTTCCATCTTTACTAATTTACCGTCATCAGTGGTTTTTCCCGGACCTGCAGCAACGATTGTACCTTCAACAGGTTTTTCCTTTGCTGTATCAGGAAGAATGATTCCTCCTTTTGTTACTTCGTCTGCCTCTTTTGGCTTTACAATAACTCTGTCAGCCAATGGCTTTAAGTTAATTTTGCTCATATTTTACTCCTGTTTTAGATATTTTTTTGTGAATAATTGTTAGCACTCACTAATTGAGAGTGCTAATATAATGTAACTTGATCGATTTGTCAAGATTCCTAATGGCAGGAGATATTAAGAAATTCTTAAATTTTGGGGGATTTTATATTAAGGTTGACTTATCGGATCCAGGCTTTATTTGAGAAGGGTTTCTCCGAGCAGATAAACAAACAAATGATGAATAATTGAAATTATTCCTAAAGTCCATCCCAGAAAATATTGTCCGGTTGAGAACAAAACGATAGCAGCCAAACCGGATAATATTATTTCCTGAATAAGGCGCAAAGGCTCAGACCATTTACCAAAGTTGTGAAAATCGTAGGAACCCCAGAAACCAAAAATAAGTAAAGGTGTTCCAATACCTAAAATAATTTCCATTGTTAAATTGCTACCGGTATGAAACCCCCAGTATGCTAATCCGGCTACAATGCCGGTTTCCATGATTCCTCTTAGTGTAAGGTTAATTAATTTAAGCTTTGAGATCATATAGCATTTCCATTATTAATCTAATATAAAAATATTTGCGAAATGGTAAACCTAATTGAATTGTAAAAAATACCATCACAGCAGGGTTCTGAGAATCTGACATATTAGTATTAGAGAGAGATGGGCAATTTATTCTAACTACCAGGAAGCTTATATTATTAAAATAAGATAATAGCAATAATAAATTTGGAACTGTTTATTGCCGGGATTTTCTTATTTTTCTTCTATGGATTTCCATATAAAAGAAGAAATAAAAAAACTTTCCGGAATAATCCAGGAAATGGACAGAAAAGTTATTACTATATTTCTGTCGGTCGCAATTTTGCAAACTATTTCCTGGTATTTTACCTCCAGAACATTTTTCCGGCTAAATCTTTTTAATTATTTCAGCTCAAGTCAGAATGTTGATCTTTATTCATATCTTTATTGGTTTTTAGGTGACTCCATTTCTCTTTTTATCCTTCCTGTATTTGTTATTATAACTTTTATTAAAGAGAAACCAAAAAACTATGGTCTGCAATTTGGTGATTACAAATCCGGACTGAAAATATCTTTTTATTTCATAATCATAATGGTGATAATCATTTGGTTTGCCTCTTCATCTGCATCTTTCCAATCAACTTATCCGTTGCTGCAAAGGACAAAAGAATCCTGGGGTTTGTTCCTGGTTTTTGAAGCCGGATTATTGATCTATATTTTTGCGTGGGAATTTATCTGGCGGGGGTTTATGCTATTCGGCCTCGAGGAAAAGTTTGGCTTTTATGCTGTACTAATTCAGATGATTCCATTTGTGATTTTACATAATGGTAAGCCTCCTATTGAAACATTCGGCGCAATAATCGGCGGTATTGCACTAGGAATTCTTGCTTTCAGAACGAGATCATTTCTGTATTGCGTAATTGTACATATGAGTGTTATGTTTACTATAGATCTTTTTTCTGTGTTGCGTTACAGGGCTGCGGATTTTGGATTTGGGATCAGCTCGTTTATTAATATCGTAAAAGAAATTTTTTAAGGTAACAAAAATGAAATTTTCATTAAATATAGATCATTTTGCAACTGTCAGAAATTCGAGAGGCGGACAACAACCTGATCCTGTTACAGCAGCGTTGATAGCGGAGCAGGCGGGGGTGGATGGAATAGTTTGTCACTTACGCGAGGATAGGAGGCACATTAACGAGAGAGATGTTAGGCTGCTAAGAGAATTAATTAAAACCAGACTCGATCTGGAAATGGCAGCAACGGATGAGATTGTAAAAATTGCGTGCGATGTTGGTCCGGAGCTTGCTACTCTGGTACCTGAAAAAAGACAGGAACTTACGACGGAAGGTGGGTTGAACGTACTGGATAATATTTCACGTATCAAAGATACTATCGAAGAATTACACGAAGCAGAGATTGAAGTATCTCTTTTTGTTGAGCCGGAGATTGAACAGATTGATGCGTCTGCGGAAATCAATTCAGATTTTATTGAAATTCACACGGGCGTTTTCGCAAACGCACTTTCGGAAGAAGAACAGTTTGATGAGCTCGAAAGAATCCGGACCGCTGTAAAACACGCGAAGAAACTGGGAATGGGAGTCAACGCCGGCCACGGCCTGGATTATCAAAACATAAAAATATTCCGTGAAATCCCGGACATTGATGAAGTGAGCATTGGTCACTCGGTAATTGCCCACGCGATGTTCGTCGGAATTGAAAGGGCTGTTAAAGAGATGATGGCTTTGGTGAATCCTTAATCCGGGTTATTTGAATCCGTAATTAATTCCTGTTGTAATTGGGAGGAATGTCTGGCCGCCCCCAAGGGCGCTCGTTAACATTACCTGGGTTCTCAATTCAAAACTGTGTGAAAAGCGAACCGCAAGACCAACACCGGCACCAGCGAAAATTTTTGTGTAGTTCCGGCCGGAATCTCCGAAGGCACCCGCATTACCATTTGTTTTCGCGATGCTGTTAAACTCATAACTATTTATCAGTATTTCCCCTTTATTAATGAAGTAAATTCCCGTTCTGAAAGTAAAATAGGGGCGGATAAAAAAATCGGGCATGCTGTTTAACTGGATACTTACTGCCGTTTCATAAACTTGCGCATTGCTGCCGGTTGCCTCGTACCTGTAGCAGCAAACTGTGGGAGCAGTAATAGCCACCTTATTTTTATCAAACCTGAGATTACTATACGAAGCATTTACACCAATTTCTATTTCAGGGATTAAAGCATATTTCAAACCGATGCCGGATGTCCAGCCGTCAGGCCAGTATGACAGTCCATTCTGCCCGAGGACGTTATTGCCAACTATACCGCCGTTTACTTCCACTTTAATTTTACTTTGTGCGGGTACTTCCTGAATAATTAAAACTATTGGAATAAGAAGCAGTAGACTTTTAAGATTCTTCATTATTAGCCCCTTTATATATCGGTAACATGAGAAAAGTATGAATTAGCGGATATTAAATCAACTGCATTCCTATTTTAAATTCAAATAGTAAATTATTTGATATCTCTATCGAAAAATTGCTTGTTAACTTCATCAACTCTGATATAATTCCTGCCGTCAGGAAATATTAAAATGCTCAAAGGGAAACCGTCGAAATTAAATCTCTTTTTGAATATCTTCGAAAGAATTACCTGCGGGAAAATTATATCCTGATCATTTATAAATTTTTTGGCTTTGATGATATCGTGTGGCTTCAATAAGCCTATAAATTCAACTTTGTTTTTATATATTTTATAGGCCTGCACAATTGATGGCATTTCTTCGCGGCAGCCCGGACACCATTCACCCCAGAAATTGAGGTAGACATATTTCCCCCGGTACGATTTCATTTTCAGAATTTTGCCATCCATTGTTTTTAATTCAACATCCCAAAATGCACTGCTGATTTCCCCTGTCTTCTGATCATCGGGCAGAGCCCGTTCCGTTAAAATAAATGATTTTGTTGAATCTGCTTTGTATAACCATTTTGCAGGTACATTTGCAGAATAAAACAGAATTAGAATAAAGATGATGTTAAAATTTTTCATATTTTTCAAGCTGATTATTATTTACCAATTTTCAGTTTCCTTGAGGTAAAAATTCTGAAACCGCCCTCTATTCCCAAAGATAAAAAAACCATTCCGATGAGAACAAAAAGATGCCTGGGATCTGTTATAAACGTCTGCCAGATTAAACTTGACAGCGCCCCAAGACAAAGTCCGGCACCAATGTAAGAAATGATTTTTTTGCTCTTTGTCTTTTCCGCTAATTTTGCGTTTGCAAGATTTACAGAGGCAAATATCAGCAAAAATCCGGCACTACCCATTGTCGATAAACTTGACAGATCGAATAAATTTGCGACCAGCAGGGAAGCTAATGCCGTAATAATCAAACCTTCAATCGGTTTATTCCAAACATTATTTTCGAGAAATTCCGGCAGCTCTCCGTCCTTTGCAATTATGTAACTAAGTCTGGCGGAGCCGTAAAGAGTCGCGTTTATTGCTGAAGTTGTTGAAAGCAGGGCAGCTACTGAAATCAGTATTATCCCAAATTGTCCCAAGGAAGGGCTTTGCAGCAATCGCGAGTGCGTAATCTTTGGCTGCTACTATTCGATCGACAGGGAGATTACCGACTGTAACTGCAGCCACAATTATATAAAGAATAATTACAAAAATAACGGAAGAATAAAAGGCGCGGGGTAAATTTTTTGAAGGTTCTCTAACGTCTTTAGCAGTATTTGCAATTAATTCAAATCCTTCATAAGCCAGAAAAATTATGAAGCCACCTGCAATAAGTTTTGAGGCTGGAGACCAGCTGCTAATTGCTAATTTATCTGACTGAATGCCCCAGAACCCGACTGCACAAAAGAATAGAAGAATTAATAATTTAATCGCTACAATAAAATCTTCCGCCTCGCCGATAATTTTGGCGCTGAAAATATTCAAAACAGTAATAGCTATGATAATTCCGCTTATAAAAAAATGTTTAATAATTTGGTGTGAACCACCGAAGAATAATTCAGTTCCATAACTACCGAATGCGTATGAATAGAGCGAAAGCATGATAATGTAACTGACCCAGAGAAGAATATTAATAGAACCTGTAAAAAAACCTGAACCAAATGCTTTATCTAAAAAGGAGACTGTTCCGCCCTGGCTTGGAAGAGCAACTGAAAGCTTTGAATATGAGTAAGCTGTAACAAGGGCAACTATTCCGGCTATTAAAAAAGCAACCGGAGCCCCGCCTTTTGAAAGCTCTACCGCCAACCCGAGAACCGCAAAAATTCCACCACCTACCATTCCGCCAATACCAATTGCCGAGGCTTCCAGGAACCCGATTTTGTTGTCGTTTTTTTTAACCATGTAAAATTTCTGTTCCCATTTGTTAACCCCGCCTAATTAATATACCTAATTCCTTTAATATATTTTAATCACATAATAAAAAAGCCGGGCTGGCCCGGCTTAGTATAAATTCAGGTAATAAAATTTGTTATGGAAGTGCGTAGCGTATACCACTTGTAATAGCAAAGTAAAAAACTGTTGTACCCCCGCCGAAAATAGGTCCAAATTGTGCATCGGCCGGAATGTATAAATTGGGAGCAATTTTGAAATTTACTCCACCGCCAAACCTAAATCCAAAATATGGACCACCTGTATAAAACCATAGACTCATTCCACCGTCCAAGTATGGTTGCATATTCGGCTTTTGTGTGTTAAGATTATAAACAAAGGATCCATTCCATTCAATTGGTGTACTGGCTTGCGTGTTGATATTGAAATCAGAACTGATTCCCATATTTCTGTTAAAGTAATAAGTACCTGTAGGTCCAATTTGCAGACCTGCTGTACCATCTAGTAGAGATAATCCTAACCTGCCACCAATAACATATTTTTTACCGGACATGGTTTGAGCATTTGCAAGAATTGATGAAATAAACATCAAACTAACTACTAACAAAATTTTCCTAAATCCATTTTTCTGCATAATATTGCCCTTTTAATATTTTAGTAATGTTTATTGTTATTTCTAGATCCTTTTTCAAAAGGTTGTGGATATTACCTGTACAATCAAGCTAATATTTTTAAGACATATAGTCAATAAACCAAAATGACTATTAATTATTTCATATTTCTAACCCGTACTTCGCAGTAATCTTCTCCTTTTAATAGTTCCAAAAGTTTATTGGCATCAGTATTTCCGTAATGGTACGGATATAAAATTTTGGGTCTTATCATTCTTACAGCATCAACAACCATTTGTGGCGTCATTGTGTAAGGCAAATTCATAGGTAGAAATGCTATATCTATATTCTTAAGATTTTTCATCTCAGGGATGTTTTCAGTATCACCGGCTATATAGACTTTCTTATCTCCTAATCTTAATACATAACCGTTGCCAACACCTTTCGGGTGATAAAGTTCACCATTTTTCCGTTTATGAACAAGGTTATATGCGGGAACAGCAACAATTTCAATCCCTTCCAGGGTGATAAAATCACCGTTTTTCATTATTGTTGCTTCACCTTTTAAAGAATCGGCTACCGTTTGCGGGCAAACAATTTTTGTGTATTCTTTTTTTAATTCTTTTATAGCTTTTAGGTCAAAATGATCCTGGTGTTGGTGAGTAATCAGGATTATATCTGCTTTTGGTAATTTGGAATAATCTGCCAGTTTACTCCATGGATCTACCTGAATAATTAATCCGTTAAAATTAAACATTAATGAACCGTGACCAATGAAAGTAATCGCTAAATCTCCTTCACTTGTGGAGAATGAATCTGTCTCAAATTTATTTTGTGAAAAAGCAAAACTGGTCAGACAAATTGTCAAAATAAAAAACAAATAAATAATTCTTTTCATAATTTCATATCCTCACTAAATTTATGCAATAGCTCTCTCAGATAATAATAGTATCTGTTAAAATTTACGATGTTTAAAATACGGTAAGAGCTAATATCAGTTCAATTTACTCTACTATTGAACTTAGTATTAAGTTCCCTGATAATTACCAGATGTGCATCGCTTAAATTAGTTAGGTCAAATAATGAGACTCCGTTTGCACCGGAATTTTTAGAAATCAAAATGGCTTGTTTAAGTTCTTCGGGAGAAAGGGAGGGGAGATAAAGTCCTGCATATAGTGGAAATCTTTTATCTACTTCTCTGAGGCCTTGTTTGATTGAAAATCCAATCCAGTTAAGGTTTTGATTATAAAAATTTTGATAAATCATTGGGAGGACAACATCCAGATTCCAGGAACTCCAATCCTGCCTTACGTTCATTCGTGCCAGTTCCGGATAGGGAAATACGGCAGCAGATAATTTCTTATGATTCCGATGTACAATTTCAGATAATTCATTTACTAAAGAAGTTACCGCGTTTAATCTGAATTGTCTCCACTCATTACTTAATTCAGGATGATCCATTTTCATCGGGTCTTCACCAAAGATTTTTTCAAATCCAATTCTTGCTACAGGATGATAACCGAAATCATATTCAGGCATTTCATGGTCTTGTACAAGATTATATTTCGGCTGCAATTCTTTACCCAATATAACATCACAGAACCTAACATAATCAAGATGAACAGAAGCCATTCCATCAACCTGTGCTACTTTGCGGATATTATCCTTTATATATTCCCTTGCACCTTCGCTGAAAGGACTTAGCCATTGGTAATAATCAACATAAGGACGATATTCCAGGCTGTTTTTATCAAGCCTGTTTACGGCATACCAGTCCGGATGTTTTTGAGCTGTTGTGTCGTTCGGTCTGTTCAGCACCCAGACCCATCCGTGAATTTTGCTCCCCTTACCTTTACTTAGACGAACCATTCTTTTTAATTCAGATGGAGGTGCTCCAATAAAAAAATCTGTAATGCCTGCATTATGAAATTTCGTAAAAACGGACTCCCACGAAGCATCGGATTTACCGGGTTCCTGGTGTGCCCAGACCGCAAACACAAAATGATTGCTTGAATTTTTATTCACTTTTTGCATCTCATTTGATTGAGAACAGGAAAACTGAAATAATATAAGTACAAATAAAATGAAGAATAAAGTTATTCGTTTCATAATCTAATATTTAATTTTATTTATAATACCTTTTTCATTAATAATGTATCTCATCCCTTTAGTGGGCAGATCGAAGACTATTTCATAACCGAAATTAGTTTGCACTATTCCCGGTTCGATTTCTTTACCGTTGAATGAAAATTTAAGCGGTTCAAGAATTTTAACATCTTTTGTATAATTACCATTTGTGTTAAAATATCTTTTCTCCTGTCTATATAGATGGAATAGAGCCTGGATAATTCCTTCGTCCGGATCGGGGGAAAATTTATCAGTCCCGGGTTTCTTATCACTGAATTTTACGTATCCCCAGAATTCCGGCTGATGCATATCAATTACTCCCTGGGGTGACCAGACCCAATTGTTCTCCGAAAGAAGTTTCCCTTTTTCGTCTTTTTTTCTGCTGTAATGTCCGTTAATAATTGAGTGTTGCCATTCCACTCTTGAAAAATTTATACGCCATAGCGAAGGAGTATTTTCTCTTTCAGATTTGAATTTTAATTCCTGTAGTGCCTTTCCGGGAATCGCAAATTCAACAGCCCATCCTTCATCCTTATCTGATGGATCATTTAATGTTCCATTAATATGGACTGCAGTTTTTAATCCTTTGATATCCCAGTTATTAATTACCGGGCCATTTTCTCTGTAGGCATTTATTAATAATAAATCCCATACAGTACCAAGTACATTAATCTCAAATTCCCCGTATTGAGGATATTCAGTGTAGGGTTTCAAAAATATTTCAAAATCGTTATTGTGAAATATTACAGCGTCCCGTTCTGTAATATTTCCCCAGATATCGGGTTCCTCCATCTCAGCAAAAAAATAAAAATAGTTATCATCCCATAGAATTTTTACTCTTGTTCTAAGACCGGGGGTAGTTTTTTTATCACCTTCAATGTCAACAAAATCGTCTGTCCATTTTGCTGATTGCCAGGAAGGCTCATCCGCTTTACCGTCAATAGTTATAGGTAATGTAGTTTTATAAGCGATATAGTCTTTGGGTTTTGTATAATGCCAATATTTATTGGAATTCTGCTGACCAAGAGCCAGAAGTGGGAAAAGGGATAATAATGTAAATATTTTTAAATCCATTTGTAAATTAAATTGATAGAAGCTTTATTATCTTTAATAATCTAAAATTTAATCTGATACTTGTCCGTAAACAATTAGTGATTATCTTTACTATTACGTTTCAATTTTTAAGAAGTTAAATAAAGATTTCTTATATAATTAATTATAGCTTTTTTAATGACAGAAACAAAAGCAAATGTACCGATTCATCCCAAAGATTTTTCCGGGCCAAAGGGATTGGGATTCTTAAAATATGTGCCGGGACTAATTAGAAACCCTCTGGCAACGCTTATTAAAATCTCAAATAGATTTGGTAAAATTATTCCATTTACATTTGCTGGGGAAGAACTATATTTTATAAACGATCCCGGTATAATTCAGCATATTCTTAAAACAAATTATATCAACTATCAGAGGCGAAACACTCTCCTGGATATTCTACCTTTTCTGGGGAATGGATTATTTGCAAGTGAGCATAATATTGGGTAGATCAAAGAAAAATTCTCAACGCAGCATTTCATTCCAAAATGTTGGAGAATTATATCCCGGAAATTCAAAAGCAAATATCAGAGCTTATAGTAACCTGGGAAAAAAATGCAAATAGAGGGGAGCCTGTTGATATACAGGCTGAAATGAAAATCCTGATGTTTGGTATACTAATTAGAATCTATGTTGTCAGACAAATGTTAAATTATGATCCGACCTCAATTATTCGACTCACTGGATATTAATACTTCAACATGCGAGCATAAAAAATCATACTGTTAAAGATTATTCGTAAAAATTTATTTGAAACGATTGGCATTCCCGAAACAAAAGGATGAAAAATTTCTTAATGAAATAAAAAAGCTTGATGATTTTGTCTATAAAATGATTGAGGACGGAATAAATGGGAAAATTAAAGTCTGTGGAATTTTAGGGACACTTATTGAAGAATTCAACGAGGGAAGAACAGACAAAATTAAAATACGTGATGAAATTATGAATTTTCTTTTCGCAGGTTTTGATACAGTTGCAGAAACACTTACCTGGGCTTTTTATTCAATTGCCGTTAATCCCGATTGCTGGAGAAAAATTGCGTAAGCGAACTTTATGAAAAATTGAATGGCAATAATCCTGATTTCTCAAACGTCAATGATCTTACGTATACAAAAAAAATAATTGATGAAACGTTAAGGCTTTATCCTGCTGCGTGGGCTTTTTTCAGAATTACAGCTACTGATGATGTCTATGAAAATTTGGAAATACCTGCCAGGTCCTACCTGATGATTTGTCCTTATACGCTTCATCGGAACCCCAAAATTTGGGACGAACCGGAATTATTCAATCCTGAAAGATTTGAAAGTATTAATATACCGGATTTGCCAATGATGGGCTATATTCCGTTCGGTGATGGTCCTCATATTTGCATTGGCAAAAAACTTGCAATTCTTCAGGCGCAGATTATTTTGGGAATGATTTCTCAGAAATTTAAATTCCACTTAATTTCTAAAAGGAAACCGGAGATTATCCCCGGCATAATTATGAAAGCGAAAAACAAAATTAGATTGAGGTTGGAATTAATTTGAGAAGTAATTAAAGTATGTCTACAAGATTACAACCCTTCTGCTGATTCAATCATTTTTTTCAGCTTTGTAACGTACCTGGTAAATGGTGCGCCATCAAGCAAGTCGTGCTGAAATCCGAAAGTTGTGCACAAAAATTCCCGAATAACTATCTGTCCATCTACGACAGCCGGTTTTTTAATTAAGCCGGTAAAAAGTATAGACAGCGGTTGAATGCTCCTTGATACGCCCCAGAAATAATCATTATGCCTGGTAAACATACCAACAGAGGAAACCAGGACCGTACCAACTTTTTTCTTTACAAGAAATGCATCGCGGTTTAATTTGTTCCAGAAGATTATATTTCTTAAAAACTTGGGAAGCGATAAAAATATTTTGGATTCCCGCGTATCTTTTCCCGGCCCGAGCCTTACATCGTCTTTACTTATTGCTTCAGATTGTGCGGTACGTATCTCGTTGAATATTTCCGGAACAGTTTTTTCATTAGCTCTTCTGATGATATATGGCAGGGTGATGTGCTTAATGTTATTCGGCGGCACCCGGAATTTTTCTTTCTATAATTACTGAAACGTCAACATCATCAAATAATACCATTTTATTTTTTTTATGCGGCAGGGCATGTACTTCCTTATTTTCAGAGATCGAGTCGGCAATGCATTTAATCATCCAGCTCAAAAAGGAAATTTTATTTGAGTCCGACTTTTTCCTTTCCTTTATTAATTGCCGTGCAAGCGTTACGTCTATTTCCGTAAATGCAGGTGTATAATGATTTTTTAGTCCCAGCTCCAAAACATCAACCAGAGCACGCCTTGTATTGGGTACTTTTATCTCTTTAAACTTATCAGCCATTTATTGGATCCTAAAAAAATCGGTAGAAGAACTATTTTCATTCAGATTGCCCGTAATATTTGAAAACAATTTAGGAAATACATTTGATAAAAATAAGTGTTAATTTCGGATTTCGAAACATGAGCGGTAGGCAGAATATATGACTATTAAACAAAAACTTAACTATCATTACAAAGCCTTCGACAAATCACAGATATCACCCGATCCTTTACAGTTTTTGCATCTATTCAACAATGAAAAAGATATTGAAGCAATCGGTTTTATTGCTTCTGTTTTTTCTTATGGGAACGTCAGGCAGATAATAAATACTCTTGATAAAATATTACTTATTACAGATTCCAGGCCTTATGGTTTTATTACAAATCTTAATAAAAATTCAAATCAATTAAAATTAAAAGGATTAAAGCACCGTTTTTATAATGATGAAGACATTCTGAATTTATTTTTTGCTTTGAATAGTATATATGATAAATATGAGTCATTAAAAAATGTTTTCTTAAAGGAATATTCTGAGGATAATAAAAATATTAAAAAAGCTTTATCTGGATTTTCAAAGATTTTTACTGAAGAAATCAAAAAAAATACAAAAAGTAAAAATATTTCTCCGGGTGTTCGCTTTATGTTTCCTTTACCGGAACTCGGCAGTGCCTGCAAAAGAATGAATTTGTTTCTTCGCTGGATGATAAGAAAAGATGATCTGGATTTTGGTTTGTGGAAAAATATTCCAGCTAATAAACTCGTTATACCGGTGGACACACATATCGCCCGCATTTGCAAGAAGCTGAAACTCACTAATTATAAAAATGTAAGCTGGAAAATGGCGGAGGAAATAACAAATAATCTTAAAAAATTTGATCCTGTAGATCCTGTAAAATATGATTTTGCTATATGCCATATCGGGATGAGAAAAATGGAGTTTTGATTTCCTAAATCTTTGAATCCCAAATCTGAAGTTGCATATCTTAGCATTTATTTCAATATTCATAAGCGATTTTTTAAAGTTCTTAACATAACCAAGGAGCTCTGAATATGGCAGAAAACAATTCTCCAAATCCGGGTTTTAAACCTTATATAGCTGACTCCGCGAATGTAGCCGAATTTACAATGAAATCGGTAATTATGGGCGCATTTTTCGGAATCCTTTTTGGTGCAGCCTCTGTTTTTCTTGCTTTAAAAGCAGGATTGACAGTATCTGCTTCAATTCCTATCGCAGTTCTCGCTATTTCCATCGGACGAAAATATTTCAAAACAACAATTCTCGAAAATAATATCATCCAGACAACCGGTTCCGCTGGTGAATCGATTGCTGCCGGTGTTGTTTTTACATTACCGGCTTTTTTGTTTATGTCAGTTAACGATGCCGGCGTAAGTGTTGGCGCAAGTTTTTTTAATTACTGGACAATTTTAGTTCTTGCGATGTTCGGCGGTATTCTCGGAACACTGATGATGATTCCGCTGCGCCGCTCCTTAATTGTTAATGAACACGGAACACTTCCTTATCCCGAAGGCACGGCGTGTGCCCAGGTTCTTATCGCGGGAGACAAAGGCGGGGATTTTGCGAAGACTGCTTACCAGGGACTTTCAGTTGCTCTTGGTTATGCATTGCTTCAAAGAGTATTTCACGTAATTGCTGAAACACCCGCGTGGGTTTCAGCGCAAACGAGTAAGTTTTATCCATCAGCTACAATAAATGCCGATATAACACCTGAGTATCTTGGCGTTGGTTATATCATCGGTCCGCGAATAGCCGGCATATTGGTTGCAGGCGGTGTCCTGGCATGGCTGGGAATTATTCCATTATTAGCAACACTTGTTCCTCCGGATGTAATCGCAACACAATTGGTAAAACTTGGATATTTAAAAGACCTGGTGACAGCCGGCGGTCCCGGAGGATGGGATCCGAGTCTTCATACATTTGCGAGTTACCCTAACGCAATTTACAGTGCCTACGTAAGGCAAATCGGTGCGGGCGCTGTTGCTGCGGGTGGTTTTATCACATTGTTAAAAACTTTCCCGACAATTGTTTCATCTTTCAAAGGAAGTCTTGCTTCTTTAAAAAATAAAGGCGAAGCAGTTAAAGTCGCAAGAACTGAGAATGACCTTTCATTTATGACAGTTATAGTCGGAAGTGTTGTTCTTGTAGCTTTGATGGCTGTTCTTCCGATGATTCCCGGCGATACAATTGTAAATAAAATTCTGATCGGACTTCTTGTTATTGTGTTCGGATTTTTCTTTGTAACGGTTTCGAGCCGTATCGTAGGTATTATCGGTTCCAGTTCAAACCCGATATCGGGAATGACGATCGCAACACTTATGGGTACAGCACTTGTATTTATCGCTGTTGGCTGGACAGGAAAAGTTTTTGAACCAATGGCTCTCGTTGTTGGCGGTATGATTTGTATCGCAGCCGCAAACGCGGGAGCGACTTCACAGGATTTGAAAACAGGATATATAGTCGGTGCTACTCCAAAGTATCAGCAGATTGCATTGTTTGTCGGCGCGATTGTTTCATCAATTGTAATCGGTGCCACAATCAAATTGCTCGATCAGCCTACTGTTGATATGGCCGCGCAGGGAATTCAGCACGCCATAGGCAGTAACGCTTTCCCGGCACCGCAGGGTACTTTGATGGCAACTCTTATAAAAGGTTTGTTATCCTTTAATCTCGACTGGCAGTACGTACTCGTTGGAGTTTGTCTAGCAGTTACCGTTGAACTTTGCGGAGTAAATGCTCTTTCATTTGCGGTTGGTGCCTATCTTCCTTTATCTACAACATTACCGATATTTGTCGGCGGAGCAATTAAAGGCGTTTCCGATAAAGTTGCCAAGAAAAAAGGCGAAAATGTTGATGACAGCGAACTTGGAAGCGGAAGTCTTTTTGCAACAGGTCTTGTAGCAGGCGGCGCGCTTGCAGGAGTTATTGTTGCCCTGCTCTCGGTAAATGATAATGTGTTTGAATTCCTGAAGAGCTATCAGTGCTGAAGCCGGGCTTGAAGGAATCCTTGGACGCGGCGGTTACGAAATACTCGGCGTGATATTCTTTGTGGCTATGGGATTTATAATGTATAAAGTATCACGCAAACCACAACCAACTATTGAAGAAACTATTGAAAAGTGATAAATGAACCTCAAGAATGATTCTACTATTGTAAAAAAAGAACCATCTACCCTTTACAGGTGGGTGGTTCTTTTCTTTCTCAGCATTGCGATGTACGGAAACTATTATGTTTACGATTCAATTTCGCTTGTTGCTGATCAGCTAAAAACCCAGCTTAATTTTACCGATTTCGATATCGGGCAAATGTATACTTATTATAGTGTTGCTGCACTTATCGTACTAATTTTCGGAGGAATCCTTGTTGATAAATGGGGAACGAAAAAGTCTGCGATTGTATTTGCAATCATTTGTACGATTTCAGGATTTTTGACTGCTTTCGGGAGCAATTTATACGTAATGCTTGCAGGAAGATTTTTGCTCGGTGTTGGATCCGAACCGTTAATCGTGGCGGTTACCGTCGCTATTGCCAAGTGGTTCAAAGGAAAACAGCTCAGCTTCGCGTTAGGTGTTAATTTATTTATTGCAAGGGCAGGAACTTATTCTGTCGATAATTCACCCTCTCTTTTCCCTGGCGCATACAGTTCCGGTTACCAGGGGCCGCTTTTCATAGCTGCCATAATCGGCGTACTGGCATTTGTAGGAATTATTATCTACGCTATGCTGGAACATAGAGGGGAAAAGCTTTTTGTCCTTGGAAAAGCTGAAAAAACTGAGAAGCTTAATATTAAAGATTTCTTTAAGTTTAATAAATCTTTCTGGTATATAACGTTGCTGTGTGTAACATTTTATTCAGCAATTTTTCCATTCAGAGCTTTTGCAATTAAGTTCTTTATGGAAACTCACAATGTTACCAGGGAAATGGCCGGTAGCTTAATGTCTAATTTGCCATTAGCCGCAATGATAGCTACTCCTATTATCGGGCTTCTTGTAGACTATTATGGTAAACGTGCTCTGTTGATGACATTCGGATCAATATTGCTTCTGCCGGTTTATTTAATAATGGGCTACACACAAATCTCTCTCTATATACCTGTAATAATGATGGGTGTTGCTTTTTCATTAATTCCAGCTGTTATGTGGCCCGCTGTAGCCTATATAGTCGAAGAAAGACGGCTCGGTTCCGGGTACGCCTTAATGACTGTTGTACAGCAAATTGGAATGGCTTTATTCCCGTTGGTTATTGGCTGGGCAAATGACTTCTCCGGCGCCAATGCCCAGAATCCCGGTGGTTATCATCTTGGTATGTGGATCTTCTCTATACTTGGCATACTTGGGCTAATATTCGCTTATTTACTGAGGAAATCGGAAAGGGGACCGAACGGACATGGGCTGGAACTTGGTTTGAAAAATATGCCTGAAATGAAAAATTAACTTTCTGTAGAGACGCATCGCCGATGCGTCTCTATCAATAAAATTATGAAACAAACAAAATTAGACAAAGCCTCCATAACAGCAATCAAGGATTGCATGGGTGCAAAGAAGAAAGAATCAATCCTTGTAATTTCGGATGAACTGAAAAGAGAAATTGGTATTTCTCTTTTTGAAAACGCGAAAGAACTCGGGCACAAAGCCTTGTATGTTGAAATGAAATCAGGCAAGGTAAACGGTGAGGAACCTTCACGGGAAATTGCTGATTTGATGAGCCGGTTCGATGTTGTCTTTTGCCCGACGGCGAAATCGCTGACTCACACGGACGCAAGAAGAGCGGCTTCCAAAAAAGGAGTGCGCGTAGCAACATTCCCGGGTATTACAAAGGAGATTATGATCCGGGGCATGAACGCCGATTATAAGAAAATCGCGGCTCTATCAATTAAGCTGAAAGGTATTCTTGAAAAGGGAAAAAGCGTCAGGATAACCACCCCGATCGGTACAGATATTTCCTTTTCGATAAAAGGAAGAAAATCTATCGCGAGCAAGGGCCTTTTTCACAAGAAAGGCGAAAGCGGAAATCTTCCTACCGGGGAGACATTCCTGGCACCGGTTGAGGGAAGTTCAAACGGCGTTTTTATTGTCGATGGATCGATGGCCGGACTGGGGCTCGTAAAGAACGCTAACATTAAAATTGAAGTTAAAGACGGTTACGCTACCCGGATTACAGGGGGCGCAATGGCGAAGAAGCTGAATAAAATGCTGGATGTGGTCGGCAAGGATGCCAGGAGCATTGCTGAGTTTGGAATAGGTACAAACGACAGCGCAAAACTCAGTGGTATCTTGCTCGAAGACGAAAAAGTAATGGGAACTGTGCACATCGCTCTCGGGAATAACATTTCTATGGGCGGAAGCGTTAACGTGCCAATTCATCTTGACGGTGTGATGAAAAAACCCACAGTTTACCTTGACGGAAAATTACTGATGAAAGAGGGTAAACTGCTTGTAAAATGATTTTTGATTGGTGACAGGTTGTGCCCCTTTATCCGGGCTTATTTGTCACTTTCTTTGCCTTTTTTATTCCTGCTATTTTAATTATTTTAACATTATATAAACAAGAACTACGGTGTAAAATGTCACTTTTGCCAATAACATTATATGGCGATAAAATTTTAAGGAAGAAAACAGAGCAGGTTTCCGATGTCGATATGGAAACCGTAAAGCTTATTACCAATATGTTTGATACGATGAGGAATGCTTCAGGGATAGGCCTGGCGGCGAACCAGGTTGGTGCCGACAAACAGATTTTTATTGTTGATATCTCAGAGATTGAAGGTTACGAAGATAAAAAGCCGATAGTTTTTATTAACCCCAAATTTGAAAAATTCAGTGAAGAGAAAGTTGTTATTGAAGAAGGCTGCCTGAGTATTCCGGATGTAAAGGCTGACGTGGAGAGACCGGCAAAAGTAACGATCCTGTTTCAGGATACGGATATGAAAGAACAGAAACTCGAAGCCGATGAATTACTTGCACGAGTAATTCAGCACGAATACGATCACCTGCAGGGCGTCCTTTTTACCGATAAAATTTCGGATGAAATGAAGAAAAAAGTTAAGAGAGACCTACAGAAAATTAAAAACAGGAAAATAGATTTTGAATATCCTGTTACTGATCATGTGAATTACCAGTTGTTATGAAAATAGTTTTTATGGGCACGCCGGATTTCGCGATTCCATCCTTAAAAATATTATTAGAAAGTAAACACGAAATTGCTGCTGTTGTAACGGCTCCGGATAAGGAAAGAGGAAGGGGAAGGAAAGTTAGTTTCACGCCGGTCAAAGAGTTTGCGCTTCAGAATAATCTCCCCGTGCTTCAACCCGAAAAATTAAAGAACCCGGAATTTGTTAATCAGCTTAAAGAATTTAATGCCGACCTTTTCATTGTTGTTGCCTTCAGAATTTTACCGGCCGAAGTTTTTAATATTCCCGCAAAAGGATCCTTTAACCTGCACGGCTCTCTGCTGCCAAAATACCGTGGCGCGGCACCGATTCAATGGGCAATTATAAACGGCGAAAATGAAACCGGTGTAACGACTTTTAAACTTGAGCAAAAAGTTGATACGGGAAACATATACCTGCAGGAAAAATTAAAAATTGAAGATGAAGACGACCTTGGCTCTGTGCACGATAAAATGAGCATGCTTGGTGCGGAAGTTGTGCTGAAAACAGTTGATCTGATTGATTCGGGGAATTTCCAATTAAAGAAACAGGATGACTCTCTTGCCTCACCGGCGCCGAAAATTACGAAAGAAACTGGGAAGATCGATTGGAACAAAAGTGCCGAAGAAATTCATAATTTAATAAGAGGACTTTCACCTTTCCCTGGAGCTCATTTCTTCTTCAATGAAAAACAGATTAAAATTTATAAAACAAAAATTACCAATTCTGAAAAAATAAATCCCGCCGAAATTAAACAAACCAAAAAAGAATTGTTTATCGGAACCGGAAGCGGAACACTCCAGATTCTTGAACTTCAACAGGAAGGGAAGAAGAGAATGACCACCGAAGAATTTTTAAGAGGATTCAGTTTTAGATAGATCTTTTTTTTCAGGCTGAATTCCTGCTCGCATTAATATTTCCGTATAAAGACCGTGTAACTATTTTTTCATAAATGCTTCTCATGTCCGAGTTTTGTTCAATTTTCTGCATGGCATACTGCTGAATAACTAGCAAAGGCAAAACAATTTGTTCCCTGATTGCAATAGAATTTCCTGTAACCGGCGAATCCTCCATTAATGTTTTATAACCGGAAATAAGCAGCACCATCTCTTTTGATAATTTATATTCATCAAACAGGATATCCCAGAATTCCTTGTACTCATTATCCTTTGTAAAGTATCCAGTTAAATCAAAATAGCATTTTGATAAAGACATCATACTATTAAGAATCAGGGCTTTAAAGAATGGAACCTGACTAAATAATTTTTTTAACTCATCCAGTTTCCCTTCAGTTATTAAATTCTTTAACGCAGTTCCTATGCCAAAGTAACCCGGCACATTCTGCTTTAACTGGCTCCACGAACCAACAAATGAAATGGCTCTCAAATCCTTTAATTCCAGCTTTTCGTTATGTCCTCTTTTTGCCGGCCTGCTGCCGATATTTGTTTGAGCATAATATTTTAAAGTGCTTTTATTTTCCAGGTAGGGAATAAACTTTTCGTGGTTTTTAAGTTCAGTATATTTTTCAAAACTTATCCGCGCGAGTTTATCCAGTATCAACCTTGAGTCTTCTGAAATAATATTTTTTTTTGTCAGGAAGCTATTGGATAATCCCGCTGTCAGCAACTGTTCGCAATTGTGCATAAAATGTTCCGCGGTTCCATATTTGCTGGTGATAGTCTGGCCTTGAATAGTCAGCTGAATTTCATGATTAGCTATGTTCTGCCCCTGCGCGGCATAAAACCGGTGAGTTTTACCGCCGCCTCTTGCGGGAGGTCCGCCCCGCCCGTCAAAAAATATTGCTTTAATATTATATTGATCGCAAACTTCAGATAATCTTTCTTTAGTCTTAAAAATTGACCAGTTGGCTTGCAGATATCCACCGTCTTTTGTGCCGTCTGAGAAACCGAGCATTATGGTCTGTTTATCGGCACGCAGGCTTAAATGTTTCCTGTATTCCGGTATATCAAACAGTTCCCCCATAATTTGCTCTGAGTTTTTCATTCCGTCCATCGATTCAAACAGGGGGATAATATCAAAAGTTATTTCATCTTTTTTCCAGTCGCACCACCTGAATAGTCCATAAACAAATAAGACAGAGAATATATCCTCTGAATTACTGATTATATACCTGTTGCAGCCGGCTTCGCCATTCTTATTTTGAATAAGTTTGAGCTGCCTGATTGTTTTAATCGTATCCTTTATAAGCACATCCTCAAATTGAACCGGGTCGATTGATATCTCTTTATTTATAAGTATAGAAATCAATTCATCCTTTTCAAGCTCATCAATGTTCTCAGAAATAAAATTTTCTTTTTTAAGGATTTCCTCCACGGTTCTTTTGTGTACAATGTGATCCTGTCTTATATCCAGCACGGCAAAATGAGTTCTGAAGATTTTTACTTTATCAATAAGGCTATCCAGCAATTCAATATATAAGCCATTGTAATTGTTTATAATTACTTCCTTTGCTTTTATTAGTGGGCTCATAATTTCTTCAAACTCAATCGCTATTGCAGGATTAAACATTGCTGAATATAATTTTGTCCTTAAATCTGATATCAGTTCTTCAACACCTCTGAAAGTTAATTTATGTGATAATTCCTTAATATCTCCGTAGTAGCATTTCATTAATGTCATACGAAGTTCATCCGCGACATTCATTGTAACTTCGGAAGTGACAAATGGATTTCCGTCTCTGTCTCCACCCGGCCAAAATCCCAGTTTTATTAAATGCGGGTTATCAAAATTGCTATCCTGGATGATTCCTTTGATATAAGAATATAGCTCGCCTATAGCTTCATAATAAAGATTTTTGAGAAAGTAGATTATGTTTTTTGCTTCGTTAAATGGTGTCGGTTTTTTTGAACTTGTAAGCGATGTCAACCCAAGCTGTTGTAATATAATGTCAATTTCATTTATATTATTTTCAATTAACAGCATTCTCAATCTGTTGATTATATCCAGCACCGAAGGTGGATAAAACTGGGTGGGATGAGCCGTTAAGACAATTCGTGCACTAAAAGTGGAAAGTTTATCAGATATGGCCTTGTCATTATGATTGTTTTCTAATAGATGAATAAAATCTTTGATTGATAAATCATTCCCCAGCTTTTGTAATCCGGGAAAAGCGGCGTCTTCAACACTATCGAACAGGACAATCTGTCTTTCGACATATTGAATCACTTTAAACATAAAATCTATTTTATCAACTTCCGATTTTAAGTTGGCATGACTACTGAAAAAAGGATCTAAAATCTCCAATGGTCCTTTCTTTGCTTCCAGTCCATTTTTGCAAACCTCATTCAAGAGGGGAATGAGCACTCCAATATTTCTAATATTGCTGAAAGGGAGATTCAGAAATAAGCTGTTGTAAACATCAAATTTATTCTTAACTGATCTATCAAATTCTTTTGACTCTTCGGTCTTATAGTTCGGTGCATTCATATATCTGTTGCTGCTTTGCTTTTAATCTAAATAGGAATATAACTGGAATTGTATTAAAATAAGTAATGAATGGTTAAGAAAGGAGCTATTTATTGATACTGGAAACTGAGTTCCCCTGTTATGGAAGGAAGGGAATAAGAAAACGATTACCAGAGAGTTTTTGTGGGGATTCTGCTATGAAAAAATTCATCTTGCGAAATTAAACCTGATTGCCCACTGTATCCTTTATTTTAATGTAATCTATTAATGTGGATGTCAGAATTTTATTTAGCTCTTTCTCGCTGGCTTTTGTTGTTTCCACAAACAGGAAGCCGAAGATATGGTATTTCATTATATCGACCTTTCTCAAATTTAGAGGGCAGGAAAAATCCTGTTTCAGCTGATCATAATCAAAATAATCTATATCGCTTTCCTTAATTCCCGAAATATTATCAAGCACGATCAGACTGTATCTTTTATCCTTCCGGGTTCTGAAAATCTCATTCCAGTCGGGCTTTTTATTATTCAGGAAATATTCGTATGAATTGAATCCGTATGCGTACCAGGAAAAATCACCCGTCGTACACCAGCCGCCGAACCTCAGCGGGTTCACTTCAATCGGGTTTAATTTCCCTTTTTTATCAATCCTTACCTCAACATGTGCAGGGAAATTTTTAAGATTTGTTTTAAGCCCTATTTCAGAGAGGAATTCGCGTATCCCATTTTTATGCCTGTTTACTATCTCTTCGGAAGTTGAGTAAACTCTGTCGCTTACATCATCATCAGACGAAAATACGTGGTGAAAAATATCCAGGATTACCGGGTCCCCGTTTTTATTGTAGTAACAATCTATCGCGTATTCTTCACCTTCAATGCATTCTTCAAGTATAAAATCAGATATGTCTATAACTTCTTTCGGGTAAAGCCCGTTTAATTTTTTTATTTCAGCTTCAATTTTCGTCAAAACCCCGCCCCACTCATCAGGACTGTTAACTTTGTGCACGCCAATACTGAAAAACCCGACGGCCGGCTTAACTATAACCGGGAATTTTATTTCGGTTAAATCCAGATCCGAAAGTTCAGCGAACTTTATTCCCCTGAAAAAATAATCCGGGTATGAATCTTTTATCAGTTCTCTGAATGTGATTTTGTTCTTGAATATATCTATTTGTTCGGGCAGGTTTGAAGAATTAAGGTTTCTTTCGATCCAGCTAATAGAATTTTCAGAATTAGTGTAAACGCGCGTATCCGGATTTTTCTGATAGACCCTTCTGGCCTTTTCTTCGGTTATCCAGTTAAGTGAATCATCTGGGAAAAGTTCCTTTGCGGCTGGGGTAGAGATAATTTCTAAATTGTTTTCTTTTATTGTCTGTTTCAGAAAATCCGATACATAAGGTTTGTCGAGTAATATCATTATTAGTATGCTAAAATTAAAGGTTTGGTAATTGAGGAGTTACTTTCGGTGATTATTGTTCTCCGGGTAAAGCCATTTATTATAAATATTATATGCAAATATAATATTTAATTATCCCAAAAACTCACCGTCAACGATGAGGAGCTTTGCACCTTTTTGTGAAATTGACCGGTGGGAACTCATTTCATCCGAAACTACATAGGACATACCGGGTTTCATTGAGAATTTTTCTCTGTTTTCCATCTCAGTTGTAAATTCTCCCTCAAGGCAGTGAACGATGTGTCCTTTTTTGCACCAGTGATCCGCTAGGTAGCCTTTTGAATATTCTACAATCCTGATTCTCAGTCCATCGAGTTGAAGCGTTTGCCAGAAGGATGTTCCGATTGTGCCTTTGTGCTCAGACTTTGGAATTGTTGACCAGTCTATCTGCTGGTAAGGTATTTTGTTCATCAGGCAATTTCTTTAATAATTTATTGCAGAAAATATAGAGCATGTACGAGGTTATAAAGGTAACAGTCAGGGTTACCCAGGTTTCCGGACCGGTGTGCCCCGTAAGTTTTACAGGTACGATTTTCTCAATCCACCAGAAAAGCGGCGTTAAAACAATCGAGACAACAAGGCCGAACGGAAGAGCAAGCAGGACTGAAAAAATGATTGTGATCCACTTCTCTTTACAGGCTGTGGTTAATTTTTTCATCGCAATCACTCCCCAATATTATTCTGGGTATATATTGCCGAAATTATCTTTAAAATGCCACAAAAATCTTGGCAAATATTAAATTGCGGCATAAAATACAACTGGCCCAAATTGCTTCCGGGTGGTACTTTTGCCCTAAAGGTTAACGCCGCCGGAAACTTCGATTCTCTGCCCGTTGATCCATTTTGCATCATCTGTGCACAAAAAGGCAACAACGCTTCCAATATCATCCGCTTGCCCGACCCGGCCGAGAGGGGACAGTGATGCCAGGAATTTCTTTCTTTCCGGACTGTTCCTAATAGTCGCGTTGTTAAAATCGGTTTCTATTGCCCCGGGTGCAACAACATTTGACCTGATTCCCCGGCTGCCGAATTCTTTGGCGACATATCTTGTCAATACTTCGATTGCGCCTTTGAGCGAAGCATAAACAGAATATCCAGGTACATTGAATCTTGTTGATCCGGATGAAATGAAAATAACTCCGCCGTTATCATTCATTAAAGAGAGTAGTTTTTGTGTTAAAAAATAGACTCCTTTAAAATGAATATTCATAAAGTTGTCAAAGAATTCTTCCGTAACCTGCGGCATAAAAACTGTGGCGCCGATTCCCGCATTGTTAATCAGGAAATCAAACCTGTCTGTATCCCAGTTTTCTTTAAGTGATGTTTTAAAACTTTCAACAAAGCCATCAATTGATTTGAAATCGGAAATATCAAAATGCAGGACATCGGCTTTCCTGTTCATCTTTGTTATCTCTTCGGCTATTTTCTCTGCTTCTTCTTTTTTAGAATTATAGGTAAGTATAACATCGATTCCTTTTTTAGCTAAAGACAATGCCATATCCTTCCCGAGACCGCGGCTTCCGCCCGTGACCAGTGCTATTTTAGCAGTCATAATATGCCCTGTTTTAATTTTCTCCGGTTTGAGGTTGTTTACTTTTTCTTTTTGCCCAATCGTTATAGGTCATTTCAAATTTTATTTCCCCTTTGCCATGTGTCCTGACTTCTATCCAGCCGGATTTCCTGTAAAAGGTTTCTGCTCTTGTCCCCGGTGCAGTTCCCAGCCAGGCTTTATCTTTTGTCTTGGTAAAATACCAGTTAAGCATTATATCGTGAAGCTTTCTTCCGATACCCTGTTTCTCAAATTCCGGCAGTAAGAATAATGCCCAGATATTATTGTTTTTCAGATCAGCAATTGCAAAGCCTACAACGCGATTTTTAATTTCGCAAACCCAACCTTTACCTCTTTCTGTTAAAAATTCTTCACAATCCTTGTCCGTTATCATTCCCGGATCGGATAAAGTATTCTCTTTTACAGAATTCCGGACAACCTGTATTTGTTTTATATCTTCAAGCTTTGCTTCTCTATAAATCATATATTTTTGAAATAATATTTGTTAAGTGAAGTTTTATTCTAAATAATATCCATTTTGTCTTTTTGTTATAGCATGGTTGAGAAAAATTTGCAAATCAAAATATTAAAGGATTCTATATAAATCATCCGATAATAATTATTGCTAGTTTATATCTCCTTGGTTATAATCCAAATGTAAGCTTTATTCCCTCAATCGCCATCTGTGTTCCCATGATTGCCAGTATCAAACCCATAATTTTTCCTATCACCGTAATCAAATTCTCACCGACCCTTTTTACAATCAAGTCGCTTAAAGTGAATGCAAGGTAGGTAAGTATTATCATTACCGCGAAAATAACTATTACAATTCCTATATGGATGAAGTTACCGTTAGTAATGTTATTCATCGCTGTTACAATTGTTCCGGGGCCCGCAAGAATTGGAATAGCGAGGGGAGATATGGCCACGCCGTCATCCGGCTCAACGTTTTCCTGGTGATGTATCTTTGACTTCTTTGACTGCAGCATTTCAAATCCGACATAAAATAACAGCAGGCCTCCCGTAATTTTAAAAGCCGGGATTGTAATTCCGAACAATTTAAAAATATAATTGCCAAGTATTACAAAGAACACAACTATTAAAAAGGCAGTGATGCAGGAGGTCTTTGCGATCTTTTCCCTGTCAGCCTTATCCCGGTCGCCTACAAGCCCAAGGAAAACAGGTGTATTTGCAATCGGGTTCATTATCGCGAAGAAACCGGTGAAAACCGTTAAAGCGAAAAGTAATAAATTTTCAGTCATATCATTAAAGTCTTATTTGAATTGAAACATTATTCTTTAAATATATTTTTAATTATCTCTTTAAGCATAATAACTTAATTAAGAAACGATTAGAAGACAAATCCCCGTCCAAGTGTGAGGCAGAACAAAATAAAAATAATAACAATTATTGCGTTGAAAGTGTTTCCTGATTTTTGCTCAAACTCTCTTGCCTCTGGGCTATTCCAAAATTTTATAAATAGGATCGGAATGGAGCCCAACATTTCGAGTAACCCTTCAATGGCGGCGTGAATTCTGCCGGGGGCAAAAAATAACCCGGCAATTACCGCTGCTATTGTAGTCGCAAAATATGAATAATATATACTTTCCTTTAGCGGAAAATTTCTGAAATACCGGCTGAATTCAGCAAAATGCGACCGGACAATTTTCATAGAAAAATAATAGGCAGTGATACCAGCAAAAATTAATACGGGCGTCTCAATCGCTGCCAATTTAGATTCCTTTACCAAGTATGTCCAGTCTCCGTTATTACTAAAACCTGATTGAAGTATTGTTCCGGAGAACCAGAATAAATTATACGACAATGTAAGTAATAAAAAAAATCTGAGAGTCAAAGATAGTTTCGTCTTTTTTTTCAGGACAATGTATATAAATATGGCAAATAACAGGTTGGCAATGGTCCGCAAATGCTTACTAAAATTCCTGCGGGATTACTCTTGAAGTAAACGGAAGAATGAAGTTTAATCTTATATCCGAGTAGAATACACGAGCCGCTATGCCCAACAACTTCGTGAATAACATCGGCGAATATATATGCGGCTATTCCAATGAGAGAATAATTAAGTATGTTTTTTGCACCGGTATTCATAAGCTATTAAATAAAAACAAAAATAACCCTTTATAGTTCCTAAATGGTTTGTTGCTTTTAGTGGTAAATAATTACCAATATATAATTAGCTCAAAACATTTCCAGTTGATTGTCTGAAGGGGTCTTGAAAAGGGAAGTGTCCAGAATTATTTCACGCTGGTTCAGTTTGTATTTCCGGCAGCTTATATGGAATAAATTTCTGATTGCTTCAGCCTGCTCTCCCTTGCTTTTAAACCTTTTGCCCATTTCCGCCTCGTTTAATTTTCCGCCGCGCATTTCCAGAATTTTATTTAGAACTTTATCCCTGCGATTCGGAAATTCAGATTCGAGCCAGTTTATGAATAACTCTTTCAGTGAGAGGGGGAGCCGGAGGGGGATATATGACGCAAAAGTCGCGCCCCGTTTTGCAGATTGTTTCAATATTTCCGGGAGCTCTCCGTCGGTAAGGCCGGGAATAACCGGTGCAATATTTATCCCGACAGGAATTCCGGCTTCTGCCAGTTTTTCAATTGTAATCAACTTTCTTTCAGGGGAGGCGGTTCTGGGCTCCACTCTTGAAACCATTTTTTTATCGAGTGTGGTTATAGAAAGCATTACTGAAATCAGGTTTAATTTGGCCATTTCCCCGAGTATATCAATATCTCTTATAATCAGGGAATTTTTTGTAATAATTGAGACGGGATTCCTGTATTCCAGGCAGACCTTTAAAGCCTTGCGTGTAATTTTTAATTTTCTTTCCACAGGCTGATAACAATCGGTGTCGCCGGAAAACATTATGAATTTTGGAACATAGCTTTTCTTTTCAAAAGCTTTTCTTAGAAGATCCGGCCCATTTTCTTTTACCATTATTTTTGTCTCAAAATCAATCCCCGAAGAAAACCCTAAAAATTCATGGGTCGGTCGGGCATAGCAGTAAACACAGCCGTGTTCGCATCCCCGGTATGGATTAAAAGAATAATCGAACGGAATGTCCGGACTATTGTTCACTGAAATTGCAGATTTTGAATGATCCTTGAAAAAAACGGTCTCAATTTTTCTTTCTGCATCGTTTTCATAATCGCGTTCATCATAAATGTCCACTGTTTCTTCGATGTGAAGTTTTTCAAACCTGTTAGGTGGATTTATACTTGTTCCTCTTCCCCGGATTTTTAGTTTTTTCATAGTCTGTGTTAAGTAATAATTTAAATTAAGATAATGATCAAGCAGGAAATTTAAAATGTAAATATTATATATTAGATTAAAAATTCTGCAAAGAATTTTTTTACTTCTCAGCGTTCGGTTCTGAATCAAGAATAATTTTATTGTATTTCATTCCCTTTATCCTTTTTATAGCATCTTCCATTAAAATTCTTCCAAATCCCTTTCCAATAAAATCAGGAAGGATGAAGATATTATCCAGTTTTATTTTATCCGGATCAATCATATTAAATGAGTAGTATCCGGTAATGTTATTATCAATTATTATTTTATATAGGCTATTTTTTTGATATAATCCGGTGTAATCGTTAATTCTTTATCCCATTTTCCAATCTGCTCAGGACTGAATCCCCAGAAAGCCTTTGGTTTTTTAGTTAGTTCGGATAAAACCCTATGATCAGTAATTTTTGCCCGCTCAATTTTCATCGTTTAAATCTGATTGTAAATTTGATCTGGAATTACTTAATTGTCTTATAAGCAATACGCCAAGTATAAAAAGAAAGGGAGCAGTTATCAAACCTGGCTCATATGACCATTGTGACAGTGCCCAGAGCAGATGCCCGATTCCATTCATCAGTTCAATAATTATCCAGAACAGGATAAATCCTCGCGCTGACGGATCATTCTTGCGAACTGGAAAGAACCAGCACCATAATCCGAAAATTAAAAGCCCGGAGTTAATAATTAAAAAACCGGTTTTAAGATTTGATGAAACAAGACTAGTTAAGAATTTTGCCGGAAGGAAAACTTCCCATAGCCTGCCTTTGTATTCTTCTATTGAATGGATGCCCTGGATAAGCACTAGTAATAAAAAAAACCGTTTTATTTTTACCGGCATAGGACTATTTCCATACATTATTAGTCAAATATAGCTTTAAGATGATTATAATTAAACAGGTTTTTGCAGTTTAGTAATTTATTTTAACTTTAATCATTCAATTCAATTGGTTATTATTGTAGCTTAATTTGGATCGATTTTCAATTCATGGGGAGGCTTATATTTATTGTATAAAATACGCAGGACATTTTAATGATATTTAAAGAAAGTATTCTAGACGCGATTGGTAACACCCCACTTATAAAATTAAACAAACTTAATAAAGGACTAAAACCGCAGATTTTTGCGAAACTCGAATCCGCAAATCCCGGCGGTAGCGTAA
Source organism: uncultured Bacteroidota bacterium (assembly GCA_963748105.1). Lineage (GTDB taxonomy): Bacteria > Bacteroidota > Ignavibacteria > Ignavibacteriales > Ignavibacteriaceae > JAKAGZ01. The sequence continues at coordinate 151,299 of CAVVHP010000005.1, read as the reverse complement.
AAGACCGGATCGGCCTTTCGATGCTGGAGGCCGCTGAAAAAGACGGGCAGATAAAACCGGGTGGAACTATTATTGAAGCGACCAGCGGGAATACAGGGATAGGCCTGGCACTTGCGGCCGCGGTTAAAGGTTATAAATCAATTTTTGTTGTTACGGATAAGGTAAGTTCAGAAAAAATAAATTACCTGAAAGCACTCGGCGGAGATGTAATTGTCGTTTCCAACGCTGTAGGGCACGATCACCCCGATTACTATATAACTGTTGCAAAAAAAATAGAAAAGGACACACCGAATTCTCTTTTTATGTACCAGTATTCAAACCCGGCGAACCCGGCAATCCATTACAAAACAACCGGACCTGAGATCTGGCGTGATACTGAAGGGAAGATAACTCATTTTGTATCTGGTATTGGAACCGGTGGTACTATAAGCGGGACAGGTAAATTTTTGAAAGAGAAAAATAAAAATATACAGGTCATCGGCGCGGATCCTTTCGGGTCAATTTTCCAGGAATACAAAAAAACAGGAAAAGTAATTGAGGGAATACCTTATCTGGTGGAAGGAATAGGGCAGGATTGCCTTCCGAACAACGTTGACTTCAATTATATAGATAGAATAATAAATGTAACCGACCCGGACTCTTTTAAAATGGCCCGCAGGCTTTCCAAGGAAGAAGGAATTTTCTGCGGCGGCAGCACAGGCACAAACCTTTGGGCGACTCTTGAACTCGCCAAAGAACTTGATGAATCCGCGATAGTCGTATTTATTAGTTGCCGATACGGGTGAAAGATACCTGACAAAAATGCACAGTGAAGAGTGGCTGAGAGACAAGCGGATGCTTGTACAGGAATTCAGGTCACTTCACGATATTTCGCTTGCAAAGAGAAACGGCAAACCGAAGGAATTAATCTCTGTTAAGTCAACCGATAAAATTAAAACTGCAGTTGAACTTTTGAACTTCCGTGGCTTTTCACAGCTGCCGGTTATTGATGAAGGCGAATCCGTCGGCAGTTTGAGGGAAGCAAAATTAATGGCGAGCCTGGTTCAGGATCCGTCATTACTTGATAAACCAGTCTCAAAAATTATGGGCCCGGGCCTTCCGACTCTGGATGAAAGAACAGACCTGGTTACGGTTAAGAATTATCTGAGTGATTCACCTGCGGTGCTCGTTACAGAATACGGAAGAATAAAAGATATTATTACCCGTTACGATATTATTGAAAACTCGGAATTGAATTAGGCGGATGGAAGAATTAGAATGAGAGCCCGGAAAACAATTAAACAATTTAACATTTAAATAATTTAAAGGAACATATGGGATTTTCAACGGATGCAATTCACGCCGGTCAGAAGCCTGATCCGGTTACAGGGGCGGTAATCACACCAATTTACCAGACTTCGACCTACGCACAGGAAGAACTGGGAAAACATAAGGGCTATGAATACGGCAGAACCCACAATCTGACGCGCGCCTCGATGGAGGCGAATATAGCAGCGCTCGAAAAAGGGAAATACGGAATTGCCTTTGCGTCCGGACTTGCCGCCACCCACGCACTGTTGAGTCTTGTAAAATCAGCCGATCACATAATTTGTTCCAATAATGTATACGGCGGAACTTACAGGTTGTTCGAATTAATCATGAAAGATTACGGGCTAGAATTTTCCTGGGTAAATACAAGCGAACTTTCAAATATCGAAAAAGCGATTAAGCCAAACACGAAGATGGTTTACCTCGAAACGCCGACAAACCCTATGCTGAACCTGACAGACTTAAAAGGTGCTTCGGATATCTGTAAAAAGAATAATCTGCTCTGCGTCTGTGACAATACTTTTATGAGCCCGTATTTCCAGAACCCGCTCACGCTCGGCTGTGATGTGGTGCTTCACAGTTCGACAAAATATCTAAATGGACATAGCGATGTGATAGGCGGTATTCTTCTCACAAGCGATGAAAAAATTCATGAAAGACTGAGATACATACAGAACGCAACGGGCGGTGTACCTTCGCCGTTTGACTGCTGGCTGGTTATGCGCTCGACAAAAACGCTTGCCGTTAGAATGGAAAGACACGAAAAAAACGCGATCGCTCTTGCAAAATATTTAACAGAATCGGGGATAGGCAAAAAGATATATTACCCGGGGCTGGCCTCTCACCCGCAGCACGAACTGGCCAGGAAACAGATGCGGGGATTCGGTGGAATGATTTCTGTTGACGTTGGAGATACCGATAAGGCAAAAAAAATATTAAAGAATGTTAAAATATTTACGCTCGGTGAGAGTCTCGGCGGTGTTGAAAGTTTAATATCTCATCCCGCAAGTATGACGCACGCGGCCGTTCCAAAAGTGGAGAGAGAAAAATTCGGACTTACAGAGAGCCTTATTAGATTTTCCGTTGGAATAGAAGATATAGAAGATTTAATTGCAGATATTGAAAATGCATTAAAATAAAATTTATTATATGAAGAAATTAATCCTGGTTATTTTAGTTCTGCTTGTTGGTGTAAACGAAAACTTTGCATTTCAGAATTTTACACAACGTGACTCTGTAGAGGTTTATTTACTCGATTCATACATTGCACCGGAAAAACCTACCGTATTTAATCTTTCTTTTATATCCAGTGTACCTGTAAAGTCAGGGATATTGCTGGATAATAAATATAGAATTGTTATTTCCGATTCATTAACAGATTCTCACCAGGCAAAAATAGATCTTGCAGGAAAAGAATTTCCAGGAAAGGTTGTACCTTTTTATATAACAGTTGAAGATTCAGCAGGAAACATAACCAGAACTGACAGCTATAATCTTGATTTTCCAAAAGAGATTAAAATTGAAGAAGAATCCAATTTTTTATTGCTCGGTTTATTTTTTGGAACTCAATTCCTTTTGCCGTCACCGGAATATGTGAGGACAAATAACACAGATTTTTTTGCTCTCACAAAAGAAATTCCTTTAATTTCATTCAGATCCCAGAACATAAATTTCCCATTCGGGTATTTTTCTATTGAATATACTCACATATTTAATGCTGATGCCAGCAACTTTTTCAGATTAGGATATAAACAGATAATTGAACTCCCGATCTTTAAATATATTTCGCCCGGCATAAGTGGTTTTACGAATTTTGACGGGTTTAGTGGTATAGGTCTAGAAACTTCACTTGGTCTGGCTGATATTTTAAATACATTTACGCTTTATGTCCGTTACAGGTTTAATACTCAACCTGGTAAATCAGAAAGGAATTTTCACGAAATTTCTTTAGGAATTTATTCGAATTTCTTCTCATTCCATTTCTAATCTTTTTGTGCGGGGATAATTTGCGTGAAGAATTTAGTGACAGTAAAATTACAATCAAAAAAATAATTCCTGAACACATCCCTTCGTTATTTTCAGCAATATATGAATCCAGAGAGGAACTTGCTGAATGGATGCCGTGGTGTCATCCGGATTACAGCATAGAAGAAACGAAAGGCTGGGTCAGGTTGCAACAGGATGGATGGAAAGATAGACTTGAATATTCTTTCGGGATATTTGATAATTCAAATAATAAATTAGTCGGTGGCTGTGGACTAAACCAAATAAACTGGATTCATAATATCGGTAATCTTGGTTACTGGATTGGTACTAAATTTACTGGAAGGGGATTTGCTTCAGCAGCAACCAGACTATGTGCAGAATTTGGTTTCTCGGAACTAAAATTAAATAGAATTGAAATTGTTGCTGCAAAAGATAATATCCCGAGCCAAAAGGTTGCCGAAAAAGCAGGTGCAAAAAAAGAATGTCTTGCAAGAAAAAGATTAGCGGTAGGTAAAAAGATACATGATGCTTTTGTATATTCCTTAATTAAAGAAGATATAATTAAAGATTAGGACATATGAATACTATTCTAACAGTCTCAGAATTAACAAAGGATATTAAACAAACCCTGGAAGGAAAATTCGGACAGGTTTCCGTAGAAGGAGAAATATCAAATTTCAAAGCACACGTTTCCGGACACTGGTATTTTAGTCTAAAAGATGCAAATGCCTCAATATCCTGTACAATGTGGAAAGGATTTAACAAGTATGTCTTTTTCACTCCGCAGGATGGAATGAAAATAACTGTTAAAGGAAAAATTTCTGTTTATCCTCCAAGAGGCAATTACCAGATTGATGTTCGTTCTATGAAACCAGCCGGGGTTGGTGAACTACAGGCAGCATTTGAAGAGCTAAAACAAAAACTTGCTGACGAAGGATTATTTGACGAAGAAGAAAAAAAAACTATCCCATCTTTTCCTAAAAGAATAGGAGTTGTTACAGCTATTGATGGTGCCGCTTTTCGTGATATGATAAGTGTCGCGGAGAGAAGATTTCCACTGGTTGAACTTGTAATTGCCCCGGCAAGAGTACAGGGAAGTGGGGCAGCCAAATCAATTGTAGATGGAATTAGAGCGCTTGAAATAGAGAAAAATATTGATCTTATGATTGTTGGACGCGGCGGGGGATCGATTGAAGATTTATGGTCATTTAATGAAGAAATTGTGGCAAGAGCTATTTTTGCAACAAAAATCCCGATTATATCGGGGGTAGGGCACGAAGTTGATTTTACAATTGCTGATTTTGTTGCAGACCTGAGGGCCCCAACACCTTCTGCTGCGATGGAACTGGCAACACCCGATAAAGAAGACTTCTTTGCCTTTATTAGCGAATTTTCCTATACTTCAACACAAAATGTGGTTGCTATATGCAGTGATTCACAGAAAAAAATTAATAATATTCTGAGTTCATACGGCTTCAGAATGCCGCTTGATTTAGTTAGAAGAAATAACCAGCTAATCGATAGCCTGACTTTTAAACTTCTCCGGAATATTGACAGAAAATTTTTATTAACAAAAGGGAAACTTGATTTATTATCAGGATCAATTGAATCCCACAATGTTAGCAAAACTCTTAAAAAGGGTTTTGCTCTTGTTAAGCAGGGGGATAAATTTATTAGCCGCTCAAAAAATCTTGATAAAAACAAATCAGCCTCTCTTAAATTTTATGATAATGATATAAATATTGAAATAAAGAAGTAATCTTTATGGCAAAAAAATCCAGTAAAGAAACTTTTGAAGATAAATTGCACAGATTGGAAGAAATATCTAATTTGCTTGATAGTGAAGAAATCGGGATAGAAAAATCTATTGCACTATTACGAAGAAGGGATTAAACTTTCTAAAGATTGTATGTCCACTTTGAAAAACGCAGAGTTAAAAATAACCGAGTTGAAATCAAAATTGTCAGAAATTACTGAAGAACAGGAAGATTTAACAGAAGAATAAACCGGAGTTATATAGTAATGATAGAGATGAGCAAATACAAAGTTTTATCAAAGGTCAATACACCCGATGATGTCAAAACTCTAGAACTGCAGGATTTAAAGCAGTTATGTATTGATATCAGGGAATATATGATTGATACCATTTCGGAAATTGGCGGGCACTTCGGTGGCGGACTTGGTACAGTTGAACTCACGGTAGCAATCCACAAAGTTTTTAATACTCCATATGATCTTGTAGTTTGGGATACTGGTCACCAGGCTTATCCGCATAAAATATTAACAGGAAGAAAGGAAGCACTTAAGCAAATAAGGAGACTTAACGGAATTAGCGGATTTCTGAAAAGAAGTGAAAGTGAATATGACACCTTTGGCGCAGGACATGCTTCAACCTCAATTTCTGCTGCTCTTGGAATGGCTGTTGCGCGAGATATTAATAAAGAAGATAGAAAAGTTGTGGCGGTTATTGGCGATGGTGCTATGACCGGCGGTATGGCATACGAAGCTATGAACAATTCCGGGATTATTAAATCGAATCTTATTGTTGTTTTGAATGATAATAATATGTCAATTGCACCGAACGTATGGCAAATATCTAATTATTTTACTGAAATGATTGCTCATCCGGATTACAACAAATTTAAAGGACAAATCTGGGATCTGACCGGGAAACTCGATCAGTTTGGTGACAGGTTAAGAAAAATTGCATCACGGCTGGAAAGCGGGGTAAAAGCTGTAATAACTCCGGGAATGCTTTTCGAAGCACTTGGTTTCAGGTATTTTGGTCCAATAAATGGGCACAATGTTCACCAGATGGTAAAAATATTTGAGCAGGTAAAAACTCTTAATGGCCCAATCCTCGTTCACGCAATTACACAAAAAGGAAAAGGCTACAAACCCGCGGAAGGGCACGTGCAAAAATTGCACGCATCTACCCCATTCGATAAAGTTACAGGAAAAGCTTACAAAAAAGCAGGCGCACCTCCGGCGTTCACTAAGATTTTCGGTAACGCTTTAGTTGAAATTGTAAAAGAAAATAAAAATGTAGTTGGTATTACCGGGGCAATGCCTGATGGAACCGGGATGGATATACTTCAGAAGGAAGTACCGGAAAATTATTTTGACGTAGGTATAGCCGAAGAGCACGCTGTTACTTTTGCTGCCGGACTCGCTACACAAAAAGTGATCCCGGTCGTAGCAATTTATTCTACATTTCTTCAGAGAGCTTTTGATCACATTATACACGACGTAGCATTACAGCATCTGCACGTTGTATTCGTGCTGGATAGAGCCGGACTTGTTGGCGCCGACGGACCAACTCACCACGGTGCATTTGATTTGACTTATCTTAGACTGATTCCTGGTATTGTAATTATGGCTCCGAAAGATGAATCGGAATTGCGTGATATGTTATTTACGGCAGTTGAACACAAATCCGGGCCGGTAGCTATTCGTTATCCAAGAGGCTCTGCTCTGGGAGTTCCATTGAAAGAAAAATTTGATTTGATTGAAATCGGTAAAAGTGAAGTAATAAAAGAAGGCGAAGATGTTGCACTTCTTGCTATTGGGTCAATGGTAGATTATTCAATAAAAGCAGCTGATCTTTTAGCAAAGCAGGGAATAAATTGCGAAATTGTAAATATGAGATTTGCTAAACCAATTGATTCAGATAGACTTGATGAAGTTGCGAAGAAATTTAATAAAATAGTTACTCTGGAAGAAAGTACAATCGTGGGTGGTTTTGGTAGCGGTGTACTTGAGTACATGAGTGAAAAAAATTATAAAAATGATGTTCTTAGAATCGGTTTGCCGGATCGTTTTGTAGATCACGGCACACAAGGGGAATTACATCATCTTCTTGGAATTGATCCGGAGGGAATTGCAGGGAAAGTAAAAGTTTTCTGTGAATTTCCGAATGTTGGTCAAGAGGTAACGCTTTAATGGAGAAAACAAAGGTAGCAATAATCGGTCTGGGAGGGATTGCGCAACTTGTTCATCTTCCAAACCTAAGAAAGCTAAACAACGTTGAACTTGTTTCGGTTGCGGAGATTAATAAAAGCAGATTGAATGCTATCGCTGATAAATTTAAGGTTGCAGAGAGATACACAGATTACAATGAGTTACTTGCAAAGAGTGACGTTGAAGCTGTAATTATTGCCACGCCGACTAATACCCACAAGGAAATAGCCCTTGCCTGTGTTAAAGCCCAAAAAGATATACTTGTAGAAAAGCCGTTTACCAGAACCCTGGCAGAATCAAAACCTGTTGTGGAAGCAGCGAGAAAGAATAAATGCAAAATAATGGTTGGATTCAATCTCCGATTTCGTCCTGATGCTATGTTGCTGAAAACTTTGATTAACTCCGGTGAAATAGGTGACCCGATTTATGTAAAAGCGAACTGGGTCAGAAGACAAAGCAGCAAGGAAAAATGGTTTACTAAAAAGACAGAGTCGGGAGGAGGAGTAATCATTGATCTCGGTATACTTCTTCTTGACCTTTCATTATGGCTATTGCATTATCCAGCTGTGAGCACAGTTTCAACCCAAAACTATAAAACAGGTACAAAAAGTGTAGAAGATACTTCCGTAAGTTTTTTAAGATGTAAAAACTCTTCGATTATCAGTCTTGAATCCAGCTGGTCTTTACCTCTCGACAAAGACACATTTAATGTAACTGTTTTCGGAAGCAAAGGAAGTGCCTCTCTAAGTCCGTTCAAGGTTGTAAAAAATATTGATGACAAATTTATTGAATTAAGTCCGCCGAAAGCCGAAAGCGCACAAACACTTTTCCAAAAATCATACTCTAATGAACTAAAAAGTTTTTTGGGTGCTATAAGAGGAGTAAATCCTTTAATGTCTTCGGGAGAAGAAGTACTTGTAAGAATGAAAATTGTGGAATCAATGTACAAATCAGCTAAACAAAATTCTGAAGTTAAAATTCCATCAAAATGAAAGAAAAAATACTCCTAGTTGATAATGAACACGATATAGTTGAATTTCTTCAATATAATCTTGAACAGGAAGGGTTCAATGTTGTTCCGGCTTTTGATGGAAGTGAGGCACTTGAAAAATTAGTTGAAAACCCTGACCTGATAATCCTGGATATAATGATGCCAAGGCTGGACGGATTTGAAGTTTTCAAAAAAATCAGGGAGAAAGAAGAGTTTAAAAACACACCGATTATCTTTCTTACTGCTAAATCTGGTGAAATCGATGAAATTAAGGGACTTGAACTGGGAGCCAGTGACTATATTCAGAAACCGATTTCTCCTAAAAAATTAATTGCCCGTGTAAAATCAAATCTCAGAAAAAATTCAGCCGAAGATACACCCGAACCATCAAAGGTTAAAATCGGGCCGCTGGAAATTGACAGGGAAAATTATACAGTCCATATCAATAAAGAAGAAAAATTTCTTCCGCGTAAGGAATTTGAAATACTATATTTTCTTGCAAGTAATCCGGGCAGAGTTTACAGCAGAGATGCTTTATTAAAAGAAGTCTGGGGACCTAATATTTACGTTGTAGACAGAACAGTAGATGTACATATCAGGAAAATTCGTGAGAAACTTGGTGATAATGCTGACTTGATCGAAACTATAAAAGGCGTCGGGTATAAGTTTAAAAGTGTTTAGCAAAATTAAAACCAACCTGAAATCCTCTTCGATTTATTTCAAAGAAATATTTTTTGTCTATTTAGTAATAATAATACTTACCTACATAAAAGATAGCGACTCAGCCTCTGCATATTTTTTAATAGCTGCTTTTACAATACTTTTCTTTCTTCTCCTATATATTATTGGTGCACGAAGGTGCAGGGAAATTGAAAAAATAAAATCAACAGTAACTGGTATAAGAGAAAATCACTTTGTTGTGCCGGATGAAATTATGCTTGAAAATAATTTAAGTGGTTTGCAGGAAGAAATTCAGAAAATGTTCGGCAAAATGAAAAGTGATATTGAGTATCTTAAAAAGCTTGAGAGAGTAAGAAGAGAATTCCTTGCAAATGTATCTCACGAATTAAGAACTCCTATTTTTACTATCCAGGGATATATTGAAACACTGCTGGACGGCGCCATCAATGACCCTAAAGTAAATAAAACGTTTCTTGAGAAAGCCAATTATCATACAATTAACCTTAGCACATTGCTTAATGATCTCATTGATATCTCTATGATCGAATCGGGTGAAATGAGGATGAGCTTCAGGTATTTTGATATTATCGAATTTATAAACAGGCAGGTGGAAGAGATGAAACCACTTGCTGGAAAGAAAAATATTACACTGGAGTTTAAGCCCGCGAAAAATAAAATTACGGTCTTTGGCGATAAGGATAAATTAAGGCAGGTTTTTGTGAATCTCATTCAGAACTCGATTAAATATACAGAAGCGGGTGTAGTGGAGGTAATTGCGGAAGAGAATGCAAAATACTGCCGGATTAGGATACGCGATACCGGAATCGGGATTCCTGATGAGGATATTAACCGGATATTCGAAAGATTCTATCGCGTGGATAAGGCAAGGTCACGCGCTGTCGGGGGAACCGGTCTCGGGCTGGCGATAGTCAAGCATATCATTGAAGCCCACGATTCTAAAATAGAAGTAAAAAGTAAACTGAACGAAGGTTCGGAGTTTTCCTTCCGGCTCAAAAAATAAAAAAAGGTGCCCCTGGAATTTTATCCGGGAGCTCAACGTTGAATTATTTCTATTTCATCAATATCATTTTTTTTACATCATTATAGCTGCTGGAAGTTATTTTATAAAAATAAATCCCGCTTGACAGACGACTTGCGTTAAATTTCACTTCATAGCGTCCCCGGTTCTTTTCCTCATTTACAATAGTCTTAATTTTGCGCCCTGTAATATCATATACTTTTATGGAAACGGGACCGCTTTTAACTATTTGATAACGGATGATTGTTTCCGGATTAAAAGGATTCGGATAATTTTGATAAAGCCGATAATCGTTAATTATGTAATTATTTGCGACATCAATTTCGTCAATTATTCCTGGTTTGTACAAATAACAAACTTTAGACTGATATGATATTGGTACCCCACTTGTATCAGTCCATGCCATCCCTCCACTTGATAAAATTCTACCATTCGGTAATGAGTTGATCAGTGGTATTCCTTGTTTATCAGGATAATTCTCTATATGGACGTTGGAAAAGTTGTTGGGATTATATAATTCCCAAGTATCGTTCCCTGTCCCGCCACCACAGATTAACAACAAACCGTTATCTAGAAGTAATGAACTATGATAGTTACGCGGTGACAATAATGGATTTACAATAGTCCAAGTATTTTTGATAGGATCATAAAGCTCACAACTATTTAACCAATTAAATTGGTTATTAGAAAAATTTATTCCCCCGGTTACTAAAACATTTCCATCAGATAATAAAATTGCTGAATGCTCAGACCTACCAATATTTAAAGGTGCAACTTCGGTCCATTTACCTGATTGAGGGTCAAATAATTCACAATCATTTAGATATCCACCCGATGAACCACTAAATCCCCCAGTAATTAAAATCATTCCATTTAACAATTTTGTAGCGGTATGATATGATCTAACAATTTTTAAGGAATTTGTCATTTCCCATTTTTTAGTATTTACATCAAAAATCTCACAAGATCCTAATGTTTTAGTTTCTCCCAAAGTTTGAGCAACACCACCAACAACAAGCACATTATCATTGTCAAGTATTGTCGCTGTTTCTCCATAAGTTCGTTCAAAATTAAGTGAGTCAGTTATGGCCCATAGATTCTTATCAGGATCATATATCTCACAACCTTTTGATTTGTATGTCCCACCAATAGCCAAAACGTTACCACTTATAAGTTTAACCAAGCGATGGTAGGCTCTCCCTTCATTCATAGGTTTCACAATTTGCCATTTCTCAGTATGGTAATCAAATATTTCAGCATCTCTATGTGCTTTTGAATCAACTCCACCGGAAACCAATATATTTCCGTTAGACAACTCTACAGATGCAGCATGTTGTCTGGGAATATTTAAGGAATCAGTCAAATTCCAGGTACCAGAATTTTGTGCTGAAACATTAATTCCAAATACAATAAATATATATGTTGAAATAGTTTTAATTATGCTCTTCATACAAACTAAAACCCTTTATTAAGACCTTTTATGATTTTATAAAAATTTATTACCTATTATTTTATGTCATTAAGCAATTAAATTGGAGGGGAAAATTAATTGGGCTGTTCGAAGTTATGATAACTAAAATAACAGATACAATTTATTTCCCCTATTTAATCCATTCCAATTTTAATTAAATATCCTTTTTATATCAACCACCATTTATTTAAAGGTATAGTTCATTGAGTTAACGGTAAAAAAGTGGCGATTTTAGCGATTTTTGAATTTAGGTGTTTTGTAAAAATTAAGTGGTACATACAACAATTATGCCCAAAAGGGGTATTATTTCTCCGGCGCCGCGGATCAAATGGCCTGTAATAATGCTTCTTTCCCTACTATTACTGTCATATTTGCATAATTTTGAGAAAAATCAATTGACAAGTATCCTGCAAATGCTTAATTTTGTTGACTAATTTAGAAAAGTAGAGGTCAAAATGTTTGCGGTTGTCGATATATCAGGACAGCAGTTAAAAGTTGCGGAAAATACGAAATATTACGTTCCGAAATTAAAAGAAGAAGTAAACGCGGAAATTTCGTTTGATAACGTTTTACTTTTGGGTGATGATAAATCAACTAAGGTAGGAACACCGTATGTTGAAGGCGCTAAAGTTACTGCAAAAGTACTTGAGCATGTTAAAGATGATAAGGTAATTGTATTCAAGAAAAAGAGAAGAACAGGTTACCAGAAATCAAACGGTCACAGGCAGCAGTTAACAAGAATTGAAGTTACAAAGATAGGCTAAAAAGGAGATTTATAATGGCTCATAAAAAAGGTCAGGGATCATCGAGAAACGGAAGAGACAGTAACGCTCAGCGTCTTGGTGTTAAAAAATTCGGCGGTGAACACGTACTTGCAGGAAATATTCTTGTTAGACAGAGAGGCACAAAATTTCATCCCGGTGTTAACGTACAAAAAGGAAAAGATGATACCTTATTCGCAGTTGCAGAAGGTTATGTAAAGTTTGAAACCAGGAGAGGCGACAGGAAGGTTGTTAACGTTGAAGTTAAAGCCAATTAAATTTTAAGGCTATTGCATAAAAAAATCCGGCTAGAAGCCGGATTTTTTGTTTTAAACCATTTCTGATAATGAATCAGAAACCGAGACGTCCCATATCTTCAACGAGTCCTTTAACTGCGTTTACTGATTTATCAAGAGCAGCCTGTTCTTCTTCATTGAGTGAAAGTTCAACAACTCTTTCAACTCCTTTTTCACCTAAGACAGCCGGAACCCCAAGGTAATATCCTTTTACACCGAATTCACCATCGAGGAAAGCGCAAACCGGCATTAAACGTTTTTCATCAAGCAGAATTGATTGAGCCATTGAAACTGCTGAAGAAGCAGGTGAATAAAAAGCAGAACCTGTCTTCAATAATTTTACAACTTCTCCGCCTGCCATTTTTGTTCTCTGGATCATTGCGTCCATGACTTCTTTTGCTTTAGCGGCATCTTTATATTTTCTTTCAAGCATTTCCATTACAGGTACGCCGTTAACATTTGCATATCTTACAAGCGGAACCATTGTATCGCCGTGACCGCCGAGAACCATTGCGTTAACGTCTTTTACGGATACGCCGAGTTCCCAGGCAATGAAGGTTGAAAATCTTGATGAATCAAGAACACCAGCCTGTCCCAGTACACGGTTGTGAGGAAATCCGGTAACTTTCTGGAAAAGAGTTACCATTGCATCCAAGCGGGTTTGAAATAATAATTACTGTAGCATTTGGAGCGTGTTCTTTAACAGCTTCCGCAACAATCTTCATAATTTTTGCGTTGGTTGTTAAAAGATCGTCCCTGCTCATCCCGGGTTTTCTCGGAAGTCCTGCAGTAATAATTACAAGATCGGATCCATTAATGTCTTTGTAATCATTTGTTCCTGTTACGTGTGCGTCAAAGCCGTCTACTCTTGAAGCTTCGGCTATATCGAGTGTCTTTCCCTGGGGAAGGTCTTCGACTATGTCGTACATTACAACATCGCCGAGTTGTTTCATTGCAATTAGCTGTGCGAGAACGCCGCCAATCTGGCCGCCTCCTATAAGTGCTATTTTTTTTCTGGCCATAATATTCTCCTGAATTTTTTTATCTTGAGAAGTATTTTTATTCCAAATAATGGATTAAATTATTTTATACAGTTATAAAAATAAAGATGTCTAAAGCTATTTCCAAAGGAAAGAGATTAAACTGTATAGTGCTTAATGAATACTTAAACTTAATCTGAATAACAAACGGTAATACAAATGAAGAAAATTACGGTAATTGGCGCGGGAAATGTGGGCGCAACAACTGCACAAAGATTGGCTGAAAAACAGCTTGCCGAGGAAATTATACTTGATTGATATTCTTGATGGAATTCCGCAGGGTAAAGCCCTGGATATGTGGGAAAGCAGTCCGGTAGAGTCGTTTGATACAAAAATTTATGGAACGAATGATTACAAAGATACAGCCGGTTCAGATTTAATTATTATAACCGCCGGGCTTGCGCGCAAACCGGGAATGAGCCGTGATGACCTTCTTGCAGCAAATGCGAAAATTGTAAAAGAAGTAACTGAGAAAGCAGCACAAAATTCGCCACAATCAAAAATAATTGTAGTTTCAAATCCGCTTGATGTAATGTCTTATGTTGCTTTAAAAGTAAGCGGCTTTGAAAAAAACAGGGTGATCGGGATGGCCGGAATTCTGGATACTGCAAGGTTCAGATTATTTATTGCGGAGGCTTTAAATGTTTCTGTGAATGATGTCTCAGCAATGGTGCTGGGCGGACATGGAGATTCCATGGTGCCGCTTGTCAGGTATTCTACCGTTAGCGGAATTCCGATTTCAGAATTACTGCCGGAAAAAAAGATCAATGAACTGGTAAATCGCGCAAGGAAAGGCGGAATTGAAATTGTAAATTATTTGAAAACAGGAAGTGCCTATTATGCTCCTTCCTCTGCGGCAGTGGAAATGGCTGAAGCAATTGTTAAAAACAGGAAAAGAATTTTGCCCTGTGCGGCCTGGCTGGAAGGGGAATATGAAATTGACGGAGTATTTTGCGGAGTACCTGTTAAACTCGGGGCAGCAGGAATTGAACAAATTATTGAATTGAAATTAACTGATCAGGAATCAGTAGAATTGAAAAAATCTGCTGATGAAGTAGCAGCAAATATTAAAAAATTAAAATTATAAGTTTAATTTTAGAATTGTTTCTGTACCTGTTGGGGTGACATTGTATTGGAGATCATCCATATAAACCTTCATCAGGTAAAGCCCCCGCCCTGAATCTTTTAATAAATTTTCAGGGGCAGTAGGATCCGGAACATTGGTCGGGTCAAACCCAGTACCCTCATCCTTTATCTTGATAACGAGCTGTTTGTTTTCCACTGTAACATCAATCTTTACCATTTTGTTTATATCGCACTTATTTGCATGTATAATAGCATTGGTTACAGCTTCAGTTACAGCCAGTAAAAGCCCGGGTGTTTTAGATTCGTCAACTTTTAATTCAATTGAAAAATAATTAACGAATTCTTCTACCGTGATGAGATTGTTAGGATTGCTTTCTATTTCCATAGAGAAAGTGTTTTCAGCCAAGATTTACCTAATTTTTGTAATCCATAATAATTATTTTTTACGAATATCAAAAATTCCAATTCATCTGAATTGAAAGATTTGCTTCCTGTTTATTCTGGCCCTCAGACAGTGAAATAAATTCATACCAGCCATAAACCCTTAGATACAGGGAATCTCGCACTGCTACGGTTATTTCTGTTAATGGGGCTATGCTTAAGAATTTAGAATCAATAACTTTTCCGGCTACTTTGTAGTTATATGTATTAAGCGAAAATACTCTAGTTCCCAATGAAAACCAAAGCGATTCATAATTTACAGTGAATTTTGATTCAGAATATATCTCCTGCAAATATCTTGTCGGATTCGTAGAAAAAGAGGCCCATTTCAAATTACCCTGTTCGGATAATTTAATATATCCGAAAGTTGAAAAAGAAAGCCTTCTGTTAAACTGAATACTTGATGAATCTCTTGCAGTAAACTGTCTGAATGAAAAGCTTTGATAATTTGGATTTATATCCTCAAAACTGTAAACGGTGTAATTTGCAGAAACTTCAAATGAATTTAATGATGAGAAATTTTTACCGTGATAATTTCCACCGGTTTTCAGGCGTAAAATCCTATTAATATTATTATTTGAACTTTTCTCAGAAAAAATATAAACAGTTTGACTAATAGTTGCATCAGTATTTATAAAAAAATCGAAAAAAGGTGTTAATTTTTTTAGATACTGAATTCGTACTATTGAAAGCATTTCGTCCCTGTCATCAAAATTCTGGGCACTGGGTGTATCATATTTTAGCTTATTTTGGTATAGGCTAATTGAAACAATATCTGTTTTGGAAAAATTAAAACTTCCGGTAAATGCAGCTGTTGCTCTTAAAGCTTTATTATTTTTCCGACCTTCAAGATCGGATCTTTCCTCAAAAAGAAGCTGATTTACACCTTCAAAATTTTTTGTTATGTGTTTTTCATCTCGTTCTGAATAAGAAAGTCTCAGGTTTCCGTTGAAAAAATCTGAATTGTAGGTGGCAATTGATTCAAACTCCACCCGCAGCTCGTTAATTTTTGTATCAAAAATTGATGATGTATTCTCAGTTAGGCTTCTGTAGCGTGTATCCCGGTCAATTGTTCTCCATAAAAATCTTCCGGTCAGATCAAGATCAATTAAGTCAAAAAAGCTCTTTGTTACCAGCCTGTCCTTAAGAAAATAGTCTGTCTCAATTCTACTTTGAATATTGTTTTTTATATTAAATTCATTTGCAACATTGGTATCAGCGGCAAAATAAAAATCCTTTCGGTTACGGGAATAACTTGCATTAATCATATTCCCGGTATTTCCACTGAGTTGATTGGTTAAAATAAAATTATAGTACTGTATTGAATTTTTTCGCGGCGCTATATCTTCGTGCCTGAACTTCAATTCAGAATATAAAGTGTTGTCTGATAAAAGGACATTATCAATTAGTGCCTCTGTTCCATAAAGATATCCATAATCGTTTTCTTTGGTTTGCTCATTATAGCTATATCCGAAAAATGGTGAAATGTATATCTTATCTATCGGGTTATACAAAGTGAAGAAAGCTGCGTTAGTCTGGGACGCCTTATTAAAATCAATCTGCCTGCTGTCTGATAAAATGTTATTGTTAGTTAAAATTCCCAGACTGAATTTTGAAGATAATTTATATGAACTGGAAAGCCTGAGAAAATGTTCTTCACGTGTACTGCCAATACCCGCACGTGTATAGCTTGATTTATAATTTTCATCCAGAGAAAGTCTGAATTTTCCTAATTCATTATCATATTGTAATGCAGATAAAAGGAAATATGTATTTAGTTGTTTGTTAAAGTTTGAAGACAGAATGTTTTTATCAGGATGAACTTTTATAAACTGAAGGCTATCAACTACATTTTGCGAATATGTGTTGACAGATAAGAATAATATTATGATTGCGGTTAATGATAACTTTTTCAAAAAATCCCGTGCTGATATTTACATACAATAATAAATTTTTTCCCGCAGAAATTCGAACGTTATTTGATGGTAAAATGATATTGCTCCGAAATGCTGTTCGGAGAATCACTATTGCCGGAATATGTAACAACCCTCCAGTAATATGTAGAATTGCTTAGGTAGGGGGGATCGAAAGTCACATTAATCGTATCACTAATAATTGAAGAAGTAAATTTCTTTGACCAAAAATCTCCAAAAAATTGGTTATCCTGAACTATTACCTGATAGTTAGCAGGCTTGCCAATGGTTTTTATCTTAAAATCAGAAAAATATTTATAATATGAATCATTCACTGGAAAAACTAATTCCGGCATATCATAAATCTGGTCTGAGACTTCATCACTTTGAGGGCTTTGTAGTCCACCTTTATCGAAAGCTATAATTCTGTAATAATAATCTTTGTAGAGTTTTAGATTAGTTGTATCCGAAAATTCAATATTGCTTGTTTGGCCCACAATTCTAGTTGAATCCAGGGTGAAGTTTTGCACAGTATCACGATATACTTTGTAATCTGCAACATCACTTTCCTGATTTTTATTCCATTCAAGGTGAACTGAAATGTTTCCTTCCCAGTTCCTAGCATTAATTAAAAGACCGGTTGGCATTTTAGGAGGGTTTTTATTTATCGGTGTCCCAGAAACTTCTGCTGATAGCTGGCTTTCAAGTCCCCTGTCATCAATAGCAGAAATTTTATAGTAATAAGTGTCGTTGTAAGAAAGTGAGTCATCTGCATAGTAAAAGTTTTTAGTAAATGCCAGCAAAATAAAACTGCCGTTATTTACTTTTCTATAAATATTATAACCGTTTAAATCCGGTTCAGAGTTCGGCTTCCATTCAAGCCCAACCGCACCATCCTGAGAATAATATATATTTATTTGTGTAGGAACAGCAGGCGGTACACCGTCATTTGGCTGAACCGGGTTTACTTTTCTTTCGCATCCGTTAAGAATAATCAGCAATAAAAATATATTTAGCCAATTAAACTTCAAAAGCATCTCCGCGTTTTGGTATCTCAATATCTTTTAATCCAATTTCCTTTAATCTTTCAGCTAAAAGCTGTTGTTGTTCATATTCGCCATGAACCAGAAATGTCTTTTTAAGGTTAGCTGAATTTAGCGCTTTACTATAATTAGTTAACTCATCGGAGTCTGCGTGTGCACTCATTGAATGAAGAGTTACTACTTCAGCTTTTAAGTGAAATTGTTCTCCAAAAATTTTGATGAGTGGTTCCTTGTCAATTATTTTTCTTCCAAGCGTATTTTCAGCGCAGTACCCGACCATCAGAATTATGTTATTGGGATTTTCAACATTATTTCTCAAATGATGAAGAATTCTTCCTGCTTCCGCCATTCCGGAAGCGGAGATAATCATCATAGGGCCGAGTTTATCGTTTAGTGCTTTTGAATCTTCCACATCATTAATATAGGTAAGCTGGTTAAACCCAAATGGGTCATCATATTTATTCATGAAATCTGTTGTTTCTTTATCGAAGCATTCAGGATGTTTCCTGAAAATGCCTGTAACATTTTTTGATAGAGGGCTGTCAACATAAATAGGAATTCTTTTTGCAATGCCGCTTTCGCATATCTGGTGGAATTCATAAACAAGTTCCTGCGTTCTACCAACACTGAAAGCCGGTATTATAACTTTTGCATTTCTTGCAACCGCTTTATTAATAACTTCGGCAAGACTACTTTTTACTCCCTCTATCTTATCGTGATGTCTTCCTCCATAAGTACTTTCTGAAATCCAGTAATCAACTTTCGGAATTGGTTCCGGGTCTTTTAAAATTGGTAAATTAGGCCGTCCCAGGTCACCTGAAAATCCAAGTTTTATTACTCTTGAATTTTCTTTTATTGTCAAGTGTGTAATTGCTGATCCTATAATATGTCCTGCATCCACAAATCTTATTTTCACATTATCATCAATCTGGAAATCAGTTCTATATTTTACCGGGTGAAATAATTCTAAAGCATTATCAACATCCTCTTGAACATAAAGAGGTTCAAAAAGATTTTTTCCCTGTTTTTTCCTTCTTTTATTTACAAACTCGACATCTTTTTCCTGTATATGTGCACTGTCTTTCAGCATTAATTCTACCAGATCCTTTGTTGCCGGTGTGCAATAAATTTTGCCCTTAAAGCCTTGTTTTACCAGATTGGGAATGTTACCGCAGTGATCAATATGAGCATGAGATAAGATCAGGGATTCAATTTTTGAGGGGTCAAAAAATTCAAAATTCCTGTTCATTTCAAATGCTACTTTTCTTTTACCCTGGTAAAGTCCGCAATCAAGTAAATAATCTTTGCCATTAATTGTGAGTCTGTGATTTGAGCCGGTCACAGTTCTTGCAGCGCCAATAAATTGTAAACGCATATTGGTTCCTATTATTATCTTTGTGTGTGATTAAAATAACAAAATTTCTTTAATCAAGTTGCCTGTAAATTATACAGAAATAAATATTTGCACTTTTTTGTGTTGTGGAAATATTATTTAACTTCTATAGATAAATATACTCCTTAGTCTAATCTCAATTCGAAAATTTGATGAGTAAAATAAAAAAGCCTGAAACATCAAAATCCAAAATGGCAAATAAACTTGCCAGTACTTTAGGGGGTAAATTTTCCCAGGTTATTCATCATAAATCTTTTGCGCAGTCATTTTCATTTCTCATTTTCATAATAATGATCATAAAAAGCTATTCTTATCACAAAATTGGTGATTACGGAGGAAAAACTGATTCTTATCAATCATATGTGCCACAGGAAATACTAAGATTAAGAGATTGGTATTTCAAAAATGTTCCTGATTCTGAGAGAGGACAAAAAATAGCGGCAAGAAAACGACAGGTGGCATTTTATCTTCAATATGAAATTTTATTTTATTCCATGGCCGATAATCTGGTTCAACTACTGGATTATTTAAAGAAAAACAACGATGATTATTTGTTTTTTATCTGGGTTGAGGTCGGTACACACTCAAAACTAAGGTATTTGCTCAATTCAGGCCCCGAAGTTCCGGGCTTGGAAAGGATTGTTAGTTTTAAGGAACCTCCGGCAGTTTTGTATAGAGTTAGAAAATCGGGCAAATAATTTTAGCCACAAACAAGCCGAATTGTGGCAAGGCTGTTTAAATTGACAATATCTTTAAATTTGGATAACTTTAAATAATAAAATAAAATAATTACAGCCATGATTGAACAGTATATTCCCGTCTTTTTAGTAATCGGATTTGCGGCAATTTTTGCCTTTGCAACTGTCGCTTCGTCAAGAATTTTTGGACCTAAAAGGCCGAATACAGAGAAGCTTTCTACGTATGAAAGTGGTATGACGCCGGTAGGTTCTACGAACGAAAGAATCTCAGTTAAATATTACCTTGTTGGTATGTTTTTTATAATATTTGATTTAGAAGTGATTTTCGTTTATCCCTGGGCTGTAGAATTTAAGAGACTCTTTAGTGAATTCGGGTTACCAATTTTTATTTCGATGCTAGTTTTTTTGATTGTATTAGAGCTGGGATATTTGTACGCTTACAAGAAAGGTGGTTTTAAATGGGATTAGAAGCAAAATTAAACGGTGATGGATTTATAACGACAACCATTGATGCGGTAATTGAATGGTCAAGAAAAAATTCAGTATGGCCAATGCCTATGGGAATTTCGTGCTGTGCTATAGAAATGATGGCTACGGCCGATCCCAAATACGATATGGCTAGATTTGGTTCGGAGGTTATGCGTTTTACCCCACGCCAATGCGATCTTATGATTGTTGCCGGAACTGTTACTTATAAAATGTCACACGTTGTTAGAAAAATTTATGACCAGATGCCTGATCCAAAATGGGTAATCGCAATGGGAGCATGTACATCATCAGGCGGAATGTACAGATCTTACCCGGTAGTTCAGGGAATAGATCAATTTTTACCGGTTGATGTATATCTTGCCGGTTGTCCACCAAGACCGGATAATTTATTAAATGCATTAATACAAATTCAGGAAAAAATCGGAAGAACAAAGGCAAGAGATTTCCAAGACAGTCCGCTTCCTGAATTACCGATTCTCCAAAACAATTAATATTTATGGAAACAAAAGATTTAGTTCTTACTAAATTAAAAGAAAAATTTCCCGAAATTAATTTTGATGTTTCGGACTTCAGAGATCAACTCTGTGTTTCTTTTGATAAAAAAAATATTATAAACGTGTGCAGATTCTTAAAAGAAGATCCGGATCTTGAATTTCTTCTTTGTGAAGATATAACGGCGATTGACTGGGCTACAAGAAAAGACAGGTTTACTGTAGTTTATCATATCTTTAGTCTAAAAAATAAATTCAGATTAAGATTAAAAGCACCGCTTACCGGCAGTAATGAATCAGACTGGAATATAGATACTGTCACATCAATATGGAAAACATCTAACTGGCAGGAAAGAGAAACTTATGATATGTATGGTATAAAATTTAATAACCATCCAGATCCTAGAAGAATGTATATGCCGGAAGAATTTGAATATCATCCATTAAGAAAAGATTTTCCACTAATGGGTATCCCGGGTTCTCTGCCACTTCCAAAGAAATAAAAATATTATGGAAAAATTAAAAAAAGAAGACGTTCATCCTAAAATTTTAGAAACTCTCCTTAGTGCTGATAGTGATTTGACTGTTGAAGATGCACTTGAAAATGAAATGATTCTGAATATGGGTCCGCAGCACCCTGCAACTCATGGTGTGCTGAGGGTTCTTTTGAGACTTGATGGAGAGACCGTAGTTGCTTCTGTTCCCGAACTGGGCTATCTGCATCGTGGCTATGAAAAAATGGCCGAAAATATGTCTTACTACGAATTCATTCCACATACTGACAGGCTTGATTATCTTTCACCGATGGCAAATAATGTTGCCTGGGTACTGGCAGTAGAAAAACTTGCTGGAATTGAAGCTCCTCCAAGAGCACAGTATATAAGGATGATGGTTGCGGAATTGGCTAGAATTGCCTCTCACCTTGTTGCTATTGGTTCTCTTGCTATGGATGTGGGCGCTCTTACAGTTTTTCTCTGGACGCTTAGAGAAAGAGAAAAAATAATGGATATCTGGGATGTGCTTTGCGGTGCCAGATTTACTAATAGTTACACAAGAATAGGGGGAGTTGCTAATGATGCACAACCGGAAGTCTTAAATCAAGTTAGAGTATTTATTGATCAATATCTGCCGAATCTTGACGAATGTGAAAGGCTGATAAACAGCAACAGAATTTTTGTTGAAAGACTGGACGGTGTTGGTGTTATTTCAAAGGACGATGCCTTAAACATGGGAATGACCGGACCAAGCCTGAGAGGCAGCGGTGTTGAGTTTGATATCCGCAGAATGCAGCCCTACATGTTTTATAATGATATGGATTTTAAGGTAGTTACATATTCAGAAGGTGATAGTCTTGCACGATATTTTGTGCGTGCTGATGAAACAAGAGAGAGTGTAAAAATTATCAGACAGATTCTTGCTGGAATGCCGCAGGGTGATGTTTTATTAAATCAGCCAAAAAAAGTTCTTCCTAAGAAAACAGAAATTTATTCCAGAATGGAAGAACTTATTCATGATTTTATGATTGTTAATTTTGGAATTAATCCACCAGAAGGAGATATCTATCATGCGATCGAAGGTTCAAAAGGCGAACTTGGATTCTATTTTGTCAGCAAGGGTGAAGGAAAGCCCTGGAAATGCAAAATTCGCTCACCTTCGTTCATCAACATTCAGTCAATCCCGCACCTTATAAAAGGTCGTATGATTTCTGACGTGGTAGCTATAATTGGAAGCATTGATCCTATAATGGGTGAAGCGGATAAATAGAGTAAAAGATTCAGAATAAGATCGGGAAAATAATCCGGTCAAATAATTTACTGGAAAATGAAATGGAATTTAAATTTTCTGAAGAAAATCTGAAAAAAATAGACGAGATTGTTAAAAAGTACCCGGTTAAAAAGCCGGCTGTAATGCCCACTCTTTATCTTGCACAGGAACAGAATGGATGGATAAGCGGCGAGGTTATGCAGGAAGTAGCTCGAGTGCTTGACATGCATCCTGAAGAAGTACTTGGCGTAGTAACATTTTACACTATGTACTATCAGAAGCCGATGGGAAAATATCACATCCAGGTTTGTACAAACGTTTCCTGTATGTTACGCGGCGGCTATGAAATTTATGACCAGGTAAAATCAAAACTTGGATTGGGGCATATGGAAGTATCCGACGATAACTTATTTTCGGTTGAGGAAGTCGAATGTATGGGCTCTTGCGGGACAGCACCAATGATAGCTGTGAACGAAGATTATTACGAAAACCTTTCTAAAGAAAAAGTTGAAGAAATTTTAGAATCCTTAAAGAAGAACTAAATGGAAAAAATTGTATTACCAGATATAAATGATCTGCACTTAATTGATGTTTATGAAAAAAATGGCGGCTTCACTGCTATAAAAAAAGCATTTGGAATGTCTCCTGATGATATAATCAATCAGGTTAAAAAATCCGGATTGAGAGGCAGAGGCGGAGCGGCTTTTTCAGCAGGACTGAAATGGAGCTTCATGCCTAAAAGCACCGATAAGCCGAAATATCTCTGTGTAAATGGCGATGAAAGTGAACCGGGATCTTTTAAAGACAGACAGGTCTTTGAATATAATCCTCATCAGCTGATCGAAGGAATTTTGATTACGAGTTATGCGATCGGTGCTAAGACTGCTTACGTTTATATCCGGGGCGAATATCACAAATGGATTAAACTTTTGCAGAAAGCAATTGATGATGCATATGCAAAAGGATTTGTCGGTGAAAAAATGAAAGAGACTTTCGGAACAGATTTCTTCTGTGATATTTATATTCATAAGGGTGCGGGCGCTTATATCTGCGGAGAAGAGTCTTCATTGATGAATTCTCTGGAAGGGAAGAGAGGATACCCAAGAGTGAAACCTCCTTTTCCTGCTCAGTTCGGTTTGTGGGGATGCCCTACTACAATCAATAATGTTGAAACTCTGGCAAACGTACCAGCAATTATAAACAAAGGGTGGGAATGGTATTCCAAGATTGGCGAACCGAAACATCCGGGAACAATTCTTTTTGGAGTAAGTGGACACGTAAATAAACCCGGCGTATTATGAATTACCTTCAGGAACTCTGTTAACCGATATAATTTATAATTATGCTGGCGGTGTTCCGGGAGATAAAAAAATTCTGTGTGTTATTCCAGGCGGTTCATCAATGCCACCGTTGAGAGGTGACCAGCTTGAAGGTGTAAAAATGGATGCTGAATCTCTCAAAGCAGTTGGTTCATCTATTGGTACAGGCGGAATTATGGTGATGGATGAAGATACAGATCTTGTAAAAGTTCTTGCAAGAATTTCAAAATTCTATCATCACGAAAGTTGTGGACAATGTACCCCATGTCGTGAAGGTACGGGCTGGCTTGAAAAAGTTTTGAAAAGAATTCTAAATGACGAAGGATCATCCAAAGATCTGGATCTTTTAATCTCTATTGCAAATAATATTGAAGGCAATACTATTTGTGCTCTGGGAGAAGCAGCTGCATGGCCCGTCAGATTTATGGTAACCAGATTCAGAGATTATTTTGAAAAGAGAGTAAGTAAGGAAGTAGTACTACCAGTTGCCAACAAAGTCCATTCTATGAGGCATACAGTAAATCCCATAGCTGATATTAAAGAATAAAAAAATCCTCTTCGAAAGAAGAGGATTTTTAATTTTAAAACGAAAATAAATTTATTCAGTTGGTCTGCTGCCAAGTTCCTTGTCAAGAATAAACAATGCTCCCTGATTATCACCAATGAATTTTATCTTTTCAAGAATTTTAAGCGCAGTAGCTTCTTCTTCAACCTGTTCACTAATAAACCATTGAAGAAAATTATGTGTAGCATGATCTTTTTCAGAAATTGCAAGATCTACAATTTCATAAATTGATTCAGTTACCTTCTTTTCATGGTTGTAGGTATCCTGAAAGACGTCTAGTGTAGATTTCCAGGTTTTTTTAGGAGCTTCAATATTTTGTAAATCAACTTTTGCGTTTGCCTGCAGAATGTAGTCGTAAAATTTAAGCGCGTGTGTTTTTTCTTCTTCCGCCTGGAATCTCATCCAACTTGAAAACCCATTCAGATTTAGTGAATCAAAATAGGCAGCCATTGAAAGGTAAAGATAAAACGCATATAGTTCCTGATTTAGCTGTAAATTCAAAGATTTTTCAATTTTTTCTTTTATCATGTTTTGCCCTCTATTATTTCTGTGTAATTGTATTGGTAGTAACTACCCTTAGATTCATAAAATACAATTTAATTCGCTTCATTTCCAATATATTTTCGCTTCAAAATTCTTGAAAATCTTCAGATAATCTTCTCCAAAAGAGGAAAATGATTAGTTCAGGTACTAAAAAAACACTATTTGTCTTGTTGGATTAGTACAATTTTATCTAAAAATAAACAGGAATAAAAATCACCAAAATTAAACTGTTTTTACCAATATTAGGCGAATATTATTATTATATCAAAATATTGAACAAAAACGATCAAAAGTTGTACTATCCTTAATAGTCATGTCAATTAAATTGTGAAATTCTCATTTTATACCCATTTCTTTCCTTTAATTTCACGGCACAAATATTTATATTTGCGAACCTAAAAATCAAAAAAAAGAGTAATATGAACCTAAAAACCCTAAACGCGCCTCAAAAAAAAGCAGTAGAATTCGATAAAGGTCCTTCTATGATTGTAGCCGGGGCAGGTTCCGGTAAAACAAAAGTATTGACCTACAAAGTTGCACACCTTTTATCTAAAAAATACAAGCCAGATAGCATTCTTGCTTTGACGTTTACTAACAAAGCTGCAAATGAGATGAAAAGCAGGATCAGGGAGCTGGTTGGAGCTAAAGCCGATCAAATCTGGATGGGTACTTTCCACTCTATTTTTGCCAGGATTCTGAGAATTGAAGCAAAGAGTCTGAATTATAAAAATAATTTTTCTATCTATGATGCCGAAGATTCTTTATCACTTGTTCAGAATATTATTTCAAATCTCAACATTGATATTGAGGGAGTTACCGCCAATTCTATAAAACATAAAATCAGTTATATGAAGAATCAAATGGTTATGCCTGCTGAGTACAGGAAAAAGCATGCTGATTCTTTTGTAGAAGAGAAAATTGCAGATGTATACGATGAATATCAAAAACGCCTTGTAGAAAATAATGCGATGGACTTTGAAGATCTTTTGTTGAAACCAATTGAATTATTTGAAAAGAATTCAAAAGTATTACAAAAGTATAAAAAGAAATTTACATACATGCTGGTTGATGAGTTTCAGGATACTAATAAAGCACAATATGAATTATTGAAAATTCTGACAAATAAAGATGGTAAAATTTGTGTTGTCGGAGATGATGCCCAGAGTATATATAGTTGGCGTGGAGCAAACATTGGCAACATGCTGGATTTTAAGAAAGATTTTCCTAAACACAAGATATTTAAGCTTGAACAGAATTACAGATCCACAAAAACAATATTAATGGCCGCAGATTCAGTTATAAAAAATAACAGCGGACAAATTAAAAAGACTTTGTGGACTGAAAACAATGACGGCGATCTGCTTACATTATTAAAATGTGCTGACGAAAAAGATGAAGCATTTCAGATTGCTAAGTATATTAAGCAGGAAATTTCAAAGAAAAAATTATCGCTAAAGGATTTTGCTATCCTTTATAGAACTAATGCTCAATCAAGAGCACTTGAAGATATTTTCAGAAGAGAAAAAATTCCTTACAAAATTATAGGTGGTATTGAATTCTATAGAAGAAAAGAAGTTAAGGATATTTTAGCATACCTGAGAGTTATTTCAAACCAACAGGACGAAGAAAGTTTATTAAGAATAATGAACTTTCCACAGCGCGGGATAGGGAATACTACAATTAAAAGAATGATCGCTTTTGCCAGAAAACTTGATTTGACATTATTCGAAACGATGGCGAGGGTTTTTGAAGTAATAGATATTAAAGAAAGAATACAGAAAAATGTTAAAGGTTTTAAAATACTTCTTGATAAGTACATTGATCTAAAAGATAAACTCTCTGTTGGCGAACTTTCCAGAGCACTTGTAGATGAGCTCGGTGTGCTACGAATGTTCAAAGAAGAACGTACGCCGGAGTCCATGGCAAGGTGGGAAAATATTAATGAGCTTTTATCCGCACTAAGTGAATTCTCAAATTCTAATAAAAATTCAACACTTGAGCAATACCTCGAAGATGTCTCCCTTGTTTCCGGAGTTGATATGTACGAGGAAGAAAAAAACAGCGTAACATTGCTTACAATTCATAGTTCAAAAGGACTTGAATTCCCGGTTGTATTTATCTCAGGCTGTGAAGAAGATATTTTCCCTCTTTCAAACAGGTTTAGCACCGATGCAACACTGGAAGAGGAAAGAAGACTTTTCTATGTAGCTGTAACAAGAGCGCAGCAAAAAGTCTATATATCTCACGCCAGATCAAGATATCGATTTGGTGAAGTTGCCTACCAGAGCAGATCAAGATTTATAGAAGAGATGAATAAAAAAGCATATACGGAAGTAAACGGAGGTATAGGTAGAAAATCTTCTCAGAGAAAATCAAAAAAAGAAGTTTATTACGAATACTTCAAGAAAATGGAATATGAAGATTTTAACCAGGATAATAAAACTTTACGTCCTGGAGCAAGAGTAATGCACGATAAATTTGGATTGGGAAAAGTAACAGATGTTTCGGGTGTTGGAGATATGCAGAAGGCGACTGTACATTTTGAAGGAAATAACGTAAAGCAGTTGATGCTTAAATTTGCAAAACTTAAAGTGCTTTAATTTAGTTGTTGATAAGTAGGTTACTTGAGTATAATGAATATAGGAGTTGAAAATGTCATTAGCCCCTAAAAAACTAGGAATATTGGTAGGAGGTGGTCCCGCACCGGGGATAAATAGTGTAATAAGTGCGGCCACAATCAGGGCTTCACTTGAAGGTGTTGAAATTATTGGAATTAAGGATGGATTCAGATGGATAATGGAAGGGGACATTACTCATGTTAAAGAATTAACAATTCAGAATGTTAGCAGAATACATTTCAGAGGTGGATCTTATATAGGGATTGCTAGGAATAATCCTACTAAAGATAAAAAGCATCTTGAAAATACAGTTTCTTCACTATTAAGATTAAATGTTGACAAACTTATAACAATTGGGGGTGACGATACAGCTTATAGTGCATTAAAACTCGAAGAAATTGCTAACGGTAGAATAAAAGTTGTCCACGTTCCCAAAACAATTGATAACGATCTTGATTTACCGCACGGTATTCCTACTTTCGGATTTCAGACTGCACGTCACATAGGAGTGGAAATTGTAAAAAATCTGATGGTTGATGCTCAAACCACCTCCAGATGGTATTTTGTTATATCTATGGGAAGAAAGGCAGGACATCTGGCTCTTGGAATAGGGAAGGCCGCCGGTGCAACGCTTACTGTTATCCCGGAAGAATTTCCAGGGGATACAATTAAACTCTCTCACATTGTTGATCTGCTGGTTGGTGCAATTGTAAAACGATTAAGTTATGGAAGAACTGATGGTGTCGCAATGCTTGCCGAAGGGCTTGTAGAACATCTTGATATTGAGGATTTGGAATCTCTTGTGGATATCGAAAGAGATGCCCATGATAACATCAGGATTGCTGAAATCAATTTTGGAGAGATCTTAAAAAGCAAGGTTCAGGAGAGGTTGAAGGAATTAGGAAATAAAATTACGGTTGTGGCAAAAAATATAGGTTATGAACTTAGATGTGCCGATCCCATTCCATTTGATATGGAATATACCCGGGACCTAGGATTTGCAGCTACCCAGTTTATTTTGAATGGTGGTAACGGTGCGATGGTTTCAATTCAGAATGGTCATTTTGTGCCACTTTATTTTAAAGAAATTATTGATCCTGAAACTCAAAAAACTAAAGTGAGAATGGTCGACCCAAGTTCTGAATATTTTTATATTGCCCGCCGGTATATGCTAAGGCTTAACCAGGCTGATTTTGATGATCCTAATGAACTTGCAAAATATGCTGTTACATGTGGAATATCACAGGAGGATTTTAGGGAGCAATTTTATTATCTTCTGGAAAATGATTTGTTGTATCAGAATTTAAAAAACGGGAAAATTAAATTAGCTGCACCGGATTCAAACACTGCACATCAGGTAAGCGGGAATAAAAATTACAATGATGATAATGTGAATGGAATGTTTTAGATATTTATTTCTAGGAAAGAATCAAAGAGATGAGCCCGACAGAGCTCATCTCTTTTTTTTACTATTTTTTTTCTGACTTAATAACTTTTAAAAAACAGTACACTGTTAATGTTGTAACGCTTCCCCAGGCTAAAATCAGAAAAATTAAACCACCTGTTGTTAATCCCATAATTTCCTCTTAATTTTTTTTTAATCTGCTTTTATTTTCATTTCTTCTTCTGACTTATGGTTGGACCATGCCTTTTTTACCATCAGCAACAGTCCGATAAAAATAACCGCCATAAGTACTCTTGAACCCCAATAGTAAGGTTTGTTTTCCGGGTTAACACCGTTAAGTAGGAATGTAGGTATAGCTGTTTGAACAGTCCACCATATCATAAGTATAAAAAGAACTACCGGGGTAACAAATTTCATAATATAAAAGAACACACGTGGTATTTTAAAATCTCCTCCTGCATTCATTTCAGCCCAGGCTTTATCTGCTCCAAAGACCCACATAAACAAAACGGTTTCAACGAGAGCGAATACTACAAGTCCAAATGTACCTGCCCAGTAATCCATCTCATTCATAAATCCATACTTCTGGAAGAATACAACAAACTGGACGGCAATCATTACAACAAGTGCAATTGAAAGCACCGCCTTTTTACGGCTAAATCCGAACTCATCTTCCAGGAATGCGATTACGGGTTGACCCATAGCAACGGATGATGTTATGCCCGCAAAGAATAAAAGCAGGAACCACATAAATCCTAGATATTCACCAAATGGGATTTTCTGGAAAATTAGTGACATTGAAACAAACCCCAAATCATAAGCGCCTGCTTTTGCAAATTCCTGTGTTGCGTGCAGTCCAAAATAAGCTACTCCAACAGGGATTGCGATTGCTGCACCAAGCACAACTTCGGCAAATCCATTTGTTGATGCCGTAGTAAGGCCCGAGAGTGCAATATCGTCTTTGGGTTTTAAATAGCTGGCATAGGCATGAATTGTGCCCATACCGACGGAAAGTGTGAAGAATATCTGCCCCGCCGCGGCCAGCCAGATAGATGGATCGCTTAATAAACTAAAATTCGGGTTCCAGATAAATCCAAATCCATTCCAGACTGAATTTTCAGGAATAGAGGGATTGGGAGTTCCAAGGAACATAATTCTTACAGCCAGAACTGCTGCAAAAACCAGCAACAGGGGTAAGGCAATTTTCGCAAGTTTCTCAATTCCCTTTGAAATTCCTTTATAAAGTACCCAGAAATTTAATGTGAAGGTGATCAACATTAAAATATATGCCGGCCACATAGTTGCAAAGTGATCCCCGATTGCGCGCCCCTGGTAACTGTAAAGAAAGTTACGCATCGTTGATGCGGTGGTTTCATTAAAATAAAGTTTTGTTATTGAAAAAAAACTGAAACCAAGGGTCCAGGACTCCACATAAGTATAATAAATCAAAATACACATTGACATAAACAGGCCTAGTGTACCAAAGTATTTTGCCAATTTATTATTCCAAATAACATCGAACATACCTGGCGCACTACCGTGATTAAATCTTCCACCATATCTGCCGATGCCCCATTCAATCCACATTAATGGTATACCGAGAATCAAAAAGAAAATGAAGTAAGGGATCATAAAAGCGCCGCCGCCATTTTGAGCAGCCTGAACCGGGAATCTGAGAAAATTACCTAATCCAACTGCGTTGCCTGCAACGGCCAGAATTAGTCCAATTTTACTTCCCCATTGTTCTCTTTCACCATTTTGCGACATCCTTCCTCCGCTTTGATAAAATGATAGAATTTTTGCTTTTAATTTGAATCAAAAATTTAATATTGCAACTTTGATTTAATAATATCAACTAAAAAGTGAATAAATCTTACGGATTATGAAATTTAATTATTAAATCGGAATTCTACATTTCCCAGAATTATCCTAACCCGTTAAATCTATCAACTCTAAGGAGGTTTGCATAGCCAAAATCTGAATTAGTCACAATAAGGATATATTATATGCTTGGTCATGAAGTTAAGATCCTTATTAACTATTAGAAGTCAATCAGAACATATTCAGTAAAGTGGAACGAAGACAATCATTACGGACAGAAAGTATCCAGAGCTACCTGCTTTTACATGGTATTAGCTGGAGAAAATATGCTGACAAAGAAGAAAACCATCTGAAATAATCTTCAAAATTTTTCCAAAAAAACTACGCTGACACATCGTAACTTTTTTGCCGGGTAATAAGCTTAATTCCTAGGGCAATATCCTGTCATTAGAATATTTTGATTCGAACGTACTAAAATGATATTTTAATAGAATACTTTTATCAAAAAAATACGTCATTATATCAGATTTTGACTCTATTACTCGTTTTGATATGGTATAAAAATTGTTCAAATTTAAAATAATAACTGTAAATTGATAGATCTATTTGAATTTTCCAAAATATACAATTCGCTAGCTTTTCAGGAATCAGAAATAAATTATTATAAAAAGCGAACAACAGAGGTGTCTGGTAATGTCAGAGATTCACGAAAAAAGAAGACCCGTTTTAGTATTTGTAATTGCAATAATATTGTTATTAGCCTTATCATATCTGCCGTCTGATCTTAAAGTTCTTGGATATGATATTAAGCCGGTAGATTTATTAATGGATATCAAGCCTGATTCACTGCTTGATTTTTCTTCAATTAAACAAAAAACTAATATAGTTCTTTCTAAAGAAATATTAGATAGTAAAATACCTGTAAATCCGGGCATAAACAGATCATCTATTTATTCCTCAGTATCATTAAACTTATTGTCAGATTTTTTAAAATCCCTTAACAAAGAATTAGAAGCTACGACAGAATCTTTTCAGAACGGACCACAGATTAGAGATGTTCCTATCTCTGGCAATGTGGCTCAGATGAGTTATTTTTATAGCGCTGTTAAAATTTCTCATAGCACCAAGATTAGAATAGCTCATTACGGTGATTCTGGAATTGAAGGAGACCTGATTACGGCAGATATCCGGAGGGACCTCCAAAAAGAATTCGGTGGCAACGGCGTTGGTATGCTCGCTATTACCTCGCAGGATATTATGTTCAGATCCACGACACGGCAGTCTTTTTCGGATAACTGGTCTACATACAACGTAGTTGTGGGAAATCCAAAACATCTGCCGTTAGGGATGAATGGATTTGTATCTGTTCCAAATGGTCCCGCGTGGGTTAAATATCAAACCACTTCTGCCTATCCGGATGCAAGAACATTTAGCACGGTACGCATATTCTACACAAATGCTAAAAACTCAAGTATTAAATATTCCTTTAACGATGGTGCAGAACAAACAGCTGTTCTTTCTCCGGGAAATGGAGTAAAAGAACTAACGTTAAACGGACCGGATAATTCCAGATCATTCAAGATGAGTACAAGTATGGCAAACCAGGCTGAGTTTTTTGGAGTTAGTATGGAAGATGGAAACGGGGTTTATGTAGATAATTATCCCTGGAGAGGAAACAGTGGAATCTCTTTCCGTAATTTAACTGATAACACCTTAAAAGATTTTGACAGGCTTTGCAATTATAAACTTATAATTTTAGCATTCGGGGGAAATGTTGCTTCACCAATTGCAAAAAATTATAACTGGTATGAAGATGAGATGATAAAAAATATCAATCTTATGAAAAGCATGTTTCCTCAAACTAGTTTTTTACTACTTGGAGCAGGGGATAAAAGTATTAAAAGAGGTTCAAAATTTGTAACAGATCCGGGGATTCCACTTTTAATTAAGACACAGGAGCAAATTGCTGAAAAAACAGGCATAGCATTCTGGAATACTTTTGAGGCAATGGGTGGTATGAATTCTATGGAACAGTGGGTTTATGCAAATCCACCACTTGCTCTTAGAGATTATACTCACGTTACTGCACAGGGAGCCAGCAAAATTGGAGAAATGATTGCTGACGCAATTCTAGCTTCTTATAGAAAATACAGATAAACAGGAGATTAAATGATTTCAGACAAACTAAAAAAAGTAATATTAGATGTTCTTGAATTAGACGATTTCGATATTAAAGATGAAACTACAGCGGACCAGGTCCCCGGGTGGGATTCATTAAATCATATTAATGTTATATTGGCAGTTGAAAAAGAATATAATCTCAAATTTAAAGGAATTGAAATACTGAAAATTAAAAACATTGGTGAGCTTCAGCAACTTATTGATTCTAAATTGTAGCAAAATAATTTTTTCTAATAGATGTGCTTGTCAAAAATTATTTCGTTAAAAAAATACGTCTCCAATAAATCAAATATTTATTAATACGGAGTCCTGGGATTAATGATTTCTTATTTGGATTTTAATAAACTATTTGATTTATTTAAATATACGCCTAATGATCCGCTGCTTTTTGGTTCCAGCCTTTTTCTGTTTTTGTTTGCAGGTCTGTTGTTTATTTATAATTACCTGGCAAAAAATAAAAAATTAAAGATTTTCACTCTTATTCTTTTTTCACTGTTCTTTTACTACAAAGCAGCTGGATATTTCTCTTTATTACTCGTAATAATGGCACTATTGAATTTTTATTCCGGGAAATTAATTCACAATGTAAAATCTGATGGGAAAAGGAGATTACTTTTTGTCTTATCACTGGTAATAAATTTAGGCCTTTTGATATATTTCAAATACACTAATTTTTTTATTCAAATAATTAATGATTTAAGTAAAGGGAATATTCATCCACTTGATATTTTCCTTCCTATTGGAATTTCATTTTATACTTTTAAAGCACTTAGTTATGTAATTGAAATTTATATGGGGATGTATGAACCTGTGAAAAGCCTGAGGGATTTTTCTCTGTATATGTTTTTCTTTCCCAATATTTTGCAGGGGCCAATTGACCGCGCTTCAAACTTCCTGCCTCAGCTTGATGAAGAAATTATTGTTACTAAGGCCGATATCGGTAAAGCATTATTTCTGATTATTTCCGGTCTATTTAAAAAGGCGGTTATCGCTGATTATATTGGCCTTAATTTCATAGATCGTGTTTATGGTAGCCCGCTTAGATTTACAGGCGTGGAAAATTTGCTGGCGGTTTATGGTTACTCGTTACAAATTTATTGTGACTTTTCCGGTTATACTGACATGGCTTTGGGAATAGGGTTGCTGCTGGGTTTTAATCTAATGGAAAACTTTAATCAGCCGTTTAAAGCATCCAGCGTTGCTGATTATTGGAGAAGATGGCACATTTCTCTTTCAACGTGGCTGCTTGATTTTTTGTTTAAGCCCCTGCAAATGAAGTTTAGGAATTATCGAATTTATGGTACAGCAATAGCAGTTTTCATTACTTTTTTTGTTGTTGGACTCTGGCATGGTGCAAGCTGGACTTTCGTAGTTTTTGGACTCCTGCATAGTACATATATTGTTTTTTCAATATTCACTCAAAAAATACGTGATATATTCTTTAAAAAGATTCGAATTAAAGACACAAAATTTCATAGATTTCTGAAAGTTCTTTTTACATTCCATTTATTAACGTTTACCGGAATTCTTTTCAGGGCTGAAAATCTGAAAAAGGCAACAGATATGGTTAGCCAGATATTTAGCTTTTTCAAAGAGGGAGTATTCCTTCAATTTGTTAAAGGTTATCCTGAGGTCGTGTCCTTAATTCTATTAGGCTATATTTTACATTTTCTTCCAAGATCATGGGAACCGAAAATTCAGGAAAAAATTGCAAATCTACCGGTATATGGGCAGGCAGTTCTTTTGGCTCTTGTTATATGGCTTGTTATTCAGGTGAAGTCTGCCTCTCTTCAGCCATTTCTCTATTTCAACTATTAGTGTAAAGTAATTTGGGGATTACTTTATTTCTTTTTCCATCAAGATATTCGTGTTTGATGGGAGTATATCCAATATTTCCTTTTTATCAGAAGTTCGTTCTGCCGTTATGTGGAATCCTGATTTGATGTAAGATTTTAAAGCGTTTTCATTGGTTTTTGCCAGTATGATCTGCACTTTGGGAATTAAGGTTTTGCGTATTTGATTTTGAATATGTTTCTCAATTAAATACCCACTGATTCCTTTTCCTCTGAATTTATTTTCTACAAAAACATTTTCAATTTGAATAGCTCCGGTTTTTCGAGGGAAACCAATCTCATTAGCAATTTTTAGCAGAGACTTTGCGGTTGCAAAATTATTGTGGTCTATAAAATCAAGAAGCAGATTTGCTCTTATAATTGAACTTGAAAGACCGGTCTCGCCTTCAACCCATGAGCAGGAGGCTCCTGCATATTCACCATCAATTTCTGAAATAAGAAAGTTTGAAAGGCAATATTGTTGTCCGGTAATATTTTCTTTGAGTACATTCCTGATAATTTCTTTTACTTCAATTTCCGGGATGGAAAATATCTTAGTATAAATTAGTCTATCTGTTCCGCTTTTCTCGGATTCAATAATAGCTTTCAGTACAAATTCAATATCTTTTAAATCGGCGTGTCTAATATCCATTTTATTTTACACTGGATTCAAGTGATTTCAAAAGTTCTTTCCTGTCGATTTTTCCATTTGTATTTAAGGGGAATTGTTGAATGTTTGATATAGAAGAGGGAAGCATATAATTAGGGATCTTATTTTTAAGATATTCTATAAGCTTGCTAATTTCGTCCTTATAATTTTCAAGGAAAAGATGTATTTGCATTGTACCTACCTTATTCTGAAAAGCAATAGCCGCAACATTACTTAGTTTAGTAAATTCTCTTACATAGAATTCAATTTCTCCCGGTTCAATTCTAAATCCCTTAATCTTTATCTGGCTATCATTTCTACCGCAGAACATAAGATCATTATCATCATCAAAAAATGCTAAGTCGCCTGTTTTGTAAAATGTCTTATTTTCTCCTTTGTATTTGATCTTAAAAAATGTCTGATTTTTTCTTTCCGGATCCTTCCAATAACCGGGTGTAAGCTGAGTCCCGGACAGGCAAAGCTCACCCTTTTCACCATTTGCTAATAGATTAAGATTATCATCTATAACAATAGCTTCAACATTCTTCAAAGGAACGCCGAGTGAAACATTTCCATTGAAACTTTTAGCATTTGAAAAATCTTTATCAAATATTACATATGTACAAAATACTGTAGCTTCAGTAGGTCCATATGTATTTATTATTTTACCATTCGGCATACAATCCGACCATTCCTTTGCAATATCTGTATGAAGTGCTTCTCCACAGAATAGTGAATATTTAAGCTTATCGAGTTTTATTTCTTCAAAATAGGGCCTCAAATAGGCTAAAACAGAAGGCACCAGGGATGCAAAAGTAATTTCGTGTTCCTCTAATGAGATATAAACATTTGCGTAACGAACTCCACTAATAGGTATGGTATAAACGCAGGCGCCGAGGCACAAAGGTGCTACATAACAAAATACAGAAAAATCAAATGTAAGCTCAAACATTTGTAGGAATCTGTCATTTTCATCAAGTTCAAGGTTAAAATTCATAAAAGAATCTATAAATGCATTTAGATTCCCGCGTGTAATTGCTATTCCTTTGGGTTCATCCGTTGTTCCGGATGTGAACAGTAGATAGGCAATCTCATTATCACTTATTGTAGGGGGAGTAAGGTTAATCTTAGCTTTTGTTAGTTTTCTCGTATCTATCAATTTTAAATTTAGTGATGAAAATTTTTTAATATCATCATCTATCTTACTTGTAAGTACAGTTTTGATACCTGTACTATTAATTATTTTTTTATTTCTTGAAATCGGATTAGTTGGATTTATTGGTACATATCCATAACCAGCATATAATACCGCAAAAAGAGAGCTATATGTATCAATGTCAGATAAATCATGGGCAAGTACACCAATCAGTTTTTCGCCGGGTTCAGAATTATTTTCAAGATAATATCTGATTGTAGAAACTCTTTCTGCAAAATCCTGGTAAGTAAAATATTCTCCGTCTATAAAAAAAGAATTATTACATGGGAATTTTTTATGGGAGTATCTTATCCTTTCAAGAATGTTTTCCGGTTTTGATATTGAAATAAGAAGTGCTCTACGGTCAATTTTCCCGTTTACGTTTAGAGGGAAAGAAGGTAGATTAGTAAACGTTGAAGGCACCATATACTTTGGCAACTTAGACTTAAGGTAATTTTCAATTTCAGTTAATTCACCCGGGAAATTTTCTAAAAATAAGTGTATCTGGGTTGTACCTGAAACGTTTTGAGCTGCAACTGCAGCAACATTTTCGCCTTTAAGAAATTCCCTGGCAAAATGTTCTATTTCACTCAATTCAACTCTAAAGCCCTGCACCTTAACCTGGTGATCGATCCTTCCGCAAAACATAAAATCGCCATCTTCATCGATGAATGTAAGGTCTCCTGTCCTGTAAAATTTTGTCTCCTGGTCGTTTATTGTCTTGTTAAAAAATGTTTCCTTATTTTTTTCAGTATTTTCCCAGTATCCGGGAGTTAATTGTCCACCAGAAAGGCAAAGCTCTCCTTTTTCACCTTGTTTTACTTCGTTATCATTCTCATCAACTATAATCGCATTCATGTTTTTCATTGGTTTGCCTATGCAAACAATACCATTAAAATTTTTATGGTTTTGTGAATTCCAGTCATATGTAAGACAATATATTGTTGCTTCTGTAGGTCCATAAACATTTTGTATCTTGGCATTAGGAATACACTCAGCCCATTCTGTAATAATATCATCGTAAAGGGCTTCACCGCAAAACATCGACCAGCGCAATTTTTCAAGCTTGATCTCTTTAAAATATGGCCTGAGGTAAGTAATGATTGAAGGTACCATTAGTGCAAAAGTTAATTCCTGTTCTTCTAGTAAACTATAAACATATGAATACTTAATTCCACCGGGGGGCACAGTATAAACACAAGCGCCCTCACAAAGTGGTATAATATAAGAGGTTACAGAAAGGTCAAAGGTCAGATCAAACATCTGAAGACAGCGATCATCAGGCGTTAAATTATAGCCTAGGGAATAGAATGAATTTACAAATGATTTCAAATTTGCCCTGCTTATCGGTACACCTTTAGGAACACCCGTACTACCTGAAGTAAAAAGCAGGTAAGCATTTTCTGAATCCGGAACATCAGGTAAAGTTAAAGAGATGTTACAATCATTTAATTCGGAAGTATTAATTACCGTAACATTTGTAATATTTGATAATTCTTTAACATTGTCATTGACATTGCTGGATAAAATTATTTTTACTTCTGATTTTTCTATTATTGCTTTATTTCTGTCGATAGGGTATTCAGGATTTATTGGAACAAAACCGTTTCCTGAAAATAAAATCCCGAAGATTGTTGCATAGGTATGAATATCATCAAAAGTAGTTACGCCAATTAGCTTTGTATCGCTTTCCGGTAAGTCATCAATTTTAGTTTTGATATTTGATACAAGTTGTTCTAAATAGGAATACTTATAATTTTGATCTTTAATGAAAAACGCATTTCTGTCGGGATAATTCTTAAACGAATTCAATATTTTGTCAAGCATTCGGAAAGGTCTCCGCGTTTTATTAACAAACTAAGCAGTTGCAGTTAAAGATTCAGCCTGTAGTGATTATAATTCTCCTGAAGTTTATCGGGACTCATATTCATCATAATTCTTTTCTTATGGGCGAAGATATTCAAAATTTCAGGATCATCTACTCCTTTTTCTAATACAGGTTCAAAACCCAGTTTAAGGCACTCATTATATGTATTACAATTTCCCTTAAAAAATATTGTTTGAATCATTGTGGCCGAAGGATTCTGGTCGTATGTCCTTTTCATAATTTCCAGAACGGTTTGCGTATGAATTCCGCGCCTTCTTAAATCAGGTACTGTATAAGCATGTTCCATCTGTACCTTTCCACTTTCTCTTTTTATACTAAGTGCTTTTACAAATTGTGCTGTTTTTAAATCAAGTACAAATTTCCCCTTAGGTATATATTCCATCAACATGGAAGTTTTTATTACGCTGCTTGCTTTACCTGTTTTTCCTTCGAACCAGGCTCCCTGTGCACAAACAGGTCTTCCATCCAGTTCTGCAATTAAGTAATTTGAAAGCCAAAAATCATAATCCGGTATATCGTCCAGCAATATCTTCTTTAAGATATCCCGCCATTCCTCCTCACTAAGATTGAAAATCCTACAGGTGTTTATAGTCTGCGTACCACTTTTTTCAGCTTCAATAATACAATCAGTTATAAAATCTATATCATCCCGAGTAGCAAATCTGAATTTTAATTGTTTTACGATATCATCCATTGTGAATCCTGTTTTTAGTAGGTTTAAAAATCAAAAATTATTACTTGATTTACTCAGTTATAGTAATATGTTCTGGTTTGTTGTAATTATTCTTTAAATCGAAGGAAAAGATATTTTCATTTTCAAGATATTCAAATTTGGATCGGTTTTTCCAAAAATCAAAACAAGGTTTATTTTTAGCTGTCTCCATAAATTTAGCTTGTAACTGTTTCAAACCTGTTTTTCTTGCATACTCACTAATCTTGTAAACCATTAGTTCTTCAATATTTCTTCCCATGACCCTACAGCTCAAAATAAAATCAATAATTTGTCCGGTATCCTCTTTTATTTCCAGACTTATTATTCCAGTAAGACCAGAATCACTAAATTTATCTGATATAATAAAAACCCACATCTTTCTGTAGCCAGCATTCATCCATTTGAGTAGCTCTGTTTCACTCATTCTTCTTGTAGATAAATTCATCTGATTTGTTTTATTAATCAGTTGAACTGTCCTTTGCAAATTTCCTTTGTTGACCTCATCAATTTTTGCTTTTGTATTAAGAGACTTCAGCCAATCTTCCACAGAGCCTAAATCTGATTTTAAGCTTTCCCTTTGCTTTTCAGCAAGGTACAATTTTGTTCTGTTTATATCTTCATTAGTAACAGAAGCTGTGTCGAAGCATTTAAGATTTAGCAGGAAACTCTTATAAAGAAGTTTATTTATAGGGAGATCAGGGACAAATATTTCCGGCAATGCTTCACTCACCCTTGATCTTTCTACAGGGTTATCATCTAGAAATACTGCTGACTGCGCACCGAGATTTAATTCGTGTAAAATTTCTGTAATATTTTTTGCTTTATCATCCCAGTTTATTCTATAGGACACAAAATCATCTAATTTTAAAACCATTTCGGGATTATTCTTAATTGCATTCAATGCGATTAGTTCTTCATTTTTACTGACTATTGCAAGTAAAATACCTTTTTTAGTCAGAAATTTTAACGCTTTCTGAAAATCAGAGAATGCTTCACCAATATGATCATGACCGCCTAATTGAAGATTTTCCCAGCCAACGTCTCCAACAATACCTCCCCAGAGAGTATCATCTAAATCGAGAATTATTAATTTTTTAGAGTTTCCCCTGATTGCATTAATCGCAGATTTAATTTCATCTTTTGCTATCTTAAAGACATCATTGCTATATGGAATTTTACCCATGTAGCAGAGCTTCGGATTTTGAGCATCAATACCGGCATTTATAAGAATCCTGTTTGAATCCATTAAATAGATTTTATTTAATTGCTCAAATTTGTCTGCTAATCCTAAATTCATTCTCGATAGTGTATTCGATATTCCAATGCCATTTCTGAAATCCAGTAATCCGTAACCGCGATGATAGGGAGGAAGTGTCCAGGTTGGAATAAAAATGTAATGTACTTTTTTAGAAAATGAAATAACGGCATCGGCAAAAGCATTAACCTCGTTTAAAACATCATCAATTGAAATTTTCTCATTGCTCAGTTGCTTATTGAATGATTCAATCAGTAATTCCGGTTGCGTCCATACAACTGCGCCATCAAAATCATCTTTATTGATCTGGCTATCGAGTAAAGTGGGTATTACCTGCCCAAAAGTTGTTACTTTTGAACTAACTGCCGGAGTACTTTCATTATTATTGAGATAATTTGCAAGGTTCTGGATATTAAACGTTGAAATAAGAAGTAACTTAATTTTATCTTTATCCATATTTTGTAAGAAAAGGTAAAGTAATAATTTATTAAACCGAACTCTTTGTTAATTTCTGATTTATTGAAAGCTTAGTCTTTTTATAGGGAAGTGTAAATGTTTTAATCAATTTATTCTTTGATGAATCACGCCTGATTTTTTCAATCATCCTGAAAGAGACTTCTTCATTTGAAAATTCTCCTCCAAAAGAACAGGCTTCATTTACTGCCATGTGAATCAACTCAATGTTGTCAATTGGAGTTTGTCGATAAATTAAAACTCCAAGTAAATTTGCTTTCTCAGAATTTTCATCATCAAGGCTGAATATTGTTTTAAAGCTTGTAAGGTTTGTAAAATCAAACTTTACAAAGCCTTTGTCGTTATAAAGCTTAATGTCACCATATTTTCCTACTGCCTGGTTTATTCGTTCCAGGTGTCGTTTCTGATTCCCATTAAAAAAGAAAATCTTCTCGAGATCGTCTGAAAATTTAGTACGTAATCTGGGCTTAAAAAAAATAGGATGCATATTTTCCCGTCCCTTAATTAAAGAAAAGGGATTAAATCAAGTTCTCAATATATTCAGCAAGAGAGCCAACGGTGGCAAAATGAGTTTGTTTCTCATTCCCGTTTACACCATCAACCAGAATAATCGGCTTCCCGAATTTATTTTCCACAGCACTTTCTACCAGTACCACAAGATTTACCAGAGCGAGTGAATCAAGTACACCATCATCTCCGAATAAAATTGCATTTTCTCTTTTATCGACTTCAATTTTATTTTTTAACTGCTCATTCAGGTCATTTGATACTTGGACAATTAGGTCTACAATTTGTTGATTCATTTATCTCTCTATATTTATCTTACAGAATAACCACCATCGATTACAATATTTGCTCCTGTAATCCATTTTGATTCATCACTTAATAAAAATAATGCGAGGTTTGAAACATCCTCAAGAGAACCGATACCCAGAGGATGGGATGCAATAATTTCATCAATCCCAACAGGGTAATAATTTTCAATTCCGTTGGTCATCTCTGTTGTAATCCAGCCTGGACTTATTGCGTTTACCCGAATATTTTTTGAAGCTAGCTCCATTGCCATTGGTCTAATCGCACCTAAAAGGCCACTTTTTGCCGCAGAATAAGCAGTAAACCCCATCGGTCCTTCATTTGCTGCTACTGATGATATAAGAATATGTGAACTTTTTTCGGCAGTAATCTTTCTTTGTGATAAAATACGTACTAGCTCAATTCCAGCATATAAACTGGTTTTGATTATTTGCTCAGCAACTTTCCAGTCAAATACACGAAGTGGAGTGAATTTATTAATGCCGGCAGCATGGAGGCTTCCATCAATTTTTCCCCGCTCTGAATAATTATCAAGTGAGGTCTTTTAAATCATCAAAATTTGTTACATCAATTGCCGCAATTTCAATGTTATCCGGGTATTTATCCTGAAGTTCTTTTAGTTTACTTTCTCTTCTTGCGATAGCAAAAACTTTTGCCCCGGCCTTAGCAAGTTCGTTTGCAACTTGATTTCCAATACCGGATGATGCACCGGTTACTACAAATCGTTTATTGTTAAATTCAAATTTTATACTCATAATTCAACCGGGTCGAAAAATTTAGTATTTGAAAGATCTGCCGTTATAGCGCCCCAGGAAAATCCAACACCAAATCCACACATAACCGATTTTGAAAGTCTTTTCTCTGAAATTAATCTTTTATGTTCCACAGAAAAAAGGTGAGGAATTGTACCCGGCCCGGTGTTCCCAATTTCACCAACAACAACAGGCACATTTTCAGGCAGGACTTTCATTTTCTTTCTTATATAATCAACAATGAATTTATTCGCCTGATGCATTGCAAAAATTCCAACATCCTCTTTCTTCCACTCTGAAAGTTCAAGAACTTCATCCACAATTTTAGGAACCTCTCTTAAGCAGAAGTTCATAATTTCCATTCCATCCATATAAAGATTTTCATCTGAACGAATGTTCCCGTTTTCTCTTTCTGTTTCTTTACCTGAATTTTCATCTAGAGGATATCTCGATCCTCCTGCCGGGATTATTAGTCTATCGTATCCTGCACCATCCGTCATAATGTTAAACGACAAAGTATCATTTCCTTTTTCAACAATTGTAGCACTGCCGGCATCACCCATCACCATTTTTAATGCTTTATCGTATTTGTTTAGAGTAGGAGAAATAACATCTCCTGCCAAAACTAAAACTTTATAACAACTTCCCGAAGCAATAAGAATTGAAGCCTGGTAAATAGCATAAATATAAGCTGAGCATCCGTAACGGATATCAAACGCAACCGCTGTTTTGGGAAGTCCGAGTTTATTCTGAAGAATAGCAGATGTTGCCGGAATAATATGATCAAATGTTTGTGAAACCAGGACAATACCGTCAAATGATTGCGGATCAACATCCAGTTTTTCAAATAGAAATCTTGCTGCAGCTTCACATAAATCTGATGTGCAAACACCTTTTTCAGCTGTTCTGAGCTTAGAGATTCCAGTACTGACTGTAATCCTTTTAATTTCCGTTTCCCCAAATTTTTCGATGAGATCGGAAAAATCTACCGAGTTTTTAGGTATGGTAGATGCAATTGCTGAAATAGAAAGTCCGGAAAGTTTGACCTTCATTATGCTTTCTCCACTAATATATATAGATCATTTACAGTTTTGGCCTCCCTGATTTCTTCAGATTTTAATTGCTTACCAAAATCTTCATCAATTTTTGCCAAAATAATTACCATCGCCAGTGAATCAAATGTTGGGAAACTATCCAATGTTGCATCCATTGAAATTTCATTTTCGCTTATTTCCAGAGCTTCTGCAAATATTTTTTTGAATTCGTCCATAGGCGGGGCTCCAATAGTTTCAATTATTCTGCTACCTAAATTATTTCTATTATTGATTAGAAAAGAATGTTCATTTACTCTAAGTATTCCATGTAATATACTTCTTATTGGATAAAATAGAAAGAATCAAACATTACGGGCAATAATTGTTTTATTTACCCGGAGACAAAATTCAAATAAATTTAACATATTAATTGGCATAATTTAGTGATATAATTCCATTCATTTTTTCTTCCAATATTGTTCGTAGTAGAAAATTTAAATCAAAAATTATTAAAGAAAATAGATACGATTTGTTTAAATTTAACCAGTATTTAAAATACATTGGGCAAATAAAATGGAAATGAAATTTAATCATGTAGGACTTGTAGTAGAGAATATTGAAAAGAGTGCGGAATTCTATGTGAACGTTCTGAAAATGGAAAAAATTACTGAAGTTATTTATGACCCAAATCAAAGAGTCCATTTATTATTTATTGAGGATCAAAAAATTAATGGATTGGTTTATGAATTAATACAGCCGATAGACGAAAGTTCTCCATCAGCTCAATGGTTGGAGAAGG
Source organism: uncultured Bacteroidota bacterium (assembly GCA_963748105.1). Lineage (GTDB taxonomy): Bacteria > Bacteroidota > Ignavibacteria > Ignavibacteriales > Ignavibacteriaceae > JAKAGZ01. Next base: position 106,593 of record CAVVHP010000005.1, on the reverse strand, counting down.
GAAATTCTTTACAGCATTTCTGTTATGAGGTTAAAGATATTAATAAAGGGATTGATTATCTAAAGCAAAATGGGGGAGTGTTGTTTGTCAGACCGATTCAGGCAATTGCTTTTAATAATCGATTAATAGCATTTCTTCTTACAAAAGAAAAAGTTATTATAGAATTGTTGGAAGAAGCTAAATTATGCTAAGTTTGTAAGAAAATTTAGCAAAAATTAGCTGGAATGCGAATATTCTTATTTTAATTGTGAATTTATGATCGAGTTAATATTTGTTTAATCTGACTTTGGCATTTAACCTATATTTGTTAAATTTACCTCCAAATTAAAGATAAAGTGGGAGATTGAAATGTATGGCCAAGAATTTTGTATCTAATAAAGATGAAACTGTTAGAATGTTTGAAAATGATTTCCTGGAAGCATTATCCAAGGTACATTTTACAGTGCCCCTTTTTATATATATACCTGTAATTGTATATTTCCTTTATAAAGCAATCGCTGATTTTGTTCTAGGTGCTGATACTATTATTTCTTTGATACTTGTAGGGATATTTGTTTGGACTATAACTGAATATACTCTACATCGCTTTGTTTTTCATTTTCCCGCAAAATCAAAATTTGGCAAGAAAATTCATTTTATATTTCACGGTGTTCATCACGATTACCCTAGCGATTCTAAAAGACTTGTTATGCCTCCATCCGTAAGTTTACCATTGGCATCATTATTTTACTTCCTGTTCGAATCAATATTTGGAATTATACTTGTGGCTCCGTTCTTCGTGGGTTTTATTGCCGGATATCTCGTCTATGATATGAGCCATTATGCTGTACATCATTTTAATATGCACAGTAAGTTCTGGCTTGCTATTAAAAAACACCATATAAGGCATCATTTTGAAAATCCGGAAAAAGGGTATGGTGTAAGTTCACCTCTTTGGGATGAAATTATGGGAACAAATTTTCCTAAAAAATCCTGAATAAATTAAATATCTTATAATATAATAATAAATTTGTGTGCGCTTCTATGAATTATGAAGAATCCGTTGAAACGAAGAAAAGAATTCTTTTAATAGAGGATAATATAGATACGCAACTTATTTATAAAGTATATTTAAGAGAATTATTTGAAATAGATATTTGCAGTAATGGAGACAATGGGTTAAAATATCTATATGAAAATGAATACGATTTGTTGATCCTTGATATAAATCTGCCAGGGAAAATAAACGGCAGCATTATTCTAGATGAGATTAGAACTAATTTGCAGAATAAAAGAATCCCCGTACTGGTGGTAACTGCCTATGCCATGAAGACTGATAAAGAAAAATTCCTATCCCAAGGTGCGGATGATTACTTACCTAAGCCGATAAATAAAGAAAACTTTATGAATAAAGTAACTCAAATTATTTCTTCCCAGAACTAAACCTTACCTTAAATTGTCATAAAACAATATTTTTTAATTTATTCTTTTTGTATAATAGACTATCAGAGTTTTAAAATAAAACATAAATCTAAATGATTTTTTTAGTACAACTACTTATAGTTATAATAATAGCCTCCACTCCTTTTAATTGCAAAGTTTCAAAATATGATTCTGTATTTGTAAGGGTTAACCAGGTTGGCTTTTTGCCCGGCGATCTTAAAACCGGTGTGGCTTTTTCCGAAGGTCCAATAGAAGATAATACTTTTGTTATTAGAGATAGAAAGAGTGGTAATGATGTTTACAAAGGGAAATTTATTGACTCTGTTTATGAATACGACAAATTCAAATACTGTTATTCATTTGATTTTTCAAAAATTAAGAAAGAAGGAAGTTACGTTGTTGAGGTAGGTAGAAGGCGATCAATGCCATTTAAAATAGGGAATGGTGTTTATAACAATGTTGTAGATTCATTGATGCTGTTCTACAAAGCACAAAGGTGCGGTCCTACAGAGCCTATTCTGCACGCACCCTGTCACTTATCAGATGTATCAAGGATTGTAGGAGACTCAACTATCAGTGGGATGGTGGACCTGACCGGTGGATGGCATGATGCTGGTGACTATATAAAATTTCTTTCTACTACGGCTTATACAACTTATATGATGATGTTTGCGTATGAGTTCGATAATAAAAAATTTGGTTTTGATAACAATAATAATGGTGTCCCGGATATTCTTGAAGAAGCGAAAGTTGGATTGGATTGGATGCTCCGTGCTAATTATTCCAAATACAAATTGATAACCCAGGTACAGGACATTCGCGATCATGAAGTTGGTTGGAGGCTTCCTGAAAATGATACGCTCAGATATGACAGACCTGGTTATGTTGGAATTGGAAAAAACCAGATAGGAATTTATTCTGCTACTATGTCACTTGCTTCAAGAATTTGGGAAAAGGAATTTAACGCGGAAGATTTTTCCAAAAAATGTCTTACCGCTGCTGAAAATTTATATTCAATTAGAAATAATGTCCCCGACATTGACAGTAGCCAATCCGGATTTTATCAGGATTCCAGATTTTTGGGGAAATTAGCACTTGGAGCTATCGAACTTTATAATACTACTCGTAATCATAAATATCTTAAAGATGCAACAAACTATGCGGATAGCACAGGGTCAGATTATTGGTGGAGTTGGGGTGATATAAATTCTTTGGCAGATTACAATATCGCTAAATATATTCCACGCTTTGGTAAATATATACTAAATAATCTGTCTGCGTTTAACGCAAATAAGAATAAGTCAGTTTTCAGGGAAGGAATGGCCTTTACTTGGGGGACAACAAATTCGTTCCTAGGCATTGCATTGCAGGATATCTTATATAAGAGATTGACAGGTAAAAACGGTTTTGATTCTCTAGCTGTTTATGAAAGAGACTATGTGCTGGGAAGAAATCCCTGGGGGCTTTCCTTTATTTATAACATAGGTACTGTCTATCCAAAACATATCCATTCCCAGGTTGCTTATTTTAATAATGGATATCTGCCAGGCGCATTATCTGGAGGACCTGCACCAGAAAACGTATTAAAAGATTATGACATAAAAAGAAAAAATTTTCAGTATAATTATTTTAATACGTCGGATATAAAATATTATGATGATATAAATGATTACATAACGAACGAACCAACAATTGGTAGTAATGCCACTGCAATTTTTGTATTTGGTTATTATTCCAACCGGTAGAATTCATACTATAAACCTATAAAAAGCAGCCTGCTTTATAGTGAAACTCGAGACTTATCTATAATATATCTAATACAAATAAGACGGGATCTGTTGCAAAATAAGACATTCAAATTTTTGCCTGTCTCTGTATAATCACCCAAAATACCCAAATTATTGCATTATAGAGCTTTTCTGTCTGGATTAACTTCGGCACAAAAATCGCTTTAACAAAAGAAAAATATAGATTGAGTTATGAAGCAAAAAATACAATTATTGCAATCTGGTATCCCACTTGTAGATAATGCCTGGGGTGGTTTTTATAGGGGAGGGACCTATTTGTTATTAGGCGCTCACAAATCTGGTAAAACGTTACTCGGCTTACAATATGCGATGGAATGTGCTAGACAAAAAGAAACTTGCCTTTACTTTACGAGCATGCGGCCAAAAGATCTAATGATACAAGCTGCATCAATTGATTTTGATCTCCAGCATTATATGAACCAGAATCAAATTATTGTTGTGAGGGTGGCACCTCCATCAGATTTATATGAAGTAAATAATCCGGATGATTTTTTAGATGAATACATGAATGATATCATTACTGTTGTTAATCAATATCAGCCTAATAAAATTGTCTTTGATGAATTGACACCATTTGTCGGTTTCCTTGATTTGGGACTCCTTCAACAGTCATTTGGAAGAACATGTGAAGAGATAGAAGAAGCGGGAATAACAAGTTTGTTTCTTTTAGGCGATCCAGCAACGCAAACTGCTCAGTCCATTGTAGATTCAATTGCTTCATTATCAACAGGTATTATTTATCTAAAAAAAAATGAAGATTCTAGCGGCATTAGGAATACAGGGGAGATTACAATCACTCCTAATATAGGGCACACTGAAGGTCAATATACAGCTAATTACCAGATAGAACCTTATAAAGGAATTACAGTTAATTTTGTGGCTACGGATACCTTAGTTATGAATAAATCAAATGAGAGTAAGATTGAACAACCTGAGAATATTCCTCCAAAATATAAATCCCTTGTAGATATGGATATTCCAGCAGATACGACTTTTTTCAATAGCTATTACAGCCTAAATGACTTTAAATTGATTTTAAATAACCAGATAGCACTATTTAATAGTACCGGGCAGGTTTTTACAATATTGTCATTTCACCTTGACAAATTAGCTGAAAAAAAAGACATTCTTACTATAGCACATCTACAAAATGCAATTCGACTTTCAACGGATAAAAAAGATAAAATTTGTGTCCTTGACAATAAAGTAATCGTGTTGTTAACCAAAGAAGATACAAGAAAAATTACAGGTTTAATTGCAAAAATAAAATCAAATCTTCCAAGCCATAATAAAGAATACGTTGATGAAGTGTTAAAATATATATCTGTTTGTGCAGTAAAAGTTGATGAAACAGTTACGAATGCTGATGATATATTTGAACAACTTCTATCCGAAGAGACTCAGGCTAAAAACAAGGTAGAAATTCAATAAAATAAGAATGATGAAGAAAAACTTAATCTTTCAAATAGTTCTTTTTCTAGCAGTATCATTAGTTTCTGTAACAAACGCACAGTCAAACATTGATGCATTAAAAACAGAGAGCCTTCGGCAGATGCAGTACGGTAGATATGGTGAAGCTATCGACCTTTTAAACCGTTATATATCTGCACGTCCACAGGAATCTATAGGCTATAATCTAAGGGGGATTTGCTATGAAAAAAGGAGAGATTATGAAAATGCTGATTATGATTATAAATCGGCGTTGAAAATTGAACCAAGTAATAAGGAATATAGTGCTAATCTTGCTAGAGCCACAGCAGCATGGCAATCACTACTTTATAATAATATTGAAGGTCATAAAAGAGAAATAGCAATTAACCCAAAAATTGCCGTGAACTATCTTGAAATAGGTAAGGATTACAAAAGACTTGGAGATTGGGACTTAGCAGAAGATTGGTATGATCAATACTTGGCCAGAGAAGAAGCATCAGCTGATGAAATTATACGTTATTCTGAAATTCTTGCTAAGAATGAGCATATAGCTAAAGGCTGGCCTATCCTAAAAAAATATACTGAAAAATATCCTAATGATCAGAGACTATGGTCAAAGTTTGGGTATTTTTCAATGTGGCTTGGTAAAACCAGGATTGCTATTGATGCTTTTGAACATGCTCTGGCTTTAAAACCATTTTTTAAGGAAGCTCTTGATGGGTTAGATCAGGCCAGAGGTAGAGGATATCATTATACAATCAATGATACCTCAGTAAAATATAATTATGGTATGCCGGTACCTCAGGCTCAGTTTGTTTACCCGATTGATAAACATTATAGACAGCTAAAACGTAACCCTTCTAACAATGACTTAAGGTTTACACTGGTCGAAGAACTTATTAAAGCAAAAAGATATGAGGAGGCCAGGGAGCAGTTAAAGATTTTGATGTCACGAGATACTACTAAGACAGAAACTTACCATGAATACCTGACTAATGTTACCAGCATAATGGATAGTGTTTACAATCTTAAAATTGAAGAATTTAAAGCACAGCTTGCGGCTGATTCCAGTAACACAAATGCAATGTTGAAACTGGCCGATTATTATTCAAGATTACAGAAGTATGATAGTGCTATTCCTCTTTACGAAAAATATCTTGATTTTAATCCGAATGATAACGATATGTTATTTAAATATGCGCAAGTACTAAGCTGGAATAGAGAATTTGAAGAGGCTATACCTATACTTGATGAATTACTTGCCAAAAAACCTGATAATTTAAAATATCAACTACTTCGCGCACAAATGGCAGTTTGGTTACGTAGGGACCTTGATTTGGCTGACACTTATCTTAATAACATACTTTCGAATCAACCTGAAAATATAGATGCCTTGGTAAGTAAAGCATCACTTGAAATGCAAAAAAATAACTTTGCGGTTTCACAGACTTATATGGACCAAATAAAATCAATCGATCCGTTTAATGACATTGTAATTCAATTGCAAAATGATCTTGAACTTCAGAAATCCAGATACGAACAGGAAAAAACACTTGCAATATTATATGAAGCAAGAGATTTTGCATATAATAATAAATGCGAAGAAGCGCTACCAAAGTATGAGGAATATATTGCTAAAGCACAGCCTAATATACTAATAACACGGGAATATGCTGATGCAAATGTATGTGCTCGTCATTATGAAAAAGCAATTCAGCTTTATGATGAAATTCTTAATCAAGATTATGACAATGACGTTGCAATACAAAGAGCAAAAACATTCTATTATATGGGCGATTCTGTAAAAGCCTTGGCTGCGTTTGAAAAATTGCAGAAAGATAACCCAAAGGATTTTAGTGTAAATATGTATCTTGGTGATTCATATGCCAGGATGAAAGATTATAGTAATGCAAGAGATACATACAATAATATTCTTGATAATATGAGCCTGGACTCCTCACAAACGGAAATGATAGTACAGAGAAAGGGGTGGCTACCCGTAACAGGGTTTAGCGGTATCTTGGACACTTTCCCATACTATACTTTGATTTCTCCTTATGCTAGTTATTACGGGGATAATTTTGGGTTTAAATATTTTACACAAGGATTAAGAATTGATTTGGGAGTAACACAATTTCTATCTCTTGGTGCTGAGGCATTTAGAAATACACTAAAAAGCAATACGCTTTCTGCAAATTATAATAACATCAGGTGGAATATTGGTTTGAGATTAACTCCTAATGTATCTATGGGAGTGGGCTTTGGAAGTTCTTACTATGGAAATAATGATACAAAACCAATTGCTAATGGATATATTCGAATTGAAAAACCCGATTTGTATTCTGTAAATGCTACGTATTCAAAAGCTGATGCAGCACTAGTAGTGTTTTCACCAACCTTGGTTGGTTCAAGACAGTATGCTACTACTTATGGTTTAAGCGCAAACTACCTTCATTCCAGTGGAATAAGAATTTCCTCAGATGTTACTTATTTAACATTACCTCTGGATAACAGTGGGCTAAATTTTGATTTTAGAATTGGGAAATATTTCTATCCGGAATTAATAATAGGTTATGACTATTATTCTTCAAGTTATTTACGTACGGTTGCCGAATATTATTCCCCACAAGGCTTTTCATCGCACAGTATTTATTCTGACTGGGACCTAATTAAAAATGAGAATGCGACAGTTACTATAGGTGGAAGGATAGGAATGATTTCTAATTCAGATACAATTATACGTGAAATATATGGGCTTACAAACTTGAAGTTGGCAGACGCATTTTCAATTCAAGGTAGTTTGAGGATTGGAAGCACAGCACAAAATAATTTCGGGTATAATTCGGTTTCCAGTTACTTGGCAGTATATTGGTCACTTTAATATTATGTTGCTAGAGGGCAAAAAGACAACTTTTAATAATCTGTTTTTTTATTTAAATTAAAATAAATATGAGATTTCATCTGAATCTCTGAAAATGAAGACGCAATGTCAAGAACCTTACCTTTATCTTAATTCTAAACGTGGGATTTCTAATTATTCTCTATGTTTTCTTCAGTTGTTCTGCATAAATTCATATTAGTTTGTTTCGTATAATAATGATACATCATTTTTTTATATCTTAAACTGTAACAAGTATAAGTACGGAAATGTCTTATTTTTAAGGATTTAGTAATGTTTTGATGGCACTAATTTTGACTCATAATGCATATATAAGCACCAAATAATTATGAAAACCGGACAGCCAACTATTAAATCAAAAATAATCCTGCCCCCCCTAGATAATAATGATGTAGAGCAGGAAAATGGGAAAAAATACCTTCGTAGAATTATATTTTCAGGGGTTTTTTCTTTAATCCTTATTCTTGTAATTATTTACTCTATACCAAGAACTATACTAACTTCCTCTTCTTTAATTGAGTATTCAACAATTGTCGCACTTGTTATATTTCTATTTGTATTGCTAATCAGATATTTTGCTATTCTTATATTAGCATATTTTTATATAAATGATTATACCTATAAACCTGGAAGCGGATTTTACCCATTTTTGTCCATAATAGTACCAGCTTATAATGAAGAGAAAGTGGTTGCAGATTCGGTTTCGTCCTTACTGGCTCTTGACTATTCAAATTATGAAATAATAATAGTTAATGATGGCTCTACTGATAAAACTAAAAATGTAGCAGAAAAATTAGTTGGTTATCAAAAAGGGTTATACAATGATATTAAGATTTCACTTATAAATAGACCTAATGGAGGAAAATCACAGGCTCTTAATGCTGGAATAAGATATTCAAAAGCAGAATTTGTTCTTTGCATGGATGGGGATAGCCAACTTTCTCCTGATTCAATTAAGGTCGCGGTTCGTCATTTTACGAATCCTGAAATTGGTGCTGTGGCAGGAAACGTAAAAGTTTTAAATAGAGGAAAATTATTTACAGATCTTCAAGCGCTCGAATATATTGAAGGTTTAAATCTAGCACGTAGCGCACAGAGTTTTATTAAGTTGGTAAATATCATTCCAGGACCTATTGGGCTTTTTAGAAAAAAAGCAATTGAGGGTGCTGGATATTATTCTAGCATGACATTTGCAGAAGATGCTGATTTAACATTAAAAATGCTAGCAGATGGCTGGAAGATATATTACGAACCAAATTCTATATCATTTACCGAAGCACCGGAAAAACTAAATCAGCTTTTAAAACAAAGATATAGGTGGACGCGGGGAATTATTCAGTCTATTAGGAAACATAAAAAATTAATGGTGAATCCATCAATTAATTTTGGTGATACATTTATCCTATGGACTATGGCATTCGAAGCATTAATTTGGCCAGCTATGAATATTGCCACAAACCTATTTTTTATTGTTGCGGCAATCTTTTTTGGTTTCACAAGTTTAATTTTCTTTTGGTGGGCAGGTCTTGCATTACTCGATCTTGTAACAGCACTATACTGTATTGCTGTGGAGAAAGAAGAATTTAGACTTGTGGGATATTCACTTATTTATAGAATGTTTTTCATCCTTATTATTGATGTTTGTAAGCTTATGTCGACTGTAGAAGAATTTTTAGGAATCAAAATGACTTGGGGAAAACTTGAGAGAGTAGGAATGAAAACTTAAAATTATTTTGGGACGTAAAACTAAGAGGTTATAATGGAACTAATTCCGATTTTATCAACGATTATCCTTGTTGCCACAATAAGTACATTTATATTGGCTATTGGTGCATATATCCTATATAAGGTTAGAGAGGCAAAGGGACAGCATACTTCGTATCCACCTCAGAAGGAAGTCCATGGAGAATTAATTACACCTTCAGCAGCACCACAGCAGCAGGAAAAAACATCTACTGTTAGGGCACCTGGACGTACAACCTTTGTAGAACGTCAGCCAATATTTGTTCAGCAAAGGCAGCCAATGTCTTCCCGATATAATCCCCAGCCACAACAATACAAAGTTAAAACTCCGGTAAGGGGACCTGAATACGCATCACAAAAAAGGTATACGGGGCAAGGATATGCTCATAGTTCTGAACAGGGAAGAAAATATGCTGATGCAAGATTTTTAAAATATACGAAGGAAGGCTATATAGACACGAAAGATGACAAAAATAGTGGAGAATTAAAGTGGCGTTAAATTCGAATGTAACACCATTAAAACCAAGGCGAGTGAAAATCAACCAGTTTCTCATTGTTTTTAGTGGATTGATTATTTTGGTTGGTGGAATTCTAACTTATTTCTTCGTACTTCGTGGTGTCTACGGAGGATTTAGCATAAACGAATTAATTCCTGATGCTGGGGTAGTAAAAAATGCAATTTCTGGGAACAAAGTCAAAGTTGGTATTCTGTATTCTAAGTATACCGAAAATATGTTTCCCGAGGGAAGTACCTGGTTAAACGATAATATTTCATCCTGGAAAAAATTTCTTGATAATGCGAATTTAATGTATGATATCATATCTGATAGTACAATTGAATTGGGGCGTCAATATAAATATGATCTTTTAGTTTTGCCCGGTTCAAAATCACTTAGTGATAAAGAGATTATGGAGATTAAGAAATATATTGACAAAGGCGGAAGTGTCTTTGCAACTAGCGGTATTGCCTCTTTTTCAGATAATGGAAAGTGGAGAGGCTGGGATTTTTTCTCTGAGGTTTTCGGGGTAAAATTCTCTAATGAAATCAATAATGATACTTTTACAAAAATTCATACATTAAGGGGCGGGCTCCCATTAACTGCCGGTATCCCAACCGGCTATCCATTAAAAGTTGCTACCTGGGACAGACCAATTTCTGTTGAGGTTATGGACCCAAGATCAATACAGGCAAGTTTTTGGTATAACTATCGCCTCCAAGATGGCTTGGTGAGAGATAATATTAAAAAGAGTGCAGGAATTGTATACGGCAATTATGGGCGCGGACGTTTTGTCTGGATGGGTTTTGAAATTAATTCTGTCATAGGCGTACAGGATGATTATATCTATTTTGATAAGCTTTTTAACAATTCAATTAAATGGCTTACATATAAGCCAATAGCATTTGCAAAAGATTGGCCAGTAGGTTATAATGCTGCTGCAATGATTGCTCCTGCAATTACTAATTCTCCGGATAATATTACCAATTTAATAAAAATCCTTGAAAGTGAAAAAGTCAAGGCTACATTCTTCATTTCCCCTGAACAAGCTGAATCAAATAAAAGTTTGATTAAATCCATAAAAAGATATGGTGAAGTTGGTTCATTGGTAGACATTGGATATATGGCTTCAATTAATGATACTGTAAACTCTTTAAATGATTATAATAAACAAGCTCATAAATTAGCAAATGCAAAAGCCACACTCGAGCAAGTTACAGGTGATTCGGTTTATGGTGCCTATCCCTTATATGGATTGTTCGATAAGCAAACATTAAACGCACTCATTAAAGATGGTTATAGATACGTCATTACTGATTCCTTAACTGATAGATCTGTTCCAAATAATATTATTTTGGGAAACGACGCGATAACTACAATTTCTAAAACGGCAAGAGATGATTATGAAATAATCCGCGATTATGGACTTAAACAGCCAGATTTCCAGAGATATACCTATCAAGAAGACCTTGACAGAGTGCTTTTTGAAGGGGGCTTATATTTATTCAAAATGCATACCAACTATCAATGTGCACCACAAAATATTGGAGTTGTGAATGATGTTATTAAGGATTTGAAAAAGAAAAAATTCTGGATTGCAACCGGTAAGGAAATACAATCTTGGTATGCAAAAAAGGGACAAGTTGAAATTTGGACTGGAAAACGAGGTCCAAATCGTATTGTATTAACAGTATCAAATCCGAGAAAAGGAACTATTAATAATCTTGTCATTCAGCTCAATCTAAATACAAAAGCCGAAAATGTAACACTTAACGCAGAGATAATTGGAACTAAAAAAGCCCAATATGATTATGACAATAAAAATAATGTTGTATATATATATATCAACAATTTAGAAAATGGAGAATCAAGAACATATTATGTAGACCTTCTTAAACACAATTCATAATAGAAAATTCTGAATGCAACAAATAAAAAGTATAAATTTAATTTTTAGTAATAGATGGTATATCATCAATAATAATCTAAAGATCGTGAATGTAAATTGAAATATTGATTCATATAATGATGATTTAGTTAGCACTGGGACCGAATCTTCCTGTGAATTATACCCTCTCGGCAGATAAATTTCCCAGATATTGGAGCGACTATTTAGTCCCTTTATTTCAAAGACAAAATAACAATTATTAAATCTTGGTGAATAAGAAGTGGAGGCCGAAAATAAGTCAAATAGCAATCTCTTTGCAGCTCTTTATCCACACATTAGAGAGCCATTCTTAGTTTTTGATTCAGCCGGGAATATTCTGTCGTATAACAAAAAAATTTCAGAGTTCTTAAATCCTAATGAAGAAGAATCCAACCTTTATTCCATCTTAGACGAAAAATCATCTCAAGAGTTTAAAAATATTTTAGAAAACAAATTACCAATCGAAGTTCCGTTATCGATTGAAGCTGGCATAATTCTACCAGATAATAAAAAACTAAAAGTTAAGCTTGTATTAAATTCATATGTAGAAAAAAATGAAACTTTTATTTTTTGCAGAATAGGACAGGATGATAAGAAAATCCCTGATACCGGGAAGACTACATTTCTTGCCAGCAGCGAAGAATTAAAAGATGTTATTAATAATGCCACAGTATTATCATTAATAGAAGAAATCAGTTCACTCTATCCTTTTACATATATCGGTAAAGAAAAGCTGCAGAAAATTATTAATGAAATTCCGGAGATATTCTGGGTAGAAGATGCAGAAGGAAATTATCAGCTTGTTAACAATAAATTAGCAAAAAGCGTTGGTATTGAAATCACACAACTTGATGGTGAATCTGTTAGTTCTTTTTTGCCATCACATTTGATTGATTTCTATACTTCTGTAATTTCTTATATTAAAAAATCTTTGAAATTTGTAGTTTCCGAAGGTGTCCCTGTGAAGGGCTTTAAATCAGGTGATAATCAACAGACTGTTCAAATTCCGTTAAGAGATGTAGACAATAGAGTAATCGCCATCATTGGAGTTACCCAGGAAGCAAAATCTAAAAGAAACGAAATGGGAGTTACAGAATTCCTAAATACATCTGAAAACCTGCTCCAATATTTACCAAAGGCAGTTTGTCTTATTGATAATGATGGGATAATTAAGCAAACAACGGAAGATTTTCGTAAATTATTCGAAGTAGAAATACACGATTTAAGGAAATTAAATTACAGAAATATTCTCCCTGAGGAAATTGTAAGGTTAACGGATGAATTTCGTGAATCTAACCGAGATGAGGAATTATTTACAGTAAAGATACAGAGTAAGCTCAAAGAAAAATATTTTGGGGAAAATTCTGTACAAATTAAAAAAATTCTAAATAGTGAATTTGAACCGGAAGGAATTTCACTTTACCTTGAAAAAGTTGAGGACATTTCTGAAATTGAAAAATTAATTAGCAAACGAGGTAAAATGTTTGATATTTTAATCGGAAATAATCCTGAGCCTATCTTTATTTATGATACTGAAAATTTAAGATTCCTGGAAGCAAATAAAGCAACTCTGGATTTATATGGATACAAAAAAGAAGAATTTTTACAAATGGATCTTACTGATCTGTATACACCTGAAGATATTCAAACGTTGCTTGATACGTCGCATCAGGGAGTAAATGCAGGGGAATTTTCAGGACCTTACCGCCATAAAAAGAAAGATGGCACTTCGGTATTTGTTGAATTAAGCCGGATTAGTTTTATTTTTCAGGAAAAAGAAGCACATTATAATGTAGTCAGGAATGTAACCGAAAAACTAGAAATTGAAAAGAAATTCCTTTCCTATAAGTCTATCCTTGATAACACTCATGATCCTGTATTTATAACTGATTCAACAGGTTTCATAACTTTTGCAAACGGTGCATCGGCAGATTACCTTGGCTATTCTGCTGATGAATTTATCAAGAGCTCCTTTATCTCGTATATTGACAATGATGACAGGGCAATTGTTAATAATTCCATATTTAAAGCTGATAAGATTGAAGAAAAGACAATAAAATTAAAAATTAAAAAAGGAGATGGAAGTATAATCAATACAAATGTTTCCGCTTCACCAGTTTTCAATTTTGATGGAAATGTGGAATCTTTTACTCTTGTCTTACAGGCCAAATCCGATTCTGAAGCTCCAGTTGAAATAAAAGAAGTAGTTAAAGAAGTTATTGTAGAAAAACCTGTTTATACAACCATAAAAGGTAAAGAAAATACTGAAAGTAGAAATGAACCTGCTTTCCTATCCAGTTTATTCCACGAAATATTAACTCCTATAAATGTTATTCTTGGATTTGTGCAGGATCTGACTGATGGAATTAAGAATCCAACTTCTGAACAAAAAGAGTCTGTTGAAATAATCAGCCAAAATAGAGAAAGATTACTGAACTCTATGAATTCTATAATCGAATACACGAATATTGAAAAAAATAATGTAGAATTTGATATCTCTGAAGTTGCAATCACTGAAATTATAGACTACCTGCAAAATAATATAGATGAAATTACAGGAAGTAAGGATGTAGAATTTGGTTACGGCAAAATTTCTTCATCATTAATATTTAAAACTGATAAGACAAAGTTCCAGCATCTAATAGTATTGCTTACAAAAATTGCAGCAAATGCAAGTAAAGACAAGATGATTTACCTATCTGCCTATCCGGATGAAAAAGGAAACTTTATTATTTCTATAAGAGATAATTATTCCTATATGTCCGATTACATGCTGAGAATTTACAAAGCAGTATTTTCTGAAATTGAAAACGAAACCACTAAAGATTTTGGTACATCAAAGCTTACACTCAGGTTGGCAAACTCGTTATTAAAGCTTTTAAGCGGTGAATATAAATCAGTTGAACAAGAAAAGGATAAATCGGACTTTAATTTCATCTTCCCGATAGAATTTTCTAAAACTGATGTTGTTGTAGAAAGTGATGAATCTGAACCTCAGCAGGAAGAAAATATAACTGAAGAAACGAAAGAAGAAAATCCGATTAGTAAGGAAATTGAGGAAGAGTTTACAAATACGCATGACATTGATGAAGAAGTAACAATTCCTGAAGAACAGCCTGTTGAAATTATGGACTCAGGCACAGGTAAATTTGAACTTTCAAATTACCGCTGTTTATATATAGAAGATCAGGTTGATTCCCAGATTCTTTTTAAAGTTCAGATGAAAGAGCTTAAAGAAATTAAATTTGCTGTAGGATTTGAAGAAGCCCTTCCTCTGCTTGATAATGAAATATTTGATTTCATAGTGATGGATATAAATCTGCAGGGTGAGTATAACGGGCTGGATGCACTAAAAATTATTCAAAAAATGCCTGGTTATGAAAATATTCCTATTATCGCGGCAACTGCTTATGTTTTACCTGGGGATAAAGAAAAATTCATAGCTGCAGGATTTAATGATTTTATTTCCAAGCCCATATTCAGAGAAAAGATGGTTGAAGCTCTTAAAAAAATATTCAGCATGCAGGTATAGTCAGCCGGGAGGCCATTTCATCTGTCTGCCGCCAAGCAGATGCATATGCAGATGGTTAACTTCCTGACCACCATTTCGTCCGTTATTAAAAACAAGCCTGAAACCCTCTTTGTCGAGACCCATCTTTTTTGCAATGCTATTTGCAGCATCAAACATTTCTCCAAGCAAGCCTGCGTTTTCAAAACGTTTAAGATCGGTAACCGCGGAAATCTCTTCTTTTGGTATTATAAGAACATGTATAGGGGCTTGCGGTTTGATATCTCTGAATGCCATTACCGTTTCTGATTCATAAAGGATATCGGCCGGGATTTCTTTACTGATAATTTTAGAAAAAATTGTTTTCCCCATAGTTATTCCTCTTTCTCTATTCCGTATTTTTTCATTTTATTATAAAGATGACTTCTTTGAATTTCCAGTACTTCTGCAGTCTTGCTGATATTCCAATCATTATTATCTAGCTGTTTTAATATAAATGCTTTCTCTGCTTTTTCCTTAAATTCCTGAAATGAATTACTATCGGCAATAATATCTCCTACTGAATTATTCTCCGCAGAAAATATAAATTCTATATCTTTTTTTGCTATGCTTCTTTTATCAACAATTATGATAATTCTCTCAACTATATTTCTTAGCTCACGAACGTTGCCACTCCACTGCTGACTTTGAAGAAGTTTTATAGCTTCGTCTTCAAATTTTACCGGAAGTTTTTTGTGCTTTGAAGCAATATCTTCCGCAAAATGTTGAATGAGAATAGGGATATCTTCAGTCCTGTCTTTAAGCGGGGGTATATGAATGGGAATTACATTAATTCTATGGAAAAGATCCTCTCTGAAATTTCCTTTCTCAATTTCTGCTTTCAGTTCTTTGTTAGTTGCTGACAAAAGTCTTACATCAACTTCAATTTTTTTGCCGCTTCCAACTCGCTCAATCTTACTGTCCTCAATTGCTCTTAATACTTTTGCCTGGGCCTGTTGACTCATATCGCCTATTTCGTCCAGAAAAATTGTTCCTTTATTTGCGAGTTCAAATTTCCCTATTCTTTGCTGGGAAGCGCCTGTAAAAGAACCTTTCTCGTGACCGAATAATTCTGATTCAATTAATTCATTTGGAATAGCTGCGCAGTTTACCTCAATAAACGGTTTGTCTTTTCTTTCACTTTTGTTATGAAGGGCGCGTGCAACCAGTTCTTTACCCGTACCGTTTTCACCTGTTATTAAAACTCTTGCATCCAGCGGCCCAACTTTATTTATTACTTCAAGTATATTCTGGATAGCTTTGCTTTTGCCCAGTATTTTACCATCGCCAATTAAGCGATTTTTTTATCTCGGAATTTTCCTGAATTAGGTTAGTCTGCTCAACCGCATTTCGTGTGCTGATTAAAAGTTTTTCGCGGTCAATAGGCTTTTCAATAAAATCGAATGCACCCAGCTTTGTCGCTTTTATAGCGTTTTCAAGGCTGCTGTGAGCGGAAATTATAACGACTGACAAGATTCTGATTTTTTGCTTTTACTTTTTTTATAACTTCGAAACCGCTCATCTCCGGCATCTGGATATCCAGCAGGAGGGCGGAAAATTTCCCGTCAAAAATTTTTGATAAACCTTCATTTGCGCTCGTGGAATAATCAACTTCGTAGTTTTCATATTCCAGTATCATTTTTATGCTTTCGCAAATTTCTTTTTCGTCGTCTATTATTAATACTGATTTCATAAGATTATCAGGTATTGAAAAGTTCGTAAAATAAAAACCTGTGACGGCAGAATATTCTTATTCTCTTTTAATATCTTGCCAAAAATATTCCCCAGTGTGTTTGTCATCATATCGCGTGTATCAATCTGTGACTGAACCTTAAATTCATCCTCGAAAGACTCTACAAAATAACCAATTAGATTTCCGAAATCAAAAACTTTTGACGAGTAGGAAAGGTATGCGCTGCCGAAAAAATGTGCTAGTTTGTCCTTATCCCCAAAGGAGTTAGAGGGAGAATCGAAGTATAGATTTTGGGGTAGATTTTCATTCTTTGTTAAATATGTCTCTTTGTCGGCGGAGGTTAAAGGGTAGTACAAAACTATGTTTAGTAATGGCAATTTTACAGGCACTTTTCTGTAAGGAACACAGGCAAATGTTAAAGCCAGTAAAGCTTCTGAATAGTCGTAGTTTTTATAATGCACAGCTCTCAAATAAATAGTATCTGCCAGAGCGAGATCACTGTTGGTTTTTGAAAGATCTTTGAAATAATCTGAAGCGATGAATTCTGAAATATAATTTACGCCTTTGGATAGTTTACTCTGCTGGGCCTGAAGGTTTTGGCTAACTAAAAATAAAGTTAGTATTGCAATAAATATAGATCCAAACTTTAAACGCGAATGCGCTAGAGCCTGTCACGTTTGTATTACTCCGGGATTAAATCGTGGAATCTCGGGATTGTTGTTTGCTACTTCCAGTGACATTGAAATGTATTCGCGTGTTTTGGCCGGATCAATTATTTCATCTACCCACAATCGTGCTGCCGCGTAAAGCGGGCTGCTCGCGTCTTCGTAAGACTGCATAATTTCATCGAGAAGTTTTTTCTTATCTGCTTCAGAAAAAGCTTTGCCGCTTTTTTGTGCCTGTTTTAATTTTATGTCGAGTAAAACACTTGAAGCCTGTGAGCCGCCCATCACTGATATTTTCGCATTAGGATACGCAAAAATAAATCTCGGGTCATATGCTTTGCCGCACATCGCGTAATTCCCAGCTCCGAAACTATTACCGACAATAATTGTAATTTTAGGCACAACAGAATTTGCAACAGCATTTACCATTTTCGCGCCGTCTTTTATTATTCCACCATGTTCGGCGCGGCTGCCAACCATAAAACCAGTTACGTCCTGCAAAAATACAAGTGGAATTTTTTTCTGGTTGCAGTTCATAATAAATCTGGTTGCTTTGTCGGCGCTGTCCGAATAAATTACTCCGCCTACCTGCATCTCGCTTGCTCCCTTGTCGGCTTCGGTTTTTACAACCGTGCGCTGGTTTGCCACAATTCCAACCGCCCAACCGTCAATACGCGCATAAGCCGTGATGATTGTTTTACCATAACCTGCTTTGTACTCATCAATTTCTGAGTCGTCTACTATTCTTGCAATCACGTCATACATATCATAAGTCTTTATTGGGTCTTCAGGCAGTACGCCATAAATTTCTTGTGGAGGAAATGATGGTGGATGACTTTCTGTTCTGCTAAAACCTGCTTTATCATTTTCACCTGTTTTTGTAACCAGGCTCCTGATCTGCTTCAGGCACTCATCATCGTTTTTCATTATATAATCAGTAACACCGGAAATGTTTGACTGTACCCTGGCTCCGCCGAGACTTTCGTTATCAATTACTTCGCCTATAGCGGCTTTTACAAGATGCGCACCGGCCAAAAACACAGATCCTTCGCCTTCAACTATTAATGCTTCGTCGCTCATAATGGGGAGGTAAGCTCCGCCCGCAACGCACGGTCCCATAATGGCGGCTATCTGCGGAATTCCTTTTGAGGACATTACAGCATTGTTTCTGAAAATTCTGCCGAAGTGTTCTTTATCGGGGAAAATTTCGTCCTGCAGGGGAAGAAAAACTCCTGCGCTGTCTACGAGATAAATAATAGGCAAATGATTTTCGAGAGCTATTTCCTGTGCACGCAGATTCTTTTTTGCAGTAATCGGAAACCACGCGCCTGCTTTTACCGTTGCGTCATTAGCAACCACTAAATAATTCTTACCGTTTATTTTTCCTATTCCGTAAACAGTTCCGGATGAAGGTGCGCCACCGTATTCCTTGTACATCCCGTAGGCGGCAAAAGTGGAGAGTTCAAAAAAGGATTTCTCATCATCGAGCAGGAGGGCTATTCTTTCCCTCGCGGTCATTTTGCCTTTAACTTTATGCCTGTCAATAGCTTTTTGTCCTCCACCGAGTTTTACTTTTGCTCTTTCGGCTTCAAGTTTTCGCAGAAGGTTTCTATAATTGTCATCTCTTTTTAAGAAGGATTCTTTTTCTTTTAATTTCTGTCCGATTTTTTTCATAATAATTTTTAATCAGTTTCTCTGAGAAAATGGAAAAGACTTTATAGCCATTTTAATCTTTAAGTAAATCTCTCGCGATAACAATTCTCTGAATCTCAGAAGTACCTTCACCGATTGTTAAAAGTTTTACATCTCGGTAGAATTTTTCAACCGGATAATCTTTAATAAAACCGTAACCGCCGAAATATCTGTACAGCCTCGCTCGATGCTTTTTCTGCAACTTCGCTTGCAAATAATTTTGCCATAGCGGCTTCTTTTGTATTAGGAATGCCATTGTCTTTCATATGTGCGGCTCGTAGAGTTAATAGTCTTGATGCTTCAACATTTGTCGCGATATCGGCCAATTTAAATTGTATTGCCTGGAATTCTGATAAATGCTTTCCGAACTGTTGTCTTTCCGTGGAATATTTAAGTGCCGCATCAAGCGCTCCCTGCGCAAGTCCTATACTTACTGCTGCGATAGAAATTCTTCCGCCTTCGAGGATTTTCATTGCCTGAATAAACCCCTCGCCTTCATTTCCTACAAGATTTTCGGCCGGGACTTTGCAGTTTTCAAAAGTTAATTGTGTAGTATCGCTCGCGCGCATACCGAGTTTATTTTCTTTCTTACCTACAATAAAACCTTCCATTCCTTTTTCAAGAATGAAGGCTGAAATTCCTTTCTTGCCTTTTGTTTTATCGGTTATTGTCATTATTACTGCTGTCTCACCGACTGTACCGTGGGTTATGAAAGTTTTACTTCCGTTAAGTATATAATAGTCGCCTTTTTTTTCAGCAACGGTTCTGAGCCCGCCGGCATCACTTCCGGAAACTGATTCGGTTAATCCCCAGGCAGCAATTTTTTTGCCGCTTGTCAGATCGGGTAAATATTTTTTCTTTAATGCTTCGCTGGCAAACATATTAATATGGTTTGTCCCCAGGCCGTTATGCGCAGCAACTGAAAGAGAAATAGAGGGATCAACTCTTCCCAGTTCCTCAATGATTGTTGCAAATTCAATATAGCCGAGATTTGCACCGCCGTATTCTTCCGGCACAAGAATTCCAAGGAAACCGAGGTCCCCGAGCTGTCGCATAATTTCCATGGGAAATTCCTGCGTTTCATCAAACTCCATTACCCTGGGTTTTATATTCTTTTCTGCAAATTCTCTGATGGTATCCCTAATAATAGTTTGATTTTCATTTAACTGAGGAATAAATGCTTTTTCCAAGGTTTCCATTGCTTCTCCCTTTTTCTTATAAAGATCAAATTTGATTTTTAAAATTCACCAGTAATTCTTCCGCAATATGATATGGTGAAAGATTTCCAGTAACTACCTTTTCTAATGACAAATTTAAAGAATTTTCCCTACTTTCACTCCATAATTCACTTCTTAATTTTTCTTCGACCAATTCCTTTATTCTCACTCTCATTCTTTTTTCTCGGTTTAGTTTAAATTTTCCGGTTTTTATAAGATAATCTTTATGCCTGTTTATTTCATCGTCAATTTCAGGAATTCCTTTATTTTCAGAGGCAATTGATCTTATTATATTCGGTATCCAGGAAAGTTCATTGTGTCCGCGCATCGCCAGGATAGTCTTTAATGCTGCCGAAGCTTGTTGTGCACCAGGGCGATCACTCTTATTCAATACAAAGAAATCGGCAATTTCCATCAGGCCGGCTTTCATAGCCTGTACTGCATCACCCGATTCAGGTACAAGAACAACAATTGTTGAATCAGCCGCCTGGGCAATGTCCAGTTCCGATTGTCCAACTCCAACAGTCTCCATTATCACAAAATCATAACCGGCAGCGTCCAGTACATCGGCTGCATCGATCGCTTTTTTGCTCAATCCTCCAAGGCTTCCTCTAGTTGCCATGCTTCTGATAAAAACACCGTTGTCCTGCCCGATGTCAGACATTCTTACCCTGTCACCCAAAAGTGCTCCACCTGTAAAAGGGCTGGTTGGATCGACAGCTATTATTCCGACTGTCTTTCCCTGCTTTCTCAGGAATTTAGTAAGATGATTTGTTATTGTACTTTTGCCTGCCCCGGGAGGTCCGGTTATTCCAATCCTGTAAGCGTTTCCAACTTTTACAAAAATATTTTTTAATAGTTCTGCAGATTCTGGATTATTCCTTTCAACAATAGAAATAGATCTTGCGACAGAACGCCTGTCATTTTCAAATAATTTTTTTATAAATTCTTCTTTAATCATTAGTAATCTTTCAAACTATAATATTTTAATTTACTGAAAAACTGTACTGTCTTTTCCAGCCCTTTCTGCAAACTAGTATCTGGTCGCCAGTTAAATTTGTTAAATAATTTATCGGAAGTAATAACACTTCTCATTTGTTCACCCGGAGCTGCAGGGCCGTGCTTTTCCCGCTGGCCCTTGCCAATTATAGAATTCAATTTATTGAATATTTCGTTCACATTGGTTTCAAGTCCTGTGCCCACATTATAGATATCTGTGTTATTATCTTTTAAAGCGAGGAGATTTGCTTTAACAACGTCACCAACAAAAACATAATCACGAGTCTGTTTTCCACTTCCGTTAATTATCGGTTGTTCGCCGTTTAATAATTTAGTTGTGAATATTGCAATCACACCAGCTTCACCGAAGGGATTTTGCCTTGGCCCATAAATATTAGCATACCTGAGAATCGAATAATTCAGTTTATACTGAGCATTATAAAAATATAAATATTTCTCAACAGCCAGTTTTGATATTCCATAGGGAGAGAGCGGGGAAGTAGGATGTTTTTCATCGGCCGGGAAATAATCTTGTTCACCGTAAACTGCTCCACCTGTAGAAGCGAACATAAATTTATTTACTCCGGTGTTTTCACAATTCTGGAGAAGATTTATTGTACCGATTATATTTGTATTAGCATCAAAAGCCGGGTCAGCAACAGAGCGGCGAACATCCATCTGTGCTGCATGGTGATTTACGACATCAAATTTTTCTCTTTCAAAGAGCTGCGACAGATTTTTATCACAAATATCGGCTTTAATAAAATTTGCTTTTGGATTTATGTTTTTTTCAAAACCGGTTGAAAGATTATCAATTATAAAAACTTCGTGACCTTCATTTATGAAAGCGTCGGATATTTGAGAAGCGATGAAGCCGGCTCCCCCCGTAACAAGTATTTTCATAGAGTTGCTTCTTATTATTTGTATAAGTTTAAGTCGTAAATATATTCCTTTACTTTTTTAGGGACAAGAAAATCAATCATTAGATCGTCTTTTACTCTTTTTCTTATTTGCGTTGCATTTATTTCAATTGATGGTGTATCGACTAAAATTGCCTTATCAAAGTATTTGTTCTTTTTCTCTGGTATTACGTCAATTTTTCTTCTCATTACAACCACCTTAACAAGTTCCAGAATCTCATTCGGGTTTTTCCAGGTGTCAAATTTTACAAGGTTGTCAAATCCTATTATTAGCTCTAGATTATTATCGGATTCTTTTAATTTTCTAAGTGTGTCTATTGTGTACGAAATTCCACCTTTTTTCAATTCGTAATCATTTACTTCAAATCCTTTAAGATCGGAAATTGCAAGCTCAATCATTTTCAGTCTGTGATGAGAGTCTAGGTTATTTTCGTCTGTTTTATGAGGAGAAATATAGCAGGGGACTAAAATAATTTTATCAAGATTTCTTATTTCTTTTACTGCCTGCGCAGTAATTAAATGCCCATAATGTATTGGATCGAAAGTTCCGCCCATTATTCCAACTGCACTCATCTCAGGAGATCCTTATATTCAATAAAAAGATGTGTGAATCTTTCATGCATTTCCTGACTGCAATATTTCAGACTTTCTTTTTTTGAGAGCTCAGAATAAAGGGTCCTAAAATCCTGGACGGATTTTATTGTCAATGAGTCATTCAATACATAAAGAAAATTATCATATCTGTTAACTTTCCTGAGAAGATTTTCATAAATCATATCGTCCCAATTAATATCCTGAAGCAATTCGAGGTTAAGATTATTGAACCCGACAAATGAAACACCACCATTCATGCTTTTTCCTATTGCAACTGCATCAGACTCAATTGAAATAAGATCAAGTACACGTGTTAGTCCCTCGCCTGAATTACCAATAGAATCGGCATAGATTACCAGGTTATTATCATACTCAGGGAAATATTTATCGAAAAGAATTTTTACAGATGAGTGTGGATTTGATGTAACGGTATATATTATGTTTTCTTTAATACCCTGAAATTCTTCAGGAAGAAACTCAGCATCTTTTTCATCAAAGCTATAAATCACAGAACATTGCTCTGAAATCTTGTCTAAATTTTCCTTATGGTTTAATACGAGGGATGTATATAATTGAAGAGAATGTTCAGCATCCAGCTCACCAAAAACCGGTATACATTCCTTATTAAAAACCGGGTGAAATGTCTGTAAATAAAGGCAGCAATTAGGTTTTAACATAACTTATTTAATATTATTTTTTTTCTGATAAAAGATTCAATATAAAATTCCTGTAGTATTCAATTTCACTTTCGTAATAAATCTTACTACGTCCTTTGGAATTTTTCCATTCCACTTTTCTGAAAGCAAGGGTGGTTGCTGCACTAACATATAATTTCCGGATACCTTCGTCAATCCATCCGTGCCTGTTTCTTGAGGATGAATTCAAAATTGAAAGATGTTTCATTGGTATCAGTCCACTTTCAGCTTCGGGTAACAATTCATCATATATTATTTTACTTTCACCTTTCACTGAAACTGAATAGACAATAATAAAAATAATTACGGTAAAGATCATAAAAAGAAAACCAAGCATTGCAGTCGATTCAAAACTTACACTAAAATTCCAGGCAAAATGGATAAACATAGCTATGATTAAGCCTGAAGAAATCAATAATGTCTTTGTTGTATTATCTTTAAATTTTGCATATCCAAGAAAAGCTCCAAAAGTTGCTGTTGATACACAGTGCATTACAGCGGAAAATAATGTTCTGATAATTACAATAGTAACCCATTCCTGTAAAGAATTGCCATAAGCTATAAAATAGAGGAAATTTTCTGTCATTCCGAAACCCAGGCCGATTGCACCTCCATAAACAATGCCATCCGTCATATTATCAAATTTAATATTTCTAACTGTGATAAAAAGAAAAATTCCTTTTGTTATTTCTTCAACAAATGGAGCTATTAGAATTGTTTCGGTTTTATTAAGTGAATCTTTTGATTGTATAAAAAATGAAAAAAAACCTGCCAAAACTCCGCTTGCAATTAAAGCAAGAATAATAGCACCAAGCGCACCCCAAAAATAATTTTTCAATAATAATCCAAAAGGCTCACGGTCGTATCTATCGAATCGCCAGATAATTGTCATGTATGTAAACATAGGAATTATAGCAGCCAGAGCCGATGCTAATACCAGCATAATTCCTCACCAATTTTTTGATGGAAATATATTATCATTTCTCTCTAAACCAATTGACCAGTTCTTTTAGTGAGGGTCTTTTCCCGTAAGATAAAATCCCGACTCTAAATATTTTTGCAGTTAGGTAGATTGTAATTAAAATTGAGATAATTAAAATTCCCATTGTTGTAACTATTTCATAAAATGGAACGGGTGCAACATTTAATCTTAGCAGCATAATGGAAGGGGTTGTCAAAGGGAAATACGATAGAGCGTGAATTATCGTTGAGTTAGGATTTTGAATAGCGGTAACTGCAAAGACTATCGGGAGGATCAGAATCATACTGATGTAACCTGTTAATTGTTGGGCTTCCTGTTCTGTAGTCACAATTGAACCGAATCCTACAAAAAGAGCGGTATAAAAAATAAAACCTGCTAAAAAGTAAAGCAGCATTAATGGCAAATGTTCAAACACAGTTGCTGGCACAGTTGCTGAACCAACAAGGGCAATTCCTATTAAACTCCAGATTGCCATTTGGAATAAGCCCAGTGCGCTTAATCCCAAAATTTTTCCTGTAAGCAATTGCTGCGGAGTACAGCTGGATACTAATATTTCAATAAGGCGGTTTGATTTTTCTTCCAGCAAACTTCTTATCAGCATTCCACCGGAGGAAAGTATCATCATCATTAAAAGAATGATAAATATAAATGATGAAAAGAAAACAATGAGAAAATCAGATTCAGATTCCTTTCCTTCTTTGCTAATTTTTATTGGTGTAATATCAATATCTGATTCTATGTAATTTATTAGCGACGTATCAATTCCGACGGATTGTAATTTTAGCCCAACCCTGATTTTGTTAAAAGTTTGTTCAAAAAATCTAATATCTCTGAAATTAACTGTGTTTTTGCTTCGCAGCTGTATTGAGACAGAATCAGTAAGAGCATTTTTGATTAGTAGACAACTGTTTAATATGTTATTAAACATCTCTTTGTCTGCCTGGCTGAGCAATTCCTTATTAGTCTTATTAGGGTCATTTAAATTGATAAGTACATAACGGGGGAGATTGTTTTCCAGTTTCTTTGATGCAGTTCGTTCTTTAATGAGCGGGAAGTAAGTATTAGTTGACTCAATAATCCCAATGACTTTTGTAGATGTTTCTTCCTGCGTGCTAAGCAGGGTCGGTAAAATTGCAAAAGCTATAATAATAATTGGGGTAACAATCATAGAAATGACAAATGCTTTTGTCTTAATTTTTTCTAAAAATTCCCATTTTGCAACTGCAAAAGTTTTATTCATTGATTATTACTTTTGTTAATCAGGTCAATAAAAATTTTATTTAGTGTAGACTCAATTCCTGAGAAATGACTAACTGAAAGTTTTTGTGAAATCTTTGATAAAAAATCGGCTGGCTTTACATCTTCCTTCAAATGAACTTCTGCATATGTACTATATATATCAGAAGAAACAACTTCCGGCATTGAGGTTATAAATGAAGGTTCACCTTCAAATTCAATTTTTACGTTATTTACACCAAAATTCTTTTTAATTGATGCAAGGTTTCCTTTCCTTACCTCTTTCCCTTTATTCAATAATAAGATTTCCGAACATAATTTCTCAGCGGTTTCCATCTGGTGTGTTGAGAGTATTATTAGTTTCCCTGAGCTTACAAATGTTAGAATTGCCTCTTTTATAATCTGTTGATTGATCGGATCAAATCCAGAAAAAGGTTCATCCAGAATTAATAATTTAGGATCATGCAAAACAGAAATAATAAATTGAATTTTTTGCTGGTTTCCTTTGGAAAGCTCTTCAATCTTTTTATCCCTGTAATTTTCGATACCCAGTTTTTCCAGCCAGAAATTTAGACCGCTCAGTGCGGCTTGTCTGTCTATATTCTTAATCGATGCAAAATATAAAACGACATCAATAACTTTGCTCTTTTTATATAATCCGCGATCTTCAGGAAGATAACCGATTAAATTATAAAAATCGTTTGAAATTGGTCTGCCCTCAAAAGTAATAGTTCCGCTGGTTGGTTTTATTATATTCAGGACAGTTCTTATTGTTGTAGTTTTTCCGGCACCGTTTGGTCCAAGCAAACCAAAAATCTTGCCCGGACTAACAGAAAATGAAATGTCATCAACCGCGGTGATATTTTTATATTCTTTTACCAGATTCTCTACAAAAAGCATATAATTTTGAGTTTTTTTTCTAACAATATATCGCTAAAATACTAATATCTAAATGTAAGGCTAAATTAAGAAAAATTATAATTTAATTGATATAAGGTAATTATTGAAATTAGAGTGTCAATCTGTTAAAAAGGATAAATATCAAGCAAAACTGCCGTCTGCATGTATCTTTTTGAGCACATCAAAATTTGATTATAAAGGGAACTATATCTATATTTAAGCTTGTTTTAGCTTAAAATATTGAGAATTTGCAATGATTATTAAGATTGCTAATCTTAGTGATGGAGATCACGGATTTAGCTTTGACGAGGATGTAAAAAATATTGGAATTGATGAACCTTTTTTCGGTAATTGTAAGGTTAATGTAAAGCTTGGCAAATCAAATAGTCAGATTGTTCTGGATGCAGACTTAGCACTCACTGCTCAATATGAGTGCGACAGATGTGGAAAAGAATTTGCAAGTGAAGTTAAAACAAGTTACCAGATGGTTTACCTGTTTGGTGATGAGCCGGAAGATAATGATGACATAAATCTTACTTACCTTCCGCCTGATGCTGATAAAATAAAATTGGATGATGATGTAAGAGACTTTGCATTGCTTTCTATACCAATGAAAAAATTATGCAAAGAAGATTGCAAAGGGCTTTGTGTAAAGTGCGGGAAAGATCTTAATGAAGGGCCCTGTGGTTGTAAGACGGAAGATGTTGATCCAAGATGGCAACCATTAATAGAATTGAAAAATAAATTAAATTAATAATTATAAGAGAAGAATAAAATGGCACATCCGAAACGTAAAATATCTAAATCGAGACGTGATAAACGTAGAACACATTATAAAGCAACTGCACCAGCACTGGGTTCCTGCTCAAATTGCGGTGAAATGAAATTGACACACCGTGCCTGCCCTGCCTGCGGTTACTATAATGAACGTTCAGTGTTTTTGCCTAAAAGCTAAGTCAAATATTAAATCCTTTGAATGAATAATTCTGATTCTAAAACATCCAGGTGCAGAATAATTGTGGATGCAATGGGGGGCGATTTCGCCCCTTTGAATTCTGTATTAGGTGCAGTTGAAGCATTCAACCAGAAAAAGGATTTTGACCTTTATCTTGTTGGTAAATCTGACGAGATTATTAAAGTGCTGAATGAAAACAATCTCTCCTTCGATCACAATTTTATTATTAATGCTTCGGAAGTCATTGAAATGAGTGATTCACCCACCTCAGCACTCAAAAAAAAGAAAGATTCCTCAATGGTGGTTGGTGCAAACAGGGTAAAAGAAAAAAAGGCTGATGCATTCGTCAGTGCCGGGAATACCGGTGCAATGATGGCAGCATCTACTTTAATTATTGGCAGAATACCGGGTGTTGGCCGTCCGACAATTGGAGCTGAACTACCAAGCCTGAAAGGTGTTTGTTATTTGTATGATGTTGGAGCAGGAAAAGATTCTAAACCAAGCCACTTATTTGAATATGCTATTATGGCGACTATATATGCTCAGGAAATGGGAGGAGTCAAAAATCCTTCAATTGGTGTTCTTAGTATGGGCGAAGAGGAAGGGAAGGGTAACGAGGTTAGCGAAGCTGCTGCAAAACTAATCCAACAATCGAATCTAAATTTTGTTGGAAATGTTGAAGGCAGAGATATACTAAATGGCAAGGTTGATATTGTTATTTGTGACGGATTTGTAGGAAATATTTTGTTGAAGTTTGGTGAATCAGTACCATTGTTATTAAAACATCTTTTATCAAAAACTGCTGAAGCCAGTTTCTTTGATAAAATAAAAATTGGCCTTTCAAAAGGTTCATTAAAAAAATCATTAAAATCTCTGGACTACCAGGAACACGGTGGAGTTCCCTTGCTTGGTGTTAATGGAATTAGTATTATTGGTCACGGATCCAGTACCCCGAAAGCCATTAAAAATATGGTACTTAAAGCAAATGAGATGCACCATAAAAATCTCGTGCAAAAGATTGAGACATCTATAAAAAAATATTCTAACATTAACTGATATTTGGACAGAAATGAATAATAATGACAAAAAATTTAATGCTGTAATTACTGGTGTGGGGATGTATGTACCCGACAAGGTGCTTGACAATGCTTACTTCGAAAAAATAGTTGACACTAATGACGAATGGATCAGAACAAGGACTGGAATTAGTGAAAGGAGAATTCTTGAAAATGGCGGAACAAGCGAATTGGCTACACAGGCGGCGCTTGATTTATTAAAATCAAAAAATATGTCCGCTGATGAAATTGATGTTATAATTGTAGCTACTGTTACACCGGATATGTTTTTCCCGGCAACAGCATGCCTTGTGCAGGATAACATCGGGGCAAAAAATGCCTGGGGATTTGATCTTTCCGCCGCCTGTTCTGGATTCTTATTTGCGTATCAGACTGGTTGTTCACTGATTGAAAGTGGAAGTTATAAAAAAGTTATGGTTATAGGTGCGGATAAAATGAGTTCGATTGTTGATTATACGGACAGAAATAATTGTATTCTTTTTGGAGATGCTGCTTCTGCAATTTTGCTTGAACCGACCGAAGATAAAAATTACGGCCAGATGGATTCATTATTAAGAATAGATGGTTCAGGCAAAGAGGCTCTTTTTATGAAGGGCGGCGGAAGTCTTAATCCTCCATCACACGAAACTGTTGATAATAAAATGCACTATCTCTTCCAGGATGGGAAGGCAGTTTTTAAAGTTGCAGTAAAAGGAATGGCCGATATTTCTTACGAAATAATGCAGAAAAATAATCTAAAATCTGAAGACATCGCCTACCTGGTTCCTCACCAGGCAAATTTAAGAATAATTGATGCAACTGCTGAACGAATGGGCCTGAGCAAAGATAAGGTTATGATTAATATTCATAAGTACGGAAATACCACTGCAGCCACAATTCCCCTTTGTTTAACCGAATATTACAGGGATGGTAAATTGAAGAAGGGAGACAAAATTATCCTCTCTGCTTTTGGGGCTGGATTTACCTGGGGCGCCAGCTACGCTGTATGGGCAATTTAATTCTAATAAAAAAATAAAAATTAAAAATGGGCAAAAAGGCTTTTTTATTTCCGGGACAGGGTTCACAGTACGTCGGTATGGTAAAAGATATTTACGATAATTCGGTAGAAGCCAAAGAAATGGTTAAAACTGCCGATGAAGCTCTTGGAATAAATCTTTCATATATACTCTTTAACGGACCGGAAGAGCAATTAAAACAGACAGAGTTTACACAACCGGCAATTTTTTTACACAGTGTTATACTGGCTAGTATAATCAGAACTTTGGACATGGAAGGTGCTGCAGGACATTCACTCGGCGAGTATTCAGCACTTGTAGCTGCCGGCTCCATTCAATTTTACGACGCAGTTAAACTAGTAAGAGAAAGAGGAAAAGCAATGCAGCAGGCGGGAATTGATTATCCGGGTACAATGGCCGCTGTTATTGGTCTGGATACAAAAATAGTTGACGAATGCCTTGTCGAAGCTTCTTCTGCAGGAATTGTTCAGTCAGCAAATTTCAATTCTCCCGGACAGATTGTAATTTCAGGTTCAGTGGATGGTGTAAAAAAAGGGATGGAAATTTGCAAAACTAAAGGTGCTAAACTAGTTAAAGAATTAGTTGTTAGTGGTGCATTTCACTCTCCATTGATGCAATCGGCAAAAGATTTATTGAAGTCTGCTTTGGAAAATACACCTGTTTATGATGCAAGATTTCCAGTCTATGCAAATGTTAGCGCCAAACCAGTTACAAATAAAGATGAAATACAAAACCTATTAATTGAACAGGTAACTTCTCCGGTAAGATGGGAAGAAACAATTAAAAATATGATAACTGATGGTTTTGATGAATTTTATGAAGTCGGTCCGGGGAAAGTTTTACAGGGATTGGTAAAAAGATCAAATCCTGGTGTAAAAGTTTTTGGAATTGATAAATTTACAGACGTGGAGCAGTTTTTATAATGGCACAAAAATTCACAAAAGAAATTAACGGAATCAAAATTGATCCTTTAATTTTCACCTTTAAATTCAGTTGTAAATGTGGCGGTGAATGCTGTCATTACGGTGTTTATACAGATAAGAAGGAAAGCGAATTAATTCTCAGTTTAAAGGATAAACTATTCCCGTTGATGGATGAAACTCAGTCAAAAGACACCAGCACTTGGTTCGAAGAACCTGAAGAAGATGAAGATTTTGATTCTGGTATTGCGGTAGGAACGGAAGTAATTAACGAGAAATGCAATTTTCTTGATAAAAATGGTCTATGTGTGCTTCAAAAACTGGCAATGAATGAAGGTGCTTACAAGTGGAAATATAAGCCGCTTTATTGTATATTATTTCCGCTCGTTATTTACGAAGGGGCACTTACAATTGATGACGAGCATATAGACAGATTAAAGACATGCAATAAAAATCCTGTGGCTGAAACTTCGATTTACGAAGCATGCAGAGAAGAACTTATTCATCTTTTTGGTGAAAGGGCCTTTTCAGAACTTGATGAGTACAGGAAAGAATTTTTAGACTCACAGGATTCTAAAGAAGTAGCATGAAAAGATTACAGAATAAAAGAGCAATAGTTACAGGCGGTACAAGAGGTATCGGGAAAGCAATTGTATTTGAGTTTGCTGCTCAGGGCTGTGATGTAGTATTTACATACAATAGCTCTGTAGATATTGCTAAAGAGATAGAGGCTAAATCATCCGATTTTGGAGTAAAATTGCTGGGTTTTAAGGCAGATGCTTCAATTTTTTCTGAAGCCGAAAAAACAATTAAATTTACTTTGGATAATTTGGGCGGTTTAGATATCTTAGTAAACAATGCAGGAATCACTAAGGATAATCTGCTTCTCAGAATGAAAGAAGAAGATTTTGATTCAGTTATTCAGGCAAACTTAAAGAGTGTTTTTAATTATTGTAAGTTCGCAGTAAAACCAATGATGGGACAAAGGAGAGGAAAAATTATTAATATTTCCTCTGTTGTAGCTATTATTGGGAATCCAGGCCAGGCAAATTATGTTGCTTCTAAAGCCGGGGTAATCGGATTTACAAAATCCCTTGCAAGGGAAATGGCTTCAAGAAACATAACTGTAAACGCAATTGCGCCCGGATATGTTTCTACTGATATGACTGAGAAATTAAACGAAAAGCAAAGGGAAGCAGTTATTTCTCAGGTCCCTTTAAATAGAATTGCGAAACCAGAAGATATTGCCAAGGCATCTGTTTTTCTTGCGTCTGAAGATTCAGATTACATTACTGGACAGGTTCTTGCTGTTGATGGTGGATTAACAATGTAATTACGGCAAATTAATTTTTATTTGAACCGAATAAACAATAACAAAATAATAACTATAGGAGAATACAAATGGATGTTGAAGCTAAAGTAAAAGAGATTATCATGGACAAATTAGGTGTTGAAGAATCTCAGATTACACCCGAAGCTTCTTTTACCAATGACTTAGGTGCTGATTCACTTGATATCGTTGAACTTGTAATGGGATTTGAAAGTGCATTTTCTGTTTCAATTCCTGATGAGGATGCTGAAAAAATCGGTACTGTTGGAGATGCAATGAGCTACCTAAAAGAAAAATTAGGTAATAAATAATTTATACAGGCCGGAGAGAATATTCTCTCCGGCATTTTTTATAGCCTGCATTTATAAAGAATTTAATTTTTTCGAATTTTCCCCCTATGCGAATGCACTTCTCCTTCCTAATCATTAAATTTAAACAGTTATAAAAGATATTTATGGCGAAAGAAGATTAACGTTATCGGAGCAGTTTTGACTGGCTTATTCACCAGAATATTACACATCTTTAGAAAAGAAAATATCGAAAGAGATATTACCAATCCCTTTTCACTTTTAAGCCCTGAGAAATTTAGAAAAATTGAAAAACTCATCGGCTACAAAATCAGAAATCATAGCTACTTTGTAAGAGCATTGTTACATCGCTCATATCTTGAGCAAAACAGTGATCTTGATACCTCAAATGAAAGACTCGAATTTCTTGGTGACGCCGTTTTGAGCATTATAGTAGCTGAATATCTCTTTAAAAAATTCCCCGATGAAGATGAAGGTTTCCTTACAAAAGTAAGAGCTAAATTTGTAAATAAACTGGCGCTAGCTGATGCAGCCGATTCGATTTCTTTATCAGAATTTCTTCTTGTTGGTAAGAATCTTTCTTCCATTTTTACCCAAAATTCAAAGACAATTCAGGCAGATGCTTTTGAAGCAGTAATTGGTGCTATTTATCTGGATAAAGGACTTGATGCCGCCAGGTATTTTATTAAAAAGGTTTTAATTGATCCTTTTGCAAAGGCTGGAGTTCATTTGATTGATGAAAATTTTAAAAGCCAGCTTCTGGAATATGCACAATCGAAAAAAATGGATACACCGTCTTATTCAGTCGTAAAGGAAGAAGGTCCGCATCACAATAAAATATTCACTATACAAGTACTTATCGATGGACAGAATTATGGGGTTGGAAAGGGGAAAAGCAAGAAAATTGCAGAACAAAATGCTGCCGAATTAGCCTTTAAAAAGCTTCAGGATGAAAACCGGGAACCCGGTCAGTAATTTCTACCTGAATATTTATTTAAAGCGCATAACCAGTTTTATCCAATAATTGTTTAAATTTCTTATATAAAAACTAATAATTAATTAAAATATTCAATCTGCTAAAATAAGAGAGAAATGATTTTATGAAATTTTTCGAACATCCTGACAAGTTTCAAAACAGGCATATTGGTCCTGACTCTGATGAAATAAATGAAATGCTGGAAGTAATTGGTGTTGAAGCATTGGATACTTTGATTGATGAAACTGTGCCGCCTCATATCAGGCTAAAAAATAATTTAAATCTGGATGAACCAGTTACGGAATCTGGTTACATTCAGAATCTAACAAAAATTGCACAAAAGAATAAAGTTTTTAAATCATATATAGGAATGGGATATTATCCCACAAAAACTCCTGCTGTAATTCAGAGAAACATTCTTGAAAATCCCGGCTGGTATAGTCAATATACACCATACCAGGCTGAAATCGCTCAGGGTAGGCTGGAAGCACTTCTGAATTTTCAAACTGCTGTAATTGATTTCACGGGTATGCCGATTGCAAATGCATCTCTTTTAGATGAAGGTACGGCTGCAGCTGAAGCTATGTCTTTATTTCATTCTCTCAGAAAAAATAAGGAAGCGAAAGTTTTCTTTGTCTCTGAAGATACATTTCCGCAGACTATTGATGTATTAAGAACCAGGGCAATTCCACAGGGTATAGAATTAAAAATTGGTGATCACAGAAATATTGAACTTACGGATGATATCTTCGGTATTCTTGTTCAATATCCTTCCGGTAAAGGCGAAATCTTTGATTATAAAGATCTTTTTAGTGCGGCAAGTCAAAAAAATATTTATAAAGTTGTTGCCGCAGATTTACTGAGCCTTTCGCTGCTTACACCGCCGGGGAAATTTGGTGCTGATGTTGTTGTTGGAACAACACAAAGATTTGGTGTACCGATGGGATATGGTGGACCTCACGCAGCTTATTTTGCTACAAGAGAGGATTTCAAAAGATATATCCCTGGAAGAATAATAGGTGTTTCAGTAGATTCAAATGGTAATAATGCATTTAGAATGGCACTGCAAACAAGAGAGCAGCATATTAGGCGGGAGAAAGCTACAAGTAATATTTGTACAGCACAGGTATTGTTGGCAGTAATTGCAGGTATGTATACAGTTTATCACGGTCAGGATGGGATTAAAAAAATTGCTGAAAGAATAAATAAACTTACCTGTGTTCTCAACAATGGTCTTAAAAGTTTAGGGCTTAAGCAAACTAATGAAAATTTCTTTGATACTCTGAATGTTGAATTGGGAAATAATGCCGCTGATCAATTAGTAAAGTTGAGAGAAATAGCACTTAAAAAAGAAATAAACTTCAGATATTTCGAAGATAATTCGATAGGAGTTTCTCTTTCAGAAATTACTGAGTACAAAGATGTGCTTGAAATACTTTCTGTTTTTGCGGAAAGTCTTCAGGCTAAAGTTGATGAGGCTGCGACTCATAAATTTGCTGAAGATGTTGAAGTATCATTTCCGGCTCACTTAACAAGAACAACTGACTTTTTACAGCATAAAGTATTCAATACTTATCATTCCGAAACTGAAATGCTTCGTTATATGAAAAGTCTTGAGAACAAAGATCTTTCTTTAGTTCATTCAATGATACCGTTAGGTTCCTGTACAATGAAATTAAATGCTACCACAGAAATGCTGGGTATTACCTGGCCTGAATTTGCTAATATACATCCTTTTGTTCCGCAAGATCAGGTTACCGGATACAAAGAACTTTTCAAAGAGCTCGAAAAAGATCTTTGTGAAATTACAGGATTCTCTGCTGTTTCTCTTCAGCCGAATTCAGGTGCACAGGGGGAATTTACCGGTTTGCTAGTGATTCGCCAGTATCACGTTAATCGAGGCGAAGGACATCGTAATGTGGTTCTTATTCCTTCTTCCGCTCATGGTACTAATCCCGCAAGCGCAGTTTTAGCAGGAATGAAAGTAGTGGTAGTTGCTTGTGATACAAACGGAAATATTGATGTTTCAGATCTGAAACAAAAGGCGGAAGCAAATAAAGAAAAACTTTCCGCACTGATGGTAACTTATCCTTCAACCCACGGAGTTTTTGAAGAAAAGATACAGGAAATCTGTCAGATTATTCATGACAATGGCGGCCAGGTTTATATGGATGGCGCAAATATGAATGCGCAGGTTGGTCTTACAAGTCCTGCAATAATCGGAGCTGATGTTTGTCATTTAAATCTTCATAAAACATTCTGTATTCCTCACGGAGGGGGTGGACCCGGAGTTGGACCTATAGGTGTTGCAAATCATCTGGTAGAATTTCTTCCTGAAAATCCAGTTATAAAAATCGGTCATAAAAATGGGATTCACGCAGTTTCTTCTGCTCCATGGGGAAGTGCTGATATACTGGTTATATCTCACGCTTATATTAAAATGATGGGAGGTCAAGGACTTACTGATGCAACCCGGGTTGCAATTTTAAATGCGAATTATATTAAAGCAAAACTTGAAAAAGAATATAATGTCCTGTACAAGGGTTCAAAAAACAGGGTAGCGCACGAATTGATTTTTGATATGAGACCCTATAAAGCAATTAATATAGAAGTTGAAGATATTGCTAAAAGACTAATGGATTATGGATATCACGCGCCTACAGTTTCTTTTCCGGTTGCAGGTACTTTAATGGTTGAACCAACTGAGAGTGAGTCCAGGATAGAACTTGACAGATTTTGTGATGCTTTATTATCAATAAGAGAAGAAATAAGGGAAATTGAAGAAAACAAGGCGGACATTAAAGATAATGTGTTAAAAAATTCACCTCACACATTAGTTTCTGTTTTATCAGGTGAATGGAATCATCCTTACAGTCGAGAAAAAGCTGTCTTCCCGGTTGAATGGACAAAAAAATCAAAATTTTGGCCAACTGTAGGAAGAGTTAATAATGCTTATGGTGATAGAAACCTTGTTTGTAGTTGTAATCCTATTACTGATTATATAGAAGAACCGATTTCATAATTATTTTATAGAGATTCTCAATATTTCGAGAATCTCTTTTTAATTAATTTCACTCCTTCAACAATTTACCGGAATTGATGACTAAATTATTATTTGTTACAGCGATATTTATTCTATCCGTATTGCCACAAAGTTATGCACAAAATATTCCATCAGACAGCTCATCTATTAAGGTAGATTCAATAAAAATTTCCGGTAATAAAATTACTGATGAATATGTAATCTTAAGAGAATTAACTTTTACTGAAGGGGATACCGTAAACTCTGAAATACTTTCTTATAATAAAGAAAGGATTTACAGCCTTGGAATTTTTTCAGATGTAAAGATTACACCTGAAGTAATTGATGG
Source organism: uncultured Bacteroidota bacterium (assembly GCA_963748105.1). GTDB lineage: Bacteria > Bacteroidota > Ignavibacteria > Ignavibacteriales > Ignavibacteriaceae > JAKAGZ01. Next base: position 69,774 of record CAVVHP010000005.1, on the reverse strand, counting down.
GGAAAATATTGTAAATATTTTAGTTAGCGAGAGCTGGTATATTTACCCGATTCCTTTTGCACAAATTAAAGATAATGACTGGAAAAAATTATCTTATGGAATTGATCTCTATCTGTTGAATTTCAAAGGTATGAATGACAGAATTCGTTTACACGCTGCCTTTGGTTATGATCCCAATTACCAGGTCTCATATTCGAATCCATACTTTATAAAAAATGAAGACATTTTTCTTAAAACCAATCTCTCCTACGTTAAAGCTAGAAATAAAAGCGATATAGCAAAGTCACTTTACGGAGGTGACTTCGATCAGAAAATCTCCGGTGGGGACATAAGTATTGGTAAAAGAATTGGGCTTTATCAAAAAGTATTTATAAATCTTGGATATAAGATAATTGATTCGCCAGAATATATTTACGGTGTTTCTGCATCCGGAGAAAGGATAGATCATCTTTTATCAACCGGAATCGGTTATAGCTATGATACAAGAGATTTAGTGCAATTTCCAAGAGAAGGATTATTTTTACAATCCGCGTTTACATTTAACGGGCTTGGTATTGACAATATCAATTATAAAGTATTTGGATTTGATGTCCGCAAATATTTAAAAATTACTGATGAATTCAGCATAAAGGCAAGATTTGAATCACGATTTACCTTTGGTGATCTTGTACCATATTATGATTATTCTTTTTTAGGATTTAATGAAAGAGTAAGAGGATATTTTTATAAAGAAAGGGAAGGGAACAACAGGTATTTAATTTCAACTGAAATTACTTACCCGGTAATTAAGGATTTTATACTCAATCTTGATTTTATCCCGATATTGCCGAAAGAATTATTATCATATCGTGTGGCTGTTTATGCTGAATTATTTGCGGATGCCGGAACGACTCAAATGAAAAATCAGCCCCTAACCTTACGAAGTATTGACTCAGGATACGGGGCAGGCTTAACCTTTCTCTTCCTTCCTTATTCTGCTTTTAGAATAGAATATGCAATAAATGATTTCGGTAAAAAACAATGGATACTGGGAATTGGAACATCTTTCTAACATAGAATTATATTATTCGGCACCTGAAAATTTTACCGAAAAATCCATTATCCTCCGGGGCGATGATTTTCATCACATAACACGGGTCATGAGACATACTGATGGAGATGATATCTATGTTACAAACGGGTTGGGATCAATATATCGTGGAAAAATAACTACTATTGCTAAAACAGAGGCAATATCTTCTATTGAATCAGAGTATAAATACCAAAATAAATACGGCAAAATTACATTTTGCCTTCCTAAACTCAAAAGCAGTGACAGGTTTGAGTTTGCTCTGGAAAAATCAATTGAACTCGGGATATCAAATTTTATAGTTTTCAATTCAGCACGAACTGTTTCTAAAGGCTCAAAGATGCGAAGGTGGAACAAAATTGCCGTAGCTGCAATGAAACAATCTCTGCAAAGTTATTTGCCTGTTATCAATGAAGTTGAATCACTAAAAGCTTTATCAGAAGTTGAAGGAGACATTGTTGTCTTTGAACAAAATTCAAAAAAACATTTATCTGATTTAAAATTTGCTCCGGACAAAAATTACTATTTTGTGTTTGGGCCTGAAGGTGGGCTGGATAATCAGGAATTAAATTTGTTTGAGCGAAGGGAAATAATTAATCTTGCAGAAAATAGGTTAAGGGCAGAGACTGCAGTTATAAAAGCCGCCTCCATATTTTCCACTTTAGTCTAAACCATTAAGTATAAATTATTTAAAAATAAAAAGCCCGGCCTTTTCAGACCGGGCTTTTTTGTTAATCTGAAATAATTCAGATTAGAAAGTATACCTTACACCAAACTGCATCTGCCATCTTGAAGAGAAGTTGCTTGCAGTAAATGGAGTGTTATTTGATGGAGCAGAGAATCTATATACATTTCTTCCAGTTGTTGGATCTGTCCCAACTTTGCTTACTATTCTGTAAGTGCTGAAAACACTGCTGTTCCATCCCCAATCGCTGTTGATCAGGTTCATTAAATTAAGAACGTCCCAATTAATTATGAACCTGTGTCCGGTTATAATCGGTATTTCCTGTGAAATATGCAGATCTACATAATTGACCCAGGGGTTTGTAGCTGCATTTCTTTCAGCAATCTGTCCTCGATGTGAACTCAGGTAGTCATTATTGTTAATGAAGCTGTTAAGTTCCGAAAACATAGTTGCATCAGCAGTGTAAACACCACCAGATACTGTGCCTAACAGAATATCACTGTTATCTTTTGGTATGTAGAACAAATCGTTCTGGTCGAAACCATCATTATTTATATCACTACCATAGATAAATGAATAGGGATCTCCATTTTGGCCGTTGTAAAATACAGATATAGTTGTCGGTGCGTTCTTGAAGAATTCGCCTGTATATGCAACTGACGCAAAAATACGATTCTTAATTTGATACTGTGAGGTTGTAAGTTCCGGATTGTTAGGATTGCCTGAGATGGGATTGTATCTCATTTGTGATCTTGCCTGTGAGGAGTTTACACTATTAAGATCTTTTGCTCTTCCCATTGTGTAACCAGCATTTACTGAGAAACCTCTGGCAACATTCCTCTGAGCCTGGAAAGTAAGGTTATATGAGTAACCTTTATTTGTATTTGTCAACCACATCACATCATAGAAATTTCCGCCTTTGCTGTCCGTACCACCAAATAAGGCCTTGTATCATTTGGACCATTTCCGGTAAATTTGCACGATTACTGCGGTTTGTATATTTAATTTTCTATAAACGAAATCATTTACAGCTTTTGAATACTGGAATTCAACTGTTCCGATGAATCCCTGTGGGAGCTGATGATCAACGCCGATGTCAAATCTTGCGATCTGTGGCATTTGAGTATCAGGGTTGCTTAAGTCAATTTCAGCTGTTTTTGATCCGGCAAATGTACCCGGATCACCAAAGCCTGGCTGACTGTTAGCATCTGGAGAGAATTGAAGTGCAGTGTACCATTTCCTCTAACCTCTGCCTGTGTATTACCTGTGTTTCCGTACTGATTTGAAATCCAGACATAAGCCGGTCTTCCTGTGAAGATACCAACGCCGCCTCTTACCTGTGTTGTTTTATCGCCGTTAACGTCCCAGTTGAATCCAAGGCGTGGTGCCCATAGCAAGTTTCCGCTGGGAGCTGTAGCTGTAGAAATTCCAGGGAAGTTAGCACTTACTAAAGGATTATCCAGTGGTTTATCCGGGAATACAGGAATATCAAGTCTTACACCCATTGATAATCTAAAATTGGGCATAACCTGCCATTCATCCTGTACATAAAATCCATACTGGCTTACAGAGAACTTAGCAGATCCGTCACCCACAAGAGGAATAACTCTCTGGTAGAAACCTACATTACCATTTTGAAGATCCTGCAGGCTGTTATACTCGTAGTACCCAGCATAAGCTCTCAGGAATAAGTTGGTAAATGAGAAGAACTCATTATGTGTACCAAATGTAAATGTGTGATCACCTGCATAATAGGTGAAGTTGTCTGTTAATTCAAAAATGTCCTGATCTAATCTGTTTGCAGATGAATATCTGTCAGTTCCCATATGATACTGAACTACATCATTAACCTGAATTTCAGGTAAGAGTGTTCCTTCAGGACCTCTCTTGTCACGGATTGTTGTATATCCAACGATCAGTTCATTTGACATTTTATTGCCGAAAGTACTGTTCAATTGAGCAACAAGATTATTGGTCTCATTTTGAAATTGATATCTGTAAGAATCAAAACTCAAAGATGAAGAAGAACTTCTGCTTCCCAGAATGTCTTCTTTAGCGTTTACATAGTTATAATGCAAGTTCAGTTTATGATTGTCGGACAGGTTGAAGTCCATACGAGCAAAGATTTTGCCCGTTGGCTGTTTGGTTGTATATTCACCATAACCACCTGTGTTAAAGCCTCTGCTGGCTAATGTTGTCATAATTTGATCTGCAACAGAAGCGGTAGTTGCAGGTCCGGCTGTTAAAGCTAAGTTTGGGCTAGGTGAGTTACGACCTGTAATTTCACCATTAACAAAGAAGAAAACTTTATCTTTGGAAATTGGGCCGCCCAAACGGAATCCGTATTGCCATTCTTTAAAGTCACTTACAGGATCATCTTGACCATCATATTTTTTCCCTACCAAACTCTGGTTTCTTCCATATCCAAAAACAGAACCGTGATACTGGTTGGTACCACTACGTGTAATAGCGTTGATTCCGCCGCCTGTAAAACCACTGAGTCTTACGTCAAATGGAGCGATAACAACCTGGAATTCCTGGATAGCGTCCAGTGAAATCGGGTTTGTTCCTGCCTGTCCGCCCGGTGTTCCTGAAGAACCTAAACCGAATAAATCGTTATACTGTGTACCGTCAATCTGGATATTGTTATAACGTTGCTTCTCCCGGCAGCTGATGAACTGAGGCCTGAAAACATTGGTGATAATTTAGCGAAGTTCTGGAAACTTCTGCTGATTGTCGGAACTTCTTCAATCTGTTTTGTAGAAACGCTCTGTGAAGAACCGGTTCTTGATTCACTTATAATTGCGTTTCTGTCAGCTGTAACAGTCACACCTGATAATTCAATAGTAGTTTCAGCCATCTTAACATCCAGTGAATAATTCTGGCCGAGTGATAGTTTATCAATTGTGTGTGTTTGTTTTGTATAGCCTACATATGAAATGGTCACTTCATATGGTCCGCCTACCCTGACGGCATTAAAGTTATATTTACCATCCAGACGGGTGGTAGTGCCATATTGTGTACCTGAAGGAGTATGTACAGCAATTACTGTGGCTCCCGGCAATGGATTACCGTTCTGATCGGTAATTGTACCACTTATGCTCGCTGTTGTAGCTGTCTGAGCAAAGCTTAAACTTTGCATAAACAGGAACAATGCGGCCACAAGGAAAATCGAAATCTTGGTAGTTCGTATTTTCATATAGTTCCCTTTGTGATTATTAGTTAGTGATTATTTATTGGGAATAAATTTTGTCCCAAACTTTTTGAATTAATTTTTATTGATATTTCCTTTATAACATAGATTTTTTTCAAAGGAAGATGGAGCAACTTTTCTTTCCGAATGAGTATAACAACCATTCAAAGAAGACAAGAAATAAAAGGTATTTACTAATTTTAACATTGCTGCAACTTAATCCCGAACCTTCGTTAAAAAAAAGCAAAGTTGCTGTTGATTTGCAGTTCAATTATAAGGAATTAATAAGATATGAAGCAATCATTAATTAAGATTTAACAATTATTTAAAAAGCAAGTGAGGAGGTGAATATATTGTAAAAAATGGCCTATGTTTTACTAATTACAAAATATGGGGGATCATTTTTATAAATATTATCCCCGGATTTTAAAGAACCGGCCTGTAGTTAAACAGACCAGTTTATTCCTAAAAAATCTCTTCTAATTTTTGGTATTTAGTATGAATATTTTCTATTGATGCCGCCACAAGTTTGTTATCAATTGTTTCCTTGTTTGAGTGTAATTCCTCTGTAGCAATTAAAAGTGAATTGGCAGCCTCTCTAAATTCTTTTTCTTTTCCTGACAATTTTGAAGGGAGAGTGGCTTTTGTTATGGCTTCTGAGGTTTGAGCCAGTCTATTGCTCAAATCTTTAATTTTTTCAAAGTCATTTCCAGGTAAATGAGTATGATAAATTACATATAAAATCTGGTGAAACTGGTCCACTTCTTTCAAAACGGGACGAATTATTCTTACAAGATTTTCATATCTGGAATGTAAATTTTCAACTGATTTCAGCAATTTATTATTATCACTTTTATTAACCTGAATCGAATATTCATTGACAGAACTTTTAAATGCGTCAATCCCTTTTCCCCATTTCTCCTTCTTATCCCGCAGAATCCCGGGTAATTTGGCATTGTAAATTTGATCGGCAAGTTTTGACACTTCTTCTATATGTCCACGCAATGCAGTATAATCTTTTTCCGGATATTCCATGTGCCAGATTGGATACATAACTTCGTGAAAATTTTCAAGTTCTATAACTCTGCTTTCAGTCTCTTTGATTTGAGTTTTTTCCTGTGCGTTAGCAACAACAAGGAAACTGAATACTATGATAATTGTAAATAAGAAAAGTCTTTTCATTTATTTTTCCCCTTTTTGTGTATAGCAAAATTACCTAGTACTTCCTTCTATTCCAACAGAAAAAACTCTTATTTGGTATATTTCAATTTTTGGGGTGCATTTATGTGCAGCTCACTTATCATGAATATGTTTAGTTTATCTTTACCGTATTATTTTACCAGTAATAATTGCTTTATGGTTATATCTTAACTTCTTTGCTTTTATATACACCTCTCTTTATATTTAATAATTAAATTTTAAAAAAATATTGTTGTAAATGCAGAAAATCACTATTAAAGACCTGTCTGAGTACGTTGGTAAAGAAGTTACGCTAAGTGGGTGGCTATATAACAAGAGATCGAGTGGTAAAATTAAGTTTATAATTTTGCGCGACGGTACAGGTTATCTGCAGTGTGTATATTTTAAAGGAAATTTATCCGAAGAAGTATTTGAAAATGCCGGTAAATATGGTCAGGAATCTTCAATTACAGTTACAGGAAAAGTAAAAGAAGAAAAACGAGCCCCCGGTGGCTACGAGCTTGATGCAACTGATATTCAATTAATATCTGAAGCTGTTGACTACCCAATAACTCCAAAAGATCACGGTGTAGAGTTTTTAATGGACAACCGCCATCTCTGGCTGCGTTCATCCAAACAGGTTGCAATTCTAAAAATTCGCCATAGAATTATAAAAGCTGTCAGAGACTTTTTTGATGATAGAGGATTTACGTTAATGGATCCTCCGATTCTTACTCCTGCTGCCTGCGAAGGTACATCAACTTTATTTGAAACAGATTATTTTGATCTCGGTAAAGCATATCTTTCTCAATCAGGACAGCTTTACGCTGAAGCCGGTGCAATGGCTCTTGGAAAAGTTTATACTTTCGGTCCTACATTCCGTGCTGAGAAATCCAAAACAAGACGGCATCTTACAGAATTCTGGATGGTTGAACCGGAAGTGGCATTCAATGACCTGGACGACAATATGGATCTTGCCGAGGAATTCCTGGAATATATTGTTCAGACAATATTAAATGAAATGGATGAGGAGCTAAAGATTTTAGAGAGGGATACTACATTACTCAAAAATGTAAAACGACCTCTGCCAAGAATCAGTTACGATGAAGCAGTAGAGATTCTTAAGAAAAACGGAATTGATTTTGAATATGGGAATGATCTTGGCGCACCCGATGAAACTATAATTTCAAACCAGTTCGACCGCCCGGTAATGGTACATCGCTATCCTTCGGAAGTGAAGGCATTTTATATGAAAAGAGATCCTGATAATGATAAACTTGCTCTTGCGGTAGATGTGCTGGCCCCGGAAGGATATGGCGAAATTATAGGGGGGAGTCAGAGGGAAGATAGTCTTGATAATCTTATTAGTAGAATAAAGGAGCACGATCTGCCGATGGAGGCTTTCGAGTGGTATCTAGACCTCAGGCGATTCGGTTCTGTCCCGCATGCAGGATTTGGCCTCGGACTTGAAAGAACGGTCGGCTGGATTTGTGGCCTGGATCATGTCAGGGAAACAATTCCTTTCCCGAGAATGATATACAGAAATACTCCGTAATTTTGTATAATTTAGTTCAGGCAGTTTTATTTTTTTTGGTGATAAAAATATTATAAGAAATTGATAATCACATGAACTTACAAACTATTTTATTTTTCCTCTTTGCAGTCGTTGCGGCATTTTCTGCTGTAATGATGATTACAAGAAGAAACGCGGTAATAAGCGCATTATTTCTTATCCTAAATTTTGCTGGGCTTGCAGGACTCTATCTTTTACTAAATGCGCAGTTTATTGCAGTGGCGCAGGTAATTGTATATGCCGGTGCAATAATGGTACTGTTCCTTTTTGTAATTATGTTATTACGGCCGGAAAACGAGAAAAAATTTATGGAACGCAACCCGAAAATAAAAATCTTTGCCTTCGTTATTGCTGCGGTTATTTTTATTCAGATTGCCTACATGATCTTTTTCTCCAATCCTTCTGCAAATACAAGGGCTGAAGTAGCAGCCAGTATACAGGCCGGGACTATCGAATCAATCGGGAGGCTGTTATTTACTCAATATGTGTTACCGTTTGAAGCTGCTGGTTTTTTATTGCTTGCGGCTACAATCGGTGCTTTAGTTTTAGCAAAAAAGAATTTCGAATAAAATTATGCAAATACCAATTGAATATTACCTGATAGTAAGTGCTTTTATGTTCGTTGTTGGCGTTGCCGGAGTTTTGACCCGGAGAAACGCGATCGTGGTCTTTATGTCAGTTGAACTGATGCTGAATTCTGCAAATCTGACTATGATTACTTTTGCTTCCTTTATGGGAAGTACAGTCGGACAGCTTTTCGTATTCTTTGTTATGACTGTTGCCGCGGCTGAAGCAGCTATCGGACTGGCAATTATTATAGCGATGTTCAGAAATAAATTAACTGTGAATATTGACGAGATCAACATTCTGAAATGGTGATCTCTAACTATTGAATAAGATAAGAGAGTTTCATTTTTATGATTCAACTTATTTACCTGACAGTATTACTTCCACTGGCCGGTTTCCTGATAAACGGCCTATTCGGAAATAAGATTAAAAATGAGAAAATAATAGGCCTGATTGCCAGCGGGGCAATAGGCATTTCCTTCCTTATATCAGTCGGCGCCTTCATAGAAACGCTTGGTTTGCCCGCTGAAAGCAGAAAATCAATTGTAGAATTATTTACATGGATGCACGTTGGTGGGCTTAATATTCATTTCGCCTACCAGGTCGATCAGCTATCATTAATTATGGCGCTGATTGTAACCGGTGTCGGATTTATTATTCATGTTTATTCTATCGGTTATATGCACGGTGATAAGTCATTCTGGAGATTTTTTGCTTATCTCAACCTGTTTATATTCGCAATGATGAATCTGATACTTGCAGATAATTTTGTTCTGCTTTTCCTCGGATGGGAAGGTGTCGGTCTTTGCTCTTACCTATTAATAGGTTTCTGGTACGACAAAAAATTTGAAAAGATGACCACCAGTGATGCGGGTAAAAAAGCATTTATTGTTAACAGGATTGGTGACTTCGGTTTTTTACTTGGAATGTTTTTGATTTATATGACATTCGGAAGCTTGAATTTTGGCGAAGTTTTTGGCAGGGTTGGTATATTTAATGTAGATCAGAATGTATTTAATTTTATTGCAATATTTTTGTTTATCGGTGCAACTGGTAAATCGGCTCAGATTCCTTTGTTTGTTTGGTTACCCGATGCGATGGCAGGCCCGACTCCGGTATCTGCACTTATACACGCGGCTACTATGGTTACAGCCGGTGTTTATATGGTTGCCAGATGTTCAATAATTTTTGCCTCTGCACCTGCAATTCTCACTGTTATTGCAGTGATTGGTACACTTACAGCGTTCTTTGCTGCCACCGTAGGCCTTGTACAGAATGATATTAAAAAGGTTCTTGCATATTCCACAGTGAGCCAACTCGGATACATGTTTATGGCGTTGGGTGTAGGTGCGTTTTCGGCAGGTATTTTTCACGTAATGACTCATGCATTTTTCAAAGCTCTTTTATTCCTTGGTGCAGGTTCTGTTATTCATTCTATGCATGAGGATCAGGATATTCAAAATTACGGTGGTTTGAGAAAACACATGCCGAAAACAGCAATAACATTTCTTGTGGCATCGCTGGCAATTTCTGGTATTCCTCCGCTTTCGGGATTTTTCAGCAAGGACGAGATACTCTGGAAGTCTTATGCTAATGGTAATTTATTATATTGGGGAATTGGCGCTTTCACTGCTCTGCTTACTGCTTTTTATATGTTCAGATTGTATTTTCTCACCTTCGAAGGGAAATCGCGTTACGGTAAAGATAAGCATCCTCACGAATCGCCGAAGGTGATGACCATTCCGTTAATGGTTCTTGCAGTCCTGTCGGCAATTGGTGGATTTATCGGTATACCTGCCTTGTTCTCTGGTGAAGGCGGAAATGTATTTGAGCATTGGCTGGAACCGGTTTTCAAAAATGCAGATGCAAGAATGGCAATGTATTCTACACATACTCACGCGCAGGAAATAATTTTTATGGTTGCTTCTATTATTCTGGCTGTTGGAGGTATCTTAATTGCCAGACATATTTATATGAAAAAACCATCAATTGCTTCTTCAGCTATGAAGAAATTTAAAGGATTATATAATCTTTTGTGGAATAAGTATTTTGTTGATGAAGCTTACGATACTACAGTTGTTACACCGATTTTAAAAACTTCTGAATCATTTTTATGGAAAATAACAGATGTTAAAATTATTGACGGCGCCGTAAATGGTGCGGCTTCTGTTATTAATTCTGTTTCAAAAAACATTAGAAAAATGCAGACAGGCGTGGCTCAATTCTATGCACTGATTATGGCACTGGGAATTGTAGCTGCGTTATTCTGGATAATACTCAGTTTATAATATTATGGAAAATAATTATCTCCTGACATTAATTTTGCTCCTTCCATTTGTTGGCGGGTTACTGTTATTATTAATAAATAAATCCAAAGAAAATCTGATTAGATATCTCGGGCTGGGAATTTCTGTTCTGGCATTTATCCTGTCATTATTTCTTTATTTCGGATTTGATCTGAGAAAGGCAGATTTCCAGTTTACCTATAAGCTATCCTGGATTCCAAATCTTAATGTAAGTTATCATGTAGGAATCGATGGAATATCTTTATTGCTAATATTACTTACTACATTTATTACTCCGTTAACATTAATTTCAAGCTGGTCAAGTATTCAGAAGAAAGTTAAAGAGTTTACTTTCTTCATGTTGATGCTTGAGGTAGGTATGCTGGGAGTGTTTATGTCCCTGGATTTATTCCTCTTTTATGTTTTCTGGGAAGTAATGTTGATCCCTATGTATTTTATTATCGGTATCTGGGGAGGGGACAGGAGAATTTATGCTACTGTAAAGTTTTTCATTTATACGATGTTCGGAAGTTTATTGATGCTGGTCGCAATAATCTGGCTTGCAGTATATGCATCTGGTCCACTTGGTCATTTTTCTACCGATCTTGTTGAGTTATATAGTGTCGGACCAACTGTGCCTCGCACAATACAACTTTATATGTTTCTGGCATTTGCATTTAGTTTTGCTATAAAAGTTCCGTTGTTTCCATTACATACCTGGTTACCCGATGCTCACGTACAGGCTCCAACCGCCGGCAGTGTAATTCTTGCTGCTGTACTTCTGAAAATGGGAACTTACGGCTTAATTAGATTCTGCTTACCCTTGTTTCCTCAGGCAGCAGTTTATTTTGCTCCGGCAATTTCTGTGCTCGCAGTAATCGGAATTATTTACGGCGCACTCGTGGCAATGGTTCAGACTGATATGAAAAAGCTTGTTGCATATTCATCAGTGGCACATCTTGGATTTGTTGTACTTGGAATTTTCGCTATGACAACAGAGTCAATGCAGGGCGCAGTAATACAGATGGTTAACCACGGTCTTTCAACAGGAGCACTATTTCTTCTGGTTGGAATGCTTTATGAAAGAACGCATACCAGGGTAATCGCAGAGTACGGAGGCATTGCAAAATTAGTACCGATTTATGCGGTTGCTTTAATGTTTGCTTCCTTATCTTCTATCGGGCTCCCTGGATTGAATGGTTTCGTTGGTGAGTTTTTAATTTTATTAGGTTCGTTTAAATCACCTGTTTTAGGCAGCTGGTGGTTTACTGTTTTTGCAGCTTCGGGTGTAATTTTTGCGGCAGTTTACCTGTTATGGATGTATCAACGAGTTGTATTTGGTGAAGTTAAAAATCCAAAACTTGAATCCTTAACTGATATGAACAAACGCGAAATTCTTGTTATGATTCCTATCTTTATTTTTATTGTTTGGATTGGAATTTATCCCAGTACGTTCCTTAAAGTATCGGCGAAATCTGTAAATAAGGTAATTGAGCAGGTGTATACACCACAAAGTGCGAGTTTAAAGTAGGCAAAGACAGATGAATAGAATGTTAAAGTATAAGATACTGCCTGGTATTTTTATAGCGTTGTTCTTTGGAACATTGAATGTAATGGCTGCGGATATGAGCTCGGTTGCAGATACTTTACAAGTAGCGCAACAAACTGAACACATTGCTCAGTTACCCCCATTTTATATGATTATTCCGTTTGTGCTTTTATTAATGATGATTGCAACTGGTCCTTTATTTTATAAGCATTTCTGGGAAAAACATTATCCTAAAATTTCCATAATACTGGGAGGCTTTGTTGTAGTTTATTACCTGTCAGTTTTGCACAATCATCATTCACTGATGCACAGTTTTACCGAGTATATTAGTTTTATTGCGTTACTTGGTTCATTGTTTGTTGCCTCGGGTGGCATTTTAATCAAGGTAGATCGCGAATCCACGCCAATGGCAAATGTTCTTTTTTTATTGTTTGGTGCTGTTATATCAAATATTATTGGTACAACTGGTGCATCAATGCTGCTTATAAGACCTTTTATTAAGATGAACAGGGAAAGGCTACGCCCGTATCACATAATATTTTTCATATTTATTGTGAGCAATGTTGGTGGCGCATTAACCCCGATTGGTGATCCACCATTATTCTTAGGATTTTTAAGTGGCGTTCCTTTTTTCTGGGTAATAGATAATGTCTGGTTCATCTGGATTCCAGCATTGCTGATGATTCTTGCTGTATTTTATATCTTTGATTCGCTTAATAAAGAAGAATATGAAAAAATTGAATATTCAGGAAAGATAGAATTTAAAGGCCTGAAAAATCTTGGTTACCTGGCAATAATAATTATTTCAGTGTTTATTGATCCAGCAGTTATACCATGGGTTCCTAAATTACCGTTTGGTTTGCCATTTGGAATTAGAGAAATAATAATGTTTGGCGTTATTTATTTCTCATATAGAGGAGCCGATACCGAGATACTTAAAGCAAATGAATTTGATTTTGAACCAATAAAGGAAGTTGCATACCTGTTCATTGGAATATTTGCAACCATGGTTCCCGCGCTTGAACTGATTGCAGAATTTGCTAAAGACCATGCGGATAAATTAAATGCTGGAGTATTTTACTGGGCTACTGGTACATTGTCGGCAGTTCTTGATAATACTCCTACATATATGAACTTCCTTAGTGCGGCAATGGGTAAATATGCCTTGGTTGTTACAGATAAAGTGCAGGTTGCTCATTTTGTTTCCGTAGATCAGGTTTACCTGCAGGCAATATCAGTTGCTGCAGTATTTTTTGGAGCTATTACATATATAGGAAACGGTCCTAATTTTATGGTAAAATCTATAAGTGAAAGAGCCGGTATTAAAATGCCGAGTTTCTTTACTTATATGATCAAATATTCATTAGTAATTTTAGTCCCAATTTATGCCATTATTTGGCTGCTATTTTTCTATGGAAAAGGTTAAAAAATGAATACAATTAAAGATGCTTTAGACAAAAAATTGAACGGTCTGTGTTACGGCAACAGGGTGATTTTGCCTTTCAGGGCTTCGTTCTTAAAGATTATAATTGAAGATGATATCATTACTGATTTTTCTCCAAGCTCCAAAGGAATTTACGTAAGGGAAGATGAAAATTATACTGATCTGTATTTCCTTGAAATAAAAGATCTGAAAGAAACGACTTCTAAATATGAGAACATAAAAATGGTTATATGCGAAAAAAATGAAGATTTATTCGACGTTAAAAACCATAAAAAAATAGCGTTGTATCTTGAAGAAAAACATAACGTTAAAATAGAAAAAACTGACGAAGACATTTTATTTATAGAATAATTAAGCCAGCCTACCAAACGGCAGGCCAAAGGTTTTAAATATATGCTGAACAACATTCAAGAATTTTACAATATACTTCCATTTATAATTGTTGGTGCAGGAATTGTAATTGCACTGCTAATAGAAATATATTCAGGGAAAGCAAAATCTATACTTCCCTGGTTTGCAATTGTTACTTTGTTGGCCTCCGGTTTTTACGCCTTGATTACGGTTAATGATGTTTCAGTTGTTTTTCAGAATATGATTGCGACCGGCGGCAATGTTAATGTATTCTATTTCATTTTTACTTTCGGAGCCTCAATCGTCAGTTTACTTTCTATTGATTACCTAAAAAAATACGGTGCATACTACGGCGAATTTTATATTCTCTTAATGACATCTGTATTAGGTATGATGTTTATGGCCGGTGCAAAAGATCTGTTTATGATCTTTCTCGGGCTCGAACTTATGTCCATCTCATTTTACGCCCTCGCAGGAATAAACAGGAAAAGATTACACGCAAATGAAGCTGCTCTTAAATATTTTCTGCTTGGTGCATTTGCAACAGGATTTATTGTTTATGGTATTGCATTAATTTATGGCTCGGTACAGTCCACATCCATTGAAGTTATAGTGGCTAAGTTTCCTCAGGTTTCATCAAATTTTTTATTTTTAACCGGTGTTTTATTATTCCTGGTTGGATTTTCATTTAAAGTTGCCGCTTTTCCATTTCATATGTGGGTTCCGGATGTTTACGAAGGTTCTGCAACAACTGTTGGAGCTTTGTTCTCAACCGGTGGTAAAGCTGCAGCTTTTGCAGCAATAATTGTTACTCTCGGTTCAATTTTCCGTGGATTGGATCATAATGTCTTCGAACCTTATTTGGCCGTTATCGCAGTGGCTTCAATGTTGTTCGGAAGCATTGTGGCAATTGCACAGAATAATATAAAACGAATGTTGGCATATTCATCTATTGCTCATGCTGGTTATATGCTAATTGGACTTGCTGCCGGGAATTATGAAGGTCAGGCAGGAATTATTTTCTACCTTGCTGCGTACACATTTATGAATCTGGGTGCGTTTGGAATTGTTGCAATAATTGAAGGTAAAGAGGAATCAAATTTAGAATTAAAATCTTATTCCGGATTAGCAACAAGACAGCCTTTGTTGGCAGCCCTGTTAGCATTGTTTATGTTTTCTCTGGCAGGCATCCCACCGTTTGCGGGATTTTTCGGTAAATACTACGTATTTATTGCAGCCATAAAAGCTCATCTTACATGGCTGGCAATTGTAGGTGTTTTCTCTAGTGTTATCAGTGTTTATTTCTATCTCAGAGTTGTTGTTTTGATGTATTTCAAAGATGCTGAAACAGAAATTGCAGTGGAAAACAGCAATACAGGTTTATTAGCAGTAATGATTTCAGTACTGCTGGTTATTGTTATTGGAATTGCACCTGGTTCTCTCATCAATCTTATTTCTTCCTTCTTGAAATAAAGAATAATTATTAGTATTCATATACTATTGTTATTTTTGATCTACATGTATTTATAATTCAAATATGTGAAAAGAAATGATACCACTATTTTCTACCCGACAGGTTCGTGAAACCGATGAACTGGCAATAAAGCAGCTGGAGTTTCCTGATATTGTTTTAATGGAAAATGCAGCCATCCAGGTTTTTAATATTATTACTAAAGTTTATGGTGATATTACCAAAGCAGGATTCATTTGCGGTAAAGGTAATAATGGAGGAGATGGATTTGCCGTAGCAAGGCATTTTGCAAATGCTGGGGCTTCTATTTCACTAATTTATCTCGGCAATGAAGATGAAATGTCAGACAATTGTAAAATTAATTTCAGAATTATTAAAAAATTAGCTGAAGAAAATGATGATATTACAATTAAAAAATTTGGTTCCCTTAAAGATGTAAATCTTCTTGCCAATTCTGAAATAATCATTTGATGCTATGCTGGGGAGTGGAGCAAAGGGAGAGCTAAAAGAGCCTTATAAAGAAATCGTAGAAAGCCTGAACAAATTAAAATCACAAAAAATTGCAGTTGATATTCCGACAGGTCTTGATGCTGATACCGGATATGGTGAAACAATATTTAAAGCTGATTGCACAGTAACACTTGGCGAATTAAAAAAGGGCTTGTTTATTAATTATGGCTATGCGAATTGTGGTAAAATATTTAAAGGCGAAATAGGGGTAGATCAATTTTATTATAATAAGCATGAAGTAAATGATTTTCTTATAGAACCGGAGGATGTATTTGATTTTCTCCCGCAGAAAAAAAAGCAATCTCATAAATATTCAGCAGGAAAAGTGCTCACAATAGCTGGCTCGGGTAACTTTCCGGGAGCTGCAGCTCTTTCTGCAAAATCGGCGTTAAAAGTGGGAGCCGGTTCTTCGGTATTAGCATTTCCTAAATCAATTCGAAAATTTATTTATAAGAAACTAAGTGAAGTTGTAGTACATACGTATTATGATCATGGAAAAGAGTATTTATCAGAAAGTAATGTTGATGAATTAAATGATAAAATTAAGTGGGCTGATGTTGTTGCCATAGGTCCTGGTATAGGCAGGGAAGAGTTAACTCAGAATGCAGTGCTTAAAATATTAGCTGATAGAAAATGCAATAAATTTATTATCGATGCAGATGCAATATTCGCTTTGAGTAGTAAGAGATTTGAAAAAATTAATCTGGAAAATTTTGTATTGACTCCTCATCAGGCTGAATTCGCAAATTTGCTTGGAATAAGCACTGATAAATTAAAAAAAGATCTATTTACCTATGGGAAAAATTTTTCTATGGATACAGGTGCATTTCTTGTGCTTAAGGGAGCACCCACAATAATTTTTACTCCCGGCGGAGATAATTTAGTAAATACCACGGGTAATCCGGGCATGGCTAAATTTGGGACAGGAGACGTTCTTACAGGCGTACTGGCAGGCATATCAGCACAACAAAAGGAAATTGAGAAGGCAATAATTTGCGGAGTATATTTACATAGCCTCGCAGCAGATTTGCTAGTCAAGAATTTTACAGAATATACATTTACGGCTGAAGATATAATTAAAAATTTACCAAAAACATTTAAATTTTTACGGGATTCCTTTGCTTAAGTTCCTTGAGAAGTATAAAATTCAACTTGTTTACTTTCCGCTTGGTTTATATTGGATAACCCTGTTGTTTTTTACATCGCTACCAGGCAAAGATTTGCCTGATGTAAAAATAAGTGACAAAATAGAACATTTACTGGCATTTTGGATATTGGCAATTCTGCTAAAGTTGACTTTAATTTTGCAGGATAAGTTTAAAAAATTAAAAAAACATTCTTCAATTTTTACCCTGATTATTATTGGAACTTACGCAGCAATTGATGAGTTGCATCAACTCTTTATTCCCGGGAGAAGTTGTGATTTTTTTGATTGGCTGTCTGATTTTTCAGGAGCTTTAATTGCAGTATTTGTTATAAGTTTGCTATTTAAATTTGCGTTGAAAGCAAATACAAAGTAATAAAATGTAATTGCAGTAAGCCCTTAAAATAAAATGAGTTATAGGTGAGGGAACTCTTTACAAAAGAATAAGTAAAATACATAGAAAAGCTATTTGACAAATGAAACTGCATTTATTAACTTACAAAGCAGTTATATCTTTTACAGGAGGTGCGTTTAAATGGCACTTAGAAAAAATCCAAAGGCTGATTTAAGGTCCAGATATAAAAGAATCTTTGAAGTCAGTCTTATAATTTCTCTTGCAGTTTTAATAGTAGCGTTTAAATTTTTCCCGCATTTAAGACCTGCTGAGAAAATAGCCACAGATACTCAGGAATTGTTTAACGTAGAAGACGTTCAGCAGACAAAACAGGAGAACAGACCTCCTCCGCCACCGAAGCCTCCAATTCCAATTGAAGCTCCGTCGGATGAAGTGTTGCAGGATATTGACATCAGTTCTACTGATCTTGATGTTAATGCTGACGTACAAGCTCCTCCTCCTCCTCCTGCTGAAAAAAAGGTAGAAGAAGAGCCACAATACTTTGTAGCAGTCCAGGATATGCCTGAGCCAATTGGAGGAATTGCAGCAATTCAAAGTAAAATCGTATATCCAGAAATAGCTAAAAGAGCGGGAGTTGAAGGTAAAGTTTATGTTACAGCATTTGTTGATGAAACAGGAACTGTTACAAAAGCGATTGTACTTAAAGGGATAGGTGCTGGTTGTGATGAAGCTGCGTTAAAAGCGGTGAAAGCAACAAAATTTAAACCTGGAAGACAAAGAGGAACAGCAGTAAAAGTGCAGGTTTCTATTCCGGTTATTTTTAGATTGAACAATTAATGTTTTAGAAATTCTGAAAAAAGGCGCTCATTTGAGTGCCTTTTTTATTTTTAAATATATTGTAATTTCTATTGTAGAAATCTTTTCCAGCTAATGATTTGAGAATCTATGCCACTATCCTTGCCCGGAATAAAAAATAAATGGTCTTATTCTATAATCGTCATATTAATAGTGCTTATAGACCTTCTATCACTTTATTTTCTGAAATATAAAGGGCAGGGCCTATCTATTAAAGAATTCAACCTGTTTTATACAGGTAACCTATTAAACCTAATAACAAGCCTGCTTTTAATTGTCAGTATAGTTTTTTATACAAAATCATCAAAAATAGTCTATAGACCAACTCTGCTGATTATTTTTGCATTGCTGATGACTTTTATGTTGGCTTTTTCTGAAATCTACAAAAGCGTAGGATTTCCATCACCTAATTTTTACATATTTGATCACCCTCTAAAAGATGTACTTAAAGGCTTTTTCTTTTCAGTTTATCAGTTTTTGGAATTTTTATTTATTTCAATATTGTGGGTTACTTTATTCGGACGGAAAGAATTATTAATTTTGAGAGCTTTTGTAAATTCTGTACTTATGGTAATTTTTCTGCTGGTTTTCGAATTCTTTTATTTACTATCTAATAAAGAAAATTATTTTAGATTTAATGCTGATAAACAAGAAAATTATGTAGGTGTTGTTCTGGGGGCAGCTGTCTGGACAAACAACCAACCAAGCCCTAGCCTGGCTTCAAGGGCGGAAAAAGCTGCAGAATTATATAAGCTTGGAGTTTTATCCAAAATTCAGCTGACAGGCGGGCACGCACCGGGTGAATTGAGTGAAGCAGAAGTCGCTTATCATTATTTAAAAAATAAAAACATCGACACGAGCCACATTTGGATTGAAAAGAAAACATCATCAACTATAGAGCAAGTTCGGTTTATTAAAAGAAACATTATTAAAGCCAGGAGTATTCATAATATATTAGTAATATCTGATGCATATCACTTAATGAGAGTAAAGCAAATTTGTGATTTTTATAACATGAAGGTCAAAATAGCAGCATCTGATCGAAGATATAGTTTTGATAGCCAACTTTATCATAAAATAAGAGAAAGTATTGCGCTTCTGGTATTTTGGTTCTTTGCAATTTAATAACTTAATACAGGAATAAATTTATGATCAATTTTGAAACATTAGAAGGTTACGGACATGAGCAGGTAGTACTATGTCAAAATAAAGAAGCAGGGTTAAAGGCTATAATAGCAATTCATAATACAACACTGGGACCTGCACTCGGTGGAACAAGAATGTGGAAATACAAAAGCGATGAAGATGCTTTGAAGGATGTTCTCAGGCTCTCACGCGGAATGACATATAAAGCTGCAGTTTCAGGTTTGAACCTTGGCGGTGGTAAAGCCGTTATTATCGGAGATTCTGCAACACAAAAAAATGAACTTCTTTTCAGAACATTCGGAAAATTTATAGAAGGCCTGGCAGGCAGATATATTACAGCAGAGGATGTTGGTACTTCTGAAAAGGATATGGAATATATCAGGATGGAAACAAAGTATGTCACAGGTTTCTCAAAATCCCTTGGAGGTTCCGGAGATCCTTCGCCTGTTACAGCTTATGGTGTCTATATGGGCATAAAAGCGTGTGCCAATTATAAATGGGGAAGTGATTCTCTAAAAGGAAAGAAAGTAGCGGTGCAGGGAGCCGGTAATGTTGCCAGTTATGTATGCGAACATTTATCCAGAGACGGTGCGGAAATCTTTGTTACTGATATCAATGAAGAAAGACTTACCAGATTAACACAAAAAGTTAAGGCTACGGTCGTTAAACCGGATGAAATTTATGATGTTGATGCTGAAATATTTTCTCCGAACGCGTTAGGTGCTATAATAAATGATAATACACTAAACAGGCTAAAAACAGAAATTATAGCCGGTGGAGCTAACAATCAGCTTGAAATTGAAAATGTACATGGTCCCAAATTAGCTGAAAAGGGTATGGTTTATGCTCCTGATTATGCGATAAATGCAGGCGGGATTATAAATATTGTAAGTGAACTGGAGGGATATAACCAGGAAAGGGCACTACGTCAGGCAGAAAGTATTTATGATACTATCCTGCAAATACTAAAAATTTCAGAAAAGGAAAATATCCCGACATATGAAGCGTCAAACCGGATGGCAGAAGAGAGACTTTCTTCCGTGGGAAAAATAAACAATATTTATACAGGGAAATCTTATTTTTCTGGAAGGCGTAGTGAATTATTTACAATATAACCTATCGTTAATTATATTTATATTGTTCTTATAAATTCAGATTTTACTTATGGCTCAAATTTCTAAAAGAAGACTGGTTAGGGAAAAAGTTCTTCAAATACTTTACTCTGTGGAGATGAATAAAGATTCTGTCTCTGCACATATTGATGGAATTCTTACAGATGTAACGGATAAAGCAGATAGGCAATTTGCAGAGGACCTAGTCAACCGCGTGATTATTCACCAGGATGATCTGGATGAAAAAATTAAAACCCGCGTTGCGAATTGGGAAATGAACAGGATTGCTCTCATCGATAAGCTCCTCCTCAGGATAGGAATCTGTGAAATATTATTTTTCCCAGATATTCCACCCAAAGTCTCAATCAATGAAGCAATTGAAATTGCTAAAGTATTCAGTACTTCAGGTAGTGGTAAATTTATTAACGGAATCCTGGATGCAATTCTTTCTGAACTAAAAAAATCAGGAGAGCTTAATAAATCAGGTAGAGGATTAGTAGAAGAAACAATTTCTAAATCTTCCGCAGCAAAAGGTGCGGATACTCAAACAAAATGAGCAAATGAAAGAAAAAGGCAGAATACTAAGCTGGACTTTTTTCGATTTTGCCAACACTGCTTTTTCTGTTATTATCGTTACGGTAATTTATTCAAAGTATTTTACTAATTATGTAGCTTCCGGACAGAAATGGCTCTGGGGGCTTGCTGTTAGTATATCGATGGTCCTGGCTGCACTTCTAAGCCCACCTATGGGCGCAATAGCAGACGTTTCCCGTAATCGTAAAAGATTTCTTCTCTTGTTTACAGTTATATCAGTGATATGCACCGCACTGATGTATTTTGTAGGGAAAGGGGATATTCTTTTAGGAATGGTCTTATTTATTATTGCTAATATTGGATTTGAGGCCGGCCTTGTTTTTTATGATGCATTTTTGCCAAATTTAACTTCCAAGAAAAATTATGGCAGGGTATCGGGTTACGGATTTGCAATGGGATATATTGGAGCGTTAACAGTATTATTAATTGTTATGTTTCTCTTGCCCGAGCCGACTGCCCCGGCTTACTATTTTTACATTAGATTATCTTTCATAATTGCAGCCGCATTTTTTCTTTTCTTTTCAATCCCTTTGTTTGTCTTTGTAAGTGAACCACGCATTGATAATCCCTTGAAAAAAGGTCTTTTAAAAAAGGGGATTGAAAAAAGTTTCCTTACTTTAAAATCAATATTTATTAAAAATGATTATCCATCTGTAAAGAAATTTTTATTAGCATTCTTTCTTTATAATGACGCTATCATTACAATAATTGCATTTGCTTCCATTTTTGCAACAAATATATTAAAGATGGACGATGCTGAAATAATTTATTTTTTTGTGATTGTTCAAAGCACAGCAGTAGCAGGCTCTTTTATTTTTGGAATAATCTCAGATCACATTGGTCCCAAAAAAACAATAACAGTAACACTTTTCATTTGGATCGCTGTAATTATTGGCGCCTACTTTATCAGTACTATTTTTGAATTTTATATTATTGGCTTGCTTGCAGGTTTATCCATTGGTTCTTCACAATCCTGTAGCAGAAGTTTAATGGCTTTACTTACTCCCAAAGAAAGGGAGGCAGAATTTTTTGGATTTTACGACGGATTATTTGGAAAATCTTCGGCCGTGATAGGGCCCTTATTTTATGGAATCATTTCTGATTTATCAAATGAGCGGATTGCTGCTTTGGCTATAGGAATCTTTTTTATAATTGGACTTGTTATTTTACAAAAAGTGGAAGAACCGGTAATAAGTCAAAAAGAAACGGTCTAAATTGAATTTAATTTCTCTCCCGCTTTTTTTAACACGTCTTCGTTTTTTGCAAAACAAACCCGGATTAACTTTCGGCTTTTATCCAGAGTGCAAAACGGTGAAATAGGAATAACAGCTACGCCAATTTCTTTAGTCATTTTTATGGCAAAATCCATATCATTCAAATCTGATATTTTTGAATAATCAAGAAGTTGAAAGTACGTTCCTTTTGCTGGCCTAATTTTAAACTTTGAATCTGCCAGAATATTAATCAAATAATCTCTTTTCTGCTGGTAGAAATCCGGAAGCTCAATATAGTGAGACGGTTCAGAAAGGTATTCTGCATAAGCATACTGGATTGGTGTATTTACTGCATAAACTACAAATTGATGAAATTTCCGGAATTCAGTTGTAAGGTTCTCAGGTGCGGAGCAATAACCAATTTTCCAGCCTGTGGAATGAAAAGTTTTACCGAATGAAGAAATTACAAAGCTTCGTTTTGAAAGTTCTTCTGATTGTGAAAGGCTAATATGATTTGTCCCATCAAAAATAATATGCTCGTATACTTCATCACTTAATATCAGGATTTTAGTATTCCTTGTAATTTCTTCAAGAATTTTGATATCATCTTCAGTTAATACACTACCAGTTGGGTTATGAGGTGAGTTTATAATCAGCATTCTTGTTTTATCAGTAATTGCATCTTTTACTGTATCCCAGTCAAATGAAAAGTCATTTTTAGAAAGAGAGACAAAAACCGGTTTCCCGCCATTCAGTAATACAACAGGAAGATAGGAATCATAAGCAGGTTCTATTATTATTACCTCATCATCTTTCTGTATAACAGAAGAAATTGCAGTGAATAATGCTTGGGTTGCTCCGGCAGCTATCGTGATCTCTTTTTCAACATCATATCTGTGGTTATAAAGATTTTCAATCTTATGTGAAATCATTTCTCTCAATTGTAGAACGCCAGACATAGGAGCATATTGATTAAAGCCCTGTTTCTGATATTTTGATACTAGTTCAATTAATTCCTCTGAACAATTAAAATCCGGGAAACCCTGGGATAAATTTATCGCATTGTGTTGAAGTGCCATTTTTGACATTGTTGCAAAAATGCTCAGCCCTATTTGTGGTAATTTTGAATTTTCAGGAGATATGAAATTGTGCATTATTTTAATCAATTTTGAAAAATATAGATTGTAAAATAATATTTCAGGGAATGATAACAAAAGCCAGTAATTCGATGACAAATTATTAAGATTCGGGATGATAAAAGTAAATTTCCAGCCTAAACAATGAACCAAAGTTTTTCAATCATTTCTCAGCAAAGAAATAAGCCCATTCCGAAACCATTAGCAGTATTGGGTCGGGGTTTTCAATAATGTCCAAGTACTGAAATTTATTTAAAGTCAGGAGGTCTTACCTGGTCGTACATTCTTTTTAATTCATTGTATGCAAACCTGTTACCTCTTTGAGCAGCGAGTCTATAATATTTTATAGCATCAGGAGTGTGCTTTTTTACTACTATTCCATTTTCATAACAATAAGCCAGGGCAACCTGAGCCAAAACAGATCCGAATTTTACAGCAGAGAATAATTCTTTAACTGAACTATCCTGGTCACCTTCATTGATTTCGCCTAATACATTTGCGGCGGACAATCTTATTTTTGCTTCCATGTTTCCAAGTTCTTTTGCTCTTACCCAATATGAAACTGCTTTATCTTTATCTTCATTGACCATTTTACCTGTAAAATATGCCAGCCCAAGTTCTACTATGGAAGGTGCATGATTTAATTTTGCAGCTTTTACTAAAAGGTTTATTGCGTCTGCATCAGTAAATTGATGATCAAAACCTGTTATGTAGAGCCCATACCAAACATACATTGCAATAGGATCATTTTTATCCACAAGTTTTTTTAACTTGATAAAATAATCTGGCGTTTTAATCAGGTACCATAATAATGCTACTGAATTGGGGGAATCTAGCCTGGTAGCCCGGATATAATAGAATGAAGCTGCATAAATATCTTTTGAAAAATAAATCCCTTCCTGATAGAGTTTTCCAATTAAAGTTAAAGCTTCAGGATTTCCTGCTTCCGCACATTGTACCAGATAGGGTAAACCGTCTTTATTGATATAAAGAGATGAATCATTTTTTACTGTAATTCCTAACGTATCTACCAGGGAACGATTACTATTTCTTAAAATACCTTCGATTATTTTTCTATTGGTTATTACGGGTACGGAATCAGTCCTCGAACTGAAATCAATAAAAACCAGTCCTAAATTTGAAGCCAGAGATTGATCATCTTGCTGTGGATTAAATTTTTTTGATAGTGCAGAATCTCTGGAAGTGCTTGTAGAATCCAACATTGAGGGAGATGCATGATTTTTAAGTTTAGAGAGAGCCTCTTTGGCGGGGCCATATCCGTCATCGGCTGCTTTTTTTACCCAGTAATATGCCGTATCCCAGTTTTTTTTGAGAACCAGGTCATTTGTATTGAGCATTCCAAAGATATATTCTGCCTGTGGCATCCCGTCTAACGCTGCACTTTTGAAATAGTCATATGCCTTGAAGGGATTCCATTTTATTCCCCATCCGTTATTTAATAAAATACCGTAATTATACTCAGCAGCTGTTAGCTTTAAAGAGGCTGCTTTCCCAATCCATTCAGCACCTTTTACAGTATCAGCCGGGAAACCCTCGCCAACTAAATACCTGATTCCTAGCTCGTGCATTGCAATCGGGTCACCGGATTTTGCTTCCTGTACTAATTTAAATTGTTGCCATATACGGTACGAAAGGTCGGGCTGATAAAAATAAGTAATACGTCTGTGCGGCCTGTTATTTCTAAAAGCCAGACTCTCTGTTGTATCCTGAGCCGAAAGTGTGTCTGTGAATAAAATAACAATTAAAAGACTCACAAGGAAGGCACTAAAAATACTTCTTACGTTCAAAATGATATTTTCTCTAAAACTGGTTATAATTTATTTTAACAAATATTGGTTAAACTAAGCTGTAAATTAATTCATGCAATTTAATATAAAATGGCATTTAATATTTAATTATTTATGAGTTTGACAGCTATTGAACAGAAAAAGTTTCATTATTGGCATTAATAATCATCAAAAAATTGAATTAAAAGCTAAAAAGGTATAGTTTTACTTAATTAAAATTAACCATCCTTTTTACCAAATTTATAAAATTCAGGAAGCTGAAAGAGCAAAATTTTAGCGAATTTAAAAGTATTATTCCCCGGCTGTTCTTTTTGTACACATTTATCTGAGGGTACCTGGTTAAAGAACACATTTTAAATATTTTTATTTAAATGATCCCGGCAAAATTGATATTAGTAACAAATTGATCTATATTTAAATACAAAAACAACAAACATGGCCGCCAGAAAAAAAGTTAAATTTATATTTGTTACAGGTGGTGTCATTTCCTCTTTAGGAAAAGGAATTACTGCCTCCTCACTTGGTCTCCTCCTTAAACAACGCGGTTTTAAAGTTACAATCCAAAAATTTGATCCCTATATAAATGTTGACCCTGGCACGATGAGCCCATTTCAGCATGGTGAAGTATATGTGACCGATGATGGTGCTGAAACTGATTTAGATCTTGGACATTACGAGAGATTTCTTGATGTAAATATGACGAGATCTAATAATACAACAACCGGACAAATTTATGATGAAGTTATTTCCAAGGAAAGGAGAGGCGACTATCTAGGTGCAACTGTTCAGGTAATTCCACATATCACCGATGAAATAAAGCAAAGAATGACAAAACTTAGTGAATTAGGTGAATATGATTTTATAATTACCGAAATCGGCGGGACTGTTGGAGATATTGAAAGTCTTCCATTCATCGAGGCTATGAGGCAATTAATGATGGAATTCGGCCGGAAGAATACGATGAATATTCACGTGACTCTTGTTCCATATATTTCTGCAGCTGGTGAAGTTAAAACAAAACCCACTCAGCATAGTGTAAAAAAGCTTCTTGAACTTGGAATCCAACCAGATGTTCTGGTTTGCAGATCAGAAAAAAAGTTAACTAGGGAATTAAGAGAGAAGATCGGGCTATTTTGCAACGTAGATTCAAAGTCCGTAATGTCCGCTTACGATTGTTCTTCGATATATGAAGTCCCACTTGTACTTTTTAAAGAAAAATTAGATCAGATTGTATTAAAAAGATTACATCTCCCTGATAAAAAAATTAGACTTGAAGGCTGGGAAATATTGGTTCAGGAAATCAAGAATCCAGGTAAAGAAGTAGAAATTGCATTGTGTGGAAAATATGTAGAACATCTTGATGCCTACAAAAGCATATTGGAATCATTTGTTCATGCAGGTGCAGAAAATAATGCAAAGGTAAAAGTACGCTCAATTAGTGCTGAACAACTTGAAGTTGACGACCCGGAAAATTATTTAAAAGATGTGAGCGGTATTTTAGTCCCTGGTGGCTTTGGGGAAAGGGGGATTGAAGGGAAAATAAGAGCAGTCCATTATGCTCGAGTAAAAGAAATCCCGTTTTTCGGAATATGTCTGGGTATGCAGTGCGCCGTTATTGAATTTGCAAGAAACGTAGCCGGAATATCAAAAGCTAATAGCTCAGAATTTAAGAAAAATAAATTCAGTGTTATTGATCTTATGGAAGGTCAGAAAAATATTAAAAATATGGGTGCTACAATGAGACTGGGTTCTTACCCATGCACACTTAGTGACGGTTCTCTTGCAGCAAAAGCATACAAAAGTGATTTTATTTCTGAAAGACATCGCCACAGATTTGAAGTGAATAACAAATTCCGTAACAAACTTTCAGAAAATGGAATGATTCTCAGCGGACTTTCCCCTGATAATGAACTTGTAGAAATAGTTGAACTTCCGTCGCACCCGTGGTTTCTTGGTTGCCAGTTCCATCCTGAATTAAAATCACGTGCAACTAATGCACATCCATTATTCAGGGAATTTGTAAAGGCCGCCATTAAATATTCTGAAAGCAAATAATTTTTCTTTTACGATCCTTAATTGCAGTATTAGCCTGTTGAAATGAAAAAAAGTTTATTCCCATATCTGGTTCTATTTCTTTTATTCGGAATGACCGGACCTGCCTTAGCACAATCAGGGATAAAATCAACAATATTAAAAGGACTAGACAGTTATTATAATTTTAACTGGACACAATCTGAAAATACATTCCAGAACTTAATTGATAAATATCCGGATGACCCGAGAGGCTATCATTACATGTCAGGAATTTATTTCTGGTATTACTTCAGCAACAAGGAAAAGGATGATCTCAATAAATTTTTAGAATATTCTGATCAGGCAATTGATAAAGCTGTTGCAAAAATTGATACATTAACCGATGATCCGGAATTACTTTATATACTTGGAGCAAATTACAGTTATCGTGCAATGGCTTTTACACAGGAAGGTAAATTTCTGGATGCTGTTTGGGCAACAAAGAGATCAGAGAGTTTTCTAGATAAGGTAATTGAGATAAATCCTAAATATTACGATGCATATCTGGGACTGGGGCTATATAATTTTGCTCTGGGACAAATACCTAAAGCTTTTCAGTGGGCGTTAAGTATTGCAGGGATGAATGGCGATAAAGAAAAAGGGCTTACTTATATTCAGGAAGCAGTACAAAAAGGTACCTTTACAAAAGTTGAAGCAAATTTCTATTATTCACAAATTCTCTCTGACTTTTTTGCGGATTACAAACAAGCCTCAAAATATCTGGCTAACCTTATCCAAAAGTATCCTGAAAACTTATTATTTAGTTATTCACTTGCTGTGATTAAGCTTAAGGAAAGAAAACTTGATGCTGCCAATAAATTGCTTCATAAAATTGTTAAAACTCAAAATATAAAACTACCTCAACTTATTTCGTTATCAAATTTCCTGCTTGGAGAGATTCAGTATAAACAAAATAATTTTGACTCCGCCACTGTTTATTATAATAAATTTATTCTCACAACTCCGGAAAATGATTACACAGGAATTACAAATTATCGACTTGCTATATGTTACGAATTTATGGAGCAAGAGAATGTTGCCATGACATATTTCAAAATGGCCAACAGGGGCAACAATGATATTGAAGATGATGTATATGCAAAAAGAAAAGGCGAATATTTTGCTGAACATAATTTTAATCGGGACGATATAAATCTAGTGCGTTTTAATCATTACATCAATATGAACAAATTCAAAACTGCAATTGACAGTTTGAATGATTTGAAAGGACACAACAAAGTTGGAAGACGTAAAAGCCGAGGCAATGCTGAATATAAGTGATGCCCTGTTTTTGCTTGGAGATTATAAAGCATCGGTAGATAGTGCGGTAAAGATTAAATCTTACCAGATTGAAAATGAAAAATGGATTGTGCCATATTCCTATTATTTTGTTGCCAGAGCACAATTAAAACTTGGAAATAGTGAAGAAGCAAAAGAAAATATTGAGGAAGCTGAGAGCTTCAAAAACTTTGATTATCAGAATAAATTGAAGAATCTACTTTTTGGAATAAGAAGTAAAGAAAAATATTAGATTTTCGGCTTTAATTGCACTGTTTTAATTGACAATTTTTCACTATTTAGCTAATTTTAAGCACTTTTTAGGACAATTTTATTTTGAAAATAGCGGTTTTCGTTTCCGGCAGAGGATCAAATCTGCAAGCTATTTTAGAATCAGAATTTACACGGAATTTAGTAAAAATAAAAGCAGTGATTAGCAACAAGCCCAACTGTCCTGCTTTTCAAATTGCAAATAAAAATTCTATACCGACCTATATCGTGGGAAATTTACCCGGCAAAATAAATTTTTCTGAACTTGCTAATACACTTAAAACACTGGATATAGAATTAATAGTTCTTGCTGGATTTCTAAAACTAATTCCGACAGAATTTATTAAGATTTTTCAAAATAAAATTATTAATATTCATCCGGCATTGCTGCCATCCTATGGTGGTAAAGGGATGTATGGACTCAACGTTCATAAAGCTGTTTTTAATGCAGGTGATAAATTTTCCGGGCCAACAATTCATTTTGTGGATGAAACTTATGATACCGGAAAAATAATTGCCCAAAAGAAAATTGATATTAGCAATTGTAAAAATGCTGAAGAAGTCGCAACAGAAGTATTAAAGGCAGAACACAAATTATTACCTTTTGTACTTGGAAAATTTGCAGCAGGAATTAAAAAACTTAGTGATGAAGAAATTGATAATCTGTAACCATTTTTATTGACTTAAACCGGATAACTAAAATTGAAAAAACTTGCCCTTATAAGCGTATCTGATAAATCCAATATTGTAGAATTTGCAAAAGCTATAGAAAAGAAAAATTATGGAATAATTGCCACAGGAAATACAGCAAAGATTCTTAAAAATGAAGGAGTAGAGGTTACAGAAATAAGTAACATAACTTCATTCCCTGAAATATTTGATGGAAGGGTAAAGACTCTTCATCCGAAAATATTTGGTGGAATTTTGTTAAGAAGAGAGAATTCTGAAGATCAGAAACAAGCCGAGCAAAATAATATAACTCCCATTGATATAGTCTGTGTTAATCTTTACCCGTTTGTTAAAACTGTAGAAAACCCGGATTCATCATTAGAAGATATAATTGAAAACATTGATATTGGGGGACCAAGCCTGATAAGAGCGTCTGCAAAAAATTATAATTATGTATCGATTCTAACAAATCCTGAACAATACTCATCTTTTATAGAAGAATTAAATTCAGGGGAAATTTCTTTAAAAACACAAAAAAAACTGGCTGGTGAAGCTTTTTCTCATACAGCAAATTACGATACACATATTGCAAATTATCTTGAGAAAAAATTTGAGTTGGAAAAATCACATATTCGGTTAAATTTACAGCACGAAAAAAGTTTAAGATACGGTGAAAACCCTCATCAAAAGGCTGATATTTACGGAAATTTCTTTGATTACTTTGAGGTTTTTCACGGAAAAGAATTATCTTATAATAATATTCTTGATCTTGTAGCTGCTGTTGAGCTTGTTGAGGATCTTGGTGATCTATCCTGTGCAATAATTAAGCATAATAATCCGGCCGGAGCTTCAACAGGGAATAATATTCTTGAAGCATATGAAAATGCTTTAAAGGGTGATCCGGTTTCGGCATTTGGTGGGATTGTTACTTTTACAACAGAAGTGACAGAAGAAGTTGCAAAAAAACTTAATGAAATTTTCCTTGAGATTATTTGTGCACCGTCTTTTAGCGAAGGCGCAATTGAAATTTTGAAAAAAAAGAAAAATCGTAGATTACTCAAACAATTGAAAAGGTTGAATGATGCAAATAATGTAGTGAAAACTGTCCCTGGAGGTTTGATAGTTCAGGATGCTGATAATATTATAGCATTAGGGGACCAGTTGAAGGTTGTAACAGAAAAACGACCCACACAAAAGGAAATGGAAGATTTATTTTTTGCCTGGAAAATTTCAAAACACACCAGGTCAAATGCTATTGCTTTCGTAAAAGATAAAACGGCACTTGGAGTTGGAGCCGGGCAAATGTCGCGGTTAGATTCCGCAAAGCTTGCAAAGATGAAAGCTGATGAGCACGGACTTGATCTAAAAAATTCAGTTGCAGCATCCGATGCATTTTTTCCGTTTGCTGACACCTTAGTAGAAATAATTAAATGCGGTGCTACTGCTGTGATTCAACCGGGCGGTTCAGTCAGAGATGCAGAAGTAATTGAAGCCGCCAATAAACATAATATTTCGATGGTATTTACCGGAATAAGGCACTTTAAACATTAAGAGGCGCTATGGGAATTTTTGACTTTTTCTCTGCTGATATTGCAATTGATCTTGGTACTGCCAATACTTTGATTTATGTCAAGGGTAAGGGAATAGTACTTAACGAGCCTTCAATTGTTGCATTTGACAGGAATACAAAAAAAATTATTGCTTTAGGAAATAAAGCAAAGGAAATGCAGGGAAGGGAGCATAAAGAAATCAGGGTTACCAGACCAATGAGAGATGGCGTAATTGCTGATTTTGAAATAGCCGAAGGTATGATCAGAGCATTTATTAAAATGGTTCGTGGGCATGCCTTTTCAAGCAGGAGAGTGGTAGTTGCTGTGCCCAGTGGAGTTACTGAGGTTGAAAAAAGAGCAGTGCGTGATAGTGCAGAGCATGCCGGTGCCAAAGAAGTCCACTTAATTGCTGAGCCTATGGCGGCTGCAATAGGAATTGGAATTGACGTTGAAGCCCCTGTTGGAAATATGATAATTGATATTGGTGGGGGTACTACTGAAATTGCTGTAATAGCTCTTTCAGGAATTGTAAATGAAGAATCGATCCGTATTGCAGGCGATGAGATGAACTATGCAATAATGCAGTATTTTAAAAAGAATCATAATATACTAATCGGTGAAAGAACAGGGGAAGCTATCAAATGCGAAGTTGGATCTGCTGTACCATTAAAAGAAGAAATTACTATACAAGTTAAAGGAAGAGATCTTGTTGGTGGTATACCAAAAACTACTGAGGTAAGTTCTGTAGAAATAAGAGAAGCTTTAAACGAAGCAATTGTGCAGATTGTTGATGCCGTAAGACAATCACTTGAAAGGACTCCACCGGAATTATCTGCTGATATCCTCGATCGGGGTGTAATGCTGACCGGTGGTGGGGCTTTGCTTAAAGGTCTTGATGAGAGGATACGGATGGAAACTAATCTGCCTGTTCATGTTGCGGAAGATCCTCTTACTGCAGTTGTGAGGGGTGCTGGAAAAGTAATTGATAATTTAAATCATTATTCAAAAGTATTAATCCGTAATAGAAGATATTAATGACGAGATTTTTCTTAAGTATCTGGAAAA
This sequence comes from uncultured Bacteroidota bacterium, assembly GCA_963748105.1. Lineage (GTDB taxonomy): Bacteria > Bacteroidota > Ignavibacteria > Ignavibacteriales > Ignavibacteriaceae > JAKAGZ01. The sequence continues at coordinate 37,629 of CAVVHP010000005.1, read as the reverse complement.
ATTTTAAAGAATATATAATTCTTGTTATACTTCTTATTACCAGCCTTTATATTTTATCAATAAATCAAACTCCCGCTGTTAAGAATGTCAGGGCTCTTGCCTTCGGTACTTTTGCTGCTTTTACATCTGTAGTGTCTGATTTTACTAATATCGCCAAAATCAAAAGTGAAAATGAAAGACTCAGGCAGATTAACGCAGAGCTAATGATTCAGGTAAATAAACTGAGACAATATGGAATTCAGAATGAAGAATTAGGAAGGCTCCTTGGTCTCAGAGATACAACAAACTTTCCGTTGCAACCAGCTACGGTTGTTTCCAAATCAGTTAATATTTCTCAGAGTACAATAACACTTAATGTTGGAAAGAATAATGGAATAAAGCCAGGCATGCCTGTAATAAATGATCAGGGATTACTGGGAATTGTTTACGATATATCAGATAATTATTCAATTATCAGAACCTTAAAAAACATCGATTTAAAGATTACTGTAAAAGATGAAAGAAGCAGGATTGATGGAATTATGAAATGGAATGGAGATGAGCTTGTTATAATTAATGTACCTAAAACTTTTGATGTACAACCAGGCGATAGAATAGTTACTTCTGAAATAAGCTCAATCGTCCCTGTACCATTACCGGTTGGAGTAGCTGCAGGTTTAACAAATGCATCGTCCGGTATATTTAATGAAGTTAGAGTTAAACCGTTTGTTGATTTCAGTAGGGTTGAACACGTTTTTGTTTTGAAACTTGTTGAGAGTAAGGAAAAAGATAATCTTGAATTGAACTTTTATAATCGGAAATAAATGAAAACTGAATATATCCTTTCAATAATATTTTTCTTTCCTCTGCTGATTATTCAGACCACTGTGATACCTTTAATTGCCATTAACGGGATAGCTCCAGATATTATTATCATTTTACTTGTATTCTATACGATCAGAAACGGACAGATTTACGGTACCGTACTTGGGTTTATTTATGGATTTCTTTTTGATATCATAACCGGTAGTTTATTAGGAAGTTCTATGCTTGCAAAAACATTGGCCGGGTTTATTGCAGGATATTTTTCTAATGAGAATAAAATCGATACATATTTTAAGGCCCATAATTTTGCATTGATAGTTTTACTCTGTTCTGTTATAAATTCAGTTATAAATGCATTTTTTAGCAGTATTGAATTAAATACAAACTTGTTGTCTTTAATTTTCCAGCTAGGCTTACTTCCAGGACTCTATACTGCCGTTTTTAGTTTAATAATTGTAATATTTAAACCGCACAGGAGCTTTTCGTGAGATCAGAGAATTTTGCTTCAGTCAAAAGAAAGTCTATACTTTACTTTATGATTGTGGTTGTATTTTCTCTTCTAACATTCAGATTGTTCCAGATGCAGATATTACAGCATCAATCCTACGACGAAAAATCCTCGAATAACAGTATTAAATCAGTTGAGCAAATTCCTTTACGGGGGATATTTTATGATCGCAACATGAACGTTGTTGTTAGCAACGTGCCAGCCTATACGGTTAGAATAACTCCGGCAGAATATGATAGAAAACTCAATCATATGCTGGAAACCGTGCTTGATGTCGATTCCGGTTATATTGATAAAGTTTTAACAGAAAGACGAATTTATTCAAAATATATACCGATTAGAATTAAGAGAGGCGTGGATTTTAAGGTCATTTCCTGGATGGAAGAAAATTCAGAACATCTTCCGGGCGTTGATTATATTGTAGAAATGCAGAGAAATTATCCTGCAAAAATTGATGGCTCACATATGTTTGGTTATACAAAGGAAATTACTCCATCTATTCTCAATAAAGACACCACGAATTATTATAAGCCCGGGGATTATATTGGCAATAACGGAATAGAAAAAACTTATGAAAAATACCTGCGAGGTGACAAAGGCAATAAATATGTTCTGGTCGACTCAAAAAGAAAGGAACTTGGTAAATTCAAAGATGGCAGTTTAGATAAACCTTCGATAAAAGGTGAAGACCTTGTACTTACAATTGATTCTTATGTACAGAAAGTAGCTGAAGAATCTCTAAAAGGAAAAAGAGGTGCTGTTGTAGCGATTGATCCGCGTACGGGTGAAATTCTGGCTCTTGCAAGCGCTCCTGATTTTAAACTCAGCGAATTTTCTAATGTGACTTCAAAAGACTATTTAAAGCATTTGTACAATGATCCTGACAAACCATTTTTTAATCGCGCAACAATGTCAGCTAAGCCGCCTGGATCTACATTCAAACCTCTTGAGGCAATTGCCGCACTTGATATGGGGCTTATAAATACCTCTACCACTTATACATGTAGGGGAGGTGAAACATTTTATGGCAGATTTTTTAAATGTGATGATGTACATGGTAAATTAAATGTAGAACAGGCTATTGAAAAATCCTGCAATGTATTTTTTTACAATTTGATTTATAAAATCGGGATGAAAAAGTGGTACGAATATGCCACTCGTTTTGGCTTTGGTAAAAAAACTCATCTTGATATTGGAAATGAGGTCTCAGGATTTATACCTGATTCAAAATATTATGAAAAAATGTACGGTGCGAATTGGCCAAAGAGCATTATGGCAAGCCTTGGCATAGGCCAGGGGGAAGTAAATGTTACCCCCATACAGCTTGCGCAGTATGTTTCTTTAATTGCAAATAATGGGGTAACATTTTCACCCCACCTGGTTAAAGGATATGTTGATAATCGCACACAAAAAATAATCCCGTTTAATAATGCTAAGAAAATTAATGTACATATCAATCAAAAAATATTTGATATAGTTAAAAAGGGTATGTACCTAGTTGTTAATGGAGCCGGTACGGCTGTTGGCAGCAAAATTAAAGATATTGTAATGGCAGGAAAAACAGGAACTGCTCAAAATCCTCATGGAAAAGACCATGCTCTTTTTATAGGCTTTGCTCCTTACGACAATCCAAGAATTGCCTTTGCTGTTGTTGTAGAAAATGTTGGCTTTGGTTCTACCTGGGCCGCCCCCATTGCAAAAAAGCTTGTTGAGGCTTACCTGAAAAGAGATGAATATAAACAAAAAATTGAAGAAGAAAACAAAATAGCTATGAATAACAAGGCGGTTGAAGAAGCAAAGTGAGAATTGATTATAAACTTCAGGATAAGTTTGATTTTTGGTTATTTATACCTCTAATTTTGCTTTATGCACTAGGGCTGGCGGCTATTTATAGCTCTACAGTAAATAATCCACTTGCTCAGGGCAATTTTGAAAAACAGCTAATCTGGGGAATTGGTTCATTAATTGTTTTTTTCATTACATATTCGTTGCCCACAAATACGTTTAGAACTATTGCGATTCCAACATATTTACTATCACTTGTTTTTCTTTTGGTAGTTGTGCTTGTTGGAAGAAGAATAGCCGGCCAAAAAAGCTGGATGAGTTTTGGCCCCGTAGGTTTTCAGCCCTCTGAATTTGCTAAAATAGGTATGATATTAGGAGTATCATATTTTCTTAGTAGAAGAAATACAGATATCGAATCATTTAAAGATATTCTTTTTGCACTAGGTATTGGCCTGATTCCTGTTTTTCTTATTTTGATGGAACCCGATATGGGAACCTCAATTGTATTTATTGGCACAATCATGGTTTTAATTTTCTGGAAAGGTATAAGCCTGTTTGGACTTTTTGTTGTGCTTTCACCAGGGATAGTAGCGATCGCATCAATTTTTGGTACATTTTATTTTGTCTTGATGCTTATCATAATCGCTATTGGATTAGTGGCTTTTAGAAAAGACATTTTTTTCAGCGGTTCTATTTTTGCTATAAATATTGGTGCTGGATTTTTTACTGACTATGTCTATAAGGCATTGAGCCCTCATCAACAAACCAGGATTCATTCATTTATTAATCCTTCTGCTGATCCGCTGGGTGCCGGTTATAATTCAATTCAAGCTAAGGTTGCAATTGGTTCAGGCGGTTTATTGGGGAAGGGATTTCTTAACGGTCACCAAACACAGCTTCAATTTATACCGGAGCAGTGGACCGATTTTATTTACTGTGTGATTGGGGAGGAATTTGGATTCATTGGTAGTGTATTCACATTAATTTTATTTCTGGTTTTGTTTTTTAGAATATTAAAAATAGCTTCTTCAGCTAAAGATGAATTCCTGAGCCTAACCTTGATTGGGATATTATCAATATATTTTATTCATCTTATGGTTAATATTGGTATGACTGTTGGAATTATGCCGGTAATAGGTATACCACTTCCGTTTGTTAGTTATGGAGGAAGTTCATTACTTGTAAATATGTTTATGCTTGGTATAGTTGCTAATGTTTATAGGACAAGAAAAAATTATACATAGGAGGTTTATTGATATTATCTGACAAGAAAATTTTGGAAGAAATGGAGAATAACAATATAGTGATTGAGCCATTTAGCAGGGAACAACTTGGGACAAACAGTTATGATGTTCATCTTGGTAAATGGCTGGGTATATATGTTGATAAGGTCCTGGATGCAAAAAGTCACAATAAAATTGAATTGTTAAAAATTCCTGATGATGGTTTTGTGCTTAAGCCATCGACACTTTATCTTGGCGTGACTGAGGAATATACAGAAACCAGAAATTATGTCCCTTTTCTTGAGGGCAAATCAAGTATCGGTAGGTTGGGAATTGATATTCATGCAACAGCGGGAAAAGGTGATGCTGGATTTTGTAATAACTGGACTTTGGAAATTTCAGTAAAAATGCCTGTAAGAGTTTATAAAGGAATGCCAATTGGACAATTAATTTACTTTGAAATTGATGGGGAAATTGAAATACCCTACGATAAAAAAGTGAGCGCAAAATATAGCGAGAGAACCGAATTCCCGGTTGAATCAATGATGTTTAAGAATTTTAAATAAATATGACCGCACAAGAAAAACTAATAAATAAAAATAATGAGGGTAAATTTATTTGTATCGGGCTCGATTCAGATACAATTAAAATTCCTGATCATTTGAAATCTTCTAAAAATCCTATCCTCGATTTTAATAAATCGATCATTGATAAAACTTCAGATTATGCGGCGGCTTATAAATTGAATTTTGCCTTTTATGAAAAAGACGGTGCCAGTGGATTTAATACTCTAAAATCCACTATTGAGCATATCCCCGATGACGTAGTTATTATAGCGGATGCCAAAAGAGGGGACATTGGAAATACATCGTTAATGTATGCAAATGCTGTTTACGATTATCTGAAATGCGACTCAATAACAATTCATCCATATATGGGGACAGATTCAGTTTTGCCGTTTTTGGAAAGAAAGGACAAAATCAATTTTATTTTGGCTCTTACTTCAAATCCCGGTGCTTATGATTTTGAAAAACAAAAACTTCAGGATGGCACTTTTCTTTTTCAGCAGATAATAAAAAAAGTGAAAGAATGGGATTCGAATAATAATTGTGGAATTGTATTTGGTGCCACAAAACTTGATGAACTAAAAGAAAATATCGATTTATTCGGTGATCTTTTTGTTTTACTCCCGGGAGTAGGCGCACAGGGAGGCAGTCTTTCTGATGTTGTTGAAATATTTAAAGGCGCCGATAGAATTAAATATCTGGTAAATAGTAGCCGTGGAATAATTTATAAGGACCAAACGAAGTATTTTGCAAATGTTGCTCAGAAGGAAATCCTCAATATGAATGAGGAAATCCAAAAGATTCTGGAAGCATAAACCATCCAATAAAAAGAAATTTAATAAAAACACTTAAACAGTTGATATTTGTAAACTTTTCTTGTTAATTTATATGAAAAGAAGCTATAAAAGCTAATTGAAAGTTTATTGCAGATCAATTCGATAAGTTCATGGAAAAGAAAAGAAAAATACAGGAAAAATTTCTATATAAGGTTTGGCAGGATCAGTGTTTTTCAAAAATACTCTCAACTTCAGATGATCATGACCTACAAATAATTGATCCCGGTTCGGAAAACAAAGACAAAGATGGTCCTGATTTCAGAAATGCCAGGATAAAATTAGGCAATATTACATTTTCCGGAGATGTGGAAATTGATAATTTCCATTCAGATTGGAAATCCCACGGTCATAATTTCAACAAAAAGTATAACAAAGTTATACTGCACGTAATTTTCCAAAACGAAAATAATAATAATTTTGTATTTACCCGAGACGGACGAAAAGTACCAACAGTCGGAATGGGAAGATTCATTGATGGCTCAATGAAAGAGTCCATACAGAGAGCTGTCCAAAAAGAAAGAAATGAAAGATTAAATAGAATTCCCTGTAAAGAAGTTTCAGTTAGAGCAGATGAAAAATCTAAAGTGGATTATATAATAGAATTAGGAATAGAAAGATATAAAAAGAAATGTGAGAGAATTCTACACAGATTAAAAGAACTGGTGCTACTTAAAGAATTAAATTTGAAAGAGCCAGTTGTCAAATACGATATTGGTCAAAATTTTGCCGATAGGACATTCTCTTATCAGGATTTTTCTGATAAATATGTATGGGAACAACTTTTTTATGAATTAATCTTTGAGGCTCTTGGGTATACAAATAATAAAGATATAATGAAAAAACTTGCTCACTCTGCCGATATTAAGTTTTTTGAAAAATTTATTCAAAATCCTGATTTATTGAGTTTGATTGAATCCGTTTTATTTAATATCTCTGGCCTGATTCCCGATCATACTTCTTTATCGAATGAAGAAGATTCAGTTTATATACGACAATTAGCTGAAAACTGGGATATTGTACGTGCTGATTATGATGGAAAGAAATTTCATAAATCTCAATGGCATTTTGCAAAGCTGCGGCCTCCCAATTTTCCTAATATCCGCATAGCAGGTGGGGCCAGATTACTACAAAAAATATTACAAAAAAACTTAGTCAAAGTCATTTTTCAAAAGTTTGAAGAAGTACAAACAATAAGCGAAATAACAAAATATTTACGCAATAATCTGATTATAAAAAGTGAGGGATTCTGGCAAAAACACTTTCAGTTTGATTCGCCGTCAAAAATCCCAATTAAATACTTCATAGGACTTTCCCGTGTTGATGATATTATAATAAATGTAATATTTCCTGTTGCTTCGGTTTATTTTGAGATTTTTGGGAAGGAAAATACAGGTAAAAAGATTTCAGGTTTCTATCTGACATTTAATCAGAAAAGTGAGAACAGGCTGGTAAATGATTTGTCGGAGGCGCTTGTTCTAAATAATCATCAGGAAAAGAGTGTACTTCACCAGGGAATGATAAACTTGTACAGAAATTATTGTTCTAAAGATAAATGCCTGGAATGCAGAATAGGGAAGAAGGTCTTTAATTAGTTATTGTTTGTCAGCCGTTGAATATCATCTCTCAGTTTTGCAGCCCTTTCGTATTCCTCTGAATCAATTGCTTCCCGCAATTTGGATTGCAGAGCTGCAATCTTAGCTTCTTTACTATTTGGAACTGTCTGATCTTCAGAGCCTGATGAAGTGCCCGAAACAGCATCTTTATCGCTTTCCTCAGAGGGAATAAAAGCAGCTGAGTCCATTACATTTTCTGATACATAAATAGGGACCTTAGCTCTTACAGCAAGAGCTATTGCATCACTTGGACGTGCATCAATTTCATTTGTGAGAGCAGATACTTCAAGAATTATTTTTGCATAAAAGGTATTTTCACGCAATTCATCGATAAGAACCTCAATAACACCTGCTCCCATATTATCAATTATGTTCTTTAACAGGTCATGAGTAAGGGGTCGTGGTGGTTTTATATTCTCAATTTCTAAGGCAATTGCCTGAGCTTCAAATGCTCCAATAATAATTGGGAGTCTTCTTGGTCCATTGATTTCTTTTAAAAGAATAGCATAAGCCCCTCCGGTGGAAGGGCTTGAAGATAGACCTAATATTTCACATTGAATCTTATTCAATTATAATCACCTAACCCCTTAAGATTTAATCTTTTTAATCTCTTCTGTTAATGCAGGTAATACTTCAAAAACATCACCAGTAATACCATAATCGGCAATACCAAAAATGGGTGCATCTTTGTCTTTGTTAATAGCAACTATATATTTACTTGATGACATGCCTGCAAGATGCTGTATTGCTCCTGAAATTCCACATGCTATATAAAGGGATGGTGTAACAGTTTTACCAGTTTGACCAACTTGCTCCCTGTGAGGTCTCCAGCCTGCATCAACCGCAGCTCTGGATGCTCCCACGGCAGCTCCTAAAACATCTGCCAGATCTTCTATCAATTTAAAGTTTTCCGGAGCTTTAAGACCTCTGCCTCCCGAAACTATAATGTCGGCTTCGGCTACATCCATTTTGCCCTCGGATTTCTTGAACTCTGTTACGCGTGTTGACAGATCCGGTGAATCAACATTTTTTGTTTCGACGTTTGCAGATCCTTCGCCTGTGGCTTCAGCTTTAAATACATTTGGTCTGAGAGAAATTACTTTCTTTTCACTCTTAGGTTTCATTTCCATTAAAGCTTTGCCTGCATAAATAGGTCTGGTTGCTTTTAACGAACCGCCTTCAACATCAAGTTGAATACAATCTATGAGGCAACCAGCGTTTAATTTTACTGCAACCCTTGGTGCCAGATCTTTGCCGAATGCTGTGTCAACAAACACTACGTATTCTGCTGAAATTTCATTTGCAAAATCAGCGACAACATTTGTATAAGCGCTTGAAGAATAATTTGTTAAATCATTATTCTTGAAGTGAGTTACTTTCTGGAGTCCGAACTTTGAAATGTCATTAATATTTTCAACATCTCCACCAACAACAACTGCCTCGGCTTCAAGATTTAATTCCTTTGCCAGTTTTGCAGAAGTTGCAGCTGCCTCGAAAGCTGATTTTTTTAGTTTACCTTCTCTTTGCTCTAAAACTGCGAGTATTTTATTTGCCATAATTTAAAATTCCTATATTATATAACTTTAGCTTCTTCTCTTAATAATTTAACCAGTTCAGGAACTGCTGATGCATCCGAACCAAGAATTCTTCCCGGTTGCTTCGGTGCCGGTTTATTAAGCTTAATCATTTCGGTTAAACTTTCAAAAGAAGCTGCAGGTTTTTCTTCAATAGTTTTTTTCTTTGCTGCCATAATACCTTTGAGTGAGGCATATCTTGGCTCATTTAATCCTTTTTGTGCGGTAATAACAGCCGGTAATTTTGATTCTACAACTTCTTTACCGCCTTCAATTTCTCTTTCCGCAGTGATTTTGTCACCATCAATATTTAATCCAACAACAACTGCAACGCAGGAATATCCAAGCATTGTTGCAGTAATCTGGCCGGTAATTGAATTATCATAATCAACTGATTGTTTTCCAAAAAAAACCAGTTCACAGCCGAGTGATTTAATTTCTTCTGAGAGGGCTTTTGCTATGCCAAAAGAATCATGATCACTGTCATCTTTTAGCAAAATTCCTTTATCTGCACCCATTGCGAGTGCTTTTCGGATAGTTTCTTTTGAACTATCTCCCCCGACACTAATGGCTATTACCTCACTATCCCCGCCAACTTTTTCCTTCATTTTCAATGCTTCTTCAACAGCAAATTCATCATAGGGATTAATAACGTAAGTTACACCTGAGTTGTCTATAGCCTTTTCACTTGAATCAATTTTGATTTTTGTTGCAGTGTCCGGAACATGACTTACACATACTGCTATTTTCATCTATCCTCCGTAAAAATCGTTTATTTTTGTAAAAAAAATAACCATAAAATAGTTGAAATTCAATGAAGCGAATTTCAACATAAATTCTAGGGTGGAAGGTTTCTTTTGAATTTTGTCTTTATATTTTTTTAATAATTATTTATGTTCGTGCATATGGAGAAATTAAAAGAAATACAGAAACCCGGCAGGGAACCGGAAATAGAAGTTGATGATTCTGTATCTACAGGACTTGAGAGCAGGGTTATTTTGTATAACGATGATTGGCATACATTTGACGAAGTCATAGCACAGTTAATTAAAGCAGTCCATTGTTCATTTGAGAAAGCAAGAGCTCATGCATTTGAGGTTCATATTAAAGGAAAATCGATAGTTTTTACCGGGGAAATGAGCAAATGTCTGCGTGTTTCAGGAATTCTTGAAGAAATTGCGCTTACTACAGAGATAGTCACATAGCCCTCTCTTCTACATATTTCACTGTAATTCTAACCCTCTAATTTCATTGTTTGTACTTCTCTTTCTAACTATATTTGTAATCTAATTTTAAATTTTAAGGGAAATGTGTGAAAAACATCAGAACTGATATTAGGAATATCGCAATAATTGCGCATGTGGATCACGGCAAAACTACATTAGTCGATCATATGCTAAAGCAAACAGGGGTTTTCAGGGAAAATCAACACGTTGAGACACGAATCATGGATTCAAATGCCCTGGAAAAAGAAAGGGGAATTACAATTACTGCAAAGAATTTAAGTGTTAATTATGAAGGTGTAAAAATAAATATTGTTGATACTCCGGGGCACGCTGACTTTGGAGGTGAAGTAGAAAGAACTTTAAGAATGGTAGATGGTGTTTTACTTTTGGTTGATGCAGCAGAAGGGCCGCTTCCACAGACTAAATTTGTTTTGAAAAAGTCTCTTGATCTTGGACTGAAACCAATAGTTGTAATTAATAAGATTGATAGAAAAGATGCTCGCCCTGATGAAGTACTGAACGAAGTCTTTGATCTTTTTGTATCACTTGGAGCCTCCGAAGAACAACTGGATTTTCCTTATGTATGGGCAATTGCAAAACAAGGTATTGCAAAAATAAACCTTGAGGATGAAGATAAAAATCTTTTCCCACTATTTGATGTAATTGTTAAATCAGTTCCAGGACCGGAAGGAAACATTGAAGAACCTTTCCAAATGCTGATTTCCGCAATCGATTATAATGATTACCTTGGAAGAATAGGAATTGGCAGGATCAAATCCGGTAAAATTATTGTTGGTGATAACATCGTATTAATTTCGAGAGAAGGAGACAAAATCTAACGCAAAAATTACAAAACTTTATTCTTACAGAGATTTCCATCGCGTTGAAATTGATGAACTTACTGCCGGTGATATAGGAGCAATTGCAGGTCTTGAAGATGTGAATATCGGAGATACAATTGCAAGTCCATCCAAACCAGAAGGTCTTCCGTTTGTTGCCATTGATGAGCCTACAATTACTATGAATTTTATGGTAAATACTTCTCCTTTTGCAGGTCAGGAAGGTAAGTATGTAACAACGAGAAATCTAAGTGACAGGTTATCAAAAGAATTAAAATCGAATGTTAGTCTGAATGTTGAAATGACTGATTCTCCCGATAGTTTTAAAGTCAGTGGAAGAGGTGAATTACACCTGGCAATTCTGATAGAAAATATGAGAAGGGAAGGATATGAATTGCAGCTGAGCAAGCCGCAGGTAATTATGAAAAGAATATTAGATGTAATGTGCGAACCGGTTGAACACGTAATAATTGATGTGCCTGAAGAGTTTGTGGGTATTGTGATTGAAAAACTAGGAAAGCGCAAAGGCGAAATGAAAAATATGATTACATTTAATGATAATACCAGGGTAGAATTTATTATTCCATCGCGTGGGTTAATCGGTTACCGTGCAGAATTTATGACTGATACAAGAGGAACGGGAATACTTCATCATAATTTTCATTCATATGAACCGTTTAAAGGTGAAATTCAACAGAGACAAAGAGGCGCACTGGTTGCTATGGAAAACGGAGTAGCCTCAGGTTATGCAATGTTTAAATTGCAGGAAAGGGCGGTGTTTTTTATCGACAATGGAACAAAAGTATATGAGGGAATGGTTGTAGGTGAAAACTCACGTGATATGGATATGCGCGTAAATGTGACCAAAACAAAACAACTTTCAAACATGCGTTCTTCAGGAGCGGATGAAGCAATCAGGCTTGAGCCGCCAACGATCATGACTCTGGAAAAAGCTATTGAATGGATAACTGATGACGAGTATGTTGAGGTTACACCAGAAAGCATACGAATCAGGAAAAAATATTTAACTGAAATGGATAAGAAAAACGCAAGACTCGCTGCAAAACAAAAAGCGGATGAAGTTAGCGTTTCTTAAAATATTCAGATGAAAAAATAAAAAAATAAAAGAGGTATTATTATGTCTGATACTGCAATACAAGGGTTGGAACCCGCAATTCTCTGGAAAAGATTTTATGAAATCAGCCAGGTGCCAAGACCATCAAAAAAAGAAGGTAAAATATTAGCACGCCTTAAGGAACTTGCCCAGGAATTAAATCTTGAATTTAAACAGGACAAAGTCGGTAATATTGTTATGAATGTGCCTGCTACTCCGGGTTATGAAAATGCGCCAACTGTTGTTTTGCAGGGACACGTTGATATGGTCTGCGAGAAAAATAAAAGTAAAGTCCACGATTTTGAAAATGATCCTATAACACTTTTAAAAGAAGATGGCTGGATTACCGCAGATGGTACAACTCTTGGTAGCGACAATGGAATTGGTGTTGCTGCTGGTTTGGCTGTTGTAACTGATAAAGATGCAGTTCATGGCCCTCTGGAACTTTTAATGACCATAGATGAAGAGACAGGACTTACCGGCGCAACAAATTTGAAAAAAGGAATGTTTGCAGGTAAGATTCTGCTTAATCTTGATTCTGAAGAAGATGGTGCTTTTTATGTCGGATGCTCAGGTGGAGTTGATACAGTTGCAGAATTCAAGTTAGAAATGACCAAAGCTCCTTCAGGTACTGATACTTATGAATTGGTTGTAAGTGGCTTAAAAGGCGGTCACTCCGGATTGGATATAGAGGCAGGAAGAGCAAATGCAATTAAGATTTTAGGTAGAGCGCTTAATGAATTACAGAATTTGAGTGTCTCAGTTGCAAAAATCGAAGGGGGTAGTTTAAGAAATGCTATTCCAAGAGAAGCCGAAGCATTCCTTCTAATTAAAAAATCTGATGCCGCTAAAGCAAAAAAAATAGTGAAAAAATTAGAAGCCGATGTTCAAAATGAATTTAATACTGCAGATAGTGGTTTGAAAGTTGAATTAAAAAAATCAAAAGAATCTTTTAAGCAATCATTCAAAAAAACATTTGCTAAAAATATTATTGATACCATAATGGCATTACCACACGGTGTAATCCAGATGAGCCAGGATATAGAAGGTTTGGTAGAAACATCAACTAACCTTGCTACAATTACTACAAAAGGTAACGTTCTTGTGATTGGTACAAGCCAAAGAAGTTCAATAAACAGCGCTAATAATTTTATTGCAGAAAGCGTTGGATCAATATTCAGTCTTGCAGGAGCCAAATACAAGTCTCCGGATGGCTATCCAGGTTGGAAACCAAACCTTGACTCAAAAATCCTGAATATTTCAAAGGACGTTTTTAAGAACTTATTTAATAAAGAACCGGAAATTAAGGCCATTCACGCCGGTCTTGAATGTGGTATTCTTGAAGGTAAAAGTCCGGGGCTTGATATGGTATCATTTGGCCCTACTATACAAGGGGCCCACTCACCTGATGAAAGAATTAATATAGAAACTGTGGGGAAATTTTATGATTTGTTAAAGGGAATTCTTAAACGGGTTGCAACAAATTATTAAAAATTAAAAAGGCTGCTCATTCGGGCAGCCTTTTTTTATATGTTATAATTCCTGGGTACATTTTTCACAATTACATTCTTCATAAATGTCTTCGTAGCCATAATCAATCGTAAGTTCTTCGCCAGCCTTTATCTCTCTGTCTGAATATAAGTAAAGACTTACACCGGTATCTTCTTCTACCACACAATTGGATTCACAATTGTGATTGATAAATTTCATTTTTTCAGTATTATTTGTATCAATGTATGTTTCATCATCGTACCAGAATATATAAACATTGTCTTCATATTCTTCACGTCTTTCACATTCATCGCCTGAAATAATTTCTCCTTTAATTTCCATAATTTTACTGTCTGCCGGAATATCAACTGAAGTAAAAATCCCTGCTCCATGTATCCCCGAGGATTTAACATAAGTGAATTCCTCGAAGTCCTTAAGATGACTTTTCAATTATTTTGTGCTCCTTTTTTTCTAAAATATTCTCTTAAAATTTTATGTAAAGCCGATCCTTCAAGAATCGGGTATGTATATTTATATTCGTTCGGGTAACCTGCTATAGGATAATCAAAATTATATAATTCTTTGTTGGATGAATCATAGTATCTAACTTTCAGAATTCCATACTTAGCGTTTTTAAGGCTGATGGTATATAACGTCTTAGATCGATAAATAGTTCCGGGTAGTTCGTAAAGAACAAGCGGGGGTGTATGTTTCTCCAGAACCCAGATATCGAGGCGATCGCCGCTTGCGGAAACAAAATTTGCTTCATAATACTAGATTTTTTTATCAACTATATCAAGTCTTTTCCATTGATGAATTTCGGATTATGCAAGTGCCGGATAATTTATGAGAAGAAACATCATAAAAATTATAATCTTGTATAATCTCATAAGAAATTCATTAAAAATTCAACGAAAACAAACATAATGAAAATATTGTATACTTAATAGAAGTTGAATGACCATTCGGACAAAAACCCAGATTATTTTATATCTGAGAAAAAGAAATAATCTTAAGAACTAATCTAGGAATCATTTTTTTTGTATATTTCTTAAAATAATAAATAAAGACAGACGTAATATGGACAAACCATTAATATTAATTGTAGATGACGATAAAGCTAGCCGGGATATCACTAAACTTTTCCTGCGTGATTTGTGTGAAATTGATGTAGCAGAGGATGGAGCCAAAGCTATAAAAATGACTGGTGAAAAAAAATATGTTGCCATATTAATGGATATTGGATTGGGTAGAGAAATGAGTGGACTTGAGGCTACAAAAAGAATAAGAAAAATAGAAGGTTACGAAAGTATTCCGATTGTTGCAGTAACAGCGTATGCAATGAAAGGTGATAAAGAAGAATTTCTTAAGTCAGGTTGCACACATTACCTTTCCAAGCCGTTTGAAAGTACCGTGATAAAATCATTAATGAATGACGTTCTATCTCTTGGGTAGCCTAAACTGTATAATTTACAAATACCTCTGAAAAACTTGAAATCAAGATAATAATTCACATCTGAATAGTATGAAAACAAGAACTAAATCTGATGACATGGGGGATGATTTTTATAAGCTGTTTTTCCAGGATCATCCGCTGAGTATGCTGATTTACGATTGTAATAATTTTAAGATTATTGCGGTTAATAAAGCGGCTTTGAAATTTTATGGATATAGTGAGAAAGAATTTTTAGATATTACTGTGCAGGAGCTTCATCCGGGAGACAGTTTTTCCCAATTCAATAATGTTTTTAATAACAGGGATAAAGAGTCTCCTAAAATTACCTCCACTATTCATAAAAAGAAAAGTGGAGAGCACTTCTTTGTAGAAATTACTGCAAGAGATATTCCTTTCAATGGCAAAAAAGCCAGACATGTAATAATCAATGATGTTAATGACAGAGTTAATCTTAAGACGGAATTAACTAAGGAAGAAACAAAATTTAAATCGCTGGTCGAAAATATAAGTGAAGGAATTGTACAGGCAGATAATGAAGACAAGCTCCTGTTTGTAAATAACAGGTACTGCGAAATGATGGGGTACAAAAAAGAAGAGTTAATTGGAAAGATAGGTTATGAAGTACTTTTGGATAAAAAAGACCAGGAGATAATAAAGAAGAAAAATATTAACAGAACAAAAGGCATTGCGGATAAATATGAATTAACGATGAAAAAAAAGGACGGCGCGCCCATTTTTATGGATGTAATCGGTGTACCGGTTTATGATAATTCAGGGCATGTTATTGGCTCACTTGGTATTCATTCTGATATTACTGAAAGAAAAAGAACTGAAGAGCATCTTAAAAGATTAGCATCATTCCCGGAACAAAACCCGAATGTTGTTATAGAAATGGACTCAAATGGGAATGTACTTTATACAAATAATAATACTAAAAAGGTTTTCCCGGGGATTGAAATTCAAGGCAAAGAACATCCTGTTCTGCAAGACTTTAGTGAAATCTTATTTATTGTTAAAAATAATCCTAATAATCCATTTACCCGGGAAGTTAAATTTTCTGATAAATATTTTCAACAGAAATTCTTTTATCTGCCTGCCAACGATTTAGTTAGAATATTTTCTTATGATATATCAGAAATAAAATATACGCTTCAGCTATTAAAAGAATCAGAAGAAAAATTCAGATCACTTGTGGAAAATTCGTTGGTTGGAGTTTACTTGATTCAGGATGGTATTTTCAGGTATGTAAACCCTAAAATTGCTGAAATCCTTGGATATAGTTTAGATGAATTGCTGGACAAAATCGGTCCACAAGACGTAACTCCCGTAAAGGATTGGCAAACAGTACGTGAAAATTTACGGCAAAGAATTGAAGGTGAAGTTGATTCACTAAACTATGAATTTAGTTGCAGAAGAAAAAACGGTGAACTTATTTCTGTAGAAGTTTATGGGGCACGTACTTTATATAAAAATAAACCTGCAGTAATAGGAACTCTTCTGGATATTACCTCCCGTAAGTTAGCTGAAGAAGCTATTATTGAAAAAGAGAAAAATTATAGAAATCTTGTTACAAGTTCAGCAGATGCTATATATGTATTGCAGGACAGGCATTTGAAAATGGTGAATCCGGCCTGGGAAAAACTCTTTGGAATAAGTGAGAGAGAAGCCGTTTCTGAAGATTTTAATCCTATGGTAATTATAGCAGAGGAAAGTATTCCGTTTATAGAGGAAAGATTCAGATTAGTCGCAGAAAATAAATTTGAACCGGCAAAATACGAAATGAAAGCACTTACCAGAAAAGGTGAACAAAAAGTACTTGAAGTAAATGTTACAGAAATTATCTGGCAAGGGAAGACAGCGATCCAGGGTATTTACAGAGATATTACTGAAAGGAAAGAAATTGAAAATGTTTTGAGAAATTCTGAAAAAAAATACAGAGATTTGTTCCAGTTTGCACCTGTTGGAATTTATCAGTCAACCAGGGATGGTAAAATATTAACTGCTAATTATCAACTGGCTCAAATATTGGGCTATTCTTCTACGCGGGAATTAATGGCAAATAATATAAATGCTTTTTATCCCGATGATAATACACGGGAAAGATTAATTGCAGAATTTGAACCTTCTGGTTCTACTGCAAATTTGGAAATGCAATGGCTTAAAAAAGATGGGAGCAAAATTTGGGTAAACTTAAACGCTCACATAATAAAGGACTCAAAAAATCAGGGCTCTTATTTTGAAGGATTTGTAAAGGATATAACAGATCGGAAAAAAGCTGAGTTGGATTTAATAGAGACAGAAATTAAATATCGTCAGTTAATTGAATCAGTAAGTGCTATTTTTTGGCGTGCAGATCCTGAAACTTTCCAATTTAAATTTGTTAGCAAGCAGGCTGAAACTCTTCTGGGATATCCTGTAAAACAATGGTTGAATGAAAGAGATTTCTGGATTAATCATATTCATCCGGAAGATAGAGCGAATGCAATTCAATTGTGTATAGCTGCATCAAAGGAAAGAAAGCTACACTCGTTTGACTACAGAATGATTACGGCAAATGGTTCTACAATTTGGCTGAAGGATATAGCCCAGGTTTTAGTAAGTGAAAATGATTCCACTGAGTTAATTGGAGTTATGATTGACATGACTCAGCAGAAGAAAATTGAAGAAGAACTGATTATGGCAAAAGATAAAGCTGAAGAAGCAAATAGACTTAAAAGTAGTTTCCTTTCAACAGTTTCTCACGAAATTCGCAGTCCGCTAAATGCAATTCTCGGATTCAGCAGTATTCTTAAAGAAATATATTATCAGAATGCCAGTGATGAAGACAAGCAATTCTTTAATTCTATGGAAGAAGCAGGGGGGAGGCTACTTGAAACGATTACACAGGTACTTGATATTTCAAGATTGGAAGCTGATGATTTTTCAGTAAATATAAGACCTATTTCAGTTTCAAAAGCTATGGAATCAGCGCATAATGTTTTGGAACTACAGGCAAAGAAAAAGGGCTTGGAAATAAAACTGGATTTGCCCCGGGAAGAGATAATAATTCCTACCGATGAATATTGTCTGGGAGGCGTTTTAGTTAACCTTTTAAGTAATGCTATAAAATATAGCAATAAAGGTGATATAGTTCTAAAACTAGTAGATAAAAAAGACTACCTGGAATGTAGTGTACAGGATCATGGGATTGGGATGTCAGATGAATACAAGAAACATTTATTCGAAACATTCAGCCAGGAAGACGTTGGCCTGAGCAGAAGATATGAAGGGGCCGGGCTTGGACTTGCAATTACAAAAAGATACCTTGATTTGATTGGAGGTTCTATTCAGGTAGACAGTAAAAAAAATAAAGGGACCAAAATGACATTCACGCTTCCCAAAAAATATTCTATCAATTAATAATTATTCCCAGCCAACCACTCAAATTAGTGTAAACTTTCGCTCTATCACTCTCTGATAAATCTTTTACCCTTGTAGCATGTGTCCCATTTACTTTTAAAACTTCAAACGAATTAGTTTTGCCCTTTAATCTCATACCGGCTCCGCCTGACCATGGATCATTGCCTCCGTTTACATAAATGATATTCCTGCCTTTTTCCTGAAGCCAATTATAAATATTCTTTAATACATCGGGATTATAAACTACAGGAATGTTATGTGGAAGAAATTCTTTATATGAAGCATCAGGATCAGCTTTTAATAGATCCAGCACTTTTTTAGAGTTATAATCAAAATTATAGTAGCCAAGCTCAGTAAACGATTGGTAGAAAAGAGGCCCAAGGTATTTAGCTTCCTTATCGCTAAACAAACTGAAACCGGAAACTTTATTTAGTTCATCAAAAAGTTGCTTAGCAGAAGCATTATTTCCGGGGATTTCATCACAGCTACTTTGTCCCCACTGCCAGAATGAAAATGGATACTCAAGTACAGAAAATTCAAATGCTGATTCTAACCCAATAGAAAATTTGTAGCCTTTCTTTTTAGCTACTTTTTTTACCATGGGAATAATCTTATCCCGGTTCTTTAATAATTCAATTTGGAATTGAGTTATTTTATTACGGCATTTTTTTGTGCCAACTTCCGAAGAAATAAACTTATTTATGACCGGATTCTCCTGGGCTAAGATTAATCGGAGCAACATAGGCAATAGTTGCATCTACATCACTCGGGAAATAATAACGATAAAACAAACAGGTTTGTCCTCCCTTACTAATCCCGGTGCTTATCCATTTACCGAGATAAATATTCTTAAAAATTGTTGTGATATGATGAATGTCTTTTGCGCATTGCTCAGATGTTAAAAATTTCCAATCCATAGTTTTGGGCTTAGAATCTACGAAGAACCGATTTTCAACAATTATCTGATTTGCTATTAATATTTTTGTGGGTTCGGTAATATATTCTCTAGCTGAGTATCCTTCTGTGGAAATAACCATTGGGGCAAACTGGCTCCTGTCATATAAATATACCGTTTGCAAAAATATTTCACTATTCGGATTGTTATGATCCAGATGTTGTCTGATTTTTATTTCATAGGCATAACCAAATTCATTACTGTGTTTTATCGGTTTTACACTCTCTACATCAGGAAGTGATTTTATTTTTTCTTCAAATGTTTTTTTGCTTGCGGCCTGAGCTGTTAGAAATAAACTAAAGCAATAAAATATTATTGCTGCATAAAGATTTATCTTAGTATATTTTTTCATCTATTTACCTAATATTTGTTTTAAAGCAGAAAGGCAGGAATTTAATGTTATTTTCATTAGACGTATATCCCATTAGACCAATTCTCCAGATTTTTCCCGCCAACACACCAAGCCCTGCACCAATTTCAATGTTAAACTCATTTAATAATCTGCTTCTAATCTCATTATCATCAATGCCTTCGGGAATTTTTATAGTAGCAAGTTCGGGTAAACGATGTCCTTCTTTGACAAAAACTTCGAGGCCAAGCTTATTTAATTCTTCAATAAAAATATTGCTATTTTTGTGATGTCTGGCCCAGGCATTTTCTATCCCTTCTTCCTGCAGGAGTATCAGCGCTTCGTGTAACCCGTACAATGCGTTTATAGGAGCTGTATGGTGATAAGATCTTTTGGAAGAACTCCCCCAATAACTTGTTACCAGGTTTATATCCATAAACCAGCTTTGTACGTTCGATTTTCTTGATTTAATAAAGTCCAGGGCTGAATTACTAAAAGTAACAGGGGATAAACCGGGGGGACAGGATAAACACTTTTGAGATCCTGAATAAGTCGCGTCAATTTCCCAATCATCCACCTTAACAGGAACTCCGCCCAATGAAGTTACGGTATCAACAATAGTCAGGCAATTATGTTTATGAGCTATTTCTACAAGCGACTTAGCATCAGAAAGTGCGCCTGTGGAAGTCTCAGCGTGAACAAAAGCTACTAATATTGCATCATTATTCTTTTGTAAAGTGCCTTCAAGCTTAGCTGCCGATATTGGTTCACCCCAGGCTGCCTCAACAATTATCGGGGTCGCTCCACATCGTTCTACAATGTTCTTCATTCGTCCGCCAAATACTCCATTGATGCAAACTATAACTTTCATCCCCGGTTCTACTAAGTTTACCAGGCAGGTTTCCATACCAACGCTACCCGGACCAGAAACAGGGAAAGTAAGTTCATTTTTAGTTTGGAAGGCATAACGTAGCAAGTCTTTTATTTCGTCCATTAATTTTATGAATTTTGGGTCAAGATGTCCGATTGTTGGTTTCGCCATTGCTTCCAAAACTCTTGGATGAACATTTGAGGGTCCGGGACCCATTAAAATTCTATCTGGTGGTGTAAAAGATTTTAGTGCCATAAACATTCCAGAAATTAAATATAATTTGTAAAAATCTTAAAGCAAATCAGCTTTAACTAATATATTCTTTAAATCATTTAAGTCAGTTTCATCCAATGCATTTAGGGGTGAGCGTGGATTTCCGCCAAAATAACCGAGTAAATCCAGGGCTGCTTTAAGCCCGGCAACTCCGTATTTTCCAGTCACAGCCCGGTTAACCGGAATCATTTTGTTTTGAAGCCTTAATGCTTCCTCTTTTTTATTTTCTGTAAATAATTTTTGAATTTCTAAACATTTTTCAGGTGTAATGTTTGCAAGTGCAAGCACGCCCCCAACTGCTCCTGCAAGGAGTCCCGTATATAAAACTGAAGCTGTACCAACCAAAACTTCAAAATCATTTGACGAATTATAAATTATTTCTGAAAGGTGGGCAATATTTTCAGAACTGCTTTTTATGCCTGCAATATTCTTATGCCGGGAAAGTACTGAAACTGCGGATGCCTGAATATTTACTCCGGTGTATTTAGGTACATTGTAAATGATTATTGGTATTTTAGAATTATCTGCAACCTGGCTAAAATATTTTATAAAAGAATTATCATTCATTTTTTCTTTAAAAAATGACGGTGTTAATACCAATGCAAAATTAGCGCCGGATTTTGCTGCATCGTTTGTAAGGGAAATTGTTTCCTTAATGGAATCAGATCCAGTGCCGGCAATTATTGTTTTATCCTTTGCTGCATTATTTTTTACTTCTTCAATTATTTTTAACTTTTCATTTCGTGTCAAAAAGGCACTCTCTCCATTGGAGCCCATCAATACATAACCAGACAGACCGGTTTTATTCCATTTTTCTATGTTAGCAGCTAATTTGTCGAAAGCAACTTCATCGTTTATAAATGGAGTTGTTACCGGTGGGAAAATACCTTTAAGCATAAGCAGGCTATCTAATTTGAAAAAATATTTTTTAGCACAAAAGTAACATTTGCCGGTCTTTCAGCAAGTCTTCTCAAATACCACGGATACCACGCTGTTCCGTAACTAATCAGAATCCTGATATTAAATCCTTCATTTGCAAGTCTTCTTTGTTCGCTGGATTTTATTCCATATAACATATGAAATTCATATTTGTCTTTCGCAAGTTCTACAGCTTTTGCATAATCAATAATTGCCTGCACAAGTTTTAAATCATGCGTGCCAAAAACAGCTCTAATTCCTTCTTCTTTAACAGCTGTAATCATTTTATAGGAAAGATCAAGAAAGTTCTCATCAACACGGAATTTGTCTTTAAGTGCAATTTCAGGAGATTCTTTATAAGCGCCCTTTACTAATCTGATTGCAGGTTTAACCTCCATAAGTTTGTTGAGGTCTTCGTGGGTTTCAAACAGATATGCCTGAAGACAAATCCCAACATTGTCAACTTCATTTTTCAACTTTATATAGAAATTGATTGTGCGTTTTGTGTAGGCGCTGCCTTCCATGTCAATCCAGACAGTATTTTTTAATTTGCGTTTTGCTTTTTTTGCAATCTCTTTAAGATTATTAAAAGTTTTTTCTTCTGATAGATCGAATCCGAGTTGAGTTAATTTTAAAGAGATTTCTACATCTATCTTTTCACTCTCAACCTGATCTATTAAATCCAGATAATGATTTTTAACCTCTTCGGCGTCAGATATATCCTTGAGATTTTCACCAAGACGGGTAAAGATTGCAGGAATTTTATTTTGTTGAAAATTCTTAGTTGCATTGATCGCATCTTCAATCTGTTCACCGGGCATAAATTTTTTTAATGCCTTTTGAACAAATTTCATCTGAGGAACTTTTTCTTTGAGCGTTTGATTTTCTGAAGCCCAAAGCAGAACGCTTCTCATCACACCCATTTATGCTCTCCTTAAATCAAATAAAACAGGGAATTAACTTAAGAAAATTTCTGAATTTACCTAATTTCTGATCGATGCTAATTCTTCAACCTCTTCAACCGTTTTAGGAATAGCTTTACCCAGAACTTTACAACCTTTTTGAGTTACAACAATATCATCTTCTATTCTTATACCGTGGAAGTCTTTATGTTTTAACACTTTTTCATAATTAATGTATTCTTTAAACTTATTGTCTTTCTTCCACAAATCTATAAGCTCAGGTATAAAATATATACCAGGCTCAACAGTAAGTACAACTCCGGGTTCCATTTCTTTACCGAATCTTAAATATGCAAGACCAAACTGGCTGCTTCTTTTTGTCTTTTCAGTATAGCCTGTATATGCTTCGCCGAGATTTTCCATATCATGAACATCAAGTCCCATAAGGTGTCCAAGTCCGTGAGGGAAAAATAACGCATGAGCTCCATTTTTAACTGCATCATCAGTATTACCTTTCATAAATCCCATGTCTTTAAATCTATCAACAAGGAGTTTTGCTGCTTTAAGATGGACAGATTTATATTTTTTCCCGGGTTTTATTGCTTTGATGGCTTCCAGTTGCATATCAAGAACAGTTTGATAAATATCTTTTTGTAAAGGCGTAAACTTTCCGCTAACAGGGAATGTTCTTGTAATATCGCTGGCATAATGCATTGCAGTTTCAGCGCCGGAATCGTTAACTACTATATCACCGGCTTTCATTTTATTGCCCTGGTAATGATTATGCAGAGTTTGTCCATTAACTGATAGGATAGCAGGGAAGGAGAGTCTGCCACCGTGCGATACTGCTATTCCTTCAATTATTCCCGCGATAGTTCTTTCATCCATCCCGGGTTTTGATAGTCTCATTGCTGTTGTTTGCATTTCATATGCTACTGCTACTGCGTCCTCAATTTCTCTTAATTCTTCCGCAGATTTGTTAACTCTCTGGGATGCAATTACCATTATAAGTTTTTCTGAAGAATATTCTTTCATTCTTTTAGGATGGATACCCAGGAGGTGTTCAATTTTTAAAATATTGTCAGCCCTGTATTGAGGAAGGTAGTGCACTTTTCTTCCCTGGGTAATTACTTTTTGCAGAATTGTTTCCATCTGCTTTAAGCTTGCCGAGTTCTTTACTCCAACTTGTCTGGCTTTTTGTGCGATTGTAGGCTGAGGTCCCATCCAGACTATATCATCTATTGTAAGATCATTTCCAAAAACATATTCCTTGTTCTCGTCAACATCAATTGCAGCAGCCAGGCCCGGTTGATCAATACCAAAGTAGTAAAGAAATGTACTGTCCTGTCTGAAGGCATATTGATTATCCGTATAATTCATTGGGCTTTCTTCGTTACCAAGAAATAAAATAAATCCGGATCCTACTTTTTTTCTTAAACCGGCTCTTCTGTTAATATAGGTTTTTGCTGAAAACATATTCTAACCTCATTCTTTATTATTCAACTGCTATTTTAAATATTATTAATAAATAAATTAAAGATTTCCTGATAGACTATCCAATTTTAAATAGAAATAGGGAAGGAACAACGTACTAAATTTAGTTCGAAAGGAAATTGGGGGTAGATTTTTTAATCCTTAGTCTTCCTGGTAAATGATGTTGTATTTGTTTATGAGTCTGTGAATACTTCTTCTGTCCAGCCCGCACATTTCAGCTGTTTTTGTAATATTTCCCTTGTTTATTTTCAAATGGTGCGTGAGATATTCCAGTTCAAATTTTTCAATAACTTTGTCTTTAGCATCTTTATATTCCAATGAAATGAATTCATCAGGCATTCTTTTATCATTAGACTTAAAATTTAAGGGCAAATCATCTTTTTGAATGATTTGTGATGAACTCATAAAGTATGTGCGGCCAATAATATTTTGTACCTCTCTAACATTACCGGGCCAGGAATATGCTCTGAGTACTTCTTCTGCTTCCGGAGAAAAATCGTCTAATTAAACTATCATCATTTGAACACAGGCCTGACATAAAATGATTTGCTAGTGGAATTATATCATCTGTTCTTTCTCTAAGGGGAGGAACTTCAATCTGGATTGTATTTAGCCTGTAATAAAGATCTTCACGGAATTTTCTTTCTGCAACATCCCGTTCAAGATTTTTATTGGTCGCTGCAATAATTCTTACATCAATATCAATTTCATTTTGTCCGCCAACCCGCCTGATTTTTCTTTCCTCAAGCATTCGCAATAATTTTACCTGAAGAGTATGACTTAGGTCGCCAATTTCATCAAAGAAAAAAGTCCCGTGATTTGCGAATTCAAGTAAACCGGGTTTTGTTTTTACAGCTCCCGTAAAAGCACCGCGCTCGTGTCCAAACAACTCACTTTCAAAAAGATGTTCAGGTAATGCTCCACAATTTATTGGAACAAAGGGATTATCTTTTCTTTTACTCATGGTATGAATTGCCCTTGCAATTAATTCTTTACCTGTTCCACTTTCTCCGGTAATCATAATATTCAGGCTGCCTGGGGCAACCTTTTTTATCATCTGAATTACATTGGCAATCTGTTTGCTTCTGTATACAAAACCAAAATTTTTGGAGAATTCATCATCGGCAGGAACTTCTTCAAAAGTATGCTCCTCAAGTGCACGGTCTATACATTCGAATAATATTTTTGAAGTGAACGGTTTTTCAATAAAATCAAAAGCACCGTTTTTCATCGCTTCCACACTTGCTTCAATCGTTCCATAACCTGAAATCATTATTACTATTGATGAAGGACAGTTGTTTAATGCTGTTTTTAAAATGTCTATGCCCGTAACATTTTTCATCTTCAGGTCTGTAATAATTATATCAAATTTTTCATGAGTAAGCAGTTCTTTTGCAGTAGTTGAGTCCTGCATTGTCCGAACTTCAAAATCTTCTCGGTAGGAGAGAATTTTTTGCAAGCTTTCCAGCATTTCCTGTTCATCATCAATTACTAATACTTTTTTCATTTATAATCCTTTTCAAATTCAATTTTGAATGTTGTGCCTACACCGATTTTGCTTTTGCAGTTTATTGTTGCTGAATGTTTATCGCAAATATTTTTTATTATATATAACCCCAAACCTGTTCCTTTCCCGGGATCTTTTGTTGTAAAAAATGGAAGAAATATCTGGTCGATTACTGAATCTTCAATTCCGCTTCCATTGTCAGTAATACTTAATAAAATATTACCTTTAGAATTATTATCCAGACCGATTCCAATTAAACCTTCACTTTCTATGCTATCAATTGCATTATTAACCAGGTTCATTACTACCTGTTCAATATCCAGTTGATCACCAGTTATTATTGCGTTATCAATTTTATAGTCTTTTTTAATTTCAACCTTGTGTTTAACAATTACAGGTTTCAAAATGTAGAGACATTCTTCTACAATTTCAGCCAGGTCCAGTTTTTGCCTTAATTTCGGTTGCTTCTTGCTGTGCTTAAGAATATTCCCGGTAATTTTTGAAACAACATCTGTCTGGTGCAATATTGCCGATAGATCTTCTTCATATTTTACAAGGTCTTTATTTCTGTTGGATTCTAATTGAAGATAATCTGCACGTGCCATAATAATTGCACTATGGTTATTTATTTCGTGCGCCATCTCGGCAGTAAGTTCACCTAAAGTTACCAGCCTGTCTGTACGCTGTAGCTGTTCTGTGTGGAGTTCCTCTATTTTTTCTTTGGAACTTTTTAGCTTGCGGACCATATCGTTAAAATTAGTATGCAATATCCCAAATTCATTTTTATGAATTTCGGGTAACTGAATTTTAAAGTTACCTTCTTTTACATTATTAAGAGCGCCTATAAATTTTAGAAGGGGCTTATTTATTAACCTGTCAAAAAGTAAATAGAGAGAAAATGCCAAAAGAATTACAACAATACCCGAAATAATAATAAAACTAAGTGAACCTGAATAAAATTTGTCATTAGATTCATGAAGGTTTGTTTCAACATCGAGATACGCAATTATTTTCACTCCTTTATGGCATGGCAAACATTTAGTTTCATTAAAAATGGGCTCAGTTGCAGAGTATCTCTCATCATCAGGGGTTGGAGTAATTGTCCTTATATTAATATCAGAAATAATTCTATGGCCAAGCAAAAAGTTTTTTGCTGGTTTATTAATTTCACTTTTTCTTGATGCGTATTTAATAATTCCATTCTTATTAATTATTCTTATATGATCAATCCTGTCGTTCTTAGCTAAGTTATCCACTACAAGTTGAATGTTTTTTTTCTTGCCTGTCATCATCTCGTTATAAAGCCCATTATGCATAACATCAAGTGTTGTTTCCAGCATTAATTCTGTCTGATTTTGGAAGTTTTCCCTTAACTGTCTGATAATCAGTATATTGCTTATTGTTACTCCTGCAATAATTATTGTAACGGCAATAAAAATAAACTTACTTCTTATAGTGGTAAACATATTTAACGGTTTTTATTCTGAAGTTATACATGCAGGATTCCCCCGACCTATAAATTCTAAATTAAAGTTTTATAAAATTTATATACCAAAATTATAGAAAATTTGGTGTATTTACTATGTAAAATTGATGAAAAACTTAGCAGTCTGGTAGTCTAATCAATGTCCCACTGGGACAATCAAGTCACAGTTTAGTTAGGTTTATAGCTTTTCCAATACTTATTCCAATAGTCATTTCAAAATGATTTCTTCTAGTTTAAACAAAAAACGCAATAATTAAACCGCTGAAATTATTAACTAACCTTTTATTCACAAATCAGTTAGTGGCACGTTGATTGCATATATGGTGCCATTATGAAGATTTTGTTGATTTCTGAAGATACAGCATTAATAGAAAAGTTCGGTGCAGCTGAAGTTATTTCAAATAATACTATGACTTCCTACAGCAAAAAAACAGACTTACTTGACGTAATTTCATTTGTTTTTTCAAATCATCCTTCATTGCTTGTGCTTGATGATGACATGGTAAAACCGAATTCCGCCAGAATAATTAATTCTATTAAAAATGTAATTCCGAATATTTCAACAATTTTTGTGACATCAGACGATAGTCACGAACTGGGCAGGGAAATAAGTCCGTTGGGGGTACTCTATTACGCGATTAAACCCGTAAATATAGAGGATATTAAAGACCTGATAGATTCTTTGACAAAATCAAAGAATCTGAATCAGGTTAATAAGTAAGCAATCGTTCTAAACAATTTGAAATACAAAATCATTAACACTTTTTAGTAATACTTTATCACTAAAATATAAATGATTAGTAAACAATAAATTTATGAATTGCAGGAAGCAATTAATAAAACAACTAAATAAAACATTTCACGTCATAATAAATGGAGATAATTAAGATTATGAAAAAAATGCTTCTTTTTTTAATTCTGCCTCTCTTTATGTGTGCCAGTATGAGTTTTGCACAGACTCTTACTGTTGGTACATATGGAGTAACACCAAGGGATGTAGAGAAAGACTCTGTAGCTAAATATTTTGACAGAGCTTACAATAGCCTGCAGAATGTTGGTAATGAAACCAAGGTTTATTTTAAGGCTTCAATTTCTACAAAATTCTCTTCTCCTATTTGGACTTTAACCTCCAAACCAAGTGGCTCTGTTGCTACTTTTGGTGCCACAAAAGACATAGATACTTCCAATCAGGTTATTTCATTTATTCCTGATAAAGTAGGAACATATAAAATAACTGTAACAGACGGCGCATTGAGCGCAACAATTACAATTAACTCATCACTTTTTGTGGGAACACAAGTGGGAGCCTGTTACGTTTGTCACAACGGTGCTTTCAGACCTGTAGGTGTTCCACTTTACAGCAAATGGACACAAACAGGTCACGCTACAATGTTAGAGCGCGGCTTGAATGGAACATTAAGTGATCATTACGGTGAATCTTGTATTAGTTGTCACACAACCGGTTATGATACACTTGCCAATAATAATGGTTTTGATGATTATCCGTTTATTTTCCCGGATACTTTGATGGCAGGTATGTATGATTCTATGAAGACTGCATATCCTCAAGCTATGGCCTTGGCTAATATTCAGTGTGAAAGCTGTCACGGACCTGGTGCTGATCACTATGGTGCTATAACTGATTCTAAAATGGTTAAATCTCTGGATCCTGACAATTGTGCTTGGTGTCATGATGAAGGAACACACCACTTTATACCTGAATCAGCTAGCTTTTCAAGACATTCAAATCCAACTACACTAGCTCGTGGTTCAAGTGCAGACTGTGCCCCCTGCCATAGTGGTTCAGGATTTGTTGCCTGGATTAAAAACGGAAAAGCTGCTTTGACTACTGCACCAGAACTTGCAGCAATTTCCTGCGCAGTATGTCACGATCCGCATGATGCAACTAACATAAATCAATTAAGAACAGTGACTGCTACTTTCCAGAATGGTGTAACAGTAACGACCGGCCAGAAAGGTGCTCTTTGTATGAATTGTCACCAGGCTAGAAGAGATGCAGTTGAATATACAAATGATTACTTGAACAATTTAAGTTCACACTATGGTCCTCATCATGGTCCACAGGGTGATATGTTAGCTGGTACAAACGGTATTACATTCGGTTGGAGGACTACTAGCTCTCCACATTTGGCTGCTACAAAAGATGCTTGCGTAGATTGTCATATGGCAGCTACTACTTCTGAGAGTAAAGTTGGTGGACATACACTGAATATGGTAGATCCGGTAACCGGTGTTGATAATGTTGCGGCATGCGCACCTTGCCACGGTACTATCGGAACCGAATTCTCAGACAAGAAATTTTATGTAAACGGTAATGCTGACCTTGATGGTGACGGAACTGCTAATGGCCTCCAGGTTGAAATGGAAGGATTATTACACAAATTAGCACTGTTATTGCCTCCTAAAGGTAGTACAGATGTTTCTATAAATGATTCAACAGTCACATTACTTGAAGCTCAGGCAGGTTATAATTATCTCTTTGTCGAAGAAGATAGAAGTTTGGGTATACATAATCCTGCATATGCTTACTCATTGATAGCATCTTCCATAGTTAAATTGGACCCAACAACAGATATTAAACTGATTGATAACACTGTACCGCAGTCATATTCAATCGACCAGAATTACCCGAATCCTTTCAATCCTACTACTACTATCAAGTATACTATTCCGAAAGAAAGCAATGTAAAACTGGAAATCTATGATATCACAGGAAGACTGGTAAATACAGTTATTAACCAGAGCCAGCCAGCTGGTTCATATTCTGTTACCTGGGATGGTTCAAATTCAAGTGGTCAAAAAGTTGGATCAGGAATGTACCTGTACAGAATAAATGCAGGTTCATTTATTGCAGTTAAGAAAATGATCCTTCTAAAGTAATTCAATTTTCTGCACGATGTGAGGGGAGTATTCCCCTCACAATTGTTCTTTTTAATTTGCTCTTAGTTAAACCTGCTAACTGTCAATATAGTCAGGGGAGACTATACTAAGAAATATATGTGACTTTCATAGTTGTATGTATTTCTTATCAATTGCCCTATTCAAAGATGGATTTGACCCCACTTCTGCGAGTAGGGCAATTTGGTTTTAAATCAAGTAAGATAAAGCACCGGGAGACGATTTATCTCCTGCTTAAGTGCCGGCCCACCTAAATATATATATAATAATGGCTTGACAATTGTCCCCTTATAAAATATAATACCCATTACAATTGATTCGATGTAATTATTTATGGTGATTTAATGAAAACTGCGAAAACATCCTTATTTGGCCTCCTTTCCCTTTTATTTATTTTAATTTTAGCAAATCTTGCCTATTCCCAGGGATACTTTGGCCGGAATAAAGTGCAATACAAAGATTTTAATTTTAATATTCTAAAAACCCGGAATTTCGATATCTATTTTTACCCGGTGGAAAAAAATCAAACATTTAACGCTGCGGAAATGCTCGAGAGATGGAGAAAAAGATATGAAAATATCTTTGGTGATGTTCTGGAAAAAAATCAGCCTGTGGTTCTTTATTCAGATCATGCCGATTTTGAGCAAACAAATGTAATTGAGGGTTTCCTTTCGCAGGGTACGGGAGGTGTTACCGAGGGTCTAAAAAACCGGATTACCATTCCTTTCACCGGGGTAAACGCCGATAATAATCATGTACTGGGGCATGAGCTTGTGCATGCCTTCCAATATGATTTAATCAGGAAAGTTAAGAATGGTTTTAAAAGCGCTTCAGGCATTCCTCTATGGTTTATTGAGGGAATGGCTGAATATCTTTCGATCGGCAGGAAAGATGAACTCACTTCTATGTGGCTGCGCGACGCTGTTTTGAACAAAGACGTTCCTTCAATTGATGACGTTGGGAGGGAACCGAAATATTTCCCGTACCGCTACGGGCAGGCAATCTGGGCTTATATCGGAAGCAGGTGGGGCGATAAATCCGTCGCCGATTTATTACGGACCTCGATAAACTCCGGCTGGGACGGTGCTTTCAAAAAAGTTATTGGTATTCCACTTGATACGCTTTCCGTTCAGTGGAAAGAAGCAGTCACAAAAACCTATAACAGGGAACTGGAAGGAAAAACCGTACCCGATAGCGTTGGACAGAAAGTTAGTGTTGAAGAAGGAGGGATTAATTTATCACCCGTTGTCAGTCCTGATGGAAAATATGTAGCAGTAATCGCAAGACACAATCTGTTGACACTTGACCTGTACCTTATAGACGCTCACACTGGCAAGGTTTATAAAAAACTTGTCAGCTCAAACAGTGATGCCCATTTCGACGCTCTGCAGTTTATTAATTCTTCAGGAAGCTGGTCACCCGACGGAAAAAAGTTTGCATTTGTAGTTGTGGAAAATGGTGATAATGCTATCTCAGTAGTCGACGTAAATAGCGGGAATATTGAAAAGACCTTTAAGTTAAAAAATGTTGAGGGGATATTGCAGCTTGACTGGTCACCTGACGGCAAGAAACTGGCGGTAGCAGGAACTCACGGGGGCACGAGCAACATTTATTTGTATCAATTAGATAACGGTGAATTAACAGATTTTACAAATGACAACTATTCAGAAATTCAGCCTGCCTGGTCGACAGATGGTAAAACACTTGCTTATGTTACCGATAGGGGCGGGGATACCAGGCTTGATAAATATATTTTCGGCACTATGAAAATTGCCATGTTTTCGCTCCCAAATAAAACCACCCATTATCTTTCCCTTGGCAAAGGAATAAAATTAATTAATCCGCAATTTTCTCCGGACGGTCATAGCATTTATTTTATTTCTAATCCCGATGGCATTAGTAATATCTTCAGGTATTCTTTTGATAACGACAAGTTTTACAGGGTAACTAACGTAGCAACCGGAATAAGCGGATTAACAGCGCTCTCGTCAGCAATGTCTGTAGCGAAAAAATCGGGCCGGCTGGTATTTAATGTTTTCAACCACGCTGATTATGATATTTATGGTTTGTCGCCCGATTCAGCAAAAGGCAGCGTTTTCAGGAAAAATGCCGGGGAATTCGCCTGGAATATTTCCTTGCCAGAAATAAAAAATTCAAACAAAGGCATTGTTGAAGATTATTTATCGGATGATCTTCACGGCTTGCCGGAGAACCCGGATACAAGTTTCAAACAAACTGAATACTCCGCGTCACTTCACCTTTTCTCGGTCGGACAAACATCGGTAGGAGTTGGCTTTGACCGTTTCGGTACATACCTGGGCGGCGCGGTTAGCATGCTCTTCAGCGATATGCTTGGCAATCATATTTTAAGCGGGGTTATCCAGGCGAACGGGACATTCAAAGATATCGGCGGACAACTGTTGTATTATAACAGGAAAAACAGGTTTAACTGGGGGGCATCGGTAGGGCATATACCGTATCTCTCAGCTTCCTTTGGTAGTGCTATTGACACGGTCAGTTTGCAGGGAAAAAAATATCTTGCGCGTGATTTCATTTATTACAAACAAAGAGTTTTTGATAACCAGGTTAACCTTCTTGGTTCTTATCCTTTATCGGAAAACCGGAGAATAGAATTCGGGGTAGGCTACAGAAGAATCAGCTATAATGTTGAAGCTGAACATACACAGGTTGTGGGGAATATAATTGTTAATAATTACACTGAAGGATTGCCGTCGCCTGATGCTCTGAATTTATTCCAATCGGACCTGGCCTATGTAGGGGATTATTCCTTGAGTGGGTTTACATCGCCTATTGACGGGAGCAGGTTCAGGTTTGGAGTTCAGCCGTCAATCGGTTCAATTAATTTCGTAAGCCTCACTGCCGATATCAGGAAATATTTCTTCTTCAAACCTTTCACTTTGGCTTTCAGGTTATTACACTATGGGAGATACGGTAACGGTGCTGAAAGCAACAGGCTCTCGCCCTTATATCTCGGCTATCCGACCTGGGTGAGGGGATACGACCTTAACTCGATTAACCAATCTGAATGTAACGGGGCTTCAAATCCGGCGGGGTGCCCAGTATTTGAAAGGCTTGTTGGTTCAAGGATTGGAGTCTTCAATATGGAGTTCAGGATACCCCTGTTTGGAACCGAGCAGTTCGGTTTGGTAAATTTTCCCTTTTTGCCGACGGAAATTTCGTTCTTTCTTGATGGCGGAGTCGCCTGGTCGGGCGGCCAGGGAGCAAGGCTGGCATTTGAGACGAATACACCGGACAGAGTACCTGTTTTTTCAACCGGTGTGGCTGCCAGGGTTAATTTGTTTGGATACCTGATAGGACAGGTTTATTATGCTCACGCATTTCAGAGGCCGGGGAACAGCCAGCAGATAGGATTTGTAATTTCTCCCGGATGGTAGGCCAGATCGGCTAAAATTAGCTATAGTATTTTAAGGAAATTTTCTTATCTTCTACAAAAGGAAATCCCCCTTTTGCTATTTAGTCAGTTATAAATAAAGATTCAGATTTTGTAAAAATAACCGGAGGCTTATATGAAAACTGTCAGAGAAATATTATTAAAGAAAGGATCTCAAATCTGGTCGGTAACTCCCGAGACAACAGTTTTTGAAGCATTAAAATTAATGGCTGAAAAAGGGATTGGTGCTTTGCTGGTAAAAGATGAAATGGGAAATCCAGTTGGCGTAATGTCCGAAAGAGATTATGCAAGAAAAGTAATATTGGTAGGTAAATCTTCCCGGGATACTCTGGTTAATGATATAATGTCGCATAATGTAATTTATGTTAAGCCGGAAAGAAGTCCTGAAGAATGCATGGCTTTAATGATAAATAAAAGGATTCGTCATCTTCCGGTTTTAGAAAATAATAAACTGGTTGGCTTTATTTCAATTGGTGATGTTGTTAAGGCCGTAATTGATGAAAAAGAATTTACAATTGATCAGCTTGTCCATTATATAAAAGATACACCACACTTAAGTACAATAAGGTAAAATTCTAATAATGTACTATCTACGAAGTTATTGTTGACATTAAAGGATATTTTTGAGCTAATTTAAATAGAGGTAAAATATATCCGAACTTTTCCTCCCTGTTGATTCTAAAATTATATAAAAATGCAAGTAAGTGCTGTAATTACTATTACTTAAAATCCGAATATTTTGATAAAAGGTATTGGGGAACAGATTTAATATACTATTTTTAAATATGTAAAATTTCAATTATTTGGAAAATAAAAAGGGATAGAATACCTATTTATGGAAAATAAAAATGCTGACTTATCTTCCTTAAAAATTAACAGGGCATCCACTCCTGAAAGTTCAGGCAGAAAAAGTAAACTAATAAAGATTTTAATTTCAATAATAGTCCTGGCTTTGATAATTTTTGGAATTATTTCATTATGGAATAATCTGATTTCTCCCGCAACAGAAGTTAGCCTTGTTACAGCTTCAAAAATTTCACCATCAGAATCGGATGCCATTTTAACAGGAAGCGGTTATGTTGTTGCACAAAGAAAAGCTTCCGTGGCTTCCAAAGCAACGGGGCGTTTAGTTTATCTTGGTGTAGTAGAAGGTGATGCGGTTAAAAAAGGACAGATTATTGCCCGGCTCGAAGACAACGATATAAAAGCACAACTGGAGCAGGCAAAAGCAAATTTGCAGTTTAATGAAGCCGGCCTTACAGACGCAAAAAATAATTATGACCGACAAGAGAAATTAGTGAAGTCGGGAGCAACCACGCAAATGCAGCTTGATGCGGTTGAAGCTAATTATAAAAGAGTCCTGGCATCCATAGAAATTGCAAAAGCACAGGTTACAGCTGCTGAAGTTGCATTAGAGAACACTCTGATTCGTGCCCCTTTTGATGGTACGGTTTTAACAAAAAATGCAGACGTTGGTGAAATAGTCTCTCCACTTGGTGCCAGCACAACTTCACGAGCCGCGGTTGTTACAATGGCTGATATGTCCTCCTTACAAGTTGAAGTGGATGTCTCTGAATCAAATATTCAAAGAATAAAAGCAGGGCAGGATTGTGAAATAACTCTTGATGCTTATCCTGATGTGCGTTATCCGGGACACGTTGATAAAATTGTACCTACTGCTGATCGCTCAAAAGCTACGGTGCTTGTAAAGGTTGCATTTAAAAAATATGATAGCAAAGTACTCCCGGAAATGAGTACGAAAGTTTTATTTCTTAAAAATGCGGTAAAGGAAAATACTTTATCTGAGAAACCAATTCTTGTTGTACCGTTTACAGCTATTAGAAAGATTAAAGGGAAACAGTATGTGTATAAGGTAATAGATGAAAGAGCGAAAGAAATTGAAGTTAAAATCGGCAAAATTATCGGAGATTACACAGAAATAATTTCAGGAATTGAGGAAGGAGATAAGGTAATTCAAAAAATCACAGATCAGATTAAGGACGGGTTGTCAGTAACAATTAAATAAATATTTTTATAGCGGGGTGTGGTAAATGTCATCCATAATTAGCGTAAAAGATGTTTCAAAAACATATTCCAGGGATAGTTTTTCAATTCCTGTTTTAAATAATCTGTCGCTCGAAGTTGATGAAGGTGATTTCCTCGCATTAATGGGACCATCAGGTTCGGGAAAAACTACTTTACTTAACCTGATTGCGGGTATTGATAAGCCAACTTCAGGAACAATTACTGTTGGTGGAACTGATATTTCAACTTTGAGTGAATCTGCACTGGCAAAATGGCGTGCTCAAAGTATTGGATTTGTTTTCCAATTTTATAACCTGATCCCTGTTCTAACCGCATTTGAAAATGTGGAACTTCCGCTACTTCTGACACCTCTTTCAAAATCTGAAAGAAAAAAACACGTCGAAACAGCATTAACTGTTGTAGGACTTGATGACAGAATGGACCATTACCCGAAACAACTTTCCGGCGGACAGGAACAAAGAGTTGCTATCGCAAGGGCAATTGTTACTGACCCATTGCTTCTTGTAGCTGATGAACCAACCGGTGATCTTGATAAAAATTCTGCTGATGAAATTTTAACATTGCTCGACAGGTTAAACAAGGAATTCAAAAAAACTATTATCATTGTTACTCACGATCCTCACGCTGCAGAAAAGGCAAGGATTACGAGGAATCTTGATAAAGGCTATCTGGTTTAGGTGAATTATGAAAGTATTTAAACTGATCTTTAAAAATACTCTTCGTCATAAGTTAAGAACGTTTTTAACAATCCTGGGAATTGCAATCGCAGTTGTTGCATTTGGTCTGTTAAGAACAGTTGTTACAGCCTGGCATGCAGGTGTAGAGGCTTCATCAGCTAACCGGCTGATTACAAGACAGGCTGTTTCATTTATTTTCCCGCTGCCTCTGGCCTACAAAAATAAA
This sequence comes from uncultured Bacteroidota bacterium, assembly GCA_963748105.1. GTDB lineage: Bacteria > Bacteroidota > Ignavibacteria > Ignavibacteriales > Ignavibacteriaceae > JAKAGZ01. The sequence continues at coordinate 1,139 of CAVVHP010000005.1, read as the reverse complement.
ATTGAAAACGTTCCTGGAATATCTAAGGTGACATATGCAAACTGGTTTTCCGGAGTTTATATAGATAAAAACCAATTCTTTGCGAGGTTGGCTGTTGATGCTAATACAATTTTTGATGTTTATCCTGAATTTGTCTTATCTAAAGAAGAAAAAGAAAATTTTATTAAAGAAAGAAATGCCTGTGTAATTGGAGTCGATATTGCAAAACAATATAATCTGAAAATCGGTGACCAGATGACTCTCGAAGGTGATATCTATCCGGGAAGGTGGGATTTTGTTATCAGGGGAATCTATAAGCCGCGTGATAAAACCACCGACGGAACTCAAATGCTGTTTCACTGGGATTATGTAAATGAACGATTGAAAGAAGAATCTCCGGGAAGAGCAAATAAAGTTGGTTGGTACATTGTAAAAATTGATGATCCAAATCAATCCGGAGAAATTTCTGCAAAAATAGATGCACTTTTCAAAAACTCAACTGCGGAAACAAAAACAGAATCAGAGCGGGCTTTTCAACAGGGTTTTCTTGCATCAACAAGTGCCATCATTACAGCAATGAATGTAATTTCATTTGTTATAATAGGAATAATAATGCTGGTTCTTGGCAACACAATGATTATGTCTGCCAGGGAAAGAACAAGGGAGTATGCTGTTATGAAGACACTTGGATTTTCAGGAAGGCATCTTACAGGATTAATTATGGGTGAATCTTTGGTTATTTCTGCGATTGGTGGTGGGGTGGGATTATTTTTAACATTCCCAATAGTGCAGGGATTTTCACAGGTAATTCCTAAAGGATTTTTCCCGATATTTCAGCTTGAACCAATTACAGTAATATTAGCTTGTAGCGCTGCTGTTCTAATCGGAGTTCTGTCTTCTATTTTCCCTATTCAAAGAGCGTTAAATACAAGAATTGTTGATGGTTTCAGGTTTGTTGGATAACCCTGCAAAGGAGATAAAATGCAGATACCATTTAGATATAGTCTGAAAAATTTTACCAAAAGAAGACTTACAAATATTATCACCGTTTCCGGTGTTGCACTGGTTGTGTTTGTCTTTGCAGCCGTTCTTATGATGGCATATGGAATTCAAAAAACTTTGCGGGACACTGGAAGCAAGGATAATGTACTCATTTCAAG
>CAVVHP010000004.1:0-197463 GCA_963748105.1 uncultured Bacteroidota bacterium | reverse complement strand
TTATGTACAGCCTGCCTTTCGTTCAGTTACGTATTGCTGAACACCGGTTTTATATACGTCCATCATTTCGGGAGTTAAATAATCTTTGAGTCCGTGCGCGCCGAAAGCACCGATAGCTACTCCAAGAAATCCTAATATTCCGCCTGCAATTATCCAGGTTTTGTTATTTTTCATAGTTTTTATCCAAAATAGTTACGTGGTGAACATCAAATAGTATTGAACACTTGGATTAAAAATTAGTAAATTGCCGAATCAGATGTTAAACTAAATCGGGTTAATATATGAACTTTCTTAAAAAACTGACCATCCCTTTTTTGCTTCTTATCCTGATTTCTTTAATGTACACATTTTATTTTTCTGATAAGGGACTCGGTTCTTTTGCAACTTTTGATACAAACAACAACGCTAATAAGGAAATTCGGGTAAAAATTGTTCAAGAAAAAGGATTTAAATTCGACGATCAAAACAGCATATTAACTTTCTACGCTGCTGATAAGAGCGGAGTACAATATCCTGTTCAGGCACCGATAACAGAAAATTTACAGTCGGTACAGGAAGTAATTTTAACCGGACATCTGCACACAGACCATTTTCACGCAACAGGAATTGAAATAGATTAATTTTGTATGGATAAATTCGAGTTAGTTTCACGTTACAAACCTGCAGGAGATCAGCCAAAAGCAATTGAAGAACTGGTTAACGGGGTTAAACGTGGCGACAAATTCCAGACATTGCTGGGTGTTACAGGAAGCGGAAAAACTTTTACCATTTCAAACGTTATAAAGGAAATCAACAAGCCAACTCTAATAATATCGCACAACAAAACCCTTGCCGCCCAGCTTTACTCAGAGTTCTGTTCTTTTTTCCCTAAGGATTCGTGCGAGTTTTTCATCAGCTATTACGATTATTACCAGCCGGAAGCCTATGTAGTTTCAAGTGATTTATTTATCGAAAAAGATTTTTCTATAAATGAAGAAATAGACCGCTTAAGATTAAAAGCAACCACTGCATTGATCGAAGGCAGAAGCAACGTGATTGTTGTCGCCAGTGTTAGTTGCATTTACGGAATTGGCGCACCACAGGATTATGCGGACCAGATTATTTTCCTGAAAAAAGGTCAGAAGATTGAAAGGAAAAAACTCCTCCGCGAATTAATCGATATTCATTTTGTGCGGAATGATCATGATTTCACCCGCGGTACTTTTCGCGCAAGAGGTGATGTGATTGAAATTATTCCGGCGTACCAGTATGAGGAAGCCGTGCGACTGGAATTCTGGGATGATGAAATTGAAAAGATGTCAATTATTGATTCTATAACCGGTGAGGTTCTGCAGGAAATTGAATCCACCCCGATTTATCCAGCAAAATATTTTGTAACCGATCGTGATAAAATTCAGAAATCGATTTACCGTATTGAAGAAGAACTTGAAGAAAGACTGAAATATTTCCGTTCCGAAGAAAAGTATCTTGAAGCCCAGAGAATTGAACAGCGAACAAAGTTCGATATTGAAATGATGAAGGAAATCGGTTATTGTTCGGGTATTGAAAATTATTCGCGCCATATGGACGGAAGAGAACCGGGCTCACGGCCTTTTAACCTGATGGATTATTTCCCGGAAGATTTCCTGGTAATTATAGATGAATCACACGTAACGATACCGCAGCTTCGCGCTATGCATGCCGGAGATCGAAAAAGAAAAGAAACTCTGGTAGAATACGGTTTCAGACTTCCTTCTGCGCTCGACAACCGCCCTATGAAATTTGAAGAATTTGAGAAAATGCTGAACCAGGTAATTTTCATAAGTGCAACTCCGGCAGATTATGAACTCGAAAAATCCGGTGGCGTTGTTGTAGAACAGATCATCCGGCCTACCGGCCTGCTCGATCCGCCTATAGAGGTGCGCCCGATAAAGGGACAAATAGATGACCTGATCGGAGAAATCAGAGAGCGATCACAAAGAAAAGAAAGAGTGCTCGTTACAACCCTAACAAAAAAAATGGCAGAGGACCTGACTGATTATCTTGATAAAATCGGTATACTCGTTCGTTACATCCACAGCGATGTTGATTCCCTTGAACGGGTTGAGATTTTGCGCGACCTTCGTCTTGGTGATTTTGATGTACTCGTCGGTGTAAACTTATTGAGAGAAGGATTAGATCTGCCGGAAGTTTCGCTGGTGGCAATTATCGATGCCGATAAGGAAGGTTTCCTGAGAAGTGAGAGATCGCTTATGCAGACTGCCGGAAGAACTGCGCGAAATGTAAATGGCAAAGTTATTATGTACGCTGACAGAATTACAAATTCGATGCAAAAGACAATAGATGAGACCAAAAGGAGAAGAATTCTTCAGACAAAGTACAATAAAGAACACGGAATAACGCCACAGACAATTCTTAAAACTATGGAAGAAATTATGAGTTCAACTTCCATCGCAGATATTAGAAAAAAAGAAGAAAAAGAATCATTTTCATTTTCTAAAGTTGCGGAGCCGGTTTTAAAGTATATGGACAACGATCAAAAGAAAGATCTTATTGAGCAACTAACAACCGAAATGCATAACGCGGCAAAAGATCTGGAGTTTGAAAAAGCCGCCGCACTAAGGGATGAAATTCAGAACCTGAAAAAGATGTTAAAGTAACGGTCAATTCAAGAGAAGACAACATACCCGTGCCGTCGCTTATAAAATTATTATTTCTCTCTTTTTTCTATTTCTTCAGCAGCCTGCATAGCTGCGATTTTTAATCTGCCGTCAGTTTCAATTTCTTTTCTCTTATTAATAAAAGGTATTATTTCTTTAGAACCTATCCTGCCAAGTCCGTTCAATCCACCTCTTCTTGCCCAGATATAAGGATCCACACAATATTTTTTAAGCAAATCGAGTGTTTTGTTTTTATCAATATTCAATTTTGCAAGAAGGTAAATAGCGCTCACTCTGATGCTCTGCTGGTTACCATATTGTGAAAGTTCGACGGCTTTAGTGTATGCCTTATCGGGTGAAATTTGAGCCAGCCTGCTTAACGCGGTAATCGCGACTATTTGCCCGTGAGAATCCTGACAAAGTGCTTTATCGAGCAGGAAAATTGAATTAACTGTATCTATTCTTGAAACAGAATTAATACAAGCAGCCCGTATGTATGAATTTTTTGCGGTGTTAAAAATTCCGGTAAGTGTTCTGAGAGTCACGGAGTCTTTAAAATTGTCAAGTGATCTTATCGCGGAAGTTTCAACCCTGGCGTCCTTATCATTTAAAGCCGTCATCAAAGCCTTATGCGTTGATTCATTGTAATAATTATGAAGCGAGCTTGCGCATTGCACTCTTACACCGTAAAATGGATCGCTCTTCAGGCCTTCAATAAGGGCTTTTTCCGCGGTTTCACTTTTAGATTCAGCCAGCCGGCGTGCTGCCCATATTCTTCCTACTACATCAGTGTCCTTTTGAAGCTGGAAAGAAAGCTCTTTGTCTGATTTATCAAATTTCAGCTCTTTCAGCAGAAAACTTCCCTCATCAAAATTTACCATCAGAGGAGTTTCTTTTACATCAAAAGTAAAAGCGTTCTCTACGGAGTCTACAGTAATTGTCTTATTAATTTTCCCTGATCTTGTCTGAATTAATACATTAACCGGCATCTTATAAACAGGAGTTGTATCATCCGTTTTTTGAGTCTGCTTTACGTCCAGCGTTAAAACGTGTGTTGCGTTATCATATTTGTAGCTCACTTCAAAAACAGGGTGCCCGCCTTTGTAGAGCCATTCATCCCAGAACCAGTGAAGATTTTTCCTGGTTGCGTCCTGAACCGCGTTCTGAAAATCGTGCGAATCCACATTATGAAATTTGTACTTATGCACATAATATTTTATTGCCTTAAAGAATAAATCCTTTCCGACAATTCCTCTCAGCATATGTAGTATCGAAGCCCCCCTCGGGTAAATAAACGGGCTGAACAAATCAACCGGGTGATAATAACGGTTGTAAACTGTCGGGCGGTGTTCCGTCCGATCGGCATAAATTACCTGGTTATGATCCTTCATCATCTGGTATGCAAACGCATCTTCCCCCTGCGCGTGTTCTTCATAAAGAGCGGTAAAATAAGTTGCGAATCCTTCATTCAGCCAGGCATTCGACCAGGACCTGCACGTCATCAAATCACCGAACCACTGATGAGCGGTTTCGTGAGCAACCAGGCCGGTGGAGCTTGCCTGCGGTTCGTCAGCTTTATTGTGCAGCGTATTATCCGTCAGAGTAATTGCCGAAACATTTTCCATTCCGCCAAAAGTGAAGTCAGTTACCGCGGCGAGCGATAGTTTATCCCATGGATATTTGTAACCCGTGACGGTGGAGTAAAATTTCAATATGTCGGGTGTGGCCGCAAAGTTTTCTTTAGCAACATTTTTGTATTTGGGCGATACGTAATAGCTGATTGGAATATTTTCGTATTTGTCCTTTATAATAGAATAAACGCCGGCAACAATTGAATTGAGGTAAATTACGTGGGGTTTATTTTCAACCCAGTCAAATGTTTTCGTCTTATTTTTTTTATTAGTGGTAACATTTTTAAGAATTCCATTTGAAACAACGACCCAGTTTTCGGGTACGGTTGTTACTGTTTCGCTTGTGCTGTAGTCATCCGGATAATCGTGGCAGGGATACCAGTACCGTGCATCTTCCATTTCACTCTGCGTCCAGATTTGCGGAGTTCTGTCCGGGTAGGCTTTTTCCGGAACGACGAAATACATTCCTTTGCCGGGAACAGTGGTGTAATCCACACTGAAAGACAGAGTATCATTACTCCCGTATTGTTTATCAAAATTTATTGTCAGTATTTTCCCGTCATAATCATAGTTAAGTTTTTTATCACCAAGCATCACATTTTTGATTTTCATCCCAATTGCATCCAGGTGAATTTTCTGAAAATTATCGCTCAACGGATTGATTTTCTCTTCCGCTTTGCCAATCAGTTCCTTTTCGGCGAGGTTAAAACTAAAATCGAGTTTAATATTTACCAGGTCGAATTCACGGTTCGGAGCAAAATGTTCCGGCGGTAATTTTTTCGGGCTCTTTTCCTGTGCAGTTATAAATACCGGGATAAGAAAAATAATACAAATTGCTAATAAGAAATGTTTCCGCATTTTCAGGCTCCGGTGAGGTTTGTGATAATTCTTAAACATAATAAAATATATTAAAGTTCAATAACAATTTCCGGGAATTATCCTAGATATTTTAATAATTCAGGCAGGAAGTACAAGAAAGTTTCATGCTTTATTTACAGAAATAAGAAGGGTTTTAATTCCCGGTTAAATTTGTCCCCTTTATATAGTATCTGTTCGAGGAACAGTCCCGACGGCGGGGCAGTAAATTTGGCGGGGTCATTCGTCCTGTTTTGCAGGTAATACAACAGGTCTTTTTCCGATTTTTTCCCTCTCGCTATTTCGGCAAGCACGCCGACCATCCTCCTGACCATTTTCCACAAAAAATGAGACCCGGTTATTCTTATCAGAATAAGATCACCAACCTCTTTCAGTTGTACGTTTTCAATTAATACTTTCGTGGATTTTTCAGTCGGATCCTGGTCGGCGAACGAGACATAATCGTGCATGCCAATAAAATGTTTCGCGGCGGATTCCATTCTAGTAAAATTTAATTTATCCTTTATCCACCAAACATATGATTTGCCGAACGCCGTTCTTCTCCTTGAAATCTGGTAAAGATAACTTCTTGAAGTTACATCGTGGCGGGCGTGAAATTTCGGGTTGGTTTTTTCGATTTCCAGGATGCAGATATCGTGGGGTAGTTTATCGTTAAATTTTAATTTAATGATTTCCGGGGCAAGCATCGTTTTAACTTCAAGATGGGCCACATAATTTTTAGCGTGCACGCCGCTGTCGGTTCTTCCGCATCCCTGAATATCGGCCATGCCGTCTTTAAATATCTGCTCCGCTGCCATCAATAAAGTACCCTGAACGGTTTTCGCATTCTTCTGCATCTGCCAGCCGCTGTATCGCGTTCCCTCATATTCCAGGTATACTTTAAATCTTGCCATATTTCAATTTTCAGGTAATCCGGATTGTAATCTTTGCGGGCAGATTAATTTCCTCTTCCGCGTAATCGTCGGGTGTTTCACATACTCTTACTTTTAGCTTCCTGATATTTTCGGGAAGACCGCCGCCGATGATTGTATTAAGGAAATACCTGGTTATATTTTCAACCGTTGAGTCAAATCTAACAATAACCTTTTTTGATTTAATATTTTCCAAAAACTCAACTACGGGCTTGTCGTTTTCATTTACCATGAAAGCGTGATCAAGATTTTCTATAATAGGGTTGATAATTTTTTTCAGGTCATAATAATCCATCACCATTCCGTTTTCATCCAGATCACCTTCAAGTTCAACCATCATTTTGTAGGAATGTCCGTGAATATTTTTGCACTTCCCGAAATGTTCAGGAAGTCTGTGTCCCATTTCCCAGTTAAATTCTTTTGCAATTTTCATTATACACCTTTCTCTGTAGGGTTCCAGATAAATTTGTGCATTTGAAGCTGGAACCTGACTTTTAATTTATCTTCGAGTACCCAGCTTACAAGCGTAAGTGGTTCGAGCTGCTCGAAAACAACAGAAAATAATATTTCACATTTATTTGTAAGATCGTATTTGCTGATGATATTTTTCGTCCATTCGTAATCTTCGTGCGTTCCGATTACAAATTTTACTTCATCTGCCTGCTTTTAAATATTCAATATTTTCATAAAGATTTTTCTTTTCCATCCCGCTGGAAGGACACTTCAAATCCATAATCACTTTCACTCTTCTATCTATATCTTTTATCGGCAGGCTTCCCCCGGTCTCCAGTAAAACCTCATATCCTCTGTCACCCAGCTTTTCCATAAGCTCAAGGCATTCATCCTGAGCCAGCGGTTCACCTCCGGTAACTTCGATCAGGTTACATTCAAATTTTGCAACTTCCTCCAAAATTTTCTGAACTGTCATGTCCTTCCCATCGTAAAAGGCATATTCCGTATCACAGTAGGTACAACGCAAATTACAGTAAGTTAGTCTTACAAAAACGCACGGCAGTCCTGCTTTTGTACTTTCTCCCTGAATTGAGTAATATATTTCGTTTACTTTGAGCATTTTTGTCAAATTTGTAGTTTTTTCCACTTTTCGGAGGATTTAGTCTTTTAAATTAGCAAAGTAATATTTGACATCAAATATCCGATTCTATATATTTATAGTCTATTTTTTAACTCTATTTGAAGGTTTTCTAAATGGCAAGTCACAAATCAGCAAAGAAAAGAATACGTACAACGGAACGAAGAACAGAAATTAATAAAAGAGCAGAATCAAAAATTAAGACATCTGTAAAGAAAGCTCTTGCCTCTACTGATAAAGAAACTGCAGAAAAATTATATAAAGAAGCTGTGGCTGTTATAGATAAAAACGCTGTAAAGGGAATTATTCATTTAAATAATGCTTCCAGGAAAAAGGCAGCATTAACAAAGCATTTTAATTCTTTACAGTCAGCAAAATAAGTTTTCTAACCTACTTTTCTATGCCCTTCAGATATTTGAAGGGCTTTTATATTTTAAATGATTTTGAAGCTTTCTATCCGCTTATAATTGCAAGCCATTGCTCGTCCCATTTCCTCCAGTGTTTTTTAAATTTATTAACTGTCCATTTCGCTTTCAGGCGCTTTAATACCGGGTCCATTATAAACAGGTGGGAAATCCCCTTGTTATTCATTGAGTAACCATAAATTACAATCCAATGCTCGGTATCGTTGATTGTAGTTAAAAGAGGAAATTCTCTATCAATTAAATTTTTAATGTCCCGGAGTGAAGAATCATATTTTTCAGATATACCCAATCCATAATTTTGGAATATATTTTTAATTATATCAAAGTCAGTCCCGTTTTTATTAATGAAATCATCCAGTTCCCCTTCATTAGTTAAAAGCTTGAAGTAATCCAAAATCGAATATGCACACTGTATTCCGCATGAATACCGGTCAACCTGATTAAACCTTCTTAATTCAAGATACTTCGCGTTTGGGTCATTCTGTTTTTCAATTGAGTTGAGATAGTTTGTAAAATGCTCTACTTTATTTTTTATTAATTGTTTCATTTATGATTTAGATTTTTTCGAGTCTTATATTTGTAATACGTTGAACTAAACTTATAAACGTAAATTCAGCCCTAAAATATGTAAATGGCTGCAGGCGATAATGTTGCCTAATAGACTTAGAGTTCCTAAAGGGGTAACCCCTGTTTTAATGGCTCTTTGCTTAAAAATGCAAAGTAATTGTTATAACTTAACTTTCTATGCCCTTCAAATCTTTGAAGCGCATTTTTATTTTAAGACGAAATCAGAATTACTTTTATCCTCAGTGGTTTTTAAAAAGCCGTAACTTAAATAGACAAACCATACTGACCAGCCCAAATGAAAGAACCTTTGTTTTAATCCAAAGTAGTTGCCCAGGATATCCGGGAAGTAAACCAGGAAGCCCAGAAGCATTATAACAAAACAAACAAGTGATAGTTGTTTCAGCGCGGGTAAGCCGGTTTTGCCTTTCCATAAGAACAGACTTAACAGAGGTGATAATACCAGGAGTATTGACGGCATTCCCATATAAAGGTGCAATCTCAATGGAAGGGGAAAAACAGCGGCACCGGTTATGGAGAACGAATAAAATAAAATCATAAGTACCGGGATAACGCTTCTGCCCGAAGCTTTGCATTCTTGGTAGAGTGCCATAACAAACAGCGCACTCAATATTCCGCAAATTATTAAGCCGGCCGAAAAGACATATTGGGATTCTGTACCAATGGTGCCTAATTCGCTTACTAATCCTGTTAAATGATTGTAGTCGCCCAGGATCAGCCCGCTAATTATTGTTGTACCCCAGAATACAACGGGAATATAATATCCTACATAAAACAAATTTTTTGTTTTCATTTATTGTCTTATATAAATGCGGAATATCTGAAGTGAATTATTTTACTTCCGAGATGACTTCGACCCCTTCCGGCTCAGGCAGATAAAATCTTACTTTTTTCCTGGCCCCAATTTTCTTCTTAATCAGTACGCTGTGCTCAATATGAGTTCCGTCACCGATTCTTGATCCGAAAACGTAGCTCGTTCCTTTTATCAAAACTTTTTTGCCTATCTTAACAGGATATTCATCGCTGCCGGTCATATTTACACTCGATTCTATCCGGGAATTATCCCCGATAGAAATATTCCCTTTAATAATGTCCCCCCAGAGAAATTCCACATTATTACCAATTTTAAAAGTTTGCCCCGTAAATGTAGACAGGTGTGCATTCTGCCAGACAGTTACATTTTTCCCAAAGTGAACATTACCAGAGACAAAAACATTTCTCTTCAACTCCAGCCCGTAGTTTAATTTTACCCCGTCATCTATTATCACACCTTTGCCCAAGGTTATATCTAATGGAATATTTTTCTTGTCCATTCTCATAATCTGGTTCAGTACATTTTCGTGAATAAAGAAATCATCCGGATCTTCAATTTCTATTATGTCTTTTATTTTCTCGTAAACAAGTTTTCTCGCAACGTTTTCCATCTCTTTCAAAACGGATTTATTGTTGAATCCCATAACAACATATTGTTTTTCCGGGCTCACAGCTTTAACGGAATATCCCCTGGAATTAAACAGTTCAATAAGGTCTGTTATGTAAATTTCCTTTTGCACATTATTGCTTGAAAGATTTTTTATAAGTTCTTTCAGTTTGCTGTATTTAAATGCATAAACACCGGAGTTAAATTCATTGTTATCGATTAATTCTTTTTTTGTATACGAATAAGTAATCCCCTTGTAAGTTACCCTGTAAAGAGTATCGGATTTTAAAGCGTGAATATCCTTATTTTCAATTATCTGAAGAACATTTCCTTCATCAATTGTTGGTAACCCGTTTTCATCTTTACCTTTTGCCCTTATAATTCTCCCATATGAATTTTCCATCGGATCACCCTTATAAACACCGGTAAGTACCATCATATCGGCACCTGAATCAATGAAATTTTTCCTGAAAGATTTCATAGTTTTTTTATCTATCAATCCCATATCGCCGGGAAGTACATAAACTATCCCGTCAAAATTTTTCCCTTTTATTTTTTCCAGTGCAATCTGCACTGCGTGTCCTGTTCCCTCCTGTTTTTGCTGGTAAGCATAAATATTATTATTGTTTTTCCCGAGTGTCCCCATTACTTCTTCCGCTTTTATGCCTACAACAATAACCGTATTTAATTTTTTTATTCCAGCTTTGCTCGCATTATAAACCCTTTGTACAGTGGGCAGGCCCCAAATCTTATGCAGCATTTTCGATTTTTGTGATTTTATCCTTTTGCCGTGGCCCGCTGCAAGAATTATTGCTACTTCATTATTTTTGAGGTCGTGTTTTGATGAAAGCTTGACAGCTAGTTTATAAATTTCTTTATGTTTAGCTTTTGCCATTATAATCTCCGCTGGTTAGAACTAAATAGCATTTGACTAAGTAAAAAATTAAAGAAAGGTGTAACTATTTACAAGTAAAGGTTTTAATAATAAACTAAAAAATGTATTTTTGGCAATAATTTTAATAATTATCAAGGATGTAACGAATGAAAAGGCTTCCTGTATTTCTATTAATAATGATTTTTATCGTTTTTGCTGATATAAATATTAAGGCTCAGGATAAAGGCTTTGGAGCCGGCATAATGATTGGTCAGCCAACAGGCTTCAGTGGGAAAATATGGGCCAATGAATTAAACGCTATGGATTTTGGTGTGGGGTTTTCTTTCGCAAAAGATGATAACGGTGTTAATCTGCATGCCGATTATTTATGGCATTCATTTTCTGGAATACAGTCTGAAGAAAAATTTGTTCTTTATTACGGACCAGGATTAAAACTAAAGGCAGGTAACAGCAAAGTAGGAACCAAGTTTGGTTTCAGAGCTGTTCTTGGCCTTGAATGGATGGCTTCTCAAACGCCATTAGATGTTTTCCTGGAAATTGCACCGTTGCTATATGTTGCGCCGGGTACACAATTTAAAATTGATGCTGCCTTTGGAGCAAGATATTATTTTAATTGAAATTGTTCTAAACAAAATTACTTTAAGGCATCACTTTTTCTTTTTTCATATGCTTTTTATAATAGTTGTAAAGAGCATAATTTAATCCGAATGAAAACCAGACCAATGTAATAATCTCGTGATCTCCGAAATTCATTTCAGTTAATCCCGCCACCAGGAAAGCACAGAAAGCCGCCAGTGCTCCAATTGCATAAGAAGAAATAAATGGGATATCTTTTGTCTCATTATAAATCTTCCATTCAATTGAAATTATTTTGAAGATTAAATAACAAAACGCTAAAAATCCAAACAACCCGAGGGTAACGAGTACATGAATAAAATTATTGTGCATATGCCCTTGCAATTCTTTGTCGTAAGGCTTTTTGTACTGTTTATATAATTTTTGAAGATCAATATCGCCTACACCAAACAACGGGTGATCCTTAAACATCTTCCAGCCCGCTTTCCAAAGTTCAAAGCGTACTGTGTTTGAAGGATGATATGGATCGAATATGCTGAGCAACCTGCTTCTTTTTACAAACGAAGTGTAAATTTTTCCATCGTTATAGGTTATACTTTGCGGATTGAAACCAAGATTATCTGTAGCCAGGATTTCAATTTTGTTGCCAACCGGGTATTTTAGTTCGTAAAAGTTTCCGTTGAGATCAGCCGTAAAAAGTTTATTCCCGTTCTGATCCCAGTGATAAAGATGTTTGATTGAAGGGAGAGAATCCAGCACGGTTATCCCGGAACTACTTACATCAAATAGTTTCAGGCCATTACCGTCACTTACAAATAATTTTTGATCAGTAAAGAAAACCTCATCAATATCTGAATCATCAGTAAAGTTAATAACAGAATCAGCAGGTAATCCTTTATTAAGTTTTACTAATGATATTTTTCTCGGTGCCGAGTATAAAATCAGATTGGATGAATCAGCAAAGAGGTTTGTATATTTATTCAGATTGCTAAATCTTAAAGTATCTAGTAAGTTTTTCGGGTTCCTAAAAACAGTTAGGCCACTATCATTATCTATCACATAACAGAAACCATTGGCGATTTTGAAGTCGTAGGTGATGCCGGGAGTTAAGAAATCCGTCATCACCTTCATCCCGTTATCCGTCTTTTTAAGCAACACAAAACGGCTGTCAATTAAACTTGCTACATAATATTTATCTTTCCAGTGACGCAATGCTCCAACAGGTGCAGCTAATTTCATTTTACTGAGTTCTTTTTTATCCCTGTATTTTACTAACCCGTTTTCATAATCACTGACGTAATAAATGCTGTCAACCGGTGTAATATCATATGCTCTTCCATCCGTATTGTAGGAATAATTCTTTGTCAATTTTCCTGGGGAATAATCAAATACCTTTACCTGGCTGATATTTTTTTGAGTGACGAACAAAGCAATGATTACCAGGAAAAAGGGAATAATTATTTTCCATTGTTTTTTAATGAGAAGGACGATAAAAATTCCAAAGATTGCTCCCGTCCACCCTGTCCTTTTATAGGTTGAAACAAGGGCAAGCAGCGAAAATGTAAATGCAACGAATAATAAAATTTTGTTTTTAACAGAGGTCTTTTCGTTAACAAAAAAAGCAAACAGGAAAACTACTGTGAATGTCAGAATTTCAGCAGCAGTAATGGGATATTGAAACAGCGAAGGGCCAGATTGTTCGATGCTATAAAGGTTGTATATATAAAACCTGTACGAAAAGAAAAGATAGATAAGTACGGTAAGTAGCGAAGCACCTATATAAATTTTAAAGTATTTCTTCCCCCTTTCCAGATCTGGTGTTGCAGCAATTGTTGTGTAAATAAGCGGTATTAAAAGTGCCTTTTTCAATGCATTGTGTATAGCTCCACCATGATCCTGAGTAATAATAAGCGAAATAATTTCAGCAGCAAGAAACCAGATAAATGCAATCTCCATTCCGGTTTTTTGAAACTGGTTTTCCCGCGTAATAGCAAGCCTGACAAGTATAACAATCAGAGCAAAATAATATCCTATCTGGTTAACAAAAATTGAATTGGTCAGACTCAACAGGAACAATACCATAAAAAAGTAGATCATTCCGTCAAGGATTTTAATTGTTCGGCTTTTTTCCATAAATGATTTTATCCGGCATTCACCAAATTATTATCCTGGCGATTTTAATTTTATTGAATTGGAGTATTGATAAATTAGTCTCTGAATTGCATTTCATAAAGTTTCTTATACAAGCCTTTCTTTTCAAGAATTAATTCATCGTGCGTACCTTTTTGAATAATTCGTCCCTTATCAAGAACTATTATCCGGGTTGCATTTCTAATTGTGCTTAACCTGTGAGCTATAACAATCGTAGTCCTGTTTACCATAAGCCTTTCAATAGCTTCCTGCACGAGCAATTCCGATTCGTTATCAAGTGCGGAAGTAGCTTCATCAAATATCATGATTTCAGGATTTTTCAAAAGTGCTCTGGCAATAGAAAGCCTCTGCCTCTGTCCGCCGGAAATCTTCATGCCTCTCTCACCTATTACTGTATTGTAGTCCTCGGGCATTTGCATAATAAAATTGTGAGCGTTTGCAGTTTTAGCAGCTTCGATTATTTTTTCTTCAGGATATTCACCTAGCCCATATGCAATATTATTTCTAATCGATTCATTAAAAAGAAAAGTTTCCTGTGTTACAATTCCCATCAACTCCCGGAGATTTTCAATTTTAATTTCTCTTATATCAATTCCGTCCAGTAATATTCGGCCATCTGTAGGATCGTAAAATCTTGGAATAAGATCCACCAGTGTGGATTTACCGCCTCCGCTTGGTCCAACCAGGGCTACTATCTCACCGCGGTTAACGTTAAAGTTCACATCATTTAATACAAGTTCCTCAGAGTCTTCATAATGAAAGAAAACGTGATCTAGATTTAGTGAGTCCTTAAATCCCGTAACTTCAATCGCTTTTTCTGAATTTTTAATGCTTGGCTGGATATCAATTATTTCAAAGATCCTATCGCCAGCTGCGCTTGACTCCTGTATCCTGTTATTGACTCCGCTTAGTTCTTTTATAGGGGGCATCATCTGGAAAATTGCGAAAAGAAATCCCATAAATTCACTTGCGGTAAGAGTTTGCTCTTTTAATACAAGCAGCCCGCCAAAATATATAATTACAACTCCCACACCTGTACTTAAAATTTCTGTGATTGGAGAAGATGCATTTCTAACACGAACTATCCGAAGCATCAGCTTAAAGAAATTATAGGTCTCTCTCATAAATTTATTATTCTCGTACTTCTCCATTCCAAATGCTTTAACTATTTTCACACCCGAAATGGTTTCCTGCAGAATGCTAGTGATGTCAGCCATTTTTTCCTGAATAAAATAACTTTGCTTCCGCAATTTTAGACCTATCCAGGCTATGATGAACATAGAGACAGGAAGAATTACCAGCGCAAGAAGTGTAAGTTTCCAGCTTATGCTGATTGCGATACCAAGAAAAACAATTATTGAAAGCGGTTCGCGTATCATATTAAGGAACGCAGCTGATATACTGGTTTGCACAATATTAACATCGTTAGTAATTCTCGATATTAAATTTCCCACGCGCTCCTTTTTAAAAAAGCTCATCGGTAATTTATGGAGATGTTTATATGCTTCGTTCCGCAAATCTTTCATTGAGCCCTGTTCAACGTGCGCAAGGAAATATGCCTGCAGGTATCCGAAAATATTTTTTAAAAGAAGGCGAATGAAAACAACAAAACAAATTTTTATCAAGAGCATCAATTTTATCGCCGCTTAAAATAAGCTTGTTAAATTCCTGCGAAATATCGTTACCAATTTTCAGTACCCAATCCGGTAAAATGCTTGCTGCCGGACTTGTTGTTGTAACAGTTGCGGCTTTTTGTTTCTGCTGAAAGAGAGTATCAAGAAGTGGAATTGTCAGGTAGACAGAAACACCGTTCAGCAGCGCATACATTATTGTACAAACAACTGAAATACCAATGTATTTCCAGTAGGGTTTTACATAATTTAATATTCTGAGATAGGTTTTCACTATGACCTGTAATTTGGAATTTCAGGAATATTTCTCAATCCGCACCCACGCTTAATTTTTATTTCGTCAAATTGGTTCATCTTTTTCAGGTTAAAAATATCTACTCTGGAATTCTCCCGGAATCCGTTATCAAATATCAGGAAATCATTCCTAATATAGAAGTTTTTAACCCCATCTCCATTCCATTGCTTGACAATTTGATACTTATTAATGTTATAAATAACCAATGTTGATGTTTCTAGTACATTTGCATTCAAAGTTTTTTTATTAATGTTAAGATCAATTGTTGAGAGTATTAAATATTTTTCATCTTCCGACCAGCGGATTTTATTAATTTTTTGACCATTTCCTAAAACATAATACTGTTCACCCTTGTCATGATCCTGAAGGTATACCTGTGTTGTGTCTTTACCTTTATTCAAAACAGTAAATCTTTTGGATGGCGAATTTAAATTATCAGGATTTTGAGCAGGACGCGGATAGCCATTCTTTGTCAGATCAAATATTTTTGTTTCGTTCAATAATTCTTTACCGAAAATATTGTAAATAAAAGTCTGCTGCCTGATATATGTTGCAACAATCTTGTCTATCCTGTTAATTACAATTCTGAAATTATTTTTGTCTTCCCATTGTGTAAATACCTGGATCCCATCTCCAATTCTTTTAATAAACCTTACCTTTGAAGAATCAATATTAATCTCATAAAGTTTTACGCGCGTTATATACGGGAAAATATTTTTTTTGCCAAAGTGACCGGCAGTTAGAAAAAAGGCCTTCATTTTATCCGGTGAATAAGAAAGTTCAACTACCTGCTCATTATAATTTGACCAGAATTGTGAATACTTCCTTTTAGAAAAGTCATATTTATATAACCCTGCTTTGTGTTCAATCATCCCAACAAAAATAAAACTATCTGTGTGGTTTTTTTGTGTTTGAACAGATTTCGTATTGTTCACGGGTTCAGGTTTTTCACGATGCTGTTTCGTGTTTTCACCACAGCTGGTCAATAAAAGAAGTAGTACAAGAATAAATATTTTTAAATCAGCCATTAGACACATTGCCAACTTTGAGGAATAAACTCAGTATGAAATTAACAAATTTCATAAATAATCCCCACAGGGGGCTATAAATCAGAA
Source organism: uncultured Bacteroidota bacterium (assembly GCA_963748105.1). Taxonomy (GTDB): domain Bacteria; phylum Bacteroidota; class Ignavibacteria; order Ignavibacteriales; family Ignavibacteriaceae; genus JAKAGZ01. The sequence continues at coordinate 181,223 of CAVVHP010000004.1, read as the reverse complement.
AAAGCAAAATAAGAGAACCGTAAAGCCCAAGTTTCATAATAGATGCTGTAAACCTGTTAGGAAATAGATCAAAGAGTATATGAGAACCATCCAGAGGAGGTATAGGAATTAAATTAAAAGCAAAAAGAAAAACGTTGAAAAATACACCGTACCATAAAATATTTACCAGATACTGTTCGTTGCCAAGTGAAGAATTTAAGACAATAAGAAAGCCGATGAAAAATAAAATTGCCAGAATAAAATTTGAAAGTGGACCTGCAAAGGAAACAAAAGCGTCATCTTTTAATTGATTTTTAAAATTACTTCTATCAACAGGCACAGGCTTTGCCCAGCCGATAAGTGCAAATCCAGATGCAAAAGAAGCAAGCGGCATAATAATCGTTCCGACAATATCTGCGTGTTTAATCGGGTTTAAGGTGAGTCTTCCCTGCTTTTTCGCTGTATCATCTCCAAGCCTGTTTGCAACAAATGCATGGGCAAACTCATGTATTGCTATTGAAATGAGAAACATTGGAAGAAAAGTTATAAATGAAATTAACTTCTGGCTTACGTGTATATCCGGCAAATTATTACCCTCTGGGATGAAAATCTTTGTGAACCTGTTTGATATAATCCCTGTCAATATGTGTATAAATCTGTGTCGTTGAAATATCTGCGTGACCGAGCATTTCCTGAACAGCCCTCAAATCAGCGCCACCTTCCAGCAGATGCGTCGCAAACGAATGGCGAAAAGTATGAGGATGAACTTCTTTTTCAATTCCCGCTTCTTTTACATACTTGTCTACAATTTTCCAGACACCCATTCTCGATAGTTTGGAACCACGATTATTTAGAAAAAGATAATTTTCACTTTTTGCTTTTTTTTCTAACAATGGTCGGCCTGATTTTAAATATTCATTTACCCAATTAATTGCGCTTGAACCAATCGGGATAATTCTTTCTTTGGATCCTTTACCAAAAACCCTGATCACTTCTTCATTGAAGAACAAATCGGATAATTTAATATTTATTAATTCTGAAACCCTGGTACCGCAGGCATAAAGCATTTCTAATAAAGATTTATCTCTCAGTCCAAGTTTACTATCCGTACGAGGTTTTGATAGAATTGATTCTATTTCATTTACAGATAATACCGGCGGCAAATTTTTTGCCAGTTTTGGAGAGGAAATCTTTTCCATCGGATTTTCGGTGATGTACTTATTTAAAAAAAGATAGCTGAAAAACCCCTTTAATGAAGAATAATACCTCGCAGCTGAACTGCTTGCAAGTCCAAGATCATTGAGCAATTTAAAGTACCCTACAATATGAGAATATTTTATACCGGAAGGGTCTGAGATTTTCTTTTCTTCGAGATAATTAAAAAATGAATTTATATCATTTTTATAGGAAGAGACTGTATTATCGGAAAGATTTTTTTCTAACTTTAATACCGACAGGTATTCATTCAAAAAGAGATTCATTTATCGTCACTCTGTGTGTCTTCGCCCTTTTCCATTTCATCCTGCTTCGGGTATCTTATCCGCCTGTGATGCTGCCCAAGCAATATGCTTGTAAATGATTCTTTAATTTTATTGATGTCCCTGAATGTTATCGGCGATTCATCCAGTTGATCTTCATTTATGCGCGATCCAATAATTTTATCTATCAAGTTTTCTACCTTGGTTGGATCTGCATCTTCAATTGATCTCACAGCTGACTCGCAACCATCAGCCAGCATTACAATCGCAGTTTCCTTTGAATCGGGTTTCGGGCCGGGATACCTGTAATCATCTATGTTTACCTTCTCTTCACCATAAAGTTTTTTTGCCTTTTCGTAAAAGAACATCATGGTAGTAGTCCCGTGGTGCATTGGAATAAAATCAATTATTTCCTTGGGAATATCATTTTCTTTAGCGAGGTTTATCCCTTCGATCACGTGTTTTTTTATCAGACTCACGCTTTCTTCGGGCGATAAATTTTCGTGTAAATTCTGACTGTTAAGCTGATTCTCTACAAAATTTTGCGGAGAGATAGTTTTGCCAATATCGTGATAATATGCGCCCACACGCGCAAGTAACGGATTAGCACCTACTATTTCTGCAGCCGCCTCAGCAAGAGTACCCATTGTCATTGAATGATTAAATGTACCCGGAGCTTTCCTGGCCAGTTCTTTCAGCAGGGGTCTGTCAAAGTTTGAAAGCTCAAGCAGCGTAAGATCTGTTGTAATTCTGAAAAATCTCTCGAAGAATATCAACAATCCATAAGTTAGTACAGGACTTATCAACGCATTGGTACCTGCAAAAGCAAATTCTATCAGCAAATTTTCTGATGAAGCAAATCTTTCCAGTCCGAAAGCAGAAATGGAAACGACATATCCAAGAAGTATATATAGAAATGACCGGAAAATTTGCGAACGGTTTTTGATATCACGCACAGTGTAAACAGAAAGAGCGCCAGCAAAGAGGTTCATCGCCATAAACGTATAATCATTTCCCCTTATTCCACCTGTTATCAGAGCAAGAATAACAGTTGAATAAAATCCGACACGGGAATCAAAGATAATTGTGAGCAACATTGAAGCTGCCGGAATAAATATAAAAAATTGTAACGGCGCGTTAACTGAAATCCGGTTTATTAAAAACGTAATAAAAGACAGGAATATAAAGTTAATAGCAAGAAGAAGGAGTTTCCTGTTATCATAAAAGATTTTTTTTCTGAACAAATACAAATAAATAGATAAAAGGGCGAGGAGAAAACCAATGTGCAGAAACTTACCAAGCATCTGAAGTAAATCGCTGTCATAGCCAAGTTTTTCGCCTTTCGCTGCTTTGTAGGAATCAATTTTTAATTTTGCTTCCTTCGTAATTCTGTCGTGCTTGGCAACAATTCTTTCATTCTCATTTACAATTCCGCTGTATCGGGATACATTATTCTTTGCCTGTGCTATTTCCTCTTCTGTCTTTTTCTGATTATAAATCAATGTGGAATAAATAAAATGAGAAGTAAACTCAAGCAAGGCTGCACTTAATTCCGGTGTAAAACCGCTGTTTTTAATGTTGCTGTCTAAATTTTCCTCGGCTTGTTGTTTTATAAGAAATTTATTAACCGGTTCAATCCGGTCAAAGTTTCCTTTCCTTACCGCTATGCTGTCTTTTCTAGTAATATCTTCCGGAAGAGATATAATTTCTTTCTTATACAGGTCGGTCAGCAGATTAGCAGATGTTGTAAAAAAATTTCTAAGTGAAAATGGATTAATTCTCGAATTACTGTTCGTGCGGTTCCTCATATCTCCAAGAGTATTTAATGTAGCATCACTAAGAAATGTTGGGTTCATATTCTTTAGAGAATCTACACGCAGTCTTTCATCAATAATCTTTAATAGATATTGGCTGTAAGATTTTAAGGAATCTTTCGCACGGATTTCTGCATTTGAGCTTTTCAAAAAAACTGGATAAACGCTTTGGGTAGCATTTTTCAATTCCTGCTGGTATTCTTTAGGATCTTTTTCAATTGGAAAACTAAAGGGTGCAATAAGATCTTCATGAGTCCATATTGAACCTACTGTTAATTCTGATTCTATTGACTCACCACGCGGGAACATAAATACAATAATGATGACGGTTATTAACCCGATCAGAATCTTTATCTGCATTCCATATTTACTTTTTTTGATATTCTCTTCCATACAAGATTACGTCTTTGTGTTTATGTAAGTTAAGAAAAAATAAGGGTTTCTTACAGTACTAAATTTCTGAAAAAGCTTCCGGACTATGTTGCGGGTAAACAGGAATCGTCATTTAATAACCGTTTTCCAGCCTTTTTCAGATAAATTCCTGTATATAATCAGAATGGCAACAACAGCAATTGCCAGGCAAATTAAGGTAGATTTCATATCCCCGAAAATAAAACTCCCGCTCCCGAAAAGCATTGAATAGACAAGCAGCACTCCCATTATCCAATTAACAAACATGGCAAAAAACCCGGTATCGCTTTTTACATCCGGAAGCTGTGAAGAAATTTCTTTCCACAGAATTCCGCCGGGGTGAATTTTCCGGTAGAAACTAAATAGTACATCTTTATCGGTAGGACGTGTGAGGTAGGTAACTGTAATCCAAACTATCGTGGTAGAACCAACTAAATAAAAAAGAGTATTCGGAAATATAATTCCGTAATATTTTATGAATGGAAAAACAACAAACGGAGTTATCATCGCTGAAATCTCTGACCAAGCATTTATTCTCCACCAGAACCAGCGCAGAATTAAAACCAAACCAACTCCTGCACCGCATTCCATTATAAATTCCCACGCACCCGATATTCGGCTAATGAACATTGTAACAAATACAGATATGAACATAAGTAAAACAGTTGTAGCGCGGGAAATTTTCACATAATGTTTTTCCTCTTTTCCCTTTTTAACAAATCTCTTGTAGAAATCATTAATTATATATGATGTACCCCAGTTTAGCTGGGTAGCAATTGTGCTCATATAGGCTGCAAAAAATGCAGCGACTAATAATCCTTTCAAACCTACAGGAAGATAGTCTCTCATTGCATAAATGTAGCCAAGTCCTTTTTCATTCGGGCCAAGGTGTGGATAAAGAAGAAGAGTACATAATCCGACTATAATCCAGGGCCAGGGGCGAATGGCATAATGTGCAATCTGGAAAAACAGGGTCGCGAACAGCGAATGTTTTTCATCCTTTGCAGACATCATTCTTTGAGCAACGTATCCACCTCCGCCCGGTTCAGCACCGGGGTACCACGATGCCCACCAGATTATTCCCACATATGCCAGAAAAGACGCCACGGTCAAAGCAAACGCGCCCCCTAAAGATGCAGTGTCTGAAATGGTTGGAAAGAATTCAAAAGTAAATGCCGGCAGTTTGGCCTGCAAACCTGCAACTCCCCCAATCTGAGACGATGAAACAACCATAAAGGCAAGGATAATACTCCCTGCCATCGCAATAAAAAACTGGAACGCGTCGGTTACTACAACTCCCCACAAACCGGATAGTGCGGAATACACCGCAACCAGCAACATACATCCGAATACATAATATAGAACCTGTGACTCCGGTACCCCGAACATCCCAACAAGTATAGTTGCCATAGCTTTGTTCACCCATCCCATAATGATGAGGTTCATAAAAAGTCCAAGATAGAGCGCACGAAAGCCTCGCAGAAACCTTGCCGGTTTTCCTGAATAGCGAATCTCTGCAAATTCAACTTCTGTCATTATACCCGCACGGCGCCATAGCTTTGCAAAAAAGAAGACTGTAAGAAGACCGCCGAAAGCGAAATTCCACCAGAGCCAGTTGCCGGCAATACCGTTTTTCGCGACCAGTTCTGTAACCGCAAGAGGAGTATCAGCCGCAAAGGTGGTAGCGACCATTGAAAGCCCTGCAAGGTACCAGGGGAGATTTCTGCCGGACAGGAAAAACTCATCCGTGCTTTTGCCCGCTCTCTTAGAATAATAAAGCGCAATTCCGATTGAGAATATAAAATATATTAGTATAATCAGGTAATCAATTATCTGCATTCTGTTTTCTTATAATGATTAATGCAATATGAGAAATATTTCTTAAATAACTAAATTATTTTATTTCCAATCCTCGGTATCTACCTCGCATAAAGTGGAATGAAGATCATTAAAAATTATATCCTCCGGTTTCATAGGAAGAGATGGCAGTGCAAATTCATAATTATTACCGGTAACTGTCACCCGAACTCTCGCTAATTTATTTCCTGGGAAAAGAATTTTTAAAACGGGCATTGTAATAAAATCATCAGGAACGTTTGCCGATCTTACTCTGCATTTTACGTGAAATTTCCCATCGGCTCCCTGTTGTGTTGTGTAGGCAAAAGTATACCCTGGTATTTTACTGCCGTAAATCCACTCATTAAAAAACCAGCTCATATCTTTGCCCATATACCGCTCTACAACTTTTTGAAAATCGGAAGTGGAGGCCTTTGTTCCGTTGTATCTCAGATAAAAATCTTTAAGTACCGCTTCAAACCGGTCTTCTTTCATACTCCCGAGATCAATCATCATTAATCTTAGCATTTGCAGAACCCACGCGCCTTTCTCATAAACAACCCGGCTGTAATCTCCCTCGGTATCAGTTGTACTGTTCCTGTAGCCCAGGTAAATTGGTCCGGCATCGAGTCCTTTACCAAAGAGATAATTCCTCGAATTCAAGATATCATCCTTCCACTGATCGAGCATCTTAAAATATTTATCATTGTCTTTAAGAATTGTTTGCATGTACCATAAGCCTGAATATTCGGCAAATCCCTCGCTCAGCCATTGATCGTGATAAGTTAAAAAATCTACTCCAATACCCCACCATTGATGAGCAACTTCGTGAGCACGAAAAACTTCGTCATACCCCCAGTAACCCGTACTCTGAAAAGTCGACCAGTCAAGATGAAGTAATCCCGGGAAAGCTTCACCATGTGGTAAAGGAATCTCAGTAACGAATAATTGTTTTAAATTAAGCGGACCGAATATTTTTGTAAAAAACTGCAGGCTACTTACAATATCAGCACCCACATCCTCGCCCTTGCTTTTAGTACCGGTTCCATGACCATCGGCTCCGATATAAACATCCACATTAGGAATGCCGCTGCCCGGAAAATTGACATCATCAAAAAAACCGATGTTAAATGAGGCGTTTCTTATTGGATACTCAGAAACCCATTTTGAAGTTGCAATATCATCCGTATTGGTTGATGATATTTTATCTCCCACACTTGCCAGCAGATATTTTTTAGGGGAATGAAAAGTCAATTCATAATTAGCCTTCTGCCTGTTACCGTACCTGGGATACCAATAATCTGGTGATCTATTAATAAGCCAGGCAAATTCTTCTATTTTTACCAGCAAGTTACCGTGATAGAAAACATTAATCGAAAAAGTACTTCCCTTAGAAAATTTTTCGGGGGTTTTGATCCACAGTACGGGGCTATTTTCTCCTTTTGAAAACCCAATTTTTTTGCCGTCAGAATAAGTTACCGAATCAACCGTCAAATCCTGATATAACCTGAAATTTATCCAATGGTGATCATTTATGCGCGGTTTTAACATGATGGTCGCTTTGGCCGAAAAGCTCCCGTTTTCATCAATATTTGAATCAATTACATATTTTACCAGTTTTAATTCATTTTCTTTAATATAACTTAAAGAGCAATCACCGGGTCTCTCGTCTTTCTTCCTGAAACTTGATATTATTTCGGTATAATTTAAATCCAGGGGTGCATCTTTAATGAAAGCCGTCGCACTTTGAACCGTTCTTTTAGGTGATTTATCTTCTCTTAATAAAGAGACTTCCTCATCCTTCTGTGGATCAAACCGGAATATCATAGATTCATTATTTGTGTCCTCAAAATAAGCCATGAATAATCCTGAATCTTCGTCCTCGAGAAATGACCTCATAAATGATTCATCCGCGTATTTTGCGTCAGCATCTACCAGAAACTCGACCCCGTCTTTCAAATAATCATTTATTCCGTTAGTAACCAGACCTTTTTTGAAATCGAATTTTGAAGAAATGAATTGAAACGTACTATCGGCAAAAAACAGGACGAGAAAATTAAACTTTTCTTGCAGTTTTTTCTTTGAATAAAACCTCTTCAACTGCTCCTTTTCGACCTCATTGGGAGGCGTAAATAAAAATTCACCGTTACCCGCAAAAACCAGCGCATGTACTCTGCCGTTAATCGGAGTTGTTGAATAAAATTTGCCCTTTTCAAAATTAAATATCCCCGCGTCTTTTCTTAATGAATAATTTGAAACGTCCGCGACTTTTTGCGAATCGGATATTACAAAAGTAAACTGATTTAGGATTTTATCATATTCAGTACTACTAACCTGTGCCGACACTTTCTGATTCATATTAAATAACAGAGCTGACAGCAGAAATAGGACAGAAAACAACTTCATAATTTGATCCCCTATATGATGGTGTTAATTAAAAAAGAGGTAAAATTCACTAAAATGCTACATTTTAGTCATAACATTCGATTAAATTGCACAATTCAATGGCGGCGGTAGAAGTCATAAAAATATTTTTTGGTGTATTTCTTTTGTTGATTTTGACGGGCTGAAAATCTAAAACTCGATTTTAATAATATTTTCTTTTTCCAGATTTGTTGTTTTATTATCGGTAGAACTGCAATCCAGCTTAATAAACTTTTCTTTTTTATTGGTGGCAGTCAGGCTGTCTGGTTTCGTTTCAAATTCCCAGTTCGTGTTTTTTAATTTTAGAAAAATTTCTTCGTGAAACGACATGTAGAGTTGATCCATTTAACAGCCTAATAGGTTTCAGTGATTAGAATGAACGAATGCAATGTAATAATTTTTTTTTCAGTGGCAAAGGGATATTAAAAATATTTTAATCTTTTTTTCCCGTGTGTCTGTTTTTTTTAATTAACCAACCTTTTTCATAATACTTTTGGGAAATTAATTCCCTTATCCACCCAGGTTTTACCGTTGGAAATAAACCTAATCCGGAATTGGACCGGATTTCTCGCATATTAACCGCTTCAAAAATTCATTATGTTCGAATTCAAATTTACAAATAATTGGAATAATAATTTTTATTAATATTCACGACTAAAAAATAAACTATTAATTTTTCATCAGAATAAATTTCAGAATTTTCTTAATGAAGCTTTAATGAAAAGTATAATACGAACTAACTAAAGAATGAATGTTAGCTGAAATGTAATTACGGAAGAGACAGGATTAGTAACTCAAATACCGGTCACTCTTATTATTTAATCGAAGGCTATCAATTTATGTTAAAACGCTTCAAAAACAGCGTTTTTCAGAGAATTATTATAACTATTTTTTCTTCTTGGGAAAATATGAATCCATTAATAACTTATAATATTCTTTCAATGGCATCAGTCCAACTTTATCTCTTCTCTTATCAATATTAACTGAATCCTCAATAGGTAGAAAATTAAAATTTTTATTTTTGAAATCAATTTTAGCCTGCGTTCCATATAACTGTGGCCTTCCTTCTTTTATACGGATATGATCTGTTAAAAAAGCAAGTTGCATTCCTTTTGTGTCACCACTATTATACGCTTTCTGTAAAAGCTTCAGGCATTCTTTCTGAAACTCAGGATTATTATCTGCATGCTGAACAAGAGCCCAGGCATCGCCTTCTGCAACCTGGCCTATCTGGCTGATGCCGGGCCAGCCATGCTTTTTTATGATTGCTTTCAATCTTTTGACATTAAAATTATTGAGCTTATTTAATTTATTTTGCCCATCAAAATCAAGAGTTTTTACCTTGCCATTCTGATAAATGTTCTTTCTGATTGACTGATCTCTCTGGTAAAGTGCTATTATCTCCTTTTGGAGCTCGGGCTTTTTTATAAGTTCATATCCTTGTGCAAAAGTTGCACAACTGAATAAAACAAATAATAAAGGGATAAAAAATAATAATCTGATTTTCATAATAGTCCAAAATAAAATTGTAATTTTAGTCATCATCGCAACACTTAAAATCACTTCTGCGTGCTTTCTCAAATGATTCCCTGCCTTCCTTAAATGACAAATATGCTATTGCCAGAGAACCAATTGTATCAATATATTGAAGATGAAATAATTCGTACGAAATGCTTGCTGCCAGAAGAATAACCGAGAGCTGAAGACACGCTTTTGTGCATTTAGCGTCAGAAATAACAGCTTCTGAACCCATTTTGTTACCGACCTTCAGTTTGGCATTCATTAAAAAGTACATTGTTAAAATTGAAATTATTGAGATTATTACACCAGCAAAAGTAGTGTGCGGTTTCATATCCTGCAGAATATTTATTACAGAACCGGCAACTAATCCCGCAGTTAGCAAATAAAATCCGGTACCGGTAATTTTCAACGCGGTTTTTTCAAAATTATCCTTAATTATATTTTCCGATTTCCTCATACGGATTATCATATGAGCAATGCCAATCCCTGAAATAACTTCAACAAAACTATCAACACCAAAGCCTAAAAGTGTTAAAGTTTCGTCGTGCATCCCAAAATAAATGGAAATCCCACCTTCAATTAAATTATATATTATAGTAAAAAGACTAAGCAGGAATGCTGTTTTTAATAATTGTTCTTTATTTTCAGGCATTTTTTTCTGTTAATATTTTTCCCGGTAAAATAATTTGTCAGGCCGCCGGATATGAGAGTAGCAATCACACCTATCAGTGTGAACCACGTCCATGCAACTAATTTTAGTGAAATTACGAATATCATAACTATAATTCCCACAGTAAACCCTGTAAGTGCGTCCTTTTCTTTTGCTTTTTTATTTATCACTCCAAGCAAAAATGTACCCAGGAGTCCTCCATAAGTAAATGATGCAATACTCAATGCAAGTTCAACAACTGCACGCGATGTGTTCATAAAAAAGAGAGCCGAAAATATCAATAATACAGCCCAGATAATTGTAAATATCCTGGATATCTTCAGTTTCTTTTCTTCAGCGATATTGGCACCAAAATACGGAATGTAAAGATCATGAACTGTTGAAGAAGAAAGGGAGCTCATTGAACCTGCGAGCGTTGACATTGCTGCAGCAAAAAGTCCGGCAATAATAATCCCTGTAACACCCGGTGGTAAAACATTAATAATAAACATCGGGAAAATTTCATCGGATTTAACATTCATTGTACCATAGTATGCGTAAAGCATAACACCCAGCACAAGGAATATCGCGAACTGAATAATTATAATTATCCCACTTCCAATAATGGCCTTCTGGCTGTCTTTCAGGCTCTTTGTAGAAAGCAATCTCTGCACTATAAGTTGATCCGTACCGTGAGATGCCATCGATAGGAAAGCGCCGCCTACAAGTCCTCCAATAAGCGTGTACGGCTGGCTGAAGAATCCTGTGAGTCCGTTATTGAAACCTAAATTAATAATGCTAAATTTATTATCGCCAGAGGCAACCTGGACTACAGAACTCCAGCCGCCGGGCAATAGATTCAATAAAAATATCCCGGCAAGAATTGCCCCGCCCAGATAAATAAACATTTGAATAACATCCACCCATATAATTCCTTTCATTCCGCCTGTATAGGTATAGATGAGAGCAACTGCTGCAATTATTAGTATTGCCAAAGGATAACTAATATCCAGCATTAATTTAAGCGGGATTGCAGTTGCAAAAAGCCTCACTCCATCTGCTGCAGTGCGTGTAAATAAAAAAACAACAGAAGCGTATGACCTTGTTTTTCCGCCGAATCGATTTTCCAGAAAAGTGTAGGCAGTTTTGAGATTTCCCTGATCATATGCAGGAAGAAAAAGATAAGCGACAATTATTCTTCCTATAAGGTAACCTATAGTTACCTGAAGGAAATTCAGATTTGCCATGTAGGCCAATCCTGGAATTGATATAAAAGTAAGCGTACTTGTTTCGGCAGCAACAATTGAAAAACAAACCGCCCACCAGGGAACAGACTTCGATCCTGCAAAATAGTCTTTTACAGTTTTCTGTTTCCCTCCCGAAACAATTCCGAAAACTGCAACACCGATTAAATAAAGAATTATTATTATATAATCGAGCGTCCTTCCTTCCAAATGAATTCCTATTCTTTATCTAATTCTGCGAACGCTTCATCTACTGTTTTGCAGACAGGAAGGACTCTTTCGAGTTGTGTTATCTTTATAAGTGTGTAAACCTTTTCAGACGGTGCTGCAATTCTAAGGCTTCCGCCTGTGGTGTTTAATATTCGGTTTGCAACAAGCAGTGAACTTAAGCCCGAACTATCACAGGATTCAACTTCACTCAAATCCACGATTAATTTTGCGGCTCCTTCAACTTTAAGTAAAAGTGTAAATTCACCCTTTACTAATCCGGAGATATTAGTATCAAGTCTTTTTTCATTCAGTTTGAAAATAGTAATGTCATTAACTTTTTTTATTTCAAAATTCATACTTTTTCCCTAAAACATTTGAAGACAATTTAAGAAATTTTTATATGAAATCTCCGAATTATCTTCGTTATCAGAAATTTGAATGTTGTAAAATTTGTCCGAATCCTTTTTACGGAAACTGATTCTTAGCGGTGATTTTACCAGGTTAGCCGAAAAACTGCAGAACAGGTTTTCCTTTCTGTTCAGATCTATTACTGCGTTAAATTCTTTCTTTTCAAGCTCCCCTACCACTCTTTTTGATGGCAGGCCAAGATTAGTCCGGTCCGCAATCCCGTACTCAATAGTTGCCGGCCTGAATTTTTGACTTATCAGGCTCCTTCTGAAATCGTAACTGAATATTGTAATGTTTTTCCCTTTTTCATTCAGATATTTCAGCACTTCCATGCTTTTTTGAAAATCATTTTCTTCCTCAGGCATTATCACAAGAAATGTAAAAGTTTTGTTTAAGAAATTTGAAAATGATCGTCCGGAAGGATTGTTTTTCTTCAATCTTTTATTAATAATAAAATTCACTATTTTTTCTTTAATATAACTAATCATTTAAATTTCTTTAAGCTTTTCCATAAATTCATTATCCCTGAGTATTTTCACACCCAGTTTTTCTGCCTTTGTTAATTTTGAACCAGCATTTTCTCCGCATACCAGGTAATCTGTATTTTTGCTAACGCTGGAAGTAACCTTTCCGCCCAATGCCGTAATTTTGTCGCCGGCCCCTTCTCTCGAAAATTCAGAAAGTGTGCCTGTGATTACAAAAGTTTTCTCCTTAAAGAAATTTTCTTTCACTTCCTTTTTTTCGGATTCGAAAATAAGCCCATGCTTCTTTAGCTTCTCAATTATTTTAACATTTTTCTTGTTAGAAAAAAATTCTGTCACACTCGTACTTATGCTTGGACCAATTTCGTGTACGTCTGAAATACTTTCTTCTGAAGCTTCCATTAATTTAACAATTGATCCGAAATAACCCGCAAGTTTTTTTGCAGCTCCGGCACCGACATATCGAATACCGATAGCAAATAACACCTTGTTAAAGGGTTGGGCTTTGCTGTCTTCTATCGATTTAAGAAGATTATCGACACTTTTTTCTCCCAGTCTTTCAATTACTACAAGGTCTTCCCTTTTGTCCTTCAGATCGTAAATATCATCGTATGAGCTCAGGAATCCTTTGTCAACAAACAAGTCGATTAATGCTTCGCCCAGCCCCTCTATATCCATTGCACCGCGCGAGGCAAAATGTTCAAGTCGTCCTTTTATCTGCGCAGGGCATTCGGTATTCTGACAGTAATATGCAACTTCTCCTTCGGGCTTAAATAAATGCGATTTACAAACAGGACATTTTTCAGGAGGCTTAGTTGGTTTAACATTTTTTCCTCTTTCCGAAGTCACTACGGAAACAACCTTTGGAATTACATCTCCGCCTTTTTCTATAACAACCTTATCTCCCTTACGAATATCTTTTCTTGTTATCTCATCAAAGTTGTGAAGAGTTGCACGACTGATTGTTGAACCCGCCAGAAAAACAGGATCAAGCTCGGCAACAGGAGTAACTGCGCCGGTTCTGCCAACCTGCCAGGTAATTTTATTGACAATTGTGAAAGCCTGTTTAGCTTTAAATTTATAGGCCACTGCCCAGCGTGGTGATTTGGCAATACTGCCAAGAATATTCTGTTGCCGGACTGAATTAACCTTTATGACCGCTCCATCTATTTCATAAGCAAGAGCGCCCCTTCTTTCTTCGAGTTTTTTACATTCTTCCAGTGCTTCATTTATATTCTTGCAAAGTTTATGTTCCGGGTTAACGTTAAACCCCAGCTTTCTCAATATTTCAAGATTTTGATACTGTGATTTAAATTCATCTTCCGTACTGAGAAGGCTATATAGAAAAACATTCAATGGCCGTTTGGCAACTATTTGCGGATCCTGCAATTTTAGTGTTCCTGCTGTTGAATTCCTCGGATTTGCAAAAAGCTTTTCCCCGTTCTTTTCTCTTTCCTTGTTTAAGTTAATAAAATCCTCCAGCTTCATAAAAATCTCGCCGCGAATTTCAATGTTACTTAATTTGTAGGGAATCGATTTTGTTTTTTTCAGCTTAAGCGGAACAGATCTTATTGTTTTTACATTAACTGTTATTTCCTCTCCGGTTGTTCCATCTCCGCGCGTAGCGGCAGTTTTCAGGTAGCCGTCAACATAATTCAGACTTACAGAAGCACCATCTATTTTCATTTCAACAATGTACTCAATTTTCTCGCCTTCAGGGAGTGCTTCCCTTATTCTCCTGTCAAAATCAAAAAGTTCTTCTTCGTTATAGGTGTTTGCAAGACTTAGCATCGGCACCTGGTGCTGCACCGGCTTAAAATCCTTAGTAAGATCTTTTCCGACTCTTTGTGTTGGCGAATCCGGCGTTATCAGTCCGGGATTTTCCTGTTCAAGTCTTTCCAGCTCCTTTAGTAATAAATCAAATTCCTGATCACCGATGGCGGGCTCAGCAAGAACATAATACTTATGATCATGCTCTCGTATCTGCTCTCGTAATTCTTCTATTCTTTTTTTTGCTGATGCGGACATTTATTTAAGACTAAAATGTTGGAGGGGTATGAATATATTTCAAACCGTTCTTATCTATTAAAACGTATCGGACTTCTTTATTCTTACCAGTAAAATTTAATTTCTTATCACCAAGTTTTAATTCTGTCCCACCTGCGTTCCCCACTATCATACTAACATTTACCGCGGCCTTTAATAATTTATTACTATTCGGGTAAAGTTTGAATTCCTGAACTTCTCTGCCGTCTATCTTCAATCTGATCCAGGTTGTATCACTTGCATGTATATTTAGAGTTATACTATCGGATGGGGCCACTGAAGATGCATTGTTTAACTGCGGCGTTTCAGGGACATATCTCTGTTGATTTTCTTTTCTTACTTCATCATAAGGCTTTTCTGCAACAATTATATCTGATTCCGGCATTATAAAGAAGAAATATACAACAACTAAAATAATAGCTAAAGCACCACCAATAACTCCGGCCAATATTGCTTTGTCAGATTTAATTCTTTCTGAAAATGACACCTCTTCTGTGCCGGTTTTTTTTCCCGAACTTTCCTGAAACGATTTCAACGGTTGTTGAATTTTGGGCGTCCCCGACTTTTTATTGTCTGCAGCCTTTTCTGAAACTTCTTCCTTTTGAATATCTTCTGTTTTTTCGGGCTTAATCTCTTCTTCATGGATTTTCCCGGTTTTTTCGGCTTCGTATTTTTTTATTGCTACGTGTTCATCCAACCCGACAATTTTAGCAAACTGTTTGATAAAAGCTTTTACATAAACTTCGGGCAGAAAGCTGAAATCACCTTTATCTATTGCCTGTATATACTTCAAATCGATGCGTGATTTCTGGGCTATCTGTTGGAGAGTAATTCCGCTTTTTTCCCGTGCTGCTCTTAGTTCTTCTGCAAATTTTTCCAGCATAATTAATTAAATTCCTGAATTCTAATTGTTGGATAGTAATTAATTTCTAATTATAAAAATTATTCTACTCTTACTAATTTGGCTGCAAACGCTCCATCCATCCCGTGAATCTGCGGCAGTGTTTGTATACAACCGTGTTCGTCAACCAGTTCCTTTGGAAATTCTTCGGCTGCATTTTTAAGCACAAAATTAGGATGAGATTTTAAAAATTTATCCACAACTTCAAAATTTTCTTCAGGTTCAATTGAGCAGGTACTGTACACTACAACTCCATCTTTTTTAACCAGGTCAGCTGCCTTGCATAAAATTTTGTACTGAATTTCATTCATATTTCTGATATCAAGAAGATCTCTCTTCCATTTAATATCCGGTTTCTTTGATAGGGTTCCGGTGCCTGAACAAGGTACATCGGCAAGAACACGGTCAAAAGGTTCACCTTCATAATTTAGTGCATCCGTTTCAATTGTCTTTACAGATTTAATCCCCAGCCTTTCGATATTTTTATTAAAGACTTTCAGCCTGCTTTCAAACCTGTCTATTGCAACTATTTCTCCATCGTCGTGCATAAGACCTGCAAGGTATGCAGTTTTTCCACCGGGAGCTGCACAAAGATCTATTACCCTCATATTGGGGGTTACACCGAGCAAACGGCACGCAAGTCCGGCGCTCTCATCCTGAATATTAAAATAACCCTGAACAAAATACTCCCACGCAGTAATATTGGTTAAGTTTTGCAGCTGGAAAAATTCCTGTAAATATTTTCCGTGATTGTATTTCAAATTTACCGAATCCAGAAGTTTTGTAAACTCTTCCGGTGTAGTTTTTAATGCATTAATTTTCAAAGTAAGAAATGGTTTTTCATTATTTGCAGCCAGAAGTTTTTCAGTTCCCTCACGGCCAAATCTCTTTATATATCTTTTTACCATCCACAGAGGATGTGAATAATATGCTGTTATATATCCGGGCAGATCAGATTCCGGATCGGGATAACGAATACCATTTTTGTTCCTGATAATATTTCTCAAAATGGCGTTAGTTAGATCGGCTGGTTTTTGACCCTGAAGTTTTTTAACAAATTCAACGGCTTCGTTAACCGCAGCGTAATCAGGAACACGATCTAAAAATAAAATCTGGTAAAGAGCTACACGCAGTCCGTTTTTTAAATTTGGTATTGCTTTTGAAAACTGTCCCTTGTAAAACCCGTTGAGTACCCAGTCAAGCCGTCCGCCCCAGCGAACTACACCGTGAACAATTTCATACAACAATGCTTTATCTGGACCACTCAATTCTGAATTTTTTAATTGATTATCAAGCAGTTTTTCAAGATAAGCATCCGTGCGTTCTACTTTATTTAAAATACTTACGGCAAGTCCGCGTACACCTTCGTAAAGATCTTTTACTTTATGTTCTTCAAATTGAACTGGTTCCACTATTTAATACCTTTATCCTTTCTTTCATTTTTTGTCAAATCAAAAATTGCTCTGAACAAATTTGCATCCGTCTCAGTGAATTCTTTATCTCTTCTCTTAAAAACTATTTTTGCTGTTTCTATGCTCTTTTCAACATTATAAGTTGAAAACTTTTCTCCTCCTCCCCAGGTGAAAGAAGGAATATGTTTTGCCGGAAATCCTGCTCCGAAAATATTGCAGGAAAATCCTGCGTTCGTCCCTGTGTTAAACATCGAATTAATTGCAGACTTTGAATGATCACCCATAAGCAGCCCGAGGAACTGTGAGCCGCTATCTATTTGCCTTCCGTTAACATTTACTTTAACTGTACTGTAGTTATTTTTCAGGTCGCTATTGTTAGTATCGGCTCCAAGGTTTACCCAGCTTCCCAGGTAAGCATGGCCAATAAATCCAGCGTGCTGTTTGTTACTGTAGGGCATCATAATTATATCTTCAACTTCCCCGCCAACTTTGCAGACTTTACCAATACTTACATTTTCATAAATTGTTGCGCTGCTTTTTATTTTAGAGTTTTCGCCAATATAGGCAGGACCTTCAATCACGGCATTTGGAAATATCAAAACGTTTTTATCAATATAAACCGGACCTTTCGATGCATCAATCACGCAGCCGGGTTTTATTTCAACTCCATCACCAAAATAAATATCTTTTTTATTTACAAAATGAACACCATCGTGAATTTTCTTTTTAGGTTTTTTCTTTACGTTTTTATTTTTTGTCTTAAGATACTTGAAATCCTTTACAATTTCTTCACCATTCCTGTTGATTAGATCCCACGTATAATTCACAAGATCTATTTCGATATTTTCAAACGGGAGTCCGAAAAAACTATCTTTACTTATTGCATCGGGTAGATTTTCTTTCAGCTTTTTTAAATTCCCGCCTGACAATTTTGCAGCAACAACCGTTTCACCATACAAATAAACCCTATCTTCTTTATCGCGCAGATTAAATATTCTGCCCAAGTTTTTATCGCTCAGGAGCCTGCCATTGATAAAAAGACATACGCCATCATCGATAGTATTGATTGAAATCCTAGGGAAATCCTGTTTCAACGAATCCGCCAGGTATTTCCTGCAGTGGAGAGAATACTTACGTCCGGGGAAATTTCTGAGAATTTTCTCTTTCAGCGTAGAAATTCCGCAGACAAGTTCATAAACCGGCCTGGACAGACTCAACGGCTCAAAATTTGCGTATTTGATATCCTCAAAAATGCAAAGCTGCATAGAATTCTCAATAATTTAAATTGAATTTAAATTTAGCATTTTTTGAGCTAATAATCTTCTGTAAAATATGGGGTTTAGGGGTATATTACTGGTGGAAATGTGAAAAACCGTATGTTCCAAAGTATTTAAGTACCTTTGTGCCAGGAACTGACCATTAAGGTACTTAAAAATCTGGAATTACTAAAAATCCTTACTTCACAGTCTTTATCAACTGGCCGCTGATTTTAAGCAGATCTGTCTCCGCTGTTTTTGCGTCGTACTGCGCGGAAACAAGCCGGCTCTTCGCATCAAGCATATCTTTCTGCGATGTACGGAAATCCAGCGGCGTAATTGCTCCAACACGAAGTTTCTCCAAAGCAAGATCGACGTTCTCCTCGGCGGATTTGTAATTTTCACTTTCAAGTCCGATAAGCTGAAGACTGTTAGAATATTTCAGATATGTATTTTTTAATTCCGCATTCACCTGCTCAAGAGACCGGTTGTAAGAATACTCGCTGCTTTCAATTCCCACCTGCGCGTTTTCCATTCTTCTCCTGGTATTTAAACCATTGAACAGATTAAGAGAAACAGTTGCCCCGTAACTAAAAGCAGTTGTTTTACTTGAAATAAAAAATCCAGCACCTGATTCTGATTTTGTATAATTATAACCGAGGTTCAGACTTATTTTCGGCATCAAATCAGCTCTTTCAAGCCTTAACTGAGCTTCGGATAAATTCTTATTCTGCTTTGCCAGCATCAAATCGCTGTTCTTGTCCATCGTAACAGATTTCAGATCACTGAATGCTAAGTTTTTATTAACAACAATAGTATCCTGAATCAAAAAATTTGTGTTTATATCTCTGCCCAGTAGCCTGTTTAATGTTGTCCTTGCTACCTGCAATGACTGCTCCTGGTTGAGCAACGCGGATTTATCGCTATTTAAATCTACCCGGGCTTTTAAAAGATCGAATTTTGATGCCGATCCAACAGACTTTTCATTCTCTACAATTTTTAATCTTTCTTCCGAGATAGACACATTTTTTTTGATCACCTGCAGCAGAAGTTCCTGCCTTGCAATATCATA
This sequence comes from uncultured Bacteroidota bacterium, assembly GCA_963748105.1. GTDB lineage: Bacteria > Bacteroidota > Ignavibacteria > Ignavibacteriales > Ignavibacteriaceae > JAKAGZ01. The sequence continues at coordinate 162,080 of CAVVHP010000004.1, read as the reverse complement.
ATATGTAGCAAGCACGTCAGAGATATTTTGTTCAACAGCTTTTTTATAACTTGTCTCACCGATTCTTTTCAATTCTTTCAACTGGTCGAGCGAGGCAAACATTTTCAGCCCATCAAAAATTGTCCAGTTCAGATTTATTCCAGCGGCGTAATTTTTATTTATCGCGCCGTTAACATTAACCGTCTGCCCGTTTGAATAATTCTGCTTTGTATCATTTGATGATCTTGATAAGAACCGGAAGCATCAACTGTGGGCAGGAAACCTGCATTACCGGCACGTTGAATTATTTTCCGCAATATCTTTTTCGTTTTTTGCAATCTTAATCGAATAATTATTCTCAAGCGCTATCTTTACCGCATCCTGCGGAGTAAGAACTTCCTGCGCATTTGTAAAGCCAGCTACCATTAAAAATATTGCAACAGTTATCGCTAAAATCAAGCCGCCATTTTTATCATTTCCGAAGGCATCCGTTTGGTAACGGACGACTGAGAAATCTTTTTGTAAAAACAGATTTCTCACCCCGGTAAAACCGGGATTCGAAATGACATTCCGGTTTTGAACTTTCACTATGCATTGATTTAATATATTCTTTCATGTTTTTTCAAAATTTAGTTTAATAAAAATCTAATCTTCTAACTCCTCAGTTACATTAGAAACCGCTGCAGTTGACCGTGAGAAATAGGAATAAATTGCCGGAATCACGAATAAAGTAAGCACGGTTGAAAAAATAAGTCCGCCGATTACAGCGATACCCATCGATGTACGGCTTTCGGAACCTGCACCGAGTGCGAGAGCAATCGGTAAAATACCAAGCACTGTCGATAAGCTTGTCATCAAGGATCGGGCGGAGACGTGCAGCCGCTGCATCAACAATGGCTTCCATTTTTGAAAGTCCCTGCGCCTTTCTCTGGTTGGCAAATTCCACGATCAAAATACCGTTCTTTGTAACAAGACCGATAAGCATGATAATACCGATCTCACTGAAAATGTTAAGCGTCTGGTTAAAATACCAGATAGAAACCAGCGCGCCGGCTATTGCAAGAGGAACCGTAAAAAGAATAATAAACGGATCCCTGAAACTTTCAAACTGTGCCGCCAGCACAAGATAAATTAATATGATTGCCAGCATAAATGCGAAAAGAAGACTCGATGAGCTTTCGGCATAATCTTTTGAAGCACCGTCAAGAGCGGTTGAGAAAGTATCATCCAGCACTTTTGATTTTATTACATCCATTGCCTTAATACCATCGCCGATAGTTTTGCCCGGCATAAGCGCAGCGCTTACCGTGGCTGATACATAACGGTTAAACCTGTACAGCTGCGGCGGTGTACTTTCTTCAACCAGATGCACAACGTTATCAAGCTGAATCATTTCGCCCTTGTCATTTTTTATCGAAAGCGAACGCAAATCAATCGGTGCATCCCTGTCGGCCCTGTCAACCTGGCCAATAACCTGGTACTGTTTTCCATTCCTGATAAAAAATCCGAATCTCTGCCCGCTGAACGCAGCCTGTATTGTCTGCGTAATATCCGAAACAGAAATTCCCAGAGTTCTGGCTCTTTCCCTGTCAATTGTAACACGAAGTTCAGGTTTATTGAATTTCAGATTAACATCTACGAAAGCAAACGTAGGATCTTTCTGCGCAGCCTCAACAAATTTGGGAAGAAATTCCCTGAGCTTTTCAAAATTAGGCGCCTGCAGTACGTACTGAACCGGCAGGCCGAATCCTCTCTGTCCGATTGTCTGCTGCTGAACTACGTAGGTACGTGCCTCGGTTAGTTTACTTACCTCACCTGTAAGAGCACCCGCAATTTGTCCCTGCGTTCTCTGCCTTTCATCGGGTTGTGTAAGAAGCATATAAATAAAACCGGAATTTGTTGAACCAGATGCGCCGAATCCCGGTGAAGTAACAGAAATAATTCCATCATTTTCAGGAACGTCTTTTTTGATCAGGCCGATAAGTTTATCCATAAACTTATCCATATAATCAAAAGTAGTTCCCTCGGGGGCCGTTGTTGAAATAATTAAACTGCTTCTGTCTTCAAGCGGCGCCAGTTCCGCCGGAGTTGAAATAAACAGAAAATAAATCAACCCGATTGAAAATGCCATTATAGCAAATGCAATCCAGCGTCTTGTCATAAATGTATTAAGTGTTGATCTGTACCACCCATTCATTCTTACAAAGAATGGTTCTGTTTTTAAGTAGAACCAGCTGTGAGTTTCTTTATCCCGTGCTTTCAGAATCTTTCCGCCGAGCATTGGAGTCAGCGTTAAAGCCACAAAAGCTGAAATAACAACCGATCCGGCAATTACAATTCCGAATTCACGGAAAAGTCTTCCTGTAAGTCCCTGCAAAAAGATGATTGGAAGGAACACCGAGGCAAGCGCGATAGTTGTTGAAAGTATCGCGAAGAAAATTTCAGCCGAGCCTCTTGTGGCCGCATCAACGGGATTCATCCCGTCTTCAATTTTCGCGTAAATATTTTCGAGCACAACTATGGCGTCATCCACTACAATTCCTATCGCAAGCACAATTCCAAGCAGTGTCAGCACATTTATAGAAAAATTTGCGATATACATTATAAAGAACGCACCGATCAGCGAAATGGGTATAGCTATAATCGGGATGATGGTGGTTCTCCAGTCTCTTAAAAACAAAAAGATTATCAGAACAACAAGAGAAAACGCGAGAAAGATTGTCTGTTCAACCTCTGTGATAGAATCCTTTATATATCTGGTAACATCAAAACCAATTCCTACTTTAAGATCTGAAGGCATTGATTTTTTAATCTGGTCGAGCCGTTTATAAAATTCATCGGTGATAGCGATATTGTTTGCGCCCGGCTGCGCTATCAGCACAACGCCTACCATAGCAATTCCATCACGCTTAAGTATTGTTCTCATGTTTTCAGGACCAAGTTCGGCGTGACCAATATCTTTCATTCTCACCAGGCTGCCGTTCTTTTCAGAAATAATGAGATTATTAAATTCCTTAACCGTTGAGAGCCTTCCAATTGTTCTGATTGAAAGTTCCGTGTTGTTTCCTTCAATAATACCTGAAGGAAGCTCAATATTTTCCCGGGCAAGCGCATTTTTCACATCAACCGGACTGAGATGATAAGCCGCAAGTTTTGCCGGATCGAGCCAGAGACGCATTGAATATTTTTTATCTCCCCAAATCTGCACAGAACTTACGCCGGGAATAGTCTGGAATCTTTCTTTAAATACATTGTTTGCTATTTCAGAAAGCTCCATCAGGTTTTTTGTATCGCTCTGCAGATTCATAAAAACTATCGGGAAAGAATTCGCATCAGCTTTTGAGACAATCGGGTTTTCAATATCGGGCGGCAGTGAGCGGATAGCACGCGAAACTTTATCACGCACATCATTTGCGGCCGTTTCAAGATTTACATCGATATCAAACTCAACTGTAATTGTACTACGTCCGTCACGACTTACAGAAGTAAGTGAACGAATTCCTGCGATACCGTTGATTGATTCTTCAAGCGGCTCGGTTATCTGCGATTCAATTACATCAGCGTTTGCACCCGTGTATGATGTACTTACCGTAATAATCGGCGGATCAACAGCGGGATACTCTCTTATACCAAGATATGTATATCCGATAACTCCGAACAGCACAATAGCGATTGACATCACAATCGCCAGTACCGGTCTTCTAATACTTAATGATGATAAACTCATAAATTCAAAATCTTTTTAGTTGAAATCTGTGATTTTTACGGGAACACCGGGCATAATCTGGAGAACGCCGGTAGTAATAACAGTATCCTGCGCGCTGACCCCGCTTGTAAGCTGAACCTGTGTATCGGTTCTGATTCCTACATTAACTATCGCCTGTGAAACAACACCGTTTTTATAGAGATAAACTTTCTGTCCTTTTAATATCGGTATTATCGCCTGTGTCGGAACCATTAATGCGTCGTTAATTTCTTTCAATATTAATGTTACATCCGCAAAAGAGCCGGGAAGAATTTCACCTTTAGCATTAGGCGCAATTGCCCTGATCTTAAGCGTTCTCGTGTCCAGGTCAATCTGGGGTTCAATAGCAAAAACAGTTCCGGTAAAAACTTTATTGTTCCCGGAAACTTTAAATGTGATTTTGTCTCCTTTGCTCACATAGCCGGCATATTTTTCGGGAATTGAAAAATCAATTTTAATCGGATCGATATCCTGCAGACTTGCGATAGTAGTTGAAGAATTTACAAAACTTCCCTCGCTCACATATTTCAGACCGATCTGTCCATCAAATGGTGCAATGATTTCTGTTTTATCAATCTGTGCTTTTATTAATGCAAGGTCAGCGGTTTTGGCATTCAGATCATTCTGTGCAGCATCGAGTGCCTGCTTGCTTATTCCCTGTTTTTCATATAAAGATTTCTGTCTTCCGAAATTTTCCTGTGCAAGATTTAAAGCTGACTTCGCCCGGAGAAGCTGTGCCTGAAGTTCTTCATCATTTATCTTTAAAAGAAGATCGCCCTTTTTTAACACGGCTTCCCTCTTTAAAAAGAATTTTAACAACCTTGCCGGATGTTTCACTTTTCAGCTCAACAGATTCATTTGCCAGTACGGTACCAGTAGTAATTACATTGTTGTTCAGCTTTTGAGGCTTTAAAATGTGCGCTTTTACAGGAACAGGACCACCTGCCCCGGGTCCGCGCATTCCACCCTGCATACCGGAACCTGAAGAGCTGAATTTAATAATGAGCAGAATAGCAATCACCACTACAAAGATGACCGCAAAAATTATGTTTTTCTTTTTCTTGTCCATATTATTTTATTTTTTGTTAAATGCTTTTTCTAAAAAGGCTCTCGCAAAAGAGCTTCAAATTTGAAAATTTTCTGTTCTAAAACAATAGAAAAATGATAAATGGTTTAATAATTATACTAGTCTTTTTGTCATTCCGAAGAAGCCCGGCTGGCCGGGGGACTGAGGAATCTTTTTAGATTTCTCCCCCCTGAGGGGGTCGAAATGACAGCTATTTATTCACCCATCGCCAACAAAAAAAGCCAGGCAAACCTGGCTAAACTTGTCCGTCATCTGACGGAAACTTATACGTAAAAGAAAGAAAATCTAATTTTTCTTAGCGTATTTTCTATTGAATTTCTCCACTCTTCCTGCAGTATCCAGAAATTTCTGCTTTCCTGTAAAAAACGGGTGCGAGCCGCTGGAAATTTCAAGTTTTACAAGCGGATAAGTATTGCCATCTTTCCAGACAATTGTGTCTTCCGTTTTAATAGTTGAACGTGTTAAAATCGCAAAATCACAGGATCCGTCCTGGAAAACCACCGGCCTGTAATTTGGATGAATACCTTTTTTCATCGTGCCTGTCCTATCGTGATTGAATTTTTAACAAAAAGTGATCTCAAATATAAGAATGAATTAAGAAAAAACAAAGGGTTTTTCGGGCAAATTTGCGGGTTTTTTGAGGGATTTCCGCGGCACGGGGGAAATACCGGCCAGAAAACTTTAACCCGTGGTTTGTTTTTCGATCATTGCCCTGAAACCGTCCAAATCATCTATATAGAACGCAATTGATTTGAATTTCTTTTTTCTGCCGTAAAAACCATGTAGAATGCCCTCTTCACGAAGATTTAGAACAACATTGGTATTCTCCAGTTTATGAAGCGGCGAAAGAGGGACCATCTCTTTATTAAATTCGACAGCACCGCGGGATGTTTCAAGAGATTCAATATTGCTGAAGGGAATTAACGTCTCTGATAAAATTCCGTAGCGCAGGTAAATATTATTCCCGGTTACGATTACCGGCCTCTTGCTCAATGACCGGGCCGCGCCGAATAAAACAAGCACACTGTAGATACTGACTATGGTTATAATCCAGGCAATGGTTGGGCTGAATAACTGAATCAGTATATGCTGAACAACTGTCTCTACAAGTATCATAAAAATAATTACGAAGAAAACAGCCATCGCCCCGTTTTCTTTGTAACAGGTAAACTCATTGTTTTCGGTTTTTCTTTTCTTCCATGAAAAGAACCCGTAATAAAAGAGGGCAATTTCAGTTGAGAGCAAGTTTGAAATTCTTTTCGGCACAACTTCTGCGACTGCTTTTTTTAACGCCGTATAAAAATCAAATGAAACATCTTTCTGCAGATTGTAAACCTTTTTTGCTTTCCGGGTTTTAATTATAAAATAGCCTACAACCGCCAGTTCCATCAAAGAAAAAGCAATTGTCCTGCCTGTGCGCAAGAAACTGCTGATGATCTTTTGGAATTACCAGTCCCGCAATTATTATTCCCGCCGTTGCAACCGGTGAGACAACCAGCCAGGAAATATTTTTCTTCCTGATTAAAAGATAAAATACCAGCGGCAGTGTAATTAAAAAATCAAGAGTTATTCCCACAGACATTACATCCGGGTGCCGGTAAAAAACCGGCGACTTTGCAATCAATACAAGGGTGGTAATTATTAGAAGAGGTAACAGCCAGACCAGGTAACCTGATTTTATTGATAATGCTTTGTTCATATAAATAAAATTAATTTCTCTATTTAAAATAATGATTTCCGCTTAAACATTTATTTATCAGCCGCCTTTAATTCAATTTTTCCCTGCCGCAGAAAGATAAACCCGGTAAGGATAATTAATACATGAACAGTGATAAATCCTGCGTAAAATCCTGCATTATATCCCCTGCTGACCATATAAAGATCATCTGCAATTCCTCTTACCATCTCAAGAAATATTATCAGCCAAACAAGGTTAAGATTTTTTAGCGGATTACGAGAAGCCCATAGCATAAAAGCGCCCGTCACCATCAGGTCGAGCACAAAGGTGAACCAGAAATCAAGCGTTATCCCGAACCCGGCGTTGTTGAACGTGGAAAGGAATATTCTGCCGGAGAAATTGTTTGTTGATAAAAATTCCGTACAGGTTAACAGTTGTTAATAAAAGATAAAACGTTCCGACTACGCGAAACCACCATTTCAGCTTTTTCATTTCAAAATCCGTGAAAGTAAAAACCCTGTGATTAATGCAGCACCTACAACTATCAGCGTTACCGTCCAGCCCGGTTTTATGGTCATCAGGAAGATAATCGACAGGGCAAGGGCTGTTCTTATTTTAAGCGATTGAGTAATTACGGGAGATTTAATTTTCACTAAAATTGCATCGGATAATTTATCACTCTCTGATTTAAGTGCCTCCGCTATTGATCGCACTTTTTTGCCGACAATTACAGAGCCGAAAACCGCAAGGAATAAGAACAGCCAGAACCCGGTAATTATCCATGCTGTGTCTCCCCAGGTTTCAGCCCACATATAAATTCCGGAAGCCAGTATCAGAATCGATGAGATTGAAAAAATTGCCGGCAATAACCTGAATGAATCCGTCCATTGAAGAGCCTGTGAATAAGTGGTTGCTCTTTTGAAATTATGGACTATCAGCCATTCAAGTCCCATCCCGACAAATATTCCAATCGCCCCTGTTATATGAAAAAACAGTACGAAAAAATAAAATGACATCTTTTATTCCTGTCTATGTTTATGATTTAATGTTTTTAAAATTCAACACCCGCCCGCTTTGCTGATATATTTTTTGTATCCTGTTTAAACAGTCCGTTCAGGCCGAGGAAGAATAATGACAATTCAACCACGATAATAAGAGACCTCAGCCAGTTCATTAGCTGCCAGTTGTGAACAACGCTGCTGAGTTTCGATACATTTGTAAGCGGCAGGGTCATCAGCAGGTTGTTGGCCGGATAAAAATAGGAAAAGGTAAAAACATCGGTCAGTACCGAAAGCAAAAACGCGGCGGCGAGAAAGTATCTCACCTTCTTTGATGATTTCCAGAACAGAATTAAGTACCAGCAGAGCCAGAAACTGGTTTGCGGGCGAAAAATACCTGAAGAATTTCCCGGGATTAGTTGAGTAATAATAGTGGCGCATCACGTCAATTGAAGCGGGGACATTGCTTCCCCAGCTTACCGCGTCCACAATTGAATTATAAATATTTACGAAGAGCACACCCGCCATAAATGTAACCGAGAGGCATACAATTATTTTTTTCAAGGGTTCACCTTTTTTTGGGGGCAAACTTAAAAAATCTTAATGCAGAAGGATTGTAAAAATGTAAACTAAAAAATGAAGGGATCGGGATCGAAGGTGCGTACTGTGGAGAGATAGGATGCCGGTGAATAGCCGGTCAACTGTTTGAAATCATTGATGAAATGGCTCTGGTCGAAATACCCGTTTGAATATGCAAGATCGGTTAGATTTCCCCCTTTTGAATTCAGTGATTTCAAAACCGATGAGACCCTGCTTAACTGCTGGTATTTTTTTATCGAAATGCCGGTGGAGGACTTGAATATCCTGTGAAGATACTGACGCGAATAACAGGTTTCTTTTTCAAGCGACCTGACCGGCAGAAAAGGTTTGGCGAGAATTTCCTTAACAATATTTTCTGAAGTACTCTCTTTTTCCGACCGGATTATTTTTTTTATAATCAGCCTGGCCAGCAGGTTGAATCTTTCCACGGTTGTTTCGCATTCCGCGAGTTTCTCACGAATATTGCCGGCGAGGCTCCGGGAAATCAAAAGATCCAGTTCATAGTCGTTGTCAGTAAGCTCCGCGGGTGAAATATTGAACAGCCTTTTCATTCCGCCAACGTGAAACCTGATGCCGATACAGTGCATTTTTTTCGGCGCGTTTACGTCCATAAAACCGGTTTTAATTCCGGATACCAGGAACTGCCTGCAGCTTATCTCCGGGTTTTCTTTATTCAGCGTGCTGGCCATTAAAACATCGCCGAGATTGAACAGGATTTCAGAGCATCCTACGGGCAGAAGCCTGTGCGACTTATATGACGGGCTTCCGTTAAGCTCGAAAAAGCGCTCCACAATGCCGGAAAGCACACCCGTGGGTATACCGATCTGCACGGAAAGTCCGAATGTATTTTGTTTGATTATTTTCATCAAAGCTTAAAATAATGTCTTTTGCTTAGGCTGAAGGCATTTAAATATAAGAAACATGAAAATAAAAAATGTTGGTGTTGAAATTATTTTTTTACATAAACGGGTTACCCTTCATAACCGACATGCGGCCCGCTTTCGATAATTAATGTTGCATAATTTATCCGTCTTTCTTATCTGGAGGACTGTGTGAGGTGCTTGAAAAATAATTGAAGCTGCGGGATTTGTAAAAACATTATCGGGCTAATTTCTAAACTCATCCCCCTGCCCCTTCCCTTAAGAAGGGAAGGAGTGACAGGTGTTTTGTGAAATTAAATTTGGGATTCAATTCGTTTTAGAACACTATTTTATTTTTAAGAATTTCTTCATTATTAAATCTAAGAACCTTAATACCCTTTATCCCAATAATTTCAGTTCTCAGGTTATCCTTGTCTTTTTGTTTTTGGTGAATCCCTCCGTCAAGTTCAATCACCAGTTTTGCCTGGTGACAATAAAAATCTGCAACGTAAAATGTTTCTTTACCTAAGTATATCAAAAAAAATCGGGTACTGCCTGTAGAATTTTAAATCATTAAACATTACGTATTTCTTACCCCCTCCAGTTATAATTCTTCTGCCGGTGTTTGGTTTTGCCTGAGTTCTCTGCAACGTATTATTGCCGCCCTTCTTAATTTTATGCTATTAAGAATTATACTGCCCCTTTTCATTCACGGTATTTTATAGCCCCTCTCTTTAAGAGAGGGGTTGGGGTGAGTTTATTTACAAATCTTGCAATTTTAATTTCCCACTGGAACAAATTATTCCCACTCCTTAATAAGTAAATATCTCACAGAAGAAAGCCTGCATATCCACCCAGCTCTTTTCATCTGCATTCTTATTATACGCAATCGGGAGATTGAATTTTTTGCCGAGGCTGTCCGCTGCCGGATTTGTAAAGCTGTGCATCGCATCCGGATAATTAATTACTTTGCTGTCTATACCTGCATCTTTCATATTTTTTTCAAACTCTTCAACTTTTTCTTTCGGATTAAACTGGTCCGCCGCGCCGTTGCAGACGAATATTTTTGCTTTCACTTTTTCCGGATCTTTAACCGGTCCGGCCGGCAGATCTCCGTGGAAGCTTACCACACCTTTCAGATCCGCACCGGCAAGAGCCATTCTTAAAACAACTCCTCCGCCAAAGCAGTAACCGATTGCCGCAATTTGTGATGTGTCCGTTTCCGGCTGTTCTTTCAATATTTTTAAAGCCGCGTTAAACCTGTCGCGCGCGGTATCCATTTTACTCATTACCGCCATCGCAAACTTCTGCGCATCCGCCGGGTGATCGGCAATTTTTCCGTCGCCGTACATATCCAGCGCGAAGGCAACGTAGCCGAGCTTTGCCAGCATCTCCGCGCGGTGCTGAGCGTAACCGTCCATTCCCCACCACTCGTGCACGACTAAAATTCCCGGCATTTTCCCTTTTATGCTGCTGTCGTATGCCAGGTATCCTTTAAGAGTTGTTCCGTCCGCCGAATAGGTAATGTGTTTTGTTACAATTGTTGGTTCGTTATTCATATTATTATCCTTTTTTTCCGCACATCCAATAAATATAAAAAGGCTTAACAAAAATATTCCTGTTAATTTCATCTGGCTACCTCCGTGATGTGTGGGATTAATATATAGAGATAGAGTTAAAAAGGAAATAAGAAAAATTGTGGGCTTTGGATTTACGATAGGAATATTGGCGGAAGTTTAGATTTCTGTAAATCCTATATCTTTTAAATATTTATAAGTGGGATTATAAAATTCAGGTTTTCTCGTTAGATCATCTTCGTTACCATTAGGTACAACAATCACCATACCTTGGCGAGCACGGGTCAATAAAACCCTATATGCATTTTTTAGATACTTTTGTCTTTCTAGTTTATTAATTTTTTGCCAGCGCTTTCCTCGAAATGACCAATGTTGCCAACCATTTTTAGTGAATCGGAAATCGGCATCCCAAGTAACACAAGCCCAATCAAGTTCCAAGCCCTGAATATGAAATTCAGTAGCTACATCTTCAAGAAAATAAGAAGAACGTGTATCATCTTTATCATTAAGAAACCAATGTATCGGATTCACTGGTGCTTTTACGAAAATACATTCTGGTTTTAGTCGTTCCGCCTGAGAGGAAACAACAATACCGTATCTTTCCGAACCACGAGCTTGCTGTTTTAGCCATTTTTTAGCTTTCCCAATATCACGCGTAATAACAATTGGATATTTTGGTTGGATACTATCTAGAGTTTTTTTAGAAGCGTCCATATTTAGATCGAGTATCTGTTTAATAAGAAGTGAAACATTTTCAGCACGAAAAGAACGCATTGAAACAGCAAGATGTAACAATTCATTATGGAATACATTTTTGCGCACACTTAATTTTTTCAAGACAGTTTCAGCATTGTATTCACTATCACTAAGTCTTGGTGAAATATAAACATCCCAATCTTTATATTTAGTTTCTAGAGAATTGATCCATTCACTTATTCCGCCTTCTCCTGTGTTAATTTCTTGACCGCCCCCGACTAAACATACTACAACAGCCCAATCTGGATGTCTATTCAAACAAGAAATAAGAAAATCAGGTTCTGATATTTTAAAATTTAATATCCCTTTTTTCCTACTCATAAAGTTAGAAGTTTGTTCTAAATTCCAAGCTCGTTGAGCCTCATCAAATAAAGCTACATGTTCGACCGGGGGAGAATTTAGATCTACAAGACATTCATCACGGAAATTATGTACGTTTTGAATAAATGCTTTAACCTCACTTAATGCACGACTCTTTTTTATTTTGTTACCATTGTTTTTTTCTCTTTTTACTTTATCACGGGCCAACGCTTCACGCAGAACTGCTACTAAAGGTCCATTGCCTGAAAGGAAGACACTATACAATTTAGATTGCTTTTCAAAATGTTTTGTGGCAACATGAAGACCAACTAGAGTCTTGCCAGCACCAGGTACTCCAGTTATAAAACAAATTGATTTTCTGGAGTTTTCCCTTGAATGTTGAATGATTTTAGAAATTTCATTAGATGTTTGACTTAAATTAATTGCCTCTGCATCTGATCGGGAAATATCCTCAACAGAGTGATTATTATATAGAAACATTGCCGCTTCTATAATAGTTGGAGTGGGACGATAACGCCCTTTTTCCCATTTATTATTGTCAATCAAGTCACCATCACAAAACATTAAAACAGCCTTAATTACTTCTATTAGGTTTTCAGTGTTACTTTTTATTGGAAATAATAATTTGTCACTTTGGAGTGTTTGAGAAACGGTTGGCATTAAAAATTTAGCTTCTGTAGCTATTAAAACAGGTGCTATATACTTATCATGGCTTGATTCGTGAAAATTTTTTAGATCTAAAGCATAATCTGTAACTTGATCAATCGCATTTGATGTATAAACACTTTCTCCAATTTTAAACTCAAGAACAAAAACAGTTGTATTTATCAATAGGATAGCATCAACTCGCTGTCCCATTCTTGGGATTGAATATTCAAGATAAATATGGCCATTAAATTGTGATAAAACCTTTTTAAGTATTATTATTTCACTTAACCAAGCATCTCGCTGAGATTGTTCTAAAGAAAAGGCGTTATTTCTGGCAAGTATTCCTAAAATTTCATCATCGGATGAATTAAGAAATTTACCTATAGTATTTTGGTAAAACGAACGAATCATGAATTAGCTTTGCAAATAATTAAGTTCTAAAAACATTTTCATTATGCCATCGTATAAAATCTAAGTCTGGTTTTTCTTCAATAGCTCTAGGTATAACAGCTAATTCATTCCCATGAAATGCATAATAGTGTTTACCATTATTAAACTCCTCTTTTATTTTTCTACTTACTTCCACCTTATAATCTTTTGTAATGGTTATATACCCTCTGTCAAAGAGCTTGTGAAAATCAGAGCGTAGAAGAAGACCATTATTTATTCTATTAGGTCCTTTTTCTTTAAAGGATTTTATATGTGCAGCCTCCAATACAGGCAAAGCCTTTTCACCCGTTATTGCGCATTTTCTATCATAAGCACCAGTCACTAAAACTCTAAAAGCCCCTTGCCCAAGTCTTCCCTTAGTCAAATATTCTTTCCCATACATAACCACGGGTTCACTAATTTGCTCATTTTTGACTATCAATCCCTCTAAATTTAATTGAACTTTTTCCCATAAATATTTGCCGAGTCCATTATTTGAATCATATGTTTTTCCAACTACAATGTTTTTACTCCAATCTGCTGGTATATCAATCCATTGTTCTTTCGGCAGAAAAAATGGTTGGTTTAAAATTATACACCCAATTTGTGGGTCAAATTCTGGTGTTTTGCGAAGTGAGTTTATTAAATTTTTCAAATCATGATAATTATGCGCGCCATTTTTTTCTGCAAAGGCATCCCAAGCTAGTGACAATGGCAACTTTTCTGATTTCACAAAAAAACCACCACCCACAACTTTGTTTATGGGACTATGAAGTTTAAAAAGAAATGGCGCGCCTATTTCAATTGCTCCAAACCCCATTCCCCCTGGACGCCAAAAATTAACTTCGTCTGGAGAAACGCTTTCTAAATATTTAAACCATTTATAATCCGTAACTCCAACGAAGAATTTCATACAAATTTATTTGATTGCAAAATTAAGAGATTGGAAAAATTAATTCGTTTCACTTCCCAATGGTAGTAAACTTAAGAAATGTAAACCCAAACCGCCACAAAATAATGAGATTTGGTTACCTTTTACAAAATGCGGGTGAGGTGTGCCCCGTGAGATAAATTTGTTTTAAACTTCGAAATAATTCATCGTTTTATCTCACGGGTTAAACCCCTGAGATAAAGTAATATAAAATTCTGAACTATGGCTTAACTCTATCTCACGGGTTAAAAATAAACGGAATAAACTTTTTCGTTCTCTTCGAATATTCCTCAAACTGCTTTCCGTACCTGCCGGCGAGGTATTTATCGAGTTTCGGGATATTGTAAAACGCGAAGAATGAGAACAAAAACACGGGAATAAACACCGAGTAAATGTTCCGCGTAACAATTGCGTACGCAATTACCCACAGAAGATCACCGAAATAATTTATGTGCATAGAGTAGCGGAACAAACCTATTGTGTAAAGCTTTCCTTTGTTGGCGGGGTCTTTTTTCCATTTGTCGCGCGCCAGCTCGGAGCCGGTGTTTAAATAAGAACCTGACAAGAACAGCGCGATGGCGATATCATCAATAAAACCCAGCTCCGTTCTGCAGGTATAACCGAGCATCGCAAAACCGATATAGTAAAGCGCGAAAGCAAACGGTATGCTGAATGCCTCCTCCCAGGGAATTTTCCGCTTTATAAGGTAAAACATCGTGAACGTCATTCTTATAAAGACGATGCAGTTAAAAACAAAAAGCAGCGCGCGGCGTGAAAATAACCCGGCGCGCCCCGGTTACCGGTAATTTCTGCGTAACCGTTCCCGAAGAGTATCCGGAAACTTACCGCGAGAATGATAAATTCAAACAGTTTCATTACCGTTTTCTGCGGGATGCTTTTATCCTTTTGCCCGTACATATCCATTCCGGGTGCCTTTGGTTTATTTGTGTGTTTAAAAGTATGAAAATGAGGGGTTATAAAAAATGGATTTGTGTAGAGACGCATCGATGATGCGTCTCAAAGACATATTCCCCGGAGACGCTTCACCGAAGCGTCTCTACGACAAATTATTTATTGCATTAATTTGATGGATTTCTTATTCTTTTTCAAATGGGGACCTTCAAAAATAAATACCGGATTGAATCGGCACGTCTTGAAACGTGGGATTACTCCACACCGTGGTGGTATTACGTTAACATTTGTACGAAAGGAATGAGGGAGTGGTTTGGAGAAGTTAAAAGGGAAAAGATGGTATTGAATAAATGTGGAGAGATTGCAAAAAAAAGTTTCGAAGAAATCCCCCAACATTTCAAAACCGTAGAAACGGATTATTACGTAATAATGCCAAATCATATCCACGGAATTATTATTTTTGATATTGTAGAGACGGGGCATGCCCCGTCTCTACGAATGCATACCCCAACACTCGGAAATGTTGTAGGAAGTTTTAAATCGGCTGTAACAAAATCTCTCCGCAAATCCGGGCATAAATCTTTTCAATGGCAACCGCGTTTTTACGATCATATAATCCGAAATGAAAAGGATCTTTACCGTATTCGAAAATATATTGATGAGAACCCTTTTAAATGGAGTATCGGAGAGGATAACGAGTATGTTTGATTGGGGGAAAATATATCGTTGTAGAGACGCATCCTGCCCTCGCATAGGAGAGTAAATACCCTCCACTTAACGGGGTGCGCCCCTACTAAAATTTATTTATTTAACTCCTTCATCATTTCAAGCCATCTCTTTTTTAAGAGTTGCAGCTGGGCCTTTTCCTGCGGAGTAAGATTTCTCTGCATGTAATTTAAGCCTCTTTTGTTTATCGGGCGGTTGCCGAAAGAAACGATTGAAGGATTGCCGTAGTTTGTACCCGGGATTATTGCCTGTAATTGTAATACCAAGATTTGATATTCCTGAATCCTGCAGGCATAACGTCATTATTTGCCAGGGCAGGAACATCATTATTAATTTGGGGGGTTACTTTCTTTTCTGTGCGTGGTTTTGCGACTTCTTCTTTTTTAACTTTTGGCTGTATGCTCTTTTCCAGATCCTTCTGAACATTGCTGCTCGCAACAACATCTTCACGAACTTTCGGGGGAATAAGTAAAGGGTTTTCTTCCGCTCCGGAATTAGTATTAATTACAAAAAGCACAACTATCGCACTAAGCACAAGCGCTGCAGAAGGAATGAGCCTTGAAGGAAGAAGAAATCTCCACCAGAAAGATTTTTTCTCATCATATTTTTCTGTGTTAATTCTTCTCATCAGGTCCGCTTCAAAATTTGCGGGAGCGGAAACTTTCTGTAAGCCCCTTAAGAGTTTTGAATCACATCATCGTGTTCGTGATCATCTTCAATAATGTTCATAATTTTACCTTACTCGTTATGTATGCTCTTTAACAATTTCTGCAACTGCGCCCTGCCCCTGTTTATACGGGACTTAACGGTACCAACAGTTATTCCCATTATGTCAGCAATTTCTTCGTACGATAGTTCCTGTATGTCTCTAAGAACAACCGCCTGCCGGTATGCGTCGGAAACTTTCAAAAATGCTTTCTGAATAATTTCATCTTTTATACCGCTGTCAGTCATATCATCGGGACGATAATTCTCATCGGGTATTTCGTAGGTTTCGTCTTCTTCCTTACCGTACGCGTTAATCGATAAGATCGTCCTTCTTTTTCTTCTCTGCAATTCAGTCTTCGCAAGGTTCCCGGCAATTGTATAAATCCACGTTGAAAACTTTGCTATCGACTGATAAGTGTCTTTGTACCTGTAAACTTTTATCATCGTTTCCTGAACAACATCAACACACGATTCGTAATCACCGAGGTACCGGAAGACAAAATTAGTCAGCGGGTTTTTATACCGCTGCACCAAAATCTCAAACGCTCTTTCAGTATTGTTACGCTGAAACTCGAGTATTAGTTCCTCGTCGCTCAGCTCATTAAAATTCTTATCTGTCAACTGTATTGTACTTCTTTTTAGTTAAAATGTTTCCATAATCAGATACTAAATTACTCAAATTTCCTGAAAATTCGAAAGTTTAGATTATTGCCCCTTAAATCGGGCTTTTGAGTGTCTACAAAAATATTCACTTAATTATTGTGTGCAATCTGATTTATAAAGATAGGCGAAATCTGAAGCAAATCAATAAAATTATTGAGACCTGTTACACCAGAATTTCAGATATCAGCAGAGTAATAATTGACTTATTGTCCGAAGAAGTGGTTTTAACTGTGATGTCTGCCTTTAGCAGAGCCTCAGAGGCACGATGCAGGTCTCTGTCTGTAAAAGCCCTCCTCGCAAACCTGTAATTCTTCAGGTAAAAAGGGTGTGTGCCAATAATTCTTGCCGCAGCAAATTCATTCATATTTTTATCGCTTATCTCGTTAATCCGTGCCAGCCCGGTAAAATACCTTGTGAGCATGTGAATGATGAATGTTGGTTCCTGCCCCTTTTCCAACATATTGTAGACAATTTTTAATGAGCGTGATTTGTCTCTCTTTGAAATCGCATCCTGCAGATCAAAAATTGAAAACTCCTTGAGTGAGGTCGATAATGACTTCACATCATCAAGGCTGATTTCCTCCTTCTCCCCAACATATGTCAAAATTTTATCAAGCTGCGCCTCCAGCATTGTCCGGTTTTCACCGACTATATCAACCAGCATCACGCATTCTCAAAACTGATTCGTTTTTTTTCTTATCTCACAATAATCAACAACCCAGTTTATAAGATTGTTTCCTTTAAGTTCTTTGGCTTCATAAATAAAATTATTTTTTGCCAGAGCTTTATACAGAACTGTATCAGTATTTTTAATCCCGCCGTTATTTACGATTACCAGAACTGTAAAATCAGCGGGAGATTCAGCATAAGACAATAGATTTTTTTTATCTTTTACTTTTTCAAATTCTTTAAATATTAATAGCTTTTTTTCAGACCCGAAAGGGAAAGCCGTAGCAAAACCAAGCACATCTGAAATCAATTTTTCCTCACCATAAAAAACTTCACGGTCAAAATCTGAAGTGACCCGGGGAAGAATCCGTATTTTCAACTTCTTTTAAAGCTTCATCAATGCTGAATGAATCCTCTCCGAAGAAAAAATAGAGAGGAAGAATAATTCCTTTTTTCAGATTTTTTACTGCCTCTGAAATTCCGGCAATTTTAATTTTACTTTTTGCCATTTTCTGATTTCATTTTTTCATACTTCATTGCCCGGGTAAGGAAGAATATTAATCCGCCCCATACAATTCCCAGAACAATTACCGCAGTTAATATTGTAAAGATGTTCATTGTTTATCCCTCTCAAAAATCTGTTTATACATTACTTTATTCAAAAGAAT
Organism: uncultured Bacteroidota bacterium; assembly: GCA_963748105.1. Lineage (GTDB taxonomy): Bacteria > Bacteroidota > Ignavibacteria > Ignavibacteriales > Ignavibacteriaceae > JAKAGZ01. The sequence goes on along the minus strand of CAVVHP010000004.1, from coordinate 144,125 downwards.
AAACGCGCCAAGCACTACAGCCCACTGGAATAATACTGTACCAGTATTCAGCGAATGGAAGGGATTCCACCATTCAGGGTCCCAGCCGACTGATGAAATAAGCCACCAGGCAATTAATACAACAACCTGCAGTGGAATTAATACTGCAATCACAAAATTAAACCACTTACCAATTTTTACATCACTGCCAGCGCCATTTATAATTTCAGTTCTGAATTTATCCACGCCGTAGCGGATTATTGAGAATGAAATAAATGCACCGCTTAAAATTAATCCTACTCCCCAGACCCAATCCTGGTTTGCGAAAAAGTCCAGGTTTAAAGCCGACGGTACTCCGAATAAAAATCCGGCAACAGCTACAATTATTATCGCTTTGCTTCGCTTCAATCCGAAATCAATTAATGTCCGGGTCGAAAGTTCAACCATCGACATAAGTGAAGTGACAGCCGCGAAAAACAATGCTATAAAAAATATCGAGGCAAAGAAAATATTTACAGCATAGCTGCCCGATATCTTTGCAAACAACTGCGGCAGGTAAATAAAAGTGAGTCCTGTATTTGCCGGGCCTGATTGTGAAATCTGCTGCATTGCATCAACAGAACTGAGAGCAAAAACCGTGGAGAAAATTGTAATTCCTGCAAGCAGTGAAACCGTGTTGTTACCAAATCCTATCAGTGCGGCGTTAAGGGAAATGTCCTCCTTCTTTTTCATATAAATCGCGTACGTGAGGATAAGTCCCCAGCCCGCGCCTGTATCCCATGCATTTTGTGTTAACGCGTTCAGCCAGACTTTATAATCCAGAACTGTTTTCAGGTCAGGAGTAAAAAAATATTTTATCCCGTCAATCGCTCCCGGCAAAGTAACCGCACGTACAAACAGAATAACAAGAATACCAAGCAGCGAAGGAACGAGAAACTTGGTTACTTTTTCAATTCCTTTTGTAACTCCACGGTAGATTATAAAAGCAACAAGAGATATCGAAATAAAATGAAAAATCAATGGCTGAAGCCCGGTTGAAAATTCATTCCAGTAAGCTAGCTGATCTTTCGTGTTAAACAGGTTACCCGATACAGCTGAGAAAAAATATCTTAAACACCAGCCTGTAACAATTGAATAATAAAACATTATCGCGGTGGAGACAAAAACAACAAAAGCGCCCATCCAGGCAAAGTTTTTGCCGGCAGTTTTTGCCAGCGCTCCAACGGGTCCAAGTCTTGTAGATTTACCTATAGCAAATTCTGCAATGATGAGGGGTACTGACCAGATGAGAAGAAAAATTACCCAGGGTATCAGAAATGAACCGCCGCCGTTCTGTGCAACAATCCTTGAAAAACGCCAGATATTTCCAGTGCCAACAGCAATACCAATTGTTGCAATTATGAGAGCCCAGCGGGATGAAAAAAATTCCTGTCCTGAAGTTTTTCTTTTTTCTTCTTTCATTATTCAGCTGCCGGATAATTATTTGAATTTGAAAAATTACGAAAGTAAAAAAGACATTAGATAGTTGAAGAAACCCGGAGTACTTTGTCTTCTTAATACCCCGGTGATAAATCAACCACCGGGGCACCAAGACATTAAAAATAGAAGAACCGGTTTATCGTTGCTCAATAGTTACTTTTTCCATTACAACATCTTTAACCGGTTTGTCATATGGTTTTGTTATTTCCACTTTCCCGATGGCCTGAACAACATCCATTCCCTTAATAACCTGTCCGAAAATTGTGTGATGATTATTCAGCCATGGTGTGGGAACGAGAGTTATAAAAAACTGGCTGCCGTTTGTGCCGGGACCCGCATTTGCCATCGCCAGAATTCCCGGTTTATCAAAAGTATAATCCGGACTGAATTCATCTTCGAAAGGTTCACCCCAGATACTTTCACCGCCGCGTCCTGTTCCTGTAGGATCGCCTCCCTGTATCATAAAATTATCTATTACACGGTGAAATGTAACTCCGTCATAATATCCTTTTTTAGCAAGTCCTTCAAAGTTTTCTACCGCTTTGGGTGCTACTTCAGGAAACAACTGAATTTCAATAGTTCCCATATTTGTCTTTATAACCGCTACATCCATTTTTTTTGTTGAATCGGGCATTGCCGTTTTCTCCGTTTTGTTTTTGTTTTTTTGAATTTCCATTCCATCATTATTCTTTGTCGTATTATTTGAATTATTACATCCAAAAGACAAAGTAAGTAAAAGTAAAAAGAATATTGAACCTTTCATCTAGCTCCTCCTGACAATCAAATAACTTTTGAAAATAATAAAATTAAAATAAATATCCCTGCTGCAATTCTGTACCATACAAATAAGAAATGTAGTGTTCTTTCTTAAATATTTTAATAGAAAGTCGATAGCAATATAACCGCAGACTCCCGATACAATTGTTGAAATTACCAGATTCAGAACCATATCGCCCTGCAGGTATTTCAGTGATTCATAGAGTTCCAGCAATCCGCTCGCAAACACAGCAGGGATGCTAAGCAAAAAAGAAAAGCGTGCTGCGGTTTCCCTTTTCAGTCCCAGAAATAATCCACCGGTAATTGTGGTGCCGGATCTTGATGAACCGGGAATCAGGGCAAAAGACTGACAGATACCTATTATCAAAGAATCTTTTATTGTAATGTCTTTCATTTCTTTTTTGAACTTTGCTGTCTTTTCAGCAATAGCAAGAATGATGGCAAGAAGAATCAGGCTGCTGGCAATTACGTAAAGGTTTTTTGTGAACTCTCCTTCTATAACCGGTTTTAAAGCCAGGCCGATTATCACAACAGGAATAGTACCGATTATAATCATCCAGCCCATTTTTGAATTACCACTTTGTTCAGAATATTTTAATCTTCCGGGGGATAAATTATCTCTTAGAAAATCTCTTAAAATGTTCAGTATATCTTTTCGGAAGTAAATTAATATGGAAACGAGAGTACCAAGCTGAATTACAGCGATGAATGCTGTCCAGTGCTCAGGATTCTCTTTAGAAATCAGGCCCATTAATCTTCCTGTAACGGTAAGATGGCCCGTGCTGCTTATCGGAAGAAATTCAGTAATCCCCTGGATTATTCCTAGAACGATCGCTTCAAGAAGATTCAATTATGCTCCTATAGATAAAATGTAAGGCCCAGGCTCAGACCAAGGGAAAGTGAATTAAAATTAACATTGCTTTGGGATGCATAGTTATAGAGTGTTTTACCGCCGTTTGAAGGCTCACCGTTAAAATCATACCTTGCGTCCACGCCAATAGTGATATAAACATTATCGCTCAACCTGGTATTGCCTGCTCCTCTTAGTAAAATTCCAAATCCGGTTGATGAATAGTTTTGTTTTGTCCCCGTTCCGGGTATTGATTCTTCAGCGCTTAAAAAACGTACGCCTGCCCCGGCACCAAATTTAAATTGATAGCCTTCACCATTAATCACATAATAATTAATCAGTGTGGGCATAAAATTGTGATATGTCAGGTCATAAGTTCCGATTGTATTTTGAGTGTTGTAAGAAAACAATCTATAACCGAGATCAACACCGATCTCGTAAGATTGGCTAACATCATAATCAACTTCACCGGAAAAGATTACCGCGGCATTAAAACTGCCAATCTGGTTATTTGATCCTGCAAAATTCTGATTGATATAATCATAAAGTGATGGTGTGCTGACAAAATCAACGCCCATACTGCCGCGTACCTGTACTTGTGAGTAAGAGACGCTAAACATTAATAAAACTAAAATAAAAGAAGATAAATATTTCACATTTCATCCAATTCGTTTTCAGCAACTTTAAAGAAATTGTCGTGTCGTTTATCAATAATAAAATAAACGAGCACAGCACTAAATATAAATAAAAAATAAGAAATGCCGTGCGTCAAAACTGCGTATGCAAGACTTATATCATGTCCAAATCCAAACAATAAAACCAGTGCCGATGTAGCAAGTACGTGATATGAGCCAGTGCCTCCGGGTGTCGGGATAACAACACCAATTGCGCTGATGCTCATAACTATCCAGCCCATTTCGTAATTTACAGGTTTAAGGGTTTGCAACCCAATTGTGAAAAAACCTACATATGAATTAAGCGCATAGAGAGCCATTATTACAACACTCAATAAAATTGTCAAAAAATAATTTTTTCTTCCCTTTAGACTTCCAAAACCTTCTATGAGCATTTCAAATATGTACCCGGCTTTGTGAGCAAGTTTCTGAGAAATTTTCCCGATCAGTTTAATCAGGACATTATAAAATCTCTCCTTAAATTTTATCATCATGTAAAAGAAAACAATCATAAGCCCCATTAAAATCAGGCTCAAATAAATTGATGATTCCAGCCAGGGGAATTTATCATAAAGATTCTCTGACCATAACAACGCTGAAACAATTACCGCGAATGCCAGAAAAATAATATCTATTACACGCTCTACAATTACAGCACCAAGCATCGATGAGCGTGAAAGTTTTTCCCATTTGCCAACCAGAACCGCACGGGAAACTTCACCCAAACGAGGTACTACGCAGTTAACTCCGTAGCCAACCATAATTGCGCCTAAAAGATTTTTAACTGACGTGTCGGGTTTTACAGAATGGAGAATAACCTTCCATCTTAATGCACGCACCCAATGCGAAGACAGATTTACAACGATAAAAATAAATATCCAGAAAACTGAAGCATTGGAAATATGATAAAATACATCCTTAACATTTACGTTTTGAAATGCAAAATAGAGAAAGGCAAAGCTCAATAAAATTGAGAAAATATATTTTATTGCCTTACTGTATTTGTGATGAATTTTATCTGATGTCAAGTACTTTTGATCCTTCAGGCGGGGTGAAAATAAACTCTGATTCCGGCAAACCTGGATTAATTTTATAATTTGTAAAACTAAACTCAAGAACAGTTCCAGTACTGGCTTTTATTGAAATCTTCTTAACAAGGTTTTCATCATTAATCCAGATTTTAATAAACTGCGCTTTAATTCCTGAATTTGCTTTCGGCTTTAATTCAATTAAAGGAACACCGTTATCTTTCGATTCAGTTATGGTACATTTCGAAGGAAATTCATTAATTATTTTTTCCAGTGATACTGGTGAAGGGTTTTCTTTATCGAACTTTGTTATAATTACTTTGTTCTGTTTTTTATTGTAATTCCAGTTCGTTTCTCCATCAGATACAACTACTAACTTTTTAAGATTAAATTTCAGATGGTTTTCTTTCTTATATAAGAATGAACCTTTAAAATCAATTTTGTTATAAGTATGCTCTGTAAAATCAGCAGAAAGTTCGTTTATTTTGCTGAATTTATTTTGAAGGGCTTTTAAATAGTTGTTGTTCTGTGCATTTACTAACGTTGCTGTAAATAAGAAAATAATTGTACTGATTACTATGTTTTTCATTTTTTTAATGACCGTTAAAATTGTTAATATTATTAGTGCTTAAATTTAAAAATAAAACAGGGCACTGTAAATCCTAATTTTCTGCTTTCTCTATTTCATGAAATATTTTCATGTCAATAGTTGAAACGCCTGAGGGTGAATCGAGATAAAGGCTCTTAAATTTTGAACCCCAGACCACTTCATTATATTTATATGAAGACCTGGAATGAACGACCTGGGAAAACGTGTCGTCAAAAGCTTTAAATAGTATTAAAAACTCAGCATCCGCTTCTTTTAAATCTTTCTCATTCATTCCGTAAAGCGGGCTCTCTTCACCAATAGGGTGAACTACCGTCCAGGTAAGTGAAAAAAACACCACCATTTTTCTTTCGAGTGACAAATTATGAAAAACTCTTTTGGTGGCGTCTTTTTTTCCGGATTTATCGATCATTGAAAGCAAAATCTGAATCTCAGCCTCAATTAACTGGTTTTCGCGGGCATTTGCAATTCTGAATTCAAATGCCGTAATGTCCTTATACGGCGCTATTAAAGAATTGTTGCTGTAAATAATCTTTGCGTTAGGCCGGGAAAATCTGCCGTAAAGCAAACCGGTAGCCAAAGCAAATCCCATCAAACCGCAGAGAGATTCTATCCCGGCTATCATGCTTTCAATATCACTGGTCGGATTCAATCTTCCGTATCCGACTGTGGTAAAAGTCTGCAAACTGAAAAAAAATGAATTTAGAAAGTCATGGATAAAATTTGTATGAACTGCCCCGATTCCATTCATTCCTTCGATCATATAAATGGAAGCAAAAATTAAATTTATTGTTATGTATGTAAGAAGAACCAGGGAATTAAATTTCAGACCATGAGATTGAAATCAAGTAATGATAGGGGCTAACTTTCTCCAGGAAGGACTGGCCAGTTCTTTCAACGTTAAAACTGCCGTCGCGGTTAATTAATCTTTGCTTCTGCGCTGCTACTTTTGCACCGAAGCCAAGGTCCTGAAATTCTTCCTTGATTATTTTTGATTTTCTTTTTCGAATCAAAATTTAATTCCTGAATTGAAAAATAAAAATGAGAAAATTCCGGACGGGAAATTAAAGTGAACGAATAATTGTTTCCAATTGTTCTTCATTATCAACTCAATACCGTGCGTGCCTTACTGCCGTCATTCGGACCAACAATTCCGGCTTCCTCCAGCTGATCAACAATTCTTGCAGCCCTTGAATATCCGAGTTTCAATCTTCTTTGCAGAAGTGAAACAGAACCTTGCTGATGACGAACAATTACCCTAGCCGCGTCCTCAAACATCGGATCTAAATCAGTTAAAAACCCTGCCGCTGCTTCTTTCTTTTTATCGTATAGCGATGGCAAAAAATAAGGTTTGGAAAATCCTTTCTGCGAATAGATATAGTTTGTGATTTTTTCTACTTCGTCCGTTGATATAAATGCGTTTTGAATACGTATAGGCTTTGGCATTCCCGTTGGTAAGAAAGAGCATATCTCCTCTACCGAGTAATTGTTCAGCCCCATTCATGTCAAGTATTGTTCTCGAATCAATTTTTGTGGCAACCTGGTATGCAACTCTTGCGCTGAAGTTGGCTTTTATTACACCGGTAATTACATTAACTGAAGGACGTTGCGTTGCTACAACAAGATGAATTCCAACAGCGCGTGCCAGCTGTGCAAGTCTTGCAATTGGTTCTTCAACTTCTTTCCCTGCGGTTATCATTAAGTCGGCAAGCTCATCTATTATTACAATCAGGTATGGAAGAAGGTGGTGCTTCATTGTTTCAGTATCTGCAGGTTTCTTTTTCGGGTCCGCCACTTTTTTGTTGTAATCAACAAGATTTCTTACGCCAGCCTTTGCAAGTTTGTCGTATCTTTTTTCCATTTCATATTCAACAGACTTCAAAAGCAATACTGCATTTTGAGGATTAGTAATAATTTCTTCTTCCAGATCCGGTGACACTGCCAGATAATGTTTTCTCAACTGATTATAAAATGAAAGTTCAATTTTTTTCGGATCTATCATAATCAGTTTTACTTCGGATGGTTGTTTGGAATATAAAAGACTGGCTATGAGCATATTTATTCCAACACTTTTACCCGATCCTGTTGAACCGGCAATTAACATATGAGGCATTTTTGCCAGATCAGTTACATAAACATCGCCATTAATTGTTTTTCCGAGAGCAATAGGAAGTTCATTTTTTGACTCGTGTATTTTTGTTAACACTGAGCGGGCATTAACCAGTGAAGCTTCTGTATTTGGAATTTCGACACCAATTGCACTTTTGCCGGGAATCGGGGCAATAATTCTTATTCCTCTCGCTGCCAGAGCAAGAGCAATATCATGCTCAAGTCCCACAATTCTGCTGATCTTTACTCCGGGAGCGGGAACAATTTCGTAAAGCGTAACTACTGGCCCGGGAGTAACAGTAATGTCCTCAATATCAATATCAAAAAGTCTTAACTTTTCTTTCAGAAGCTCGGCATTTCGTTTCAGTTCCTCTTCAGCTACTTTAAAATCCTCTGTTGCTGCAGCCTCAAGAAGCTCAATACTTGGTTTTTTATAATTTATTTTTTCTTCCCACTGATTTGGCAATTGCGCTTCTGCCTGCCGGTCAATTTCAGCTTGCGGAATTTCCTTTGTTTTAGCCAGATCTACTTTTTTGTCTTCATCATTTACAACTTCATTTACTTTTTCTTCCTTTGCAGGCTCAAATTCATCTTTTCTTACAATTTTAATTTTAGTTTCATCAACATCGTTTTTCTTGTTGTCTTTAGCCGGTTCTTTATCTCCTCCTCCAAATGGAAGAATTTTCTTCTTTTTCTTTTCTTCCTTACCAAGGCTTTTAATTTTTTCAAGATTTGAATCATCTTTTGGTTCAACTTTAGCGTTCTGGTATTCATCTTTTACCTTCTTCACTGACCCGGTAAACATATTTAACAACCAATGGAATATCTTTTCTATTTTTATATCGAACGCAATTATTAAAAGAACAATTGTTGAAGCAGCTATAAACATTATGCTGCCTACGCCGCCTAACAGTCTGCTGGTTGCCATACCGAGATAATCGCCAACACTGCCTGATAATTCATACACCCCGGCAAACACATGAAAGTGCATTCTTAACACACCGAAAAAAGAAGAAAGAAGGATGCCGATAATTATCAAAAAATTTGAGGTGTGAATAATCGTTCTGAAACTTATTTTTTTGAAGAAAGAAAAGCCCCAGATAGAAAACATTATAGGGAAAACTGTAGAAAAAACACCGAGTGTAGCGTTTACAAAGAAATCCGAAATATAAGCTCCAAATATACCAAGCCAGTTGTGGGTACTGTCTGCTTTTTGTGCAGCATCCTGGCTGCCGCTAAAAACTTTAAAAAAATCAGAAAACTGATAGTGCAAATTTGCCTGGTCGTACCGGGAATAGCTTGCAATACTTAATAAAATAAATATTGAAAAAACTATCAGAAATATTCCAAGTATTTTTTTCTTTTTGTCGGAAGAAATGACAAAATAATCTTCGCCGGACGATGAATTATTTTTTCTCGTGTTTGTTTTTTTCTGTTTTGCCATGTTCTCTAAATTTACTTCTTTTTCTTTTGCGATGAAGATTGCTGATCCGGCATTAATTTAAGGACATTTTCCGAGAAAAACGGAATTACATTTACATTATCAACGTGGCTACAATGTTTAATGTCTTCCTCAAATTGATTCTCGAGAAGCACTTTTCCATGTTCCGTGCTTTTAAGCATAGTTAATGTGCTTTTACCAAATGATTTTTTCAAAACCACAGAAGCGTTAGCTGTATCATTCAATTCCAGTATCCCCTTAAAAGTTTGGATTCTTGAAATAAGAGCTCCGGCACAGACAGCATCTTCAAGTGAAAAGCTGTTATTTCTTCCTGCACAAAGAATTTCAAAATCTGTATTGAGACTGATGAGATGTTTTGCGATTGCAGTTAAATTTGCAAAAGAACAGACAAATAAATTTTCGGCAAATTTTGCTTTAACAATCGCTTTAGAACCATTAGTTGTATAGAAAACAATTGATTTTCCTGTTACAACTTCTTTGGAGTACTCAAGAGGAGAATTACCGAGAGCAAAACCGTCAATTTTTTTTGTGTTTCTTTCGCCTCCGATTAATGTTTGTCCACCGAATAAACCACCTGAAACTTTTACGGCAAATTCTACTGAACCGACAGGAACTATTTCTTTCGCCCCGTTACTCAGAGCGGTAATAATAGTGTTAGATGCTCTTAAAACATCTATAACTACTATTGTCTTGCCGGTAAAATAAAGCTCTTCTATATGAGCGGAGCAAAATATTACATTACATTTCATAAATTTATTTTAACAAATCTGATGTTATGCAAATATCTAAATTATTTTTTTACAAAAGGGAGACTAACAACTGTTGCCGGTATTTCTTTCCCTCTAATAAAAAAGTTAACCGTTGAACCTTCAACCGCATATTGTTTTTCAACATAACCCATTGCAATCGGTTTATCAAGCACCGGACTGACTGTACCGCTTGTTATGTGCCCAATTTTTTTGCCTTCAACAGTCAATTCATAGCCGTGGCGCGGGAATACTTTTTCGTCAGTAGTAAGGGGAACCAGTTTTCTGCTAAGACCTTCTTCCTTAACTTTAAGCAGAACTTCCCTTCCGTTAAAATTATTCTTTTTCAGTTTGGTTATCCAACCCAGTCCTGCTTCAAGAGGATTTGTTGTTTGATCTATATCATTTCCATATAGACAGAAGCCCATTTCAAGTCTCAATGAATCCCTGGCCGCCAGTCCGATTGGTTGAATGTCATACTCTTTTCCGGCTTTAAATAATTTAGTCCAGACTTCTTCAGCAACTTTTGTATCGCCCTTAAAATATATTTCATATCCCAGTTCGCCGGTATAACCAGTTCTTGAAACAATCATATCATAACCGGCAACTTTTGCTTTAAAGAAATGATAATATTCAAGGTCAAGATTACATTCACAAATTTTTTGTAATGTCTTGTTGGAATTAGGACCCTGTATTGCAAGTAATGAATATTCATCACTTAAATTCTGCAGTTCAACACCAAAACTATTGTTCTCTTTCATCCAGTTGAAATCTTTCTCGATATTTGAAGCATTAATAACAAGCATAAATTCTTTTTCGGAAATTCTGTAAACCAACAGGTCGTCAACAATTCCGCCATCATTATAGCACATTGCCGAGTATTGTACTCTTCCGTCCGTTAATTTGGAAGCATCGTTTACTGTTATCTGCTGTACAAAATTCAGTGCTTTGTCTCCTCTTACAAATACTTCACCCATATGCGATACATCAAAAACACCTACTGATTTTCTTACAGCTTTGTGTTCACCGATTATTGACGAATATTGTATCGGCATCTGGTAACCGGCAAACTCCACAATTTTTGCCCCGAGTTTTACGTGGATATCAAAGAAATTAGTTTTTTTCATTATTTACTCTGCCTGTTTGAGTTAGGATATTTCTTCAGTTATTTCTTTATTAGTTTTTTGTGAAAAGAATCTGAACTGTCCTACCGGAACAGTCTGATCCTCAACAATTTCAAGTTTCATTCTGTATTTGATCTGTAATTTAGTAATGGTTTTTATAAAACCGCTGCGCAGTTTTGCCGCAAATGCAGGATGACATTTTATAACAAGAGCACGTTCTTTTGACTGAGCTTTAAATTTACGAAGCCATTCTTCAAGATCATAAACTATATGTGAATGTTTTGTGAGAAGCCCTGTACCCAGACATGTTGGACAAACTTCTTTCATCGCCTGCATAATGTTCTGGCGGATTCTCTGTCTTGTAATCTGAACCAGCCCGAAATCTGACATCGGAAGCACGGAAACTTTTGCTCTGTCTTTTCTGAATTCCTTTTTAAGTTCATCGTATATTTTTTTTCTGTTCTTGTCTTCTTCAAGATCAATAAAATCTATAACGATTATTCCGCCAATATCTCTTAGTCTCATCTGCCTCGCAATTTCACGTGCCGCTTCAAGATCAGTTTTTAACGAATTTAATTCCTGCTCTTTGTTTTTCGCATACCGGCCGCTGTTGACATCAATTACAACCATTGCTTCTGTGTGCTCAATAATCAGGTACCCGCCGCTCGGAAGAGAAACTTTTCTTCCCATCAGTGTCTTGACCTGTTCTTCAACTTTAAATGAATCGAAAATTGAGCCCGTGGTTTTAAACAATTCGATTTTATCGACCTGGTCATGCTGTTTTATTTCAACATAATTCCTGATCTGCTTGTAAAGTTTTCTTGAATCGATGAAAATCTTTGAAACATCCGCAGTGAAAAGATCCCTTATAACACTTGAGGTTGTGTTCAGGTCCTGGTGAACTAGAGTAGGCGGTTTTTCCGATTTAATACTCTGCTCGATAACCTGCCAGGTTTTAACAAGGTTATTAAGGTCATCTTTCAGTGCTTCTTCGGTCTGGTTGCGGGCAACTGTTCTTATAATGAGCCCGTAATTTTTGGGGAGTATCCCCCTGGCAAGACTTCTTAATCTTCTTCTTTCTTTATAGTCGTATATTTTTTTGGAAACACCGACTTTATTATCGAAAGGAAGTAAAACGCAGAATCTTCCGGGAAGAGAAACCGAGGAGGTAACTCTTACACCTTTGTTGTTAACGGGTTCCTTTGTAATCTGGACGATTATTTCATCGCCTTTACGAAGTTTTACAGGGGTATAATTATCCCTTCCCCGCTGATTGTAGTGCTGATTATTGTTGGTGTTGTTATTTCTGCCGGATTCATTTTGCTGAGGCACTTCATCTTCATCTTCAACATCGGCATCATCATCACCTAAAAGATCCTGAAACTGCTGGGTTCTTTCTCCAATATCGGAAAAATGCAGAAACCCGTCGTGTTTCATGCCAATATCAATGAATGCGGCTTTTATGCCGGGAAGAACCCTGGCCACGCGGCCCAGATAAATGTCCCCCACCATTCTACGGTTTTCGGGATAATCAACAAAGAAGTCTACTAAATTCCCGTCTTCCGTTATAGCAACACGCGTTTGTGTGCTTGTTGAATTGATTATAATTTCTTTTACCATAAAGGCTAAACTCGCTTAATGAAACATTACATTTCATAAAAATTTTTATTGAAAACAGGTAGCACCAGTGCAAAAAATTACTTTCTTCATTAGTCTCTCCTGTTTCTATAACCCTCGCTAAATGTGCGCAGAGAATCAGACTAAAGAGTAATTCCATTTTTATTTTTAATTCACTCAAGTTATACCTGTTGAAAACATTTAATTATTCCCGGCCAGATAGCCGGGACACACGAAAAAATTTTAATTTAAAAGAAAAAATGCTGAATAATTTATATCCAGCATTTTTCAATATTATTTACTCCCGTTATTACTCTCAGATCCTTCTTTAAGAAGCTCTTTTCTACTAAGTGAATATTTTCCATTTTCAACTTTCAGAAGTTTTACACGGACCTGATCACCCTGCTTTAGGTAATCAGAAACTTTTTCTACACGTTTATTATCAATCTGTGAAATGTGTAGTAGTCCTTCTTTGCCGGGGAGTATTTCGACAAAAGCACCAAAGTCCATAATTTTAGTAACAACTCCGTCATAAATTTCACCAACCTCCGGAGTAGCTGTCAATGCTTTAATGTGAGCCTTACATTTAGCCGCACCTTCTTTATTAGGAGAAGCGATTGTAATTGTTCCGTCATCAGCAATGTTAATATCAACACCAAATAATCTCTGCATTCCCTGGATGGTTTTTCCACCGGGACCAATGATCAGGCCTATCTGATCGGTTTCTACTTTCATTGTAATTAATCTAGGTGCATAAGATGAAAGTTGTTCTCTTGGTGTGCTGATTGCTTCATTCATAATTCCAAGAATATGCATTCTGCCTTCTTTTGCCTGAAGAAGAGCTTTCTCCATAATTTCAAACGAGATTCCCTGGATTTTAATATCCATCTGGAAACCTGTTATTCCATCTGAAGTACCAGCAACTTTAAAGTCCATATCACCAAGGTGATCTTCGTTACCAAGTATATCAGTAAGAATGGCAAATTTATCGCCTTCTTTAATAAGTCCCATTGCAATTCCTGCAACTGCTTTTTTGATTGGAACACCGGCATCCATCATTGAAAGAGAACCCGCACAAACAGTAGCCATTGAAGATGATCCGTTTGATTCAAGAATATCAGAAATTAATCTTACGGTGTAAGGGAAATTTTCTTCAGCCGGAATCATTGACTTTAATGATCTCTCTGCAAGATTTCCATGACCGATTTCTCTTCTTCCAACACCGGTCATTCTTCCTACTTCACCAACACTAAATGGAGGGAAATTGTAGTGAAGCATAAATTTTTTGGAATACTCTTCTGACAAACCGTCAACAGTTTGCTCATCACTTTTACTTCCGAGTGTGAGCGAAGTTAAGCTTTGTGTTTCTCCTCTTGTAAAAAGTGCGGAACCATGTACTCTTGCTAAAACACCAAGTTCAACCGTTATAGGACGAACCTCTGTCGTGTTTCTTCCATCAAGGCGAATTCCATCTTCGAGTATTCTGTTTCTCATTAAATCTTTTTCAAGATCGTGCAAAATACTTCCGATTTCTTTTTCTCTTTCAGGATATTTTTCTGCTAATGCTTCCTGAACTGATTTATTCAGCTCTTTATTCTTACCGCTTCTTTCATCCTTTGCGAGAACGGAATAAACGATCTCTTTATATTTATCCTGTGCGAGCTCATAAACATCTTTTTTCAATTCTTCATCAACGGGCTTTTCGGGTACTTCGCGTCTCTGAAGACCAACCTCTTTAACAAGTTCAAGTTGAAGATCTACAAGTTTTGTGATTTCACCCTGTGCAAATTTTAATGCAGCAAGAAGATCTTCCTCGCCGGCTTCTTTTGCTTCACCTTCAACCATCATAATTGATTCAGCAGTACCAGCTACGACCAGTTCCAGATCACTTTCTTTTAATTGTGAAAATGTCGGGTTAACAATAAACTCACCGTTAATTCTCCCAACTCTGATTTCCGCAATCGGTCCATCAAACGGAATATTTGAAATTGCGAGCGCTGCCGAAGCACCGATCGCACCAAGTACATCTGCGTCGTTTTCACCGTCGTGAGAAAAAACAGACGCAACGACCTGTGTTTCATTCACAAATTCTTTCGGGAACATCGGGCGAATAGGTCTGTCAATCAAACGTGCACTTAATATTTCTTTTTCAGAAGGACGTCCTTCACGTTTAATATACCCTCCCGGGAATTTTCCCGCTGCGGAAGATTTCTCTCTGTATTCAACCTGTAAAGGGAAATAATCTAATCCTTCTCTTGGTTCATCTGCTGCTACAGCGGTAACAAGCACCATCGTATCTCCGTATCTAACCATAACAGATCCATTAGCCTGTCTGGCAAATCTTCCAGTTTCTAACGATAACGTTTTTCCGCCAATTTCTACTTCTTTTAAAACTTTCATCTAAAATCCTTTTTACTTTCTGATATTCAATTCTTTAATTATAGCTCTGTACCTTGCGATATCCTTTTCCATAAGATAATCGAGCAATCTTCTTCTTTTACCAACCATCATCATCAATCCTCTTCTTGAATGATGATCTTTCTTGTGCTCATCGAAATGTGCAGTAAGTTCATTAATTCTCTGTGTCAACAAAGCAATCTGAACTTCTGATTTTCCCGAATCTTTTTCGTTCGCACCAAATTTCTTGATTATTTCAAGTTTTTGTTCTTTGTTCATTATATCTATCCTTTATTTTGAGTTGTACAATGTAACCCCAGAATGAACCGGAGTTAATTAATTTAATTTCTTATCGCCTGCATTCAGGCACGGTTTAAAATTTTAATTCCTTCATCAACATCTTTATTCATCTGCTTTATAAGTTCATCTGCAGATGAAAATTTTTCTTCTCCTCTGATTCTTTCAATAACATTGACTGTAACTTTATTTTCGTAAATCTCTTTATTAAAATCTAAAATAAAAACCTCGGTAGTTAAGTTTCCATCATTGTAAAAAGTTGGCCTTTTACCAATGCTCATAACACCGTAGTACTTTTTGCTATCATTTTCAATAAAGAACTCAACTGCATAAATTCCTATTGCCGGTATTATTTTCCCCGAATTATCAGGTTGAATGTTTGCCGTAGGAAAACCTAATTCTCTTCCACGCATATCGCCTTTAACAACTTTACCTGAGAAAGAATAACTTCTTCCAAGATAAGTTCCGGCAAGTGAAACATTCCCGGCCGATATTGCTTTTCTGATTTTCGTACTACTAACCGTTACGGAATCTTTCGTCACAGCTCCGACAGAAGAAACTTTGAAATCGTATACCTTACCTAATTCTCTGAGCTTATTTTCGTCTCCATCACGTCCTTTACCAAAATGATGGTCATGCCCGATAATAATCTCACGTATTCCTGTTCCTTCAATAATATATTTTTTTAAGAACTCTACTGCACCTAATTGAGAGAACTCTTTTGTAAACTTAATTACAAGAACGTTTTCAATACCAATATCTTCCAGCAAACGAAGTTTTTCCGGAAGTGTGCTCAGAATATCTATCTTAAAGCCTTTTGATACGATGCTTCTTGGATGGGGATCAAAAGTAATTAAAAAACTCCTGCCACCGTAAAAAGAAGACTTGGCTAGAACCTGATCAATTATATTCTTGTGACCAACGTGAATTCCGTCAAAAGTCCCTAAAGTAATTACTGTATTTTTATCATATCTGACCTTAGATAAGTCATAGAATATTTCCATATTTACACTTTCGATAAACTATAGCTTATAAATATAAGTTATTTTAGTTTCAAATAAAACATTAAAAAACGCCTAAAATCGTCCATAATCAGCATATTTAAGACGTTTTTAAGGAACCTTGCGCTATTCTTTCTTCAAATTCTTCCATCTTAAGAGCCTTTTTTACGGAAAAAGCCCCAATCTGTGTTCTTCTCAAAGAAGACAGCACACCTCCGCAGCCCAGTTTTTCACCAAGATCATTAGCAATCACTCTTATATACGTGCCTTTGGAACAGGAAATTTCAAAATGGATTTCAGGCAGATCAACATTAACTATTTCAAATTTAGAAACTGTAACCTTTCTGGGCTGCCTTTCTACAGTTTTTCCTTTTCGCGCCAGGTTATAGAGAGTTTTGCCTTTTACTTTTAGCGCAGAGTACATAGGAGGAATCTGAAAAATTTCGCCGGTAAATGTTTCCTTCATTTTCAGGATTTTTTCTGCAGTAATTTTCTCAATTGATTTTTCCTCAATAACTTCAGTTTCAAGATCCATAGAGGGAGTTTTTTTACCGAGTGTGATTGTGCCAGTATATGTCTTTTCACCATCCTGGTATTTTGTAATTTCTTTGGTCTTTTTCCCTGTACAAAGAATCAGAAGTCCCGTAGCTCTCGGATCAAGCGTGCCGGCATGGCCCACTTTTTTTGCGCCGGTTAATTTTCTGATAATGTGTACTACTTTAAAAGATGTCCAGCCGATAGGTTTGTCGATTAGTAAAACTTCTCCGGAATGGAAATTACAATGTGAGAGGTTAGTCGTTTCCTTTGTTATCATCTTCTACGTCACTCTGTGAGTGAATTTTTTTTATTAAACCTTCTATCTTTTCTACATAATCAAGCGTATCATCAATAAAGAATTTTAAATCCGGAATAAATTTTATTTTTATTCTTGAAGCCAGTTCTGATCTTATAAATCCTTTTGTCCCCTCTACTTTTTTTAGCACTTCGGCGCGTTTTTCTTTATCAAGTACTGAAATGTAGACTTTTGCAATTCTTAGGTCAGGACTTAATTTTACATTTGTAATTGTAATAAAACCGAGCGCGGGATCCTGTAGTTTATATAAAAAAATTAAGCTTATCTCTTCTTTTATCAGGCTTTCAACTTTATCAATTCTGTGCGACATAATTTCTATCCTGTTTGCGTATAAAATAAAAATGAAATCCTTATTAGGGGATTTCATTTTTCACAATCTTAAATTTCCTCAAAGTTTCTTTTTAGTCTCAACAATTTTGTAAGCTTCTACAATGTCGCCAACTTTAATATCATTAAAATTATTAAGGTTCAATCCGCATTCGTAACCGGCATCAACTTCTCTTACATCGTCTTTGAATCGCTTCAATGTACCAATTTCACCTTCAAAAATTACAATGCCATCTCTTATAAGTCTTATCTTATTATTTCTTGAAATTGTGCCTTCGAGTACATAACATCCTGCAACAGTACCAACTTTAGGAACTTTGAAGGTATCTCTTATTTCCACAGAAGCAACAACTTCTTCGGAAAGTAATGGAGATAGAAGACCTTCAAGAGCGGCTTTTACTTCGTTAATAGCATCATAAATTACATTGTAAAGCCTGATATCAACTTTTTGATTTTCAGCAAGTTTTCTTGCATTGATGTTCGGCCTTACGTGGAAACCGATAATAATTGCATTTGATGCAGCTGCCAAAAGCACATCACTTTCTGAAATTCCGCCAACACCTTTATGAATAACCCGAACAATAACCTCCTGAGTAGAAAGTTTCATCAAAGAATCTGACAGCGCTTCAACAGAACCGTCCACGTCGCCTTTAACAATAAGAGGTAATTCTTTAACCCCGCCGATACTGATCTGTTCGGCTATTTCATCAAGAGTAATATGATGAACCTGTTTCTGATCCTGTTCACGTTTAAGCTGCTGTCTCTTAATTCCAATTTCACGCGCCTGCCTTTCAGAATCAACAACAACGAAAGTATCACCCGCCTGTGGCGCTCCCTCAAAACCAAGCACGAGAACCGGTGTTGAAGGCGGAGCTTCGGTTACTTTATTCCCGCGTTCATCAAACATTGCGCGAACCTTACCCTGGTAAATTCCTGCAACAAATGGATCACCTATTTTAAGCGTTCCTTTCTGAACCAGGATTGTACCTGTAATTCCTCTTCCTTTATCAAGTTCTGATTCAACAACAACACCACGCGCCATCCTATCTGGATTAGCTTTCAGATCAAGTATCTCCGCTTCGAGAAGAATTCTTTCAAGAACCGCATCAACATTTTTTCCTGATTTGGCTGAAAGTTCAACGCTCTGGTACTTACCGCCCCATTCTTCAACAAGAATATTCCTGTCTGCAAGCTGTTGTTTTATCTTTTCTGAGTTAGCTCCCGGCTTATCAATTTTATTTATAGCAATAACAATCGGAACACCGGCAGCCTGAGCGTGATTTATAGCTTCAACTGTCTGCGGCATAACTGCGTCATCCGCAGCCACAACAAGCACAACAATATCCGTTAATCTTGCTCCACGTGCTCTCATCGCGGTAAAAGCTTCATGACCCGGAGTATCAAGAAATGCTATATTTTTTCCATCACCAACATCAACCTTATAAGCACCAATATGCTGTGTAATTCCTCCGGATTCTCCCGCAACCACATTTGTTCTTCTTATATAATCAAGAAGTGAAGTTTTACCATGATCTACGTGTCCCATTATTGTAACAACAGGTGAACGTGATTCCAGAGTTTCAGGATCATCCGGTTCATCTTCAAGTGCTTCAGAAGTATACTCTTCCTCAAATTCTACTTCAAAATCAAACTCATCTGCAACCAACGTAATTGTCTCTACGTCAAGCCTCTGGTTAATTGAAACCATCAGTCCGAGTTCAATACATTTAGAAATTACATCTGCAACCGGTACGTTCATCAGGTTTGCAAGTTCATTTACAGCTATAAACTCAGTTACCTTAATTTTGCTTTTATCAAGCGATTTTTGTTCCTGAATCTTTTCTTCTTTTTCTTCCCTTTCTTTTCTTTTCTTTTTCCTGGCACTTGCTCGTCCGGGTGCAACCCCATCATCCATACTCAGGAGTGTTTTTCTTATCGCTTCATCAACTTCCCGCTGATCAATTTCAAACTTTTTAACTTTCTTTCTTTTCTTAGACTGTGGTAATTCTTCGCCGGCTTCTGCAGATTTCTTTCTTGCTTTTGGTTTCTTTTTCTTTTTAATAGGTGGCTTTTGTGATGTGCTATCAGATGATTGAGTAGTTCTTGAGGATTTTTTGTCCTGTTCTTCAAGGTCAATTTTACCAACTACACGCAGACCTCTTTTTTTATTTTTTTCTTCTTCAATAGGAGATTTGAATTTATTTGCTTCTCCCGGAACAAGTTCTTCTGATTTTCCTTCTGTAGCTTCTGCCTGAGGAACCTCCTCTTTACTTTCCTGTTCTACTGTTTCTTCTTCAGATTCACTTTCGGTAACTTCTTCTTTCCCCTTTTCTGTTTCTTCTGCTGCAGGGGGTGTAACTGATTCAGGTGTTTCATCAACTACCTTTTTCTCAGTTTCTTCTTCTTCAGCTTTTTCAGCACGTTTTTTATTAAACTCAGCTATCTTTTTATAATGCTTTTCAGCTTTTTCAATATCTTTCTTGTAATGCTCGTTGATATCCTTCAGCATATCGTCAGTAAGAATAGACATATGCGATTTCACTTTGTGACCTTTCTTTGTAAGAAATTCTACAAGTGTGGCAGCAGAAAGATTATATTCTGACGCGAATTTAAAAATCCTTAATTTTTTCGATTTCGTTTCGGACATATCTTTGGTTACCTGTTTTTAACTACTCTTCATCTTCAAACTGAGATTTAATAATTTCAATTATCTCGTTTATTTTTTCCTCACTAAGACCTTCAATTTCCTTCAAGTTTTTCAACGCCGGCTGTTAATACTTCGATTGCGGTATCGTACCGGTTAGTTGATCAGTAAATCATAAATGTCTTCGCCAAGTTCTTCTTTAAGATCAATAAGTTCGATATCTTCTTCGTATTCTTCGAATGGTTTTTCTTCTCTTAATATTTCTATTTCATATCCTGTTAATTTCATTGCAAGCCTAATATTAACACCATTTCTGCCAACAATCAAAGAAACCTGATCGCTATCTGCAGTAACCACGGCTTTTTTCGTCATCTTCATCAAGTTCAATTTTCTTAAGTTTTGCCGGTGCAAGAGCTTTCTGGAGAAATATTAAAGGATCTTCCGAGATAATTGATTACATCAATATTTTCGTTGTTTAATTCTCTAACAATTGCGTGAATACGAACTCCTTTCATACCAACGCAGGCACCCACAGCATCAATTCTGTCATCGTGAGATTCAACAGCTACTTTGGCTCGTTCGCCGGGTTCGCGGGCGATTGCTTTTATATCGATAATGCCGTCATAAATTTCAGGAATTTCAATTTCAAACAATCTTCTTAGGAACATATTGTCTGCTCTTGAAATAATTATAGCCGGTCCGGCATTCGCTTTCCTTACTTCTTTAACTATCGCACGAACTGTTTCACCCTTTTTATATCTTTCATAAGGAATTTGCTCGCTCCTCGGAAGAATCAGTTCATTTTTGTTGTGGTTTACAAGAATATCATTTTTCCTTGTTTGATATATATCACCAACAACAATTTCGCCGAGCAGTTCTTTATATTCATTGTAAATAATATCTTTTTCAATTTCGCGAATCTTCTGATTCAGACTTTGCTTAGCTAGAGTTATCAGCCTTCTTCCAAAACTTGCCAGGCTAAGTGTCTCAACAAAATCTTCTCCAACCTCAAGTTCGTCTTCGTTTCCTCTTTTATTTACTTCATCTATGCTTATCTGAAGGTTTGGATCTTCAACTTCATCAACAATTTCTCTTTCGAGGAATATTTCAATATCACCTTTGTCCATATTTACAACAACATCAAACTTGGCTTCATCTCCATATTTTTTCCTGACAAGCAATCCGAAGATTTCTTCTATTATACCTGCAAGAACATCTTTATCAACGCCTTTTTCCCTCACCATCTGGGCAAAGGATTCGACTATATCAGAGTTCATCTCTTTTTATTCCTCCGTTAAGAAAAGCTAACAATTACTTTTGCTTTTTTTATATTATTAAAATTAATTTTTACTTCGTTGTTTTTCGACAAAAAGGTCAATTCCTCATCTTCAATACTTTTCAATTTCCCGATGAACTTTTTTGTTTCTTCCCCTGATGTGTATGAAACTTCAAAATTTCTGTTGATGTGTTTCGGATATTGCTTCAAAATTTTAAGCGGTTTATCAACACCCGGGGATGATACGTCGAGCCTGTAGTCTTTCCCTGCTGAGGGCAGATTTTCAAGTTCAGAATTTATCTCCCTGCTTACTTCGGCACAATCACCGGCAGAGACGTCCTTTTCTCCATCAATAAAGACTTCAATCACTCTCTTTTGTGGAGTTCCCCGTAAAATAATGTCGATAGGAAAAAAACTTTTCCTTTCAACGATTTCTGCAATTTTTTTAGTGATATTATTTTCAGTTAAATTCATACAAACAAAAAACGCCCTTTAAGGGCGAAATAAGATAGACAAAATTAGTATTAATTTGCTGAATAAGCAAGAAAAGGGAAAAATAGAAAATAGCCGATATCAGGCGTTAAACTAGTTTTTACCTGCTTTTGGCTGACTCACCTGAAATTCTGTATTCTTTATATGCAGGTCTCTTTGAGGGAAGGGTATCTCAATACCTGCTTTCCTGAATTCTGTGAAAATTTCAAAATAAAGTTTGCTTGTAAGGATGGCAGGTGTTGTAATAAAGCTATTTGTCCAGATTCTAAGATTGAAATTAAGCGAACTGTTACCAAACTCAACAAAGAGCACATCTGGTTTCGGGCTCTTTAGTACACCTTCATCCTTCTCCGCAACTTTAAGTAAAATTTGTTTTACCTTTTCGGGATCTTCTTTATAAGCAACGCCTACTGGGATATTAAACCTTACATTTCTGTCGTTGTGACTCCAGTTAATAACTCTTGATGAAATAAATTCTGAATTAGGTACGATTACCGAAATATTATCATTTGTTACAACTGTGGTTGATCTCATCGAAATACTAATCACATCACCGTTCACATCACCGACCTGTATTCTGTCGCCGACTTTAATAGGTCTTTCAAAAAGAATTATTATTCCACTTACAAAATTGTTTGTAACATTCTGTAAACCGAAACCTATACCGATACCAAGAGCACCTGCAAGAACAGTAAGAGTACTCAGATTAATTCCAACCGTCTGCATTACAATTACCAGCCCGAGTACAAGGACACCATAACGGATTATAGTGCCAACTGCCAGTCTGACACCCAGGTCTATCCTGCTTTCAGAAAGAACCTTATAGACTATCCATTTTCTAAGTTTAGCCGTAAGATAAAAAAGCAACCAGGCAAGAAAAATAAAATACAGCAATGTCCATAGAGTTATCGAGGAAGTACCAATTTCGAATAGATGAAAACTCAGGAAATTCTTTACTTCAACCAAAATATCTAAAACAGGTTTAAGAAATTCTTTCATTCAGACTCTTTAAAATGTATCCCAATTGTTTTTCAATTTAGCAAAATGAACATATAAAAAAAACATCGCACCTGTTTATAATTATTTTAATCACTACAAAATAGTCTAAAACAGCGAATGCCTCGAAAGAGGCATTCAATTTTGCTTAAATACTTAACAAAGAAGATTAGTTCTTAACCCTATAAGGGATTCCCCAGGTTTGACTTTCAACCTGAGCTGAGTCGTCATATATAGTCTGCTTTGAAAATGCATTAAGAACTGCGTGGAAATAACCATAGTATCCACCAACATTAAAAGTTTTTTGGTATACTTTTAAATATCCGCTTCCTGACGGGGTGGAGGACATAAGGCTAAGATTTGATTTATTTCTATGCATTCCGAAAAAATTCGCTCCATAGGTGAGAGTTACAAAATCAGTATCAGCGTGTGCGCTGTATAGTTCAACTGAGATTGTTATTGAGTCTCGTTTGGCAATTTCCGGAAAGTGGTGCCACCATCCCCACCTCTTTTCTCTTGCAAGGAAATAATCCTCCGGAGAATCAATTACAAGACTATTCCCGTCAGAACCAGTAACTGTAAGTTTATTAATATTAAAATTATTTGTCATTGTTCCGCCGGAAACTAAAGAAATACCAACCAGCCTCCAGTTCTTAAAAGGATTATCAGTGCTGTCTATCCGTTCAAACAATAACTGCCGAGTCATGACTGTAGTAAAATTTTTTGTAACTATTGTATCCGCTTTCGTAGTTGGGCCCTGGGTGGATGCCACGATATTAAGTACACCCTGAAATGTTTTTGACACTTTTACAAAGACTGAATCACCAATTTGGTTAAATGTATAATTTTTATCTTTTAGTATAACGTGCTGCCATACAAAAACCGGAGTAATTGCCGAAGCTTCTTTGCTTAAGAAGTTTATACTCTGGCTTTCATTAAAGTTAGTTTCAAAGGAAGAAACAGCAGAATCTTGTTCCGCTATCTGTGTAATCGCCTGTTTATCTGCCGTCTGAATATTTGTCCCACTGTTGCTTATTGAAGATGGTCCTGTAACAGAATTATTACAGCCAGTTACAAGTAAAGCTGCACAAAAAAATGAAATGGCTACAAAATTTTTTCTTAACAGAGAAGACTTTGATTTTCTTTTCATCACATACTCCTTTTACCCGATAGATTATATTTCTCTTAGCTTTAAATATCGAAAATTCTATGCCAATCCATCTCGTTTTTTTTTGCTGTTTTTTAAAGCATTAATTGACTAGCATGTAAATATTGCTCAAAACTGCGTAAAAAATTCATACACAGCCAAAATTTTCATATAAAGACACTGATTCTTTTTACTATTAAATATTATCTATTATATTGATTTTAACAATTCTAGATCTTTGACAAATTTCCTTTTAACATGGTTTAAGTTTTAGGACAGATTTCTTGTGTTTTTTAACCTCCCAACTCTTAGAAATTAGCATCTTTTAACTTCTACATGACATATCAAGAAATTTAGCGAGGTTATTTGTGAAAAAAGTATTTTTTTACCCGGCCGCTTTTATCATAACTCTCATTTTTAGTTCCTGCTCTTCAAGCGGCGTTAGCGTTGTAAATTTCAATCCCCAGGGAGAAATAAAAAACCTCTCAACTTTTACAGTTGAATTCTCGGAAAATCTTGCACCGCAGGAAATACAGAATAAATGGCTGGATGATGAGTTCATTAATTTTGAGCCTAAAATTGAGGGAAAATTTAAATGGATCTCAGCCAATACTCTGATTTTTTCACCCGATGTCCCGCTCCAGCCTATTCAATCATACAAAGCAGAAATTACAAACAAAGTCTTGTTTGATAAAAAATATTCGCTTGATGCTGACACATACGAATTCAGAACACCGGGTTTTGACGCTGTGAAAGCTGAATTTTTCTATACCCACATTCCGCACGAACAACATAAGGTAAGCATAAAAGCAAATATTTATTTTAACTACTCAGTAAATCCTGGAATGCTGAAAAATTATATCAGCTTTGAAAGAGATGGTGACGAGATTAAAGACTTTAAAATAATGTCAGACAATTCTTCAAAAATTATTGCAGTCGATCTCGGTGAAGTTCAGCAATCTGAGAAGGATCAGAGCTATAAAGTTATTGTGAAAAGCGGCTTGATGTCCGTTATCGGTAAAAAGGGAATGGAAACCACAAGAGATTTTAAATACGATCTTCCGCCTGTAACACGACTTGCAATTACGGGCGTAGCAAGTGGAATGGATGGTGATAATAAATGGATTGAAGTTTCTACTACGCAGCGCGTAGATGAAAAAAGGATTAAAGATTTTGTAAAAACCGATCCAGGTAATAATCTTACTTATTTCGTAAACGATAATTCATTTCGAATAGAGGGAAGTTTTAATAATTCACAGGTAGTTGACCTGATAATAAAAAAAGGACTTCCCGGACTCTATGGAGGTGAACTTGCTTTTGATTTTGAACAACAGGTTAGTTTTGTGAATTTAGATCCGTCTTTGGATTTTGCAGACAGGCGTGGTAAATACCTTATGCTTTCAGGCCAACATAATCTTGAGCTCAGTGCAGTAAACATACCAGCAGTTGATATTGAGGTCTCACAGATTTATAAAAACAATGTTCTTTATTTTGTCAAACAATACAACTACAGCAGTTATAATGATTACGGATATGCTTATTACTATCCATACTACAACGTAAATGATTATGGTCACCATCTTTATAAAGAAAAGAGAAAATTAAATAAACAGCCCTAATTCGCTCGAAAAATTCTCTATTAACCTTGATAAAATCCGCAGCGAAAAATTAAAAGGTTTGTATGTGGTTGAGGTCACGTTCGACAAAAGACCGCTGGCGAAACGCGACAAAAATGCTTTCACTCTCCGACCTCGGAATTATTGCAAAAGAATCTTCAAGCCAATTAATGGTTTTTGTTAACTCAATCGCTACAACAAAGCCGGTACCAGGTGTAGAAATTTCTCTTATCTCTTCAACCAATCAGTTAATCGTTTCCGGCAAGACCGATTCCGAGGGGATTGTAAAATTTGAGAATCTAAAAGATAAGATGAAAGATTTTCAGCCAAGGATAATTACTGCAGAAACCGGTGATGATTTTAATTTAATTGATTTGCAGGAAAGCCGGATTGAAACTTCCAGATTTGACGTTGGCGGACAAACAGAATATACCTCAGGTTATAAAACATTTATTTACGGCGACAGAAATCTTTACCGTCCGGGCGAGCAGGTAAATATTTCAGGAATTGTCAGGGATGAATTCACGAAAGCTGTAAAAAATATCCCGGTAATTATAAAAATAATTTCACCAACCGGAAAAACTTTTGATGAATTTAAAAAGACTCTTAATTCAGAAGGTTCTTTTGATTTATCCTTTAAAATCCCGGGCTATGCACAAACAGGCCAGTACAGAACAGATGTTTACACAGGTTCAGAAAGTCTTATTGGTTCATATACTATCAATATAGAAGATTTTATACCCGATAAAATCCGGATATTACTTAAGAATTATAAGAATGCTCTTCTTCCGGGTGAATCTATGAATATTAATATTAATGCCGAGTTTTTGTTTGGTGGAAAGGCAGCCGGGCTAAAATATCAAGCCGACATTCAATTCAGGCACAAACAATTTAAAAGTAAAAAATATTCAACATTTAATTTTGGGAATTCATCTTTTCAAAACCCGGGATATCCCAACTATTTTGTGGACGGCAACC
Source organism: uncultured Bacteroidota bacterium (assembly GCA_963748105.1). Classification (GTDB taxonomy): domain Bacteria; phylum Bacteroidota; class Ignavibacteria; order Ignavibacteriales; family Ignavibacteriaceae; genus JAKAGZ01. The sequence goes on along the minus strand of CAVVHP010000004.1, from coordinate 117,649 downwards.
TGGATGAAAACGGCACAGCCAACATACCACTAGTGGCCGCACCGGGTTTACAATCATCAGGTATTATAGGGGGCTACGCTTTTATCAGCGTCTTTGATCTCACCGGGAGACCCGTTAACAGAATAAGCCGTTTTGATATCTATCCTCAAAAATATTTTATAGGGATAAAAACGCCCGGATATTATTTCGGGACCAATCAAAAAATAAATTTTAAAGTTGTTGCCGTTGATAAAGAGGATAACGACGCTTCAAATTTAAGAACAGACATTAAGCTTGTAAGAACTGAATGGCAAACGGTCTTAAAGAAAAATAATTCTGGCCGTTATGTTTATGCATCCGAGAAAAAAGAAATTACTGAATGGAAAAAAGAGATGATTCTTTCCGGAGGAGAAAAGGACATTCCGGTTACTGTCAGTAAAAATGGTGAATATGAATTAAGAATATCAAGAAAAGGAAGTGATTATTACCAGGTTGCTAAATTTTATGCTTACAACTGGTATTCTTCTTCATCATCTTCCTTTGAAGTTGATAAAGAAGGAAGAATTGAAATTGTATTTAATAAAAAATCGTACGAGCCCGGAGAAAAGGCGAAAGTTCTGTTCACAACTCCATTTGCCGGTAAAATGCTAGTAACAATTGAAAGAGGCGGTGTTTATGATTACAAATATGTAGAAGTTAAAGACAGATCCACACAGATTGAGCTCAATCTTGATGAAAAATATATTCCAAATGTTTATGTAACCGCTACCTTATTCCGCGCTCACACTGCAAACCAGTCAATGCCATTCCTTGTTGCACATGGTTTTGCATCCATGGGAGTTGAAAGGAAAAGTAACCGTCTTCCAGTAACAATTTCTGCTCCATCTAAAATCAAACCTAATAAGAAAATTGAAGTTACTGTAAAAACTATTCCGCAGAAAAATGTTTATGTAACACTGGCCGCCGTAGATGAAGGGATTTTACAGATCAAAAATTATTTAACCCCGACTCCATACGAATTTATGTACGCAAAACGCGCATTAGATGTAAGCAGTTTTGATCTTTATAAATTATTGCTGCCTGAAATTATCTCAATAAAATCATCCACCGGCGGGGATATGCTTGCAAGCCAGTTACAAAAACGCGTTAACCCTATAAGTAGTCAGCGATTTAATCTGCTTGCCTTCTGGAGCGGAATATTAAAGACTGACGGAAACGGCGAAGTAAATGTCCCAATAAATATTCCGCAGTTCAACGGAGAAGTCCGCCTGATGGCAGTTGCTTATACAAACGATAGGTTCGGATCAGGGGAATCAAGAATGAAAGTATCAGAAGATCTGATAATGGAACCGCAGGTACCCAGATTCCTGGCGCCGGGGGATTCTCTCGTAATGCCTGTATCACTTATCAACACTACAAATTCAAAAGGCAACGCTACTGTAAATATTAAAGTTGATGGTCCTCTAAAAGTTCGTTCCTCTTCAAGCCAGAACGTTTCTCTGGATGCGAACTCAACAAACAAGGTTCAGTTTGTGATTACTACAGATAATGAAACCGGGGCCGGGAAAATTTCACTTGAGACTTCGGGATTAGCAAAAGTAAAAGATGAATTTAATATTGGTGTCCGGCCGGTTTCACCATATTACACTGAAAGTTCTGCGGGAGTGGTTGAAAATGGCAGTGATATTAATCTTGCGACTGCCTCAAATTATCTTGACGGAACAGTAACTTCATCTCTAACAATCAGCAAATTCCCTGCTTTAAAATTCGCAAAATTTCTCAAGTACCTGGTCGGCTATCCATACGGATGTGTTGAACAAACTGTTTCAAAGATTTTTCCGCAATTATATTTTGAAGATCTGGCTATGCTTGTTGCACCAGAATATTATAAAACTACCTCACCAGTATATTTTGTTAATGAGGGAATTAGGAAACTCGAATCGATGCAGTTGCCGGACGGATCTCTAAGTTACTGGCCGGGCGGATCTTATTCAAACTGGTGGGGATCTGTTTACGCGGCGCATTTTCTAGTTGAGGCAAAAAAAGCCGGATTTAATGTAAATGAAAATATGCTTAATAAACTGCTGAATTATATCAGCAGCAAAGCCCGTGCAAAAAGCACATTTGATTATGTGACATATAAAAATAATTCAAGGACAATAAAGAAGATCGCAAACAAGGAAATTCTGTACTCGCTTTATGTACTTGCCTCGGCGGGTAAAGGCGATATTTCAACAATGAATTATTATAAATCAAAACCACATCTTGTTTCCGATGACTGTAAATACCTTCTGGCAGGAGCTTACGCATTAATGAATCAGTGGAATTCATATTATGAATTAATTCCTAAAAATTATTCTCCTGAAAATACTGACAGATTATCCGGCGGCTCATTTGATTCTGAGGCAAGGGCAAATTCTATTATGCTGAACGTACTAGTCGAAGTTGATCCTTCAAACACTCAGATACCATTTATTGTCAGGCACCTGGCAGGAATGATGGATCGCATTTATTCAACTCAGGACAGATCATTCGCCTTCCTCGCATTGGGTAAGGCATCAAGGATTGGTGAAAATAGCGATGTAAAAGTTGATGTGTTTGCCGACGGGAAAAAATTCGATACTTTCAACGGGAAAGATAAAACATTTTCACTGCCGGTTAATGCAAAGTCTGTTACATTAAAAGGAAGTGGTAAAGGAAAAGTTTATTACTTCCAGAATATCAGCGGTGTAAAAAACAGTGGGGTAAAAGAAAAAGATTCTCACATTAGTGTAAGAAGAAGTTATTTCGATTACCGGAGCGGGTCTGAAATTACAAACAATACATTCACACAGGGACAAATGGTAATTTGCAAAATTACATTGCAGGGTGGCGAATCATCCGCTGACAACGTGGTAATTACAGATCTTCTGCCATCGGGATTTGAAATTGACAATCCAAGACTGGCGGAAACATCACAACTATCCGACAGATACAAAGGCACCATGAATCTTCAGTACATGGATGTTAGAGACGACAGAATGATATTATTTACCGGTGCAAAACGGCTTACAACGCAGACTTTTTATTATCTGATCCGCGTTGTTAACAAAGGCACTTTCGTTCTGCCGGTTGTAGGAGCGGAAGCAATGTATGACCCTGAAATCAGTTCGCTAAGTGGCGCAGGAGTTGTCAGGGTAAATTGAATGTAAATTTTTATTTTTTAAAAGAATTTTTGGGTAATGTCCTGAATTTACACTATGTCATCCCGAATTTATTTCGAGATCCCTTCTGCTCAATCAGGGCACTACTGTTTATTATTTCGATGTGCAGATGAATTTTTCAAAGCCGAACGCAGATATAAAATTGCTGGCAAAAAAAGCTTTCCCATACCTGAAATCGAAGCTGGTAATATCGGTTTTTATTTTCGGGGCCGTAGTTTTTACACTCGATAAAGTATTTCCACTCCCCCGGCAAAATCCATATTCAAAAATAATTTATGCTAAAGACGGAACACTTCTTAGCACCTATCTATCTAAAAATGATAAATGGAGAATGCCCGTTCACCTTGATGAAGTTTCACCCGAGCTTATAAAATCAATTTTAGAGAAAGAAGACCGCTGGTTTTACTGGCACCCGGGTGTGAATCCGATTGCAATTGCAAGAGCTTTTTTCCAAAATTTATTAACAGGTCATCGTGTCTCAGGTGCATCCACAATTACAATGCAGCTTGCACGAATGCTTGAGCCGGGGGAAAGGACTTACACAAAAAAGATAGAGGAAATATTCCGCGCACTTCAACTAGAACTTCATTACAGTAAAAAAGAAATTTTTGAAATGTATTTGTCGATGCTTCCTTACGGAGGAAACGTAGAAGGAGTGAAAGCGGCTTCTTATATTTTTTTCAACCGGCCGCCGGATAAACTCAGTCTTGCTCAGGCAATATTAATGGCAGTAATTCCCAATGATCCGAATGATTTGCGAACCGACAGAAATGATTCTCTTGCATATTTGATGAGAAATAAATGGATAAGAAATTTTATGGATGATATAGTATTTAAGGCTTCCGACCTTAAAGACGCACTGAGCGAACCAATAGTAACAGAAAGATACCCGGTGAAAAACAAGGCACCACACTTTAGTTTATATGTTGCACAGAATTATCCAGGTGATGAAATAAAAACTACTCTTGACCCAAATGTTCAGCGAACTGCCGAAACATTATTATTCAATTATGTAAAACGGGTAAGATCAAAACAGGTTTCAAACGGCGCTGTACTTATAATAGATAACAAAACTCATTCTGTTGTCGGTTATTGCGGCTCGGCAGATTTTAATGATGTTTTTGCTTCCGGACAGGTAAACGGTGTTAATGCTGTTCGTTCACCTGGTTCAACGCTAAAACCAATTTTATACACGCTGGCGTTCGATTGGGGGCTGCTCACACCGGAGATGAAACTACTCGATCTACCAACAGATATCAACGGCTATGAGCCTGAAAATTACGACTTAAAATACCATGATGAAGTTTCTGCAAGATTTGCTTTAATTAATTCATTGAATGTTCCCGCAGTAAGATTATTGAACAAGGTCGGGTTCGACAAATTTATTCCCGTGCTTGAAAAAGGAGGATTTACAGATATTTCAGACCAGAAGAGACATCTGGGTTTATCAATAATTCTAGGCGGATGCGGGGTAAGGCTGGAACAGCTTACTACATTTTATTCAACATTTGCGAACAAAGGGAAATTTTATAAACTGAATTATCTGCAAAGTGAAGCCCAAAAGAAACGAAACGGAACAAAAATATTTTCTCCCGGTGCAGCTTATTTAACGGATAATATTCTCTCTTCGAATGTTCGTCCTGATTACCCTGCAGAATTTCTATCCGCGACCAACCTTCCTAAAATAGCCTGGAAGACAGGAACGTCTTACGGAAAGAGAGATGCGTGGGCGATTGGCTACAATCCGGATTATACAATAGGTGTGTGGATGGGAAATTTTGATGGAAAAGGCGCTCCAGAACTTTCCGGCGCAGAAATGGCTGTTCCATTGCTATTCGATCTTTTTAATTCTATCGATTACAAACCAAAGAAACTGTGGTTCGATAAGCCCGGTAGCGTTTTTCAAAGAGAAGTATGCAGCGAAACAGGTTTGATCCCTTCGGATAAATGTAAATCATTAATCGCTGATTATTATATTGACAAGGTTTCACCAAATAATATTTGTGACCTTTATAAAAACTATTATGTCAGTACTAACGAGAAAATTCAATATTGCACTGAGTGCCTCCCGCGAACAGGTTACAAAAAAATTGCCTACCCTGATTATGACCCCGAATTAACCTTATGGTTCCTGAAAAATAAAATTCCATTTAAAAGGCCGCCGCCGCATAACCCGTACTGCACGGCAAGATTTTCCGGTGATGGACCTAAAATTTTATCACCATCGGCAGACTACGAATATTTTATAGAAAAGAAATCCAGAGAACAGGTAATGCTTCTCGCGGCATCAGACCCGTCTATTCAAACGCAGTACTGGTATATAAATGATAAGTTTTATTCGAAGACTAAACCGGGAAGAAAAATATTCTTTAAACCAAATGACGGCAGGATAAAAATCACCTGCCTTGATGACCTGGGAAGAAAGACAACCATTCAAACAAAGATAACTTATTATTAGCGATTAATAATTTTTTACTGAGATGAAGCTAACGCCAGTTGACAAGAAAATTTTATTTTGTCATTTGGATCCCGACTTGCCGGGAGAGACATCTTTTAATATCATATTTTTCTATGAGGCTCAATCGAAGCGACATTATTGGATTAGTAGCCCCTTTTTAAAATTCCACTTTAAAGCAAATATTTTTCTTAGAAATTAACTTTCCACTTGTTATATTGTTTCCACAATCCTTTTAATTAACTGGAGGGTACATGCTAAAAGAATTCAAAGAATTCGCCATGAAAGGCAATGTGCTTGATATGGCAATAGGAATAATTATAGGCGCGGCGTTCGGTACAATAGTAAAATCACTTGTTGCAGATGTAATTATGCCACCCATAGGGCTCCTTCTGGGCAACGTTGATTTTTCTTCATTATATATTCTGTTAAAGGGTGGCGCAAAGGTTGCGGGCCCGTATGCTACTTTTGCCGACGCGCAGGCAGCAGGGGCAGTTACGCTCAATTACGGCGTTTTTATCAATTCAGTTGTTAGTTTCCTGATTGTAGCATTCTCCGTATTTATGGTTGTGAAATCAATAAACAAAATGAAAAGAAAAGAAGAAGAAATTCCCCCGGCTGCACCGACAACAAAAAGCTGTCCTTTTTGCTTTACAGTAATTTCGGTTCAGGCAACAAAGTGCCCTGCCTGTACATCCGAAATAAAATAGACTTCATCCGGTAATTAAAAATGTAGACCTGCCACGGTCGTACCGTGGCAGATTTATCTCTTTAAATCTTCAATTTCTTTTTCTGTAAGCTCTCTTGCTTCCCCGGGTTTCAAATCGCTTAATAATAAATTTTTCATCCTCACTCTCACCAATCTTAAAGCCGGGCGACCTATAGCCGCAGTCATCTTTCTTACCTGCCTGAATCTTCCTTCTGTAATAACTATACTCAACCAGTTACATGAAGTGTTTTTTTTACAATTCACTGGTGGAACTCTTCCGGAGAAGCCGGGTTTATCAATTAATTTTACTTTTGCCTGAAGCGTTTTTTTGCCCTGAATTACTACTCCTCTCTCTAATTTCTGTAAATCTTCTTTCGTAGGAGTTCCTTCAACTAGCACATAATATTCTTTTTCATTCTTGTTTTCCGGATTCAACAAGTGATCGGTAAGTGATTTATCATCGGTTAATAGAAGGAGTCCTTCGCTGTCCATATCAAGCCTGCCGACTGTATAAACTCCTTTTGGGAATTTGAAAACATCTCCGAGAGTCTTTCTTCCCTCTTTATCAGTGAACTGGGAAAGTACGCCGTATGGTTTGTTGAGAAGGTAATACTTAAAATTATTCTGGTTCATAATTATGTGTGATGCTGTCGGTTATATCCCGGTGATAGATATATGTTTCAAAAAAAACTTTCCTAACGGTAAATTTCTTATCAGCGCGCTCAAGAAAATCAGAATCTTCACTATAAGGAATATTCCTGAAACCGTTAAGTTCTGTAAAAACCTTTCTTTTACCGAAAAAAGTTCCACAGATAGAGCAATCGGATAAATGAATAAGTTTTTCCGGATTGTCCTTATCACGAACAAATTCATTCCCAATAATTTTTATTCCACCATGGATTAGATCCACTGTATTATTAAGCTCCATAAACTCAACACGTTTTTGAATGTGATCTTTTTCATACTCATCATCGCTGTCTATAAATGTCAGATATTTACCCGAAGTTTTACTTATTCCATTATTTCTGCTCAACGGCGGCTTTTGATTTTTCTGTTTTATTACTTTTATGTTTTGAAACTTTGCGGCATACTTGTTCAGTATAAGAAGTGTTTCGTCCTTACTCCCGTCATCAATAGCTATCAATTCCCAGTTTTTATAGGTCTGGTTCAGTATTGATCCAATACACCTGTTCAAATAATCCTGGCGGTTATAGACTGTTAAAATTATTGAGACCATTGGCTGTGTTTCTTCAAATTTCATATTAAATCTCTTAAAAATGAACAAACTTTGAACAAAAACGTCAAACTAAATGTTCTATTAATATTGTTTTTACAGGAACAAAGCGGTCTTTAATCTTTATAATTGGTTCGGGTTTAGTTATTTTAATTCTTGTTGAATCATGAATTTGTGCTATTTCCCCGTATTCGCAGAATTAAAGATTACATTAAATATAACCAGATTCTGTAATTAAAAGAAAGTTACATTTATATGTCTTACCGCGATCAAAAGAAGTATATAGAATATCTTAAAAACAATGAACGTAAATTGAACCCCAAAGAATTGGGTGAGTTCAAAATGTTTCTAAAACGTCATAAAGATGAAGAAGAGTTTGATACTATCTCAATGAAGAGGTTGAAAGAGGTTCACGATAAATACAATAAGCCGGTTGACAGATCTAAGTATGATTCATTTTTTAAAAAGAAAGACGAATGATAGTTTATCAGAAATGCTATTCGAACGCTTTCCGGGTGATATTTAAAAATTAATTTTTCAAAAATATTTATTTATTGTTATTTCAGGATTAATAATGGACAACAAAAAACTTTATAGAATTATCGGTGCAGTTGTTTTCTTAATTTCGGCGACAGTCTTATTTATGACGGCTCAGCCCTCGGTTTCTTTCTGGGACGTTGGTGAGTTTACAGCCGCCGGGTATGCGCTCCAGGTTCCTCATCCGCCCGGAACGCCTTTCTTTTTATTAATGAACAGAATTTTCTCGATGATCCCGATTTTTGAAAATATCGGCCATAGAATAAATACCGTTTCTGTGTTATCGAGCGCCTTTTCTGTTTTGTTCCTTTACCTGATAGCAATAAAAGTTATTGAAAACTACAGAGGCAAAAATCCTAAAAGTATAGTTGATGCATTAGGCACTTATTTATCCGCAGCAATTGGAGCATTAGCTTTTTCTTTCAGTGATACATTCTGGTTTAACGGATCGGAAGGAATTGTTTTTGGTTTAAGTCTGTTACTTTTTTCCGCAATTGTTTACTTGATGATGTTATGGAGTGAAAAAGCGGATAACCGCGACAATGAAAAATATATTTTTATGATAGCTTACCTGATCGGATTATCAACAGCTGTTCATCTTATGAGTGTGCTGGCAATTGTAGCCGTAGGTATGATGATAATTATTCGAAAATATGTAAATGACGATGAAACTCTGAAAAAGACTTCAATTATTTTTATTGGTAATGTGGCGCTTGTATTAGTTGTTGCGTTTGTTTTATGGGGAGCAAATACCGGCAAGAACGCACCTACACCCGATCAATATCATGCATTCGATAGTAAATTTAAAATGATAATTGCTGCGCTCAGTGCACTCTATATCGGGGCTTTCTGGAAAAAGATTTTCACCAAGAATTCATTTTATCTTCCGATTCTGGTTGGCGGCCTTGCACTGTTCATTACTTATCCGGGAATTGTAAAAATTCTTCCTTCAATTATTTCTTCGATTTCCGGAAACAGTTTGTTCACAGCACTGGCGGTTTTCCTAGGCATCTTTGGCGGACTAATATACCTGGTTCATCATTTTATCAAGACAAAAAAGCAGACTCTGCACCTTATTTTTATGTCAATCGTTTTTATTCTTATTGGTTTCTCCACGTATGCCATGATTATTATCCGCGCAAACATGAATCCGCCTATGAATGAAAATGATCCAAAAGATATTTCAACTCTCATTACTTATCTGGACAGAGAGCAGTACGGTGATTTCCCGATTTTCCAGAGAAGATTTACTACAGAGTCTTATCAACAAGGAGTTTTCACTAATTATTCAAGTGATCTGGATTTCTGGTGGCGATACCAGATGAATCATATGATGACAAGATACATACTCTGGAATTTTGCAGGAAGAGAAAGCACTGTACAGGATGCGGGTCCGAATATAGCTCCTTTTAACGGAATTGGAAATATTTTCGGCAGAGTATTCAACCTGCACTTTGCGGGCGATACATCGCATTCACTTTTTGCTCTGCCGTTCCTGTTTGGATTGCTTGGACTTTATTTCAATTTCAAAAAGGACTGGAAGCTTGCGTCGATATTTTTTATCCTTTTCATTTTTATGGGATACCTTACCGCGTTCTATCAAAATCAGCAGCAACCCCAGCCAAGGGAAAGAGATTATTTTTACGTTGGTGCGTACATGATATTTTCATTATGGATAGCACTCGGCTTCCGCGGAATTATTGATTTGATAATAGAAAAATTCAGTGACCTTTCTAAACAGAAGATGCTTGTCTTCGGACTTATATTGTTTGGATTTGTTACCATCCCGGTAAATATGTTGCGGGCAAATTATTTTATGAATGACAGATCAAATAATTGGGTACCCTGGGATTATTCATATAACCTGTTGCAAAGCTGCGCACCAAATGCAATACTTTTTACAAACGGAGACAATGATACTTTCCCGCTCTGGTACCTGCAGGACGTTGAGGGCGTAAGAAGAGATGTTAAAATTGTTTGCCTCAGCCTTGTAAATACACCGTGGTATATAAAAGAATTAAAGAACAATGATCCTTATCATGTTGGTACTATTGATCTAAAACTTTCGGATGCGCAGATTGACCAGATTACTCCTGTTCAATGGGAACCACGGGATATTACACTTCCTGTTCCGAAGGGAATAAAAACTGATCGAATGTTTATCCAGGATTCTTCTATTATTAAAAAAGGATCTTTAACTTTCAGAATGAACAACACGTTAACTGTAGGAAATGTTAAAGCAATTAGAGTACAGGATATTGCAGTACTGAGAATAATACAGGACAACAACTGGAAAAGGCCCATATACTTTGCAACTACCTGTTCGCAGGATGCCAGACTCGGGCTTGATCAATATTTAAAAATTGAAGGTATGGCATTCAGGCTTGTTCCTGAGCAGGCAAATCAAAATACCGAATTTATAAATGAACCGGCTTTACGACAGGAAGTTATGCATGAAAATCATAGTTTCAGCAAAGACTTTAAACGGGGATTTAAATTCCGCGGACTGAATAATCCCAATATTTTCTTTGATGATAATCACCAAAGAATGCTTCAAAATTACAGAACAGCATTTTTAAGATTGGCTCTTTACTATAAAAGCGCCCACGAAAACAGTAAAGCAATTGCTGTGCTGGATACAATGTCAGCAAAAATACCCAAAAGTTTAATTAGAATGGATTTCAGACTTTATAACGAAATCGGCGGATTATATTGGGACCTCGGCCAGAAAGATAAATATAAAAAGATATCCGCTGAAGTTGAAAAAGAAGCAAGACAGGCATTAAAGGATAATCCATCAGATCTTTCACCTTATAGAACCTTACTGGATATTTATGAAAACGAGGGTAATAATAGACAACTGCTTAATATCTGGAGGGAAATCCAGGCAATGTATCCGGGTGACCCGGAAGTGAAAGCAAATGTTGAAAAATACCAGCAACTGGTTGAGGCAAAGGATACTACTAAAAATTAATTTTAAAGGTCTTGTACAATACTGGCTGTGACCTAATTTCAAATAGTTAAATTATTTTTATAGTCATTCTGAATTTATTTCAGAATCTTTTAACGAAATTAGGTTACTGCCCAAAAAACTTTTCTACGGATTAGCTCTCCATTTGTCCATTTTTATTGATATATATCCCCATTGTGAGTAATTTTTGGTCTCTGTTTTATAATATGAGGTGGAAATGAACTATAAACAAATTAACAGGATTTTCGCAGCAATTGTTTTTGCAATTTCTGCAACAGTTCTGTTCTCTACGGTTCAGCCTTCAGTTTCATTTTGGGACTGCGGAGAGTTTATAGCAGCTGCATTTTCACTTCAGGTTCCTCATCCACCCGGAGCACCACTTTTTACTTTACTCGGCAGAGTCTTTTCGATGCTGCCAATTGCCAGCAACGTGGCACTCAGGATTAACTACATTTCTGTGCTGGCAAGCGCTTCTTCAATAATGTTTCTGTACCTGATCGCTGTAAAATTAATTCAGAATTACAGAGGGAAAGATCCCAAAAACTCCGTTGATGGATTAGCAACATTTATCTGCGCTGCAATAGGGGCGTTAGCTTTTTCATTTAGCGATACCTTTTGGTTCAACGGTGTTGAAGCAGAAGTTTATGCAACAAGCACACTTTTATTTTCAGCCATCACATATTTAATGATTCTTTGGAATGAAAAAGCCGATGCAAAAGACAATGAGAAATATATTCTTATGTTGGCCTACCTGATCGGACTTTCAACGGGCGTTCATTTAATGAGCGTACTGGCAATTGTTTCTGTAGTAATGATAATTATGTTCAGAAAATATGTTGAAGATGAAAAGCAATTAATTCTATCGGGGAAAATATTTCTTGGACATGCTGCAGTTATATTAATAATTGCTTTTATTCTCTGGGGAAGTCAAACCGGGAAAAATGTTCCTTCACCCGAAGAATATCGTGACTTCGATACAAAATTTAAAATGATAATGCTCGCTATTAGTGCTGTAATAATGGGAGTTTTCTGGAAAAAGATATTCAACAGAAATTCTATTTATCTTCCCTTTATCATCGGCGGTGCTGCATTGTTTATTACATATCCCGGTATTGTAAAAATACTGCCGGGTGTTATCGCATCAATCTCTGGCGATCATTCGGGTACCGCAATTTTCGTGTTTGCTGTATTACTTGCTGTACTTGGTTACGGTGTTTATTATTCCGTAAAAAATGATAAGAGAACTATGCACCTGGCTTTTATGTCAGTAATTTTTATTCTTTTAGGTTTTACCACTTATACGATGATCATAATTCGTTCGAACCAGAATCCTCCTATGAATGAAAATGAACCAAATGATTTTTCAGAACTTGTTTCATATTTAAATAGAGACCAGTATGGCGACTTCCCGATCTTTATGAGAAGATTCGCAAGTGAGCCCCACCAGCAGGGTGTTTACACAAATTATGATAGCGACCTTGACTTCTGGTGGCGTTACCAGATGAATCACATGACTACAAGATACTGGTTATGGAATTTTGCGGGAAGAGAAAGCTGGGCACAGGATGCAGGACCGGATATTGCACCGTTTAACAGCATCGGAAATTTCCTTGGAAAGGCTTTTAGTATTCATTTTTCTGGAGACAGCACCAACTCACTTTACTGTATTCCATTTCTCATAGGTTTGATCGGCATTTATTTCCATTTCAGAAAAGATTGGAAAATGGCTGCGATTTTTATGGTGCTGTTTATCTTTATGGGATACCTCACTGCTTTTTACCAGAACCAACAACAGCCACAGCCAAGGGAAAGAGATTACTTTTATGTGGGTGCATTCTTTGTCTATGGAATTTGGATAGCCATTGGTATGCGCGGCCTGGTTGGATTAGTTCAGGAAAAATTATCAAAAACTAATTTTGCAAAGCCGGCAATATTTGGTGTGCTGGCACTTGGAATTGTTTTTATTCCATTTAACATGCTTAAAACAAATTACCATACTCACAACAGATCAAACAACTGGGTGCCGTGGGATTATTCATATAATATTCTGCAAAGCTGCGCACCAAACGCTGTACTGTTTACAAACGGAGACAATGATACTTTCCCTCTCTGGTATTTGCAGGATGTTGAAGGTGTACGCAGAGATGTTAAGATAGTTTGTCTTAGCCTGGCAAATACACCCTGGTATATCCGCGAGCTAAAAAATAACGATCCTTATAATGTTGGTACTATAGAAATTAGATTATCAGACCAGCAAATTGACAGGATTGGGGCTGTACAGTGGAAATCACAAAACATTACTCTCCCGATTCCACAGGATATTAATACAGACAGAATGGATATACAAGATTCATCATTGATAAAAAGTGGTTCTTTAACTTTCACAATGAATAGCACTCTTGATTTTGGGAATATAAAAGCTGTGCGTGTACAGGATTTAATTGTTAAAGAAATAATTGAAGCAAATAACTGGCAAAGACCAATTTATTTTGCATCTACAACTTCTGTTAACAGTAAAATCGGATTAAACAATTTACTTAAATTAGAAGGAATGGCATCCAGGCTTGTACCTGAAAATAAAAGAAGGTCCGCTGATTTTATTAATCTACCGGCATTGACAAAAGGACTTTTACAGGAGAACAATAGTTACAATAAGAATTTTGAACGCGGATTTAAATTCAGAGGTCTCCACAAAGGTGATATGTTCATTAATGATAATCAGGCAAGAATGCTTCAAAATTATAGAAATGCATTCCTAAAGCTCGCATTTTATTATGTTGACAACAACCAGAGACAACAAGCAATAGCCGTAATGGATTCAATGATGAGCAAAATAAACAAAGACATTGTTCTTATGGATTATGATATTTATGCTGAAATAGGAAACGTCTATTTGATGGCTGGTGCTACTGATAAATACAAAAAAATTGCATCTGAAGTTGAAAAGGAAGCCTTACAAGCTCTCGAAATAAATTCGGGTGATATTTCTGCTTTCAGGGTACTGCTTGGTGTTTACCAGAATACTAACGATTACAAAAATCTTCTGAAAACGTGGAAGAAATTGCAGAAACTTTATCCTAATGATCCGAATGTAAGGCAAAATGTTTTGAAATATCAACAACTGACAGATAGTCTAAAACAATAATATCTTATTACGACCTAACAGTTATATGAAAATACTTATCCTTGCTCTTTCCGGAATTGGTGACGCGCTGATATTTACCCCGGCTTTAAAATTACTTCGCAAATCTCTGCCGGATGCTCAAATTGACTCTCTTACAATGATAAAAGGTGCAAAGGATATTTATAAAAGAAATCCAAACATAAACAATGTTTATCTGTTCGATTTTCTTAAGGAAGGTTCACTTAACTCACTGAATTATATTCTGGGTATGCGCGGTAAATATGACATTACGATTAATGTTTACCCATCAAACAGAAAAGAATACAACATTATTAACTTTCTTCTTGGTGCAAAAAAAAGAGTGGCCGTAAATTATTTAAGAAAAGATTTTCAGAATTTTGGCTGGCTGAATAACATTACAATTACTGAAGATGATACTCTTCACAACGCACAGACCAATATTAAGCTCGTTGAAAAATTATTAAATGAAAATTTCAATTCTGAAGAACCCGTGTTTGATTTTATTTTATCTGACAATGATATAAACGCCTCAAAGGAATTTTTAGGAAAAAATAATATTAGTGAAAGCGATTTAATTATTGGGTTTCATCCGGGCACAGCGGTTTTAAAAAATCATATTAAAAGAAGATGGGAACCGGAAAAATTTGCGGAACTTGCAAAAAGACTTATAGAAAAGTACAAAGCAAAAATTTTGATTTTCGGTGGCCCCGATGAAGATGAGCTGAAAGAAAAAATCAGGCTGTTAACTGATTCCCCGGATGTTTTTTGTGTGAATAAATTAAATTTACCACAAAGCGCTGCCTTGATGAAAAACTGCACAGTTTTTATTTCAAATGATTCAAGTCTGATGCACGTTGCTTCTGCAATGCAACTTAATGTGGTTGCAATTATTGGTCCGACTAACCCGGCATACATACATCCATGGAAAACCGAGCATAAAATTGTTACTCTGAATCTTGATTGTGCTCCTTGTTTTATTTATTCGCCGCGGCATTTAATTTGTTTTCGGGATGATGTTAAATTTAAATGTATTAAAGAACTTAATGTTGAAATGGTTTATAACTCAACTGTAGCTTTTTTAGAAAACTAGATTTTGTTGTTTGTTCAAATCTCTCGTAAAAAATTTACTCCACTTAACATAGAACAGGATATTTATGAACTCTGATTTTATATCAAGACTCTGGAAATGGTTTGAGTATGAACAGGATTCACATTCAAAAACAATTGCATCTTTAATTGATCTGCCGAATGAGAAGAAACAGACAAAAGAATTCCAAAAAGCGGTTGACCTTTATGCTCATATTGTAGGAGCAAGATGGTTGTGGCTTCACAGGATGGGACACGCGGAAAATATGCTCGATAATCTATTCCCTACAGGCGTAAATGTGGAACATTTAAATGATAAAACAGATAAAATGAACGCTGCCTGGATAATTATTTCAATAATCTCAATGAGACAGAATTAAACCGAATCTTTGAGTATAAAAGCACAGAAAACCTTTTATACACCAATAAGGTGGATGAAATTCTTACCCAGCTATTTGGACATTCTTTGTATCACAGGGGACAAATTGCTCAGATTGTCAGAACGCTCGGTGGAACTCCAGCAGTAACTGATTTTGTTTACTGGAGTAGAACACCCGGAACTAAATAAAAAATTAAAAAACTTAAGGATTACTAATGTTTATAAAGTCTCTGAAAATATTTTTATCCGTATTAACATTGCTACTAATTGGCTGTTCAAAGGAATCTGCACAAACTACTAAAAAAATACCCGCCCAATTTAAGGCGGACAGAATTTTTGTACAGCCAGTAACGAAAACAGGTTTTAAATTAACTCTTTATACCGATACCGGTGGCGGAGCAAATATGCTGTTTAAAAGTACCGTTGAAAAACTAGGACTTAAAACCGAGTCTTTAAGAATGGGTAAAAATGCCGTTTTAATGGTTCCCTTTCCAAAATTTAAGCCGGGAAATTCAATACCACCTCCTCTTAATAAACCACCTTTTGGAGAAAATATGTATGTACCGGGAAACAGCCAGGCTGAAATTAGTGGCGCCGATGGATTTTTAGGCAGAACATGGTTTGCAGGAAAGATTTGGGAACTTGATTACACGGGAAAATCTGTAGGAGTAATGGACTCAGTTAAACTCTCTGGTGTTGATAAAAATCATCTGGTTCCGTTAGGGTTTCAAAAAGATACATCCGGTAATAAAACAACCTTTTTCCCACGACTTACTGCGGAAGTTGATGGAGACACATTGAATTTTTTGTTTGATACCGGTGCATTAGTTTCGTTAAAAGACAGTGCGTATAATTCATTAAACGATGGAATGCCCCAGGAAAGAGGAACAAGTTTTATCGTGAAATCAATTTTTGAAAAATGGGAAAAAAATCATCCTGATTGGAAGGTTGTGAAAGATGCCGATAAAGTTTTAAATATGCCGATGATTGAAGTTCCAAAAGTTTCTGTAGGCGGATATAGTGTGGGTCCGGTATGGTTTACGATGAGACCTGATAACAATTTTTATGGTTTTATGTCACGGTGGATGGATAAAGCAATTGACGGAGCTTTGGGTGGCTCAACATTCCATTATTTTACAATAATACTTAATTATCCCGGTGAATATGCTGTTTTCAAAAATTAATTATTCATTGCTTTGTCGGAAACAAAACATTAATTTATTAAATCTATCATTAATCAGAATTTAGTAAGATGAAAATAGAAAAAGTATGTGTTTATTGTGCCTCAAGTAGTCAATCTGATATTAGTTTTCAAAATGCAGCCAGGCAACTTGGCGAAGTACTTGCCGAAAATTCTGTTACAATTGTTTATGGTGCCGGTGGTGCAGGTTCAATGGGACATCTGGCTGATGGGGCCTTATCAAAAAACGGCAAGATAGTAGGAATAATTCCGAAATTTATGGTTGACCTTGAGTGGGCTCACAAAGGACTTACCGAAATACAAATTGTAAAAAATATGCACGAGAGAAAACAATTGATGATAGCTGGTGTTGACGCTGCAATTGCATTGCCCGGAGGTTCGGGAACACTGGAAGAATTAATGGAAGCAATAACGTGGAAGCGTCTTGGAATATTTTTAGGACCAATAATTCTGGTAAACACAAACGGGTTCTTCAACCCGCTGGTTGAACTATTGGATAATTGTATACAGGAAAATTTTATGGATAAACGCCACAAAAATATGTGGACGTTGGTTGATTCAGCTGAAGAAGTACTGCCTGCAATTAAATGCGCTCCAATATGGTCCAGTGATTCACAAAATTTTGCAACACTCTAAGTTAACTTTTTTCCTTTTCTAATATTTTAGCATGCGCTTTCAATATCTGCGGGAAGAGTACCTTTGTAAACTCACCTTATTTTTCCTTCCTAGTCAACAAGATAAATATTTTCGCTATGAAAAGATGATGCTTTGTTTTGTTTCGTATTGCAATTATCATCAGAGGAATTTTTTGCATTCCCTTTAATATATACTTGCTATTTTGGCGGCCTTCCCGGTGGCGGTGGCTTCACACCGGGTTTTAGTTCCCGGGGAACAGGTGGCTGGGGAAGTGGTGGTGGAACAAGTGAGGTCATAAAAATTTTCTTTAGCTTTTCTTTCTGTTCTGCATTACAGGCAGCACTCAGATTGCGAAAATGTTCTGAAAGAAATTCCTCGTAATCCTTCTGTGTCTCCCCTATTTTTTCCGCAAGTTTATTTATTTTGTCAGTATCCGGATTATCGCTGAAGGAATCCTCCAAAATTTCCCTTCGCAGCCCGCCCATTTTATCCTTCATTGCGTTTGTTTTTACCACGTGTTCTTTCCTGATTTTGTCAAATTGTTTTTCCTGGTCGAGTGTCAGGTTTAGTTCCTTCCCGAAAAAATTATTGACGTGTTGTATACCGGGACTCTTTGGATGAGGAGGGAGGGGAGGCGGACTCTGCAGCTGCCTGTACCAGATAAATGAAAGACTGGCAATATTTATCACGACCAGAATGATAATCAGTAGGTTCGTTAATTTTTGTTTCGATAGAATATCCATTTCATTCCCCCATCAACTTATTTAGTCCTGAATTATAAGCGTGATTTAAATTGTACTCGGCGGAAATTGCGGAAAGATAGGTTTTCTTGGAAGTTAATGTTTTATTATCAGAATTGATAATATAAAACGTAGTGAAAATATTAAGCAATAGAAAAAGAAATAGCGCCGCTGGTTTCAGGGTCAGACCCGGTATGCCGCGGGATCCTTTTTTACCGTTTCCAAAATTTTCTATTTCTGATTCCAACCTTGTAAAAAGAAACTCATTTGTCTCCAGCTCATTAATTTTTTCCGTAGCATTTAATGTCTTTTCAACTTCTTCTCTTATTTTCTCATTTCTGTCCATAAATATTCCTCACACTAATTATTTGACGACAAAACTTTTAAAAAACTGCGTTGTTAAAGTATCTTTTTTTCATAATAATGGTAAAGCCTCTTTTTAAGGTTATTTTTGGCTCTTTGTATTAATGCATCCACTGCAGATACAGATGTGTTTAATATTTCTGAAATTTCTGCATAACTCATTTCTTCATATTTACTTAATGTAAATGCAGCTCTTTGATTTTCCGGAAGTTTTTCCAGCGCTTAGTTCAATATTGTTATCCTATCACCCGCTTCTGTCTTTTTGGCAGGATCTTCATCATTCGGACCACTGATTTCTTTCCCTTGAGTGGGATCACTGAAAATATTTTTCATTATGCCAAAGCGCTTTTCCCTTTTTTGTTTTCTTAAAAAATCCAGAGATTTTGTCATCGCGATTCTGTAAATCCAGGTGGATAGTTTTGAATCACCACGAAACCAGGAAATTGATTTATAAACTTCAAGAAATACTTCCTGAGTCAGGTCTTCGGCATCTTCGCGATTATTAACAAATCGGTAACATGTATTCAGCACTCTTTTCTGGTGCTCATCTACCAGAACTTTAAAAACATGCAAATCACCTTTTTTAAGGTTATTTATTAGATATTCATCTTTCATACTTTTTCTGGTTACTTCTGTTGATCTTAATTTCCGTAATTTTTATTAAAAATCGAACTAAAAAATATTTTTAAACCTTTACACATCAAAACTGAGCTGTATAAGAATCTAAATGCTATAAAAAGCCAACCAAATAAAATGATTAAGGGAATAACTATAAAAGTAAAAATAAAATAATTTTTATTTGCAAAAGGTTGTAAGAATAAATAATTTAGTTTCGTTATGCAGAACGCAAATATAAAAAACAACATAATTTCCCTTTTCAAAGAAGCAGAGCAAAAACACAGAAAAGAATTTCAGACCGGTATTATTGAAGATCCCGAATGGCCTTTATGGTTTGCCGAACATATGAAAGAAAAACTGGAAGAAAATTTAAACAAACATTTCACTATTGGCGAACTAGTCTATTTGCTTACCTCAGCTGAAAAAGCCCATAAAAAAAATGCACCTGAAACCGATTGGGCTTATTATTGTGCCAATTTTTTTATAAATAGGCATTAATTCAACAAAGACTCTGTCCTTTTTCTCTTGCACATTTAATTTTTTCCGTTAAATTCTCAATTACAATTTCTCCATCCGGTAACATTTAAATAAAACTAAAAATGCGCATTTTAATTCCAATTCAAAAATCATAAAACAAGGAGAGAAATATGAATCGTATGAGAACTTCTGCAGTTTTTTTTCTGATTCTATGTGTGGCAATGGTAGCGCCGGTTTTTGCACAGGACCAGGACATGGCCTCTCAACAAAAGGCCTGGAATGAATATATGACGCCCGGATGGGCACACGAAATGATGGCTGCACACGAAGGTGAATGGAAAGTAGTTACAACTTTCTGGATGGATCCCTCAGCCCCGCCACAAACTATGGAAGGTACTGCAAAAAGTGAAATGATACTGGGGGGCAGATATCTCAAATCTACCCACTCAGGCACTATGATGGGAATGCCCTTTAATGGTTTGAGCCTGGAGGGATATGATAATGCTAAAAAAGAATTTACCAGTATATGGATAGATAACATGGGCACAGGTACATCCATCAGTACAGGCAAATATGATAAAAAGTCTAAATCTATAACATACTTCGGCAATGTCTACGACCCGATGCAGGGTAAGGATGTTAAAATAAAGCAAGTAATTAAAATTATAGATAAAGACCATTATACAATAGAAATGTACAACGAGGTGGAAGGTAAGGAATTTAAATCAATGGAAATTGCGTTCGAAAGAAAAGTGTAATACTAACAAATTTAAAAATAACATCCGGGCATTTCCGGATGTTATTTTAGCATCCAATTATTTTTTGCCGAATAAAAATTCAAGCCATCTCCAGTTTCTTTTTGCCCATGCCCGTTCATTGTGTTCTGCATTTGCTGCCTTAAAATATTCCAGATCTTTCCCTCTAACATATCCTTTTCCCCCAAGCAAACTAAGCATTTCATCAACTCCAGGCTGTAATTTTTCTTCCAATCCCAGACTGCCATTATCAATATAAATTTTAACATTCTTTTTCCCTTTGTAATTTCTAACATCAGAAATACAATTATACTCACCAATATGAAATGCAGGTGAAAGACACGCTGCTTTTGAAAATACATCAGGATATTTCCAAAGAATCATAAAAGATATAATGCCACCAAGAGAAGAACCTGCAATTGCTGTGTTTTTTTTATCTGGCTTAGATTTATAATTTTTATCTATCAGAGGTTTAACTTTATTAACTATGAAATTAATATAAGCATTTGATTTCGAGCCTCCGTAATCAAGGCTTCTATCAGCAGTGCAGTAAATGCCCACTATAATTACTTTATTAATTTTACCCGCATTTATTAGGCTATCTGCTACTTCATCTACCTGCCAGTCATATCCAAAAGAAGATGTAGCCGGATCGATGATGTTTTGTCCATCGTGCATGTACAGAACCGGATATCTTTCTTTTTTATTTTTTTCATACCCCGGCGGCAGCCAAACAATAATATCCCTTGGAAGAATTCCATCACCTTTTAGTTCGTGAATATATTCAACTTTTCCGGTTATTTGGCCATGAGCTGTTATTCTCCTTTCTACCTGGTCCGACCATTTTTTTACTGTATAAGTAATTGTTGTATCATTTGTAACTTTTAATCGTGTATTCGATGGAATTTTTAGATCATCGTCTAATCTTTCATTAGCCCAGGATCCCCGTGTAATTTTAAATTCTAAAATTTCTCCTGCGTTGAAATAAAAAGATTTTTCCCAGGTGTTTTTGTCCTTTTTATTTAGCTTTACAATATCAGCATTCCAATTACCAAGTTGTTGAATATTCCCACTGATATAAATATTTGAGTTGGCAGGAAGGTTAGTTGTAATTACTATTATCTTTATTTCCTTTTTAGTTTGTGAAAAAAGAAAAGGAACAAATACAAAAGCAAAAAGAATAATTATTTTCATTTTATTCATAAATTATTTCAAATTAGAGATTAAATTTTTGATGATTTCACTTACATCATTACAGGGTTTAATAAGCCCCGTTTCTCTTTTTTCTTTTTTAATTTGCTTCTCCATTACACAAACAATTTTTTCCCACATAATTGAGTGGCAAACAATCGGCTTTTTTTCTATAAGGTTCTTATTTGCCATTTCCCATACAAAAGCCAGTTCTAAAAGAGTGCCTGTTCCTCCCTGTAAAATAACAAACCCGTCGCCGTTCTTTATTAATGTTTCTATTCTTTCCGAAAGAGATTTGCATTTAATTTCTTTGGTAAGATATTCACTTGGTTTTGCCCCCCACAGATCAACTGTAATTCCTATAGCTGTTCCACCTGCTTCTCTTGCTCCTTTGGAAGCAGCGTGCATTATTCCCCTGTAACCTCCGGTGCAGATATTAAAATTATTCTGGGCTAATTGTTTCCCTAAATTATAAGCAAATATAAATTCTCCTTCCCCTTCTTTCGGAAGAGAGCTGCCGAAAATTGTTATTGTTTTCTTATTCATTTATTCGTAAAAATTCCTGTACCATTTATGAACTTTTAATTCCTTTAGTAATTCTTCTGCGAGTTGACCTTTTTGTACACTTTGAATATTTGCCAAAAGATTTTTTTCTTTTCTCATTCCGGGTATTACTGAAGTAACCGCATCAAAACTAATTATATATCTCAATGCAGCTTCGGCCATGCTTTCAGCTTCATCTTTAACATCGTTCCAGATATTATCAACACGAATCTTTACTTCCATTTTCCTGTTGCCGCGGAAATAATTATTTCGGAAATCCCCGACCGGGAAATCTGTATGCGGACCGATATTTCCCGTCAAGCGCTCCTTCATCAAAAGGAACGCGGGCAATTATGCTGATATTATTTTTTTTACAAAACGGAAAAAGCCTTTCGGTTGGTTTCTGATCAAATATATTGAAGATTACCTGGAAGCTGTCGATCAGCCCTGTCTTTCCTGCTTCAATTCCGTTTTCCGGCTGATGATCATTTATTGAAATTCCCCAGAACCTGACCTTTCCATCTTTTTTTAATTTTGTTACCGCTTCTTTCCATTCATCCTCCTTTGCCCATTTATCATTCCAAACATGAAACTGCATGAGATCAATATGATCGCGGTTAAGATTTTTTAAGCTTTGCTCGGTTTTTTTAATAATATAATTCTTTAGAAAATGTTTCTTTGAAGACTTGAATTATCCTCGGCAGGCCATTCCATATTTTGAGGAGGAACTTTTGAAGCTACAAATAATTTTTTTCCGGATTCTTTTTCCACTTCGCCAACAAGCGTTTCACTATGTCCCATTCCATATACCAGCGCAGTATCAAAAAAATTGATCCCTTCATCAATCGCCCGGTGCAGTGCTTTTTTAGATTCCGTATCTTCAGCTCCTATCCACATCGATTTCCCGATTCCCCAGCATCCGTAACCGAGGAGAGAAATTTCTTCATCTGATTTTGCAAATTTTCTTTTTTCCATTGTTCTCCTCCCAATATTGACTTTAGTATCAAAACTTTAGATTTAATTTATAAAAACTATAGATAGAATGTAAAACAAAAATTTCTAAGTATCAATTTATTTGAATCGGCGATAAATATCACAACAGACATTTTTAATTATTATTGTTTCACACCCTATCACAGGTAAGACCGTTTAAACATCTATAATATAATAAATTAGCACAATTATGCCGTTTATGTAAAACAACCGGCAAAATTCATTTCTTTTGCTAAATTGCATGTTACATAAACTCTTATACCCAACCTTTTGCTGATGGTTTAAGTCTAAAACAACAGACGGACGTAAAAATGATGCAAAAAGAAGAAATTGAACTTATAAAAAATGCACAGCACGGTGATATGGCTTCATTTGAGAAGCTGATATACCAGTACGACCGTAATGTTCTTTCACTTGCTTATTCATATATCAATGATCAGGATGATGCGAAGGATATTTACCAGGAAGTTTTTCTAAGAGTTTTTAAAGGGCTCAAAAGATTCGAATTCCGAAGTGAATTTTCGACCTGGCTTTACCGGATAACAGTTAATGTTGCACTTACTTACAGAACAAAGAAAAGAAAATATGCATATGCATCACTTGATGAAGAACAAACCGGATGCTGACGGCGAAAGCTATAATGCTTACGAAGCAATAGAGAATGATTCTTCAAGCGATGAGAAAGCAATTAGCTCCGATATTTCCGAAAATATAAAAGATGCGCTGGAGAAACTTTCGCCGCAACAAAAAATGGTTTTTTCGCTAAAACATTTTGAAGAGTATAAGATAAAAGAGATTGCTCGAAATGATGAATTTATCGGACGGCACTGTGAAGAATTATTTATTCAACGCTACTCTTAAAATGAGAGAATACTTAAAAGATTTTGACAGGTAGAAGGAGAAGATAAAATGAAACATCAAAAATATATAGAGATGATGGAATTGGCTCTTCTGCAGGAATTAAATGATGCAGAGCTTGAAGAACTGCACAAACATTTAATTGAATGTGATGACTGCCAGTTCGAATATGATAAGCTGAACGATTTTTATAAAGCCATAGATAAGCTTGATAAACGGGAGACAGATGAATTTTCTTTACAAAACGCAAGACGTGATCTACGCCTGGCTCTGGATAAGGAAATTTCGAAACGATCTTTTTTCGAAAAAATAACTGAGGGGGTGAAGAATTTTTCATTTTATAATTATAAGCCATTGATAGCGGCGCTTCTTCTCTGGTTGTGGGGTTATTTATGGGATATGTATTCTTTCATACTGGAGCCGGTAATAATTTTAACCCAACAGCACAGATAGACCCGGCCTCAACTAAAATTACAAACGTAAGATTCGTCCAGCCGGCCGGCAACGATGGCGAAGTTCAGTTTACATTTGAAGCCGTTAAAGCCGGTTACAATGAAAGGAAATGTAAATGATCCGAAAATTCAGATGATTCTTGCACAGGCATTATTAAATGAAAAAAATCCCGGCTCACGTTTTAACACGGTCAGCGCAATTGCCAACCAAACTGAATATAGCAGCGGGACAGTTGATCCTAAAATAAAATCGGCACTTATTTCAACACTAAAACTTGACAGCAACCCCGGCGTAAGAAAAAGAGCGCTCACTGCCCTGCTTAATCTTCCATACGATCAGCAGATAAAAGGCGCTCTTTTATATACGCTTGTAAATGATTCAAACTCCGGAATAAGAATAGCGGCTATAAACGCATTAACTTCCGCTACTATGGAAGGAAATAAATTTGATGAAGAAACTTTAAAGATTTTAAAACAAAAATCACAAACTGATGACAATGAATATATCCGGATTCGTGCGGCATCACTTGTTAAGGAGGCACAACTATAATGAAACAATCAGCAAAATTATTATTTGTATTTACTCTGCTGTTCGCATTCTCCGCTATATCAAATGCGCAGGATGGTTCAGTCGTTAAGACAAAATCATTTAATGTAGATAAAGGCGGAACACTGAATGTATCAATCAGCTCAGGAGATATTTCAATATCTACCTGGAATAAAAATGAAGTGGGGATAAAAATTAAAGCAGACGACAATGACATTCTCAACAATATTTCTACGTCACTTGTAGGTAATACAGTAAAGATCAAAAGCGATCGTTCAAACCACTGGAACTGGTCTGGTAATATTTCCATTTTTATCAATATCCCATCTGACTTTAATACAGAAGTAAACACACAAGGCGGTGATATAAGACAAACGGGTGATCTGAAAGGAACTGCCACAATATTTACTGCTGGCGGCGATGTTACCCTGGGTAATGTAACCGAAACAGCCAGTATAAAATCTAACGGTGGAGATATTACAACTGGTAATATCGGCAATGATTTGAATCTTTCAACAAATGGTGGAGATGTAAGGACAGGAAAGATTAACGGTAAAGCCAACATCAGCACAATGGGCGGTGATATTAATGTTAAAAGTGCGGGAAATAAGATCAACGTTAGCACAATGGGCGGCGATATTAACATTGGCAATATTGGCGGCAACGCTCAGATAAAAACAATGGGCGGAAGTATAGAGGTAGGTAAAATTTCAGGTAACGCAAGCGTTAATACCTATGGAGGTGATATATCACTATCAGGTGCCAAGGGGAGTATTGATGCAACCACCTATGGTGGAAGTATCAGGATGACAAACATCACCGGCTCCGTTAACGCAGATACCAAAAGTGGCGATGTTTACATCGAACTAAATCCTTCGGACAATCGCACAAGTAAAATAAAATCTATGAATGGAAACGTTACTTTGTACCTGCCCGCAAATGCAAAAGTATATGTTTCTGCAACTGTACTGGCAAGACATTATGGTCAATATGAGGATAAGGATTTATCAGATTTGATTCGTTCCGATTTTGGAGCTAAAAATCAGTTGCTTACCCAGGATCGTAAGGGAGACAAAATAATTACTAAATATTCTATTAACGGCGGGGGTAATGGTAATATTGAAATCTACACGGTTAATGGAAGTATTGAAATTAAAAAGAAATAAAAATTAAGAGGGAAAAATGAAAAATATTCTATTAGCCGGAGCATCATTTTTAATGGTAGTGCTTCTCAGCGGTTCAGCAGTTGAACCAACATGTGAAATTATTTCACCACTATCTTTTGCTGTAAATTCAACAAGTATACAAAAAGCAAAAAGTGTCCATAAAGAATTTAATGTGCAAAGCGGAAAACTACTGAATCTGGATTTCAATACAGGAGCCTCAATTAATGTTGAAGGATGGGATAAAGATCTTGTTTCTGTTGATGCTGAGTTAGGGGGCAGTGACTGGGAAGATATCAATTTAGATTTCAATCAGACCTCAGGCGGCGTTGATATAACCACTGAATATGATAATCACCGCAATCACAGAAACTCAAAAGTTGATTTTACAATTAAAGTTCCGAAAAAATTCAATCTGAAATTTGAACACAATGGGCGGTGGTGTAAAACTTAATAACCTGGAAGGTGATTTAAAAGGCACAACGATGGGTGGTTCACTAACACTTACCAATCTGAAAGGATATGTGTCGCTTAAAACTATGGGTGGACCAATTTCGCTTACAGATTCTGATGTTGACGGGAAAGTTACGACGATGGGCGGAAAAGTTAATATTGAAAATGTTACTGGTAACGTTGACGGAAAATCCATGGGCGGAAATGTGACGATTAAAAACCTTAAGAGACGTGATGGCAGCGGCGTAGGGAAAGAGGTTAATCTTTCAACTATGGGCGGAGATATAAATCTGAACACAGCGCCTTATGGAGCAAAAGTAAATACAATGGGTGGGGATATTACAATTAATTCCGTTGATAAATATGTTAAAGCAAAAACAATGGGTGGGAAAATACTTCTCCGCTCGGTAAATGGAAGTATAACCGCAACTACAATGGGCGGTGACGTTGATGTAACAGAGATAGGGACAGGAGATAATAAAGACATCGAGCTGAAATCAATGAGCGGTGATATAACACTCATTTTACCTGCTAATTTTTCTATGAATATTGAAGCGAAAATTACATATAATAAAGACGACAGAGGAAAATATAAAATCTACAGCGACTTTAATCTGAACGAAACAAAAGAAATAAAAGACGGTGGATGGTCTAATGATGATAGTGAGACTTTAAAAGGAACCGGAAGTTTTAATGGCGGAAAAAATACAGTTAGTATTTCTACAATAGTTGGTGATATTTATATAAAGAAAGCTAAATAATTTAACGCGTAACCTTGAAGGTCGCTTGAATGACCTTCAAGGTTGCAAATTTTTTACTCCTTTTCCGCTCTCCTCATTTGTTTAATCTTCATGTCATCGGCCGAATCTTCAATCAAAGTATTCAATCTTTTTAATCGTGTTTCTTCCCTTTTCGCACTCATTACCCAATAAGTAACTGTTTTTCTATAATACGGAGCCATCCTCTTAAAATTTTCCCAGGCTTTTTTATTTCTTTTAAAAATCTTTTCAAATTCAGTATTGAATTTTACGTCTTTTGTTCAAACGAATAAATACCTGAATTTTGTTTTTTTTAAAATTAAAAGCTGCCAATCCAGAAGGCATCATCAGCCCCAGTTTTTTTAGCTTCTCTACCTTTTTTATATTCACCGCGCTCCAGGTGCTTTTGTGATTCCTTGGAGTAAATCTTATTGAGTAGCTGACGTCATCAATTGATCTGCGTATACCGTCGATCCAACCGAAACACAATGCCTGGTCAACTGATTCCGGCCAGGTAATGCTCGGTTTGTCAGATGACTTTTTATAAAACCCGACAATTAGTTCCTTTTCTTTATCATGGTTTTTCTCCAACCATTTTCTGAATTTCTGCTGATCCGGAAAATATTTAGTTTCCATATCGTTTATCCTGATGCTTTTTCCACAATTTTACAAACCACATTCCAATTTCGCGCAGTTGCCGGAATTCCGAAAGTTTTTTCAATGAGATTATTCGGTGATGAAGCTTTGCCAGGTGTTTTATTAACGATTATAAACACATTTTGATCAATTTTCTTAAATACATTCACATCACCGGAGGCAGACTTAAATGGAATTTTAATTCCCGCTGAAGGTTCTTCGTACATAAAGAAAACATAGGTCTTAACTTTATCATCAGCTTTGGTTTTTCCAAACGGATTATCCCTTACAATTTTTAGAAGCTCAGAATTTTTTCTTACAAAAACCTTTATTTCCTTTTTCATAAACTCTTTTAATTTCTTTTCTGTTTTATCTGTAATTGATTTTATGTTTCTTTCAGATGTTTCAAAAATTAGATTTCCGCTCTGGATAACTGTTTCCACATCTCTGTAACCAAGAGATACGACTAATTTTTTCAAATCATCCATTTTTATTTTATTGTGTCCCCCAACATTTACCGCTCGTAAAAAAGCTATGTATTTCATAACAATTAAGTTGTTTTTTGAATACAATTACCGTAAGAAAGTAATTATTTCTTTTTCTTTATAAGATAACTATGGAAATTGAATATTCACAGAAGAAAAAAGAAGCCTCTTACAGAATTGTAAAATATGTTTTCTTTACAGGCTTTCTGGCAGGTACACTCGATCTTTCAACTTCCTTTGTGAATTACCTGATTATTTCCGGCGGCAAAAATCCGGTAATAATCCTTTACTTTATTGCGAGTGGTGTATTCGGACAGTTCGCTTTTACCGGCGGAGCTTTTTACTGGTTTTGTGGATTGATATTTCATTTAGTAATCGCTTACTCATTTACAACTTTTTACTTCTTCATATATCCAAAAGTAAAACCAATTATTAGAAACAAATATTTTGCAGGAATAATATTCGGTATTTTAACCTGGCTTTTGATGTATCTTGTTGTGCTTCCCTTGAGCAACGCACCTTTAAACGGTCATACTCCACTTCAATTCGTAATAAGCGTATTATCTCTTGTGCTTTTTATAGGTCTGCCGGCAGCCATTAGTTCGGAAAGTTTTTATTACAAGTAATCTTTAGCATCTACTTTAATCTCATCAACGTTAAAGCTATTTTTAGATATTAAAACTAATATCTCTTTGGTATTTAGATGCAGAACACTTCACAAATCTACGACATTGCGATCATAGGCGGAGGAATTGTAGGAACAGCAACCGCTCTTAGTCTTCAGAAAAAAAGAAATAATAGGATTGTAATCCTGGAATCAGAAGATCATCTTGCCGCACACCAGACAGGAAACAACAGCGGGGTGATTCATTCGGGACTCTATTATAAACCCGGTTCTCTCAAAGCCCGGAACTGTACTACCGGTAGGGAAATGATGTATCGCTTCTGCGAAGAGAACGGAATTAAACACGACAAATGTGGAAAGCTTGTTGTTGCCACTATTAAAAATGAAATAGCTTCTTTGGATGAACTTGAACGGAGGGGAAAAGAAAACGGTCTGAAGGAAATAAAAAGATTGTCAAAAGAAGAATTAAAAGAATATGAACCGCACGTAAACGGAATTGAAGGTTTGTTCGTCGGAGAAACCGGAATAGTAGATTACAAAGATGTTGTAGATGCCTATTCAAGACTAATAAAAGAAAAGAGCGGGGAAATAAAAACCATAAGCCGTTTTTTAAATTTAAAAAAGGATAAAGAAAATTTAATCCTGGAAACCGAAAGTGGAGAAATCAGGGCAAAATTCCTTGTTAATTGCGGTGGACTTCAATCAGACCGAATAGCAAAACTTTGCGGAGTTGAACCGGGCCTGCAGATTGTTCCTTTCCGCGGCGAATATTATAGAATAAAAAAAGAAAAAGAACATCTCGTAAACAATCTGATTTATCCGGTGCCTGATCCTAAATTTCCTTTTCTCGGGGTACATTTTACGCGAATGATAAAAGGCGGTGTTGAAGCCGGGCCAAATGCTGTACTGGCATTTAAGAGAGAAGGATACAAACATTCTGATATTTCAATTCCCGATATTCTGGGAATGATAACATATACGGGTTTCTGGAAAATGGCGGCCAAACATTATAAAATGGGATTTCACGAATTTCACAGATCTTTCAGCAAGGACGCATTTGTAAAAGCACTTCAAAAATTAATTCCTGAAATAGAGTATGATGATATTTACCGTGAAGGCGCCGGCGTAAGAGCCCAGGCACTTGAACCAGATGGAAAACTTGTTGATGATTTCAGAATTATAGAAGCAGAAAAAATGATCCATGTTTTAAATGCCCCGTCACCGGCGGCAACCGCTTCTTTGAGTATCGGTCTTACTATTTCAGAACTAATCGTTAAAAACTTCGCTTAACTAAAAGATTGCATAATTAGATATCCCTGCGTTTAGATTTATATTTATCTTGTAACTTTCCTGAAATTAATTAAAATTTAAAGAACTTCGCTTAAATAAGCCTAAGATTATTTAAGTATAAAAACATTTCTCTTCATAAAAGACAGGAGGAACCTATGACAAAAAAACAGGATTTCTATCGACTTACGTTTTTAATGGCAATATTTTTTGTAGTTACAGCATTTCCCCAGCAGATGAAGCATAATATGAAAGATCACAAAATGATGGCCTATACCACTAAAGCTGTTTGCGTTGTTCATCCTACAAAAGGACATGATGCCCATGGAATTGTAACTTTTACTAAAGTAGATGGTGGTGTAAAAGTTGTTGCGGATATAGAAGGCTTAAAACCCGGTAGCCATGGATTTCACATTCACGAATTCGGTGACTGCAGTGCACTGGACGGAACCTCCGCGGGCGGGCATTTTAATCCGGAAAATGTAAAACACGGCGGACCTATGGATAAAGTAAGACACGTTGGCGATATGGGAAATATTACTGCCGATGCAAACGGGAAAGCACATCTGGAGTGGACTGATGACATGCTGACGTTTTGGGGACCACATTCGATTATCGGAAGAGGGTTAATAGTTCACGAAGGAACTGATGATCTTTACTCACAACCGACCGGTGCTGCAGGTCCAAGGGCTGGCTGCGGCGTAATAGGAATTGCTCGGTAATTACCTCCATTTCAACGATTCCATTTTTTGTCAATACGGGCTCGCTTTAGCAGGGCCCGTAATGACAGGGCACGGTTACCCCATTTAAATTTCATAATTATCTTTATTTTTACTATAATATCAGGATTTTAGTTCTTACGGAGATAATTACGTGATAGAAAAACTGATGAAGACTACCGGGGTAAACCGGGCTGTACTGGCTCTTTCGGTTGCACGCCTCGCCGACGCAATGGGCAATAGTATTCTTTTTATAATTATTCCTCTTTATATAGTGAAGCTCCCTTCGGAATACCTGCACCTGCCTGTTCCGATAATGGTCGGGATTTTAATTTCAATTTACGGCTTTGTGGTAGCGTTTTTTCAACCATTGATGGGTGCGCTGGCAGACCATCTGGGAAGAAGAAAAATCTTAATACAATTCGGGCTTGGTATGATCGGTATCTGCACGTTTCTTTTTATTTTTGCGGATACATATCTAAGTCTCCTGGTACTAAGAACCCTGCAGGGAATAGCAGTAGCAATTACAATCCCGGCGGCAATGTCGCTCATGGCGGCAATAACAAAAAAAGAAACCCGCGGCGGGGCAATGGGAGTTTATAGTACATTCAGGATGGTTGGTTTTGTCATTGGTCCGCTCATCGGCGGTTTTCTTCTCGACCGTTACGGCTTTAACGCAGCCTTTTATGCCGGCAGCGGATTTATTTTTCTCGCGATGATTTTAATTCAGTTATGGGTCGATGATGTGAGGAATGTATTTAAAGACAATAAAAGACCAAAAATAAAAATAATTGACATGGACCTGCTTTCTCCCGGAATTTTCAGTGCGGGACTTGCTACTTTTTTAATGGCTTCTGCGTTTTCCATGGTAACAACCCTGGAAAATGAATTTAATACGAAACTCGGTATAACCGCTTTCGGGTTTAGTTTCGCGTTCAGCATGCTAATGGTAGGAAGACTGCTTCTGCAGGTTCCCCTCGGAAGGCTGTCCGATTTTATCGGTAGAAAACCCCTGATAATTGGCGGATTAATTTTGATGGCCCCTGCTACTATTTTTTTAGGAGAAGTAACTACTTTAACCCAGTTTGTGCTGGTGAGATTAGCCCAGGGTGCGGCGGCAGCAGCTATTGCAGCGCCGGCATTTGCTATTGCGGCCGATCTTTCAACGTCCGGGGGTGAAGGAAGACAAATGAGTATTATTACAATGGGGTTCGGGCTTGGAATTGCAACGGGCCCTTTGATTGCAGGTTTGCTTGCGGTAATATTTTTTGAGCTTCCATTTATTGCAGTTGGCGCTCTTACACTTATCCGGTGCTCTTGTTGTGTACTATTTTATGCCTGAAACGGTAGAGGGAAAAAGAGTATTATTTAAAAATAAAACTGAATTAGTTTTGCCCTGTAGCCGGGCTATTAAGACTAACCGCTGATAATCTAATCTAAAAAATAAACGAAGAGGATTAACGATGAAGAAATCCTTAATATTAACTATTGTATTAGTACTGGTATCAGTTTTCATTTTTATGAACAATAATTTTGCGCAGACAAAAGCGGAAGCACTTGCAAAAAAAGTCGCGGATACTTACGGTTTTAATTCGTTTGATAAAGTAAAGTCTGTCTCTTTTACATTTAATGTGAAAACTAAAAACAGAAAAATTTCAAGGAGCTGGTACTGGGAACCCGGAACAAATAAAGTTACATTTAAAGGTCCCGGAAAGGACGGGAAAGAAATCTCATATTCATATATAACCGGCAATATAGATAGAAATGATTCTTTAAAAGCTTTTGTCGATGCCAGATTTATTAATGATCAATACTGGCTGCTGTTTCCATTTCATCTTATATGGGACAAGAAAGCTGAACTTACAGATGCTGGAATGAAGCCGTACCCGATCAGTAAAAAAACATCTCACTGCTTAATAGTTAAATACCCACCCTCGGCAGGAGGCTATACCCCGGGTGATATCTTTGAACTTTACATCGGGAAAGATAACCTGATTCATGAATGGGTTTACAGGGAAGGGGGTAAGAAAAACGGAAGAGCATTGACCTGGGAAGGTTATAAAAATTATAACGGGCTGAAAATTTCAACTATTCATAACGTTGTCGGTAAGAGTTTTAAACTGTGGTTTTCTTCAGTAAAGATAGTTCTTAAATAAAATTATCAAAAATAGTAATAAACCATTCTTCCGGGAAGAGATTATAAAATTCCTTTCCTGATATTTTTTTGTTTTGTTTTTAATTATTTTCTTATGCCTAATACCTTGAACAATCACCGGGGGGTAATTGAATCATTACATACTAACAATGCTGGCGGCCATAATTGTAATTGGCCTTTTCGCGCAGTGGGTTGCGTGGAAGTTTAAACTGCCGTCTATCCTGCTTTTATTACTTTTCGGCTTTATCGCGGGCCCTTTTACCGGGCTGCTTAAACCGGATGAATTTTTCGGAAGCCTGCTGTTTCCCATAGTTTCAATTTCAGTAGCTATAATATTATTTGAAGGCGGCCTAAGCCTGAAAATTTCAGAATTAAAGCACGTCGGAAAGATTGTCAGAAACCTGATTATAATCGCTATTCCTGTTACCTGGATATTAATTACGCTTGCGTCCTATTTTATACTTGACCTGGAATTTTCGCTTTCCCTTTTACTCGGCGCGATACTTGTTGTTACCGGGCCAACGGTTATCCTTCCCCTGCTCAGACTCATCAGGCCGGCACAAAACATTAATAGCATTCTTAAGTGGGAAGGAATAGTCAACGACCCCATAGGCGCTCTTCTTGCTATACTTATTTTTGAAGCGCTGATTGCTTCCGGCTTCGGCGCTGCTACACTGCAGACTATTACCGGCCTGTTGAAAATTATTCTAATCAGCAGCACAATTGGCGTGCTCGGCAGTTACGCCATGATATTATTGTTAAAGCATAAACTGATACCAGACTTTCTGCAAAATCCTTTTTCACTGACCCTTGTTATTGCAGTCTTTGCTTTATCTAATATTATTCAAAGTGAAAGCGGTTTACTTGCGGTTACAGTGATGGGTATTTTTCTCGCCAACCAGAAAAAAGTTAATGTGAAACATATTGTAGAATTTAAGGAAAACCTCCGGCTTCTTCTTCTTTCTTTTCTTTTTATAATTCTTGCTGCAAGGCTGCAAATAAGTCACATTCAGATGCTCAATGCCGGAACCTTTATATTTGTCGGCGCATTAATTCTGATTGTAAGGCCTGCCGCTATATTTATTTCAACAGTAAAATCAAAATTAAAATGGAGGGAAAAACTATTCCTTTCTTTTATGGCTCCGCGCGGGGTTGTGGCCGCGGCGGTAAGTTCAATTTTCGCACTTGAACTTGTCAGGCTGGGATACAAATCGGCGGAAATACTTGTGCCGGTTACCTTTCTTGTTATTGTAGCATCGATTACGGTCTACGGGCTTTCGGCAGTCCCGGTCTCAAAATGGCTCGGCATTGCCGAACCTAACCCGCAGGGCTGCCTTATTATAGGCGGTCATCCTTTTGCACGGGCAATCGGCAAAATACTGATAACAAAAGGACTAAGATGCGTGATAGTTGATACAAACCGTGCCAACCTTTCTATTGCTAAAATGGAGGGTTTGCCGGTTTATTATGGAAGCATTTTATCCGACTACGTTATGGATGAAATTGATCTTTCCGGTATCGGGCGCCTGCTTGCTCTTACACCAAACCCGGAAATTAATTCCTTAGCAGCGATTCATTTTTTGAAAATTTTCGGACGGACCGAGGTGTATCAACTTTCAACAGCGGGAGAAGAGGATCCGGACAATGATGATTTATCGCATGAACTCAGGGGACATACTCTCTTCAATGAAAACATAAATTGCGATTATATAATGAAATATTTCGACAGGGAAATATTCCTAAGATCAACAAATTTAAGCGAAAAGTTCAACTATAATACTTACCTGGAAAAAAACGGCAAAGATAATGTTACTCCGCTTTTTTTAATCGATAAAAACAAAAACCTCGAGGTTTTTACACACGATACAAAACCGAAACCGGAGGCGGGCGATATGTTGATTAGCCTTGTGAAAAAGTAAGTCGCTTAATTTTATATATTGCTTATAAAAATTATAAAGCATAATTTATTTTACTAATAAAAATAAGAGGGTGATTCTATGAAAAAAAATATGGGTAATGCAGATAAGGCTGTTAGAATTTTAGCCGCCGTTGTAATTGCTGTTTTATATTTTACCGAAGTAATTTCAGGAACCCTGGGAATTATACTCGGAATTATTGCAATCGTTTTTCTTCTTACAAGCCTGATGAGTTTTTGCCCGGCTTATATGCCGCTTGGCATTAATACCGGTAAAAAAGAAGATAAATAGCAAAATCTCCGCTTTTATTTGCCGGCTGAATTTTATTTCAACCGGCTTTTTTTATTAATTAAAAACTTCTACGTCATGAAAATTGAAAAGAAAAACCTGAAAGAAAAATTCAGCCTGATTAATGATTACTGGAACCCGAGAATTGCCGGGGAAATTAACGACAGCCACGTAAAACTGGCAAAGGTTAAGGGTGAATTCGACTGGCACCACCATGTTAATGAAGACGAACTCTTCCTGGTAAATAAAGGTACTCTTTTAATGAGACTAAAAGAGGGCGACATAGAAATTAACGAAGGCGAGTTTATAGTTATACCGAAAGGTGTTGAACACAAACCTGTTGCTGAAAAAGAAGTTCACATATTATTAATAGAGCCAAAATCTACTTTGAATACCGGCAATGTCAAAAATGAAAAAACAATAACGAGGCCTGAATGGATTTAGAAAAAACAGGAGTAACAAATTAAAAAATTTATCTTTTATTATTATAGCAGTCCTATTATCTCTGAATATTTCAGCTCAAACGAAAGATCAAAATAATCGAATTCAGCTGAATGAAAAAGACCTGGTCTTGCGATTGGGAATGCCCGACACTCTAATTTCTTTTCTGGAAGGAAATCCAAAATTAGACTCTCTTTATACTTTACGAATAAAAATTCCAGCCAACTAAATTGTTAAGCTTAATTCACATACAAGCAACGAACGAGTTACTATTTTATCGGGATCCGTTTATGTAGGATCAGGAGATAAAATTGATAAAAGGAATTCCGTAAAATTTATCATTGCAGGATATTAAGTTAATTCTCCTGTTTTGCACCACTATGTCTGTACAGACGAGTCTGCTGACATTCAGATAACCGGAATTGGCCCCTGGGTTGTTGAATACGTGGAAAGTGATAAATAAGGCTTTTATCGCCCACCTCTGAAACAGAACCGCCACCTCACAGTACAATATTAAGGCTTTTATTACTCTATTTGAAATTTATCAGAAGATGTAGTGAACAATCTAGACGGTTTTGAAAAGCAAATTAATAAAACAGCTGTTTTTCTTTCATTACTAATTCACATTATTCTTCTGATAATATTTATGTTCTTTAAATTTGGAAATTTATCAACAGGCAAATCTGAATATTCAACAATTTTGTTTTCAGAAATACCGGCTAAAACAAAAGAGAAAAATAATCCCATTACCAAAACTCAGGTGGAAAAGGAACCGGTAATAAAAAAGGAAAAGCCGGCAATAGATGATAAAATTATCATAACACAGCCAGAAATTGTTGCGGATACTTCAATAATTCAAAAAGATTCTTTGATTGTAAGTTCAGTAATTGATGATAGCAAGGATAATTATTGGCAGTTCGCACAATCTTTACTAGATACGTTTCTTGTTAGAAACCCTGTTTATGCCAAATTCATTTTGAGTGAACAGGCTAAAGGAATAGCAAAGAGAAAATTTTCAAGACAAATATTGGTTAAAAAACTAAATGATGAACTGCACAAATATTTTAAGAAAAAATATCCTGAAGGATCAGATCAGGCTATAAATGAAAATGTCGGGCCCGGACTTCAGATACCGATAGGTGATGTAATTAATCTCGTAAAAAAGATATTTGATTAGAGTTTTAACAAAAAAAAAGACGATTAATGGCTTGAATTCCGGGGTTCAAATAGCATATATTTACACTTCCCGATACGATAAACTCAAAATTTGATTTTAATTCATATTTTTTTCAAAAATCAACATTTATTAATATGAAAAACAAAGCACTTTATATTTCGATTATTTTATGCCTGTTAATGGCAAATACGTTTGCTCAAAAAAAATCAAATACTCTTGTTGGCCACTGGATTACTAATGTGTTGAAGGAACAAAAAACAAAAGTTACTATGACTTTTGACAAAGAAGGTAATGTTGAATATGATGTTGCAGTTCCAATAAAAGGGAGCTATCTGTCAAGAGGAAATTCAATTATTACAATGTTCAATAATCCTAAAACAGGAAGCACTGAGGTTGACACCAGCCAGATAATAATTAAAGGCGATACTCTTTACCAGATAAATCAAGTTGGAATGCGTAAGAATACCATTAAGTCTGTTCGCATTACAAAAGGACGTGGCTTGGTTGGTACATGGCTTTCAGAAAATTATAACGGGTACCATGCAAGGCAAAGATTCACACAGTATAATACTTTATTTGTAGATCTCATTGTCAAATCAATTAAAGGCCGTTATAAAATTAACGGGAATGAGTTTACAATTACATCTAAAGACAATCCGTCAATAACCATTGGATTTACAATTAATAAGAAAAAAGATCAGCTTACTATTAGTCGGCCTGGAATTAAAGAAAAACTGGAATTAATAAAAGTTCAAAAGAAGCAATGATGAAACAAGATTTAAGTATAAAATTTGAAGAACTTGAAAAAAGCAGGATTGCTTTATTTAAGCAACTTGATGGCTTAAGTAAAAAAGAAATCAATTTCAAGAAAGATCCTTCAAAATGGTCTGTTACCCAGATTATTTTTCATCTTGTTAAATCGGAACAATTGACCTGTATTGCTTTCAGAAAAAATCTCGAAAAAACAGAAAAGCTGAATAATTCCGGAATTTTGGGATTTTTCAGGCATGTTTCACTGTCTCTCGCCCTCAAATCTTCATTTAAATTTAAGGCACCAAGAATGCTTACAAATATGCCTGATGAATACGACATTCAGGAACTTAAAAATAAATGGAACACTATAAGAAATAATTTTGGCGAAGCTCTAGAAAAACTGCCTGAATCTATAGGGAATAAAGCAACTTTTAAGCATCCGCTGGCAGGATGGTTAAACTCAAACCAGATGCTGGATTTTTTAAAAAATCATTTTGATCATCATTACCGGCAAATTCAAAATCTTATTGAAGTACAAAAATAAAATTAAATATTTTATAATATCACCGGGTTAATTTATATGAAGTCAAAGCTATACCTCTTTTTTATTATTGCTTTTTTATTTCAGTCTGCAATTGTTGCACAGAAAAAACTCCCAGGTATTAATGGCAGCTGGGATTCTGATTTAAGATCGTCAAGCGGGATAGGTACTATCTGGAATTTCAAAGACAACGGAAAAATTGAAATTACATCCGCCGCTATGATAGATTATCTTTACGCAACTTATAATGACACACTAATTACTGTCTATATAGACAAACAAACAGGAAAAGCACACCCTGATACAAGCTTAATTAAAATTAAAAACAATACTCTTACTCAAACGCTTAATTTAAACGGTAAGAAACAAACCCGCGTATTAAAACGTGAAGGAGAAGTATCTGATAAAACAAATATTGAGCACGGTTACTGGAAAGGGAAAAATTCCGCGAAACAAGATATGACGTATAAATTCACAAAGGATCATCGGTTGATTTTTCGCGTCCCTTTTGAAACAAGAACCGGTACATAT
The DNA here is from genome assembly GCA_963748105.1 of uncultured Bacteroidota bacterium. Taxonomy (GTDB): domain Bacteria; phylum Bacteroidota; class Ignavibacteria; order Ignavibacteriales; family Ignavibacteriaceae; genus JAKAGZ01. The sequence continues at coordinate 78,649 of CAVVHP010000004.1, read as the reverse complement.
AAACATGAGGGTTCATCCTTACTAATCAAGTTAAAAGGACAAAAACAGCAAAAATGGAACGTCCGCTTTATCAACCAGACTATGGTTCTGGAAAACGATTTGACGGGTTCTGAAATAGCATTTGAAAGATCAAAATAATCTTGAATGACATTAAGAAATATCTGTTCTTCTCTGCAATTATTTTATTTTTATTGCAGGGAAGCGGACTTGCACAGAATGATAGTAACATTATAGGCAGGTGGGAATCAGTAAACAGATCAAACACCGGTATCGGCAGCAGCTATGTGTTTTATTCTGATGGAAATTTCGATTTTATTACCGGGGCTATGATCGATTATATATACCACATAAAAAATGACAGACTGATTACCACGTTTGTAAATGTCTTTGATAAACTGGTAAAAAAAGATACTAGTTTTATTGAGATAAGAAGTGATACTCTCTATCAAAAGAAAATATCAAACGGCAAAATTACTAATAAAGTTTACACGCGGGTTAATCCGGATGGTGGAAATAAATTATCAATAATTGGTAAATGGAAATCAAAAAATGTGGCCGGCCAAACGGCGTTTTATAATTTTACAGAAGACGGAGTTTTATATTTTCGTCTTCCGTTTGAAATTAAGAAAGGAACTTTTACAATTAAGGGAAATAATATTTCGTTTAATTTTCAGAACCGCACCACCTCAGAAAACTTCCGAATTAAAGACGAATTTTTAACTGTCTTTAACGATGAAGGCTCTGAACAAACCTACCACAAAATAAAATAATCTACTTTCCTTTAATTAAAGGAATTCCCATACAGGCATTCGGCTCCTGAATTTTCAGCAGGTCAGCAATGGTTGCCGCAATATCAACCGTGTAAACAGGCTTATTAATAGTTTGTTTTGGTATATGCCAGCCGTAAAACAACAACGGAACGTGTGTATCATAATTATAAATTGAACCGTGCGTAGTTGCTTCCTTTCCGCCCGAGAATAAATATGCCGGCTGCAGTTCTATCATTATGTCCCCGGACAGGGCGGGATTAAACCCGTTTAAAATCAGGTTGGGTGATGTACGGTATGCCGTCAAATTTTCCAGGTCGGCACGTGTGTACATCTGGGCGATTTCCGGGAAAGCGTGCCTTAAATGCTGGACGATCCTGTGCTCAACATTAAAGGCATCCAGTTTCAGATTATGAAGCACATTATAATTAAGAAAGATCTGTTTATTTGAAAAGTTCTCCACAATCTCATCCGTACCGAAAGTCTCTTTGCAAAATTCATTTACCGCTTTCTTTACATTTGATGGACTGAATCTCCCCGCGTTAACATTTCTTTGTTCAAGATATTCCGGGTTATCGGCAACAGCGTGATCTGCGGTTAAGAACATAACATAATTTCCCTTCCCCACTGTTTTATCCAGTTCATTAATCAAATCGGCGATATTTTTATCAAGTTTTATATATGTGTCTTCAACCTCAACGGAATTCGGCCCGTAGTCGTGCCCGATATAATCAGTTGAAGAGAAGCTAACCGCCAGGAAGTCGGTATATTTTCCTTTTCCAAGGTTTTCATTTTTAATGGCCGTTCCTACAAAATCGGCCAGTATCTGGTCGCCATACGGAGTAGCACGAATATCATCCAGTTTTTGTTCTTCAGAAAGATTTTTAAACGAATGTGGAAATACCGTTTTCCCTTCTTTAAATACATCCTCTTCAAAAGGTTCTTTATCTGGACGCGTGTTTACATATTTCGCCAGTGGATATGTCAGCTCCCACTCCGTTGACATATATTTCATAGCAAGCTTTCTGTTGTTAAAATTCATTTACCCATTCCGGAAGTTTCTTCATATAAAAAGTTGATGTAATAAAATTTCCGTTGGCCGGGTCGTACCAGTACGCGGCGTTTGGCATGTGCCCGCCGGGCAGAATCGAGGCGCGGTCTTTTATTGAAATAGCGATTACTTTTGATTTTCCGTTTGTCGCAAGCTTTAAGCTGATCTGTAATAGTAGTAGCAAGCAATCTCTTCGGAGATTCCTCCCCGTTTTTATCAGTTCCGCCAACCGTGCTTACAGTATTATCGGATGTGCAGTAAACTACTTTTTTCAATTGCCTGTCGTAAAAATCATTAGCTATAATTCCGTGAAAATATGGAGTAGTACCCTGTATAAATTGACGTGTGTCCCGGTCCCGGTATATGTCGGCACATAATTGTAATGAGCAAAAGTAAAATTGCTTCCTTCGTTCATTAATTTTTTAAACCCGTCTTCACCGTACAAATTCTCAAACCTGTACAGATAATCATAGCGCATCTGGTCAATCACAATTCCAACTACCAGTTTTGGTCGCGGAGTAATAGTCTGTGCGTTCGATATGAAAAAAACGGGCGTTAGTAATACAAATAATAATATTGCTAACTTTTTCATTTTTGATCCCTGGTTTTCAGTGAGTTCAAATTTTAATATTCAAATTTAAGAGTTTATTCCACTAAATATGTTAATTTATCGTTAAGAATTAATCAATTTCCCATATTCTTCACAAATCACTTTGTTTGCAGAATATCATTTCTTAATTTCCAAGCATTATAAAATCTGCTAGTTGAGGGAATTCAAAAAAACACATCATACAACGACAGTAATTCTTTTTACAAGAACAATTATTTTTAAAAAATAATTTCCTAAACTAACATTCGGGGGTACGTAATGTTCAAAGGTCATCCGAAGGGACTTTTTGTCCTCTTTTTTACCGAGATGTGGGAGCGGTTCGGTTTTTACACCATGCTTGCCGTATTCGTTTACTACATGCAGGAAAATTTTGCGTGGGACGCGACTCAGGCAACAAACGTGTACGGACTTATTTATGGCAGGCGTTTATATAACACCGCTTCTCGGCGGCTGGATTGCAGATAATTTCCTGGGATACGGCAGAACCATTACCATCGGTGCGGTAATTATGGCAATTGGTTACGGGTTAATGGCAATACCTACCGGGACACCAATGACATTATATATTGCTTTGACTGTTGTGGCAATAGGTAACGGGTTATTCAAAGCGAACATTTCGGTGCTCGTAGGAAATTTATATTCTCATTCAAGCGGATCTTTAAAAGACGCCGGGTACAATATCTTTTATATGGGAATAAATGTCGGCGCTTTTTATGCCCCTTTCGCAGCCTCCGGCATCAAACAATATTTTATTGACAGCTTCGGTTCTTCACTCGCAAACGGATATAACGCAGCGTTTGGTGTTGCCGCGGCAGGAATGGTTATTTCGCTGATCATCTTTACTCTTCTTAAGAGCAAATACAAAGATGCGGACTACCAGGCAAAAAATACGGTTAATGATGAAAAGGATCTGAAGCTTACAAAGCCGCAGGAAAAAGAGAGAGTATTAGCGTTGCTAACAATCTTTGCGATTGTAATATTCTTCTGGCTCGCTTTCCATCAGAACGGAGCGGCGCTTTCCCTTTTTGCAAGAGATTACACTCATAATATAGTCGGCAAATTCACCTATATTATTTTTGATATAATCGGGCTCCACGCCATCCTTGCCGTGCTTTTAGGCTCCGGATGTTTTATTAAACAAAAGTGTATCGGCAAAGATTAAAGGCATAGCAGGTTTATTTGTCGCCGCGGGAATAGCGATTATTGTGTACAAGATGAATTACCTGCCTTCGGAAAACATAATAGCCCCGGAACAGTTTCAGTCATTCAACCCGATGTTTATAATATTGCTGACGCCGATAATTGTAGGAATGTTTGCATGGCTGAACCGCAGGGGAAAGGAACCTTCTTCACCAGCAAAGATCGGGATTGGAATGGTGATAACGGGTGTCGCATACCTGATTATGGTATTCGCCGCGCAGGGATTAATGTCAGTCGAAGCATTGGGCGGACAGGGTTCTTCAACAACCGTAAGTCCCTTTTATTTATTATCAACATATTTTACGCTGACGATCGCAGAACTTCATCTCAGCCCGATGGGTTTGTCATTCGTATCAAAAGTTGCACCGCCTAAAATGAAAGGACTTATGATGGGAGGATGGTTCGGGGCAACCGCCGTCGGTAATTATCTTGCCGGGTTTGTCGGAAGATTCTATCAGCATTGGGAACTGTGGCAGTTTTTCCTTCTGCTTTTCTTCACTTCCCTGTTTGCTGCACTGCTGCTCAGGCTGACATTGAAAAGATTGAAGAAAGCTACTGAATAGCACTTCTTGTTTCTTTCCCCCTTCTCTTAATCCTGTTTGTTAATAGCAGGGTGAGAAGGGGGTAATTATAAATTATGCCGTGAATATTTTTTTAAAATTAAATGGAAATGTTATGAAAACAAAATCTCTCCTTTTTATTTTAATTCTTTATTTCGTTTCTCCGCTTTCAGCTCAAAGCAAATCAGCAAATAACCCCGATACATTATTAACTTCGGCCAAAGAAATAATAATGAATGCCGGGTATTGCGGACTGTCGACAAACGGGACGGACGGCTATCCTCATATTCGCACAATGGACGCATTTACACCGGATGAAAATATGGTCGTCTGGTTTGGTACCAACCCTTTGAGCAGGAAAGTAAATGAAATTAAAAATGATCCGCACGTGTCGATATATTATGCCGACCAGAAAGGAATCGGTTACGCAGTAATATCGGGTATCGCTGAAATAGTAAATGACAAAGCCGAAAAGAAAAAACACTGGAAAGAAGGATGGACACGCTTTTACCCGGACAGGGATAAAAGTTATACGTTAATAAGAGTTCAGCCGGTTAGAATTGATTTTATTAATTATAAACGAGGGATAATCGGGAATCCGAAAACCTGGAAAGCCGAAACCATCTATTTTAATAAATAACAGTACGATTAAGCTGAATCTTTTTTTAACTTTTCATATCTAATTGATATTCAAAATTATTATTATTATTTATGTTTAAAGATTTTAAAAGCCTTACTCCTAAGAAAAAAGCCTTATTTAGCGGCCAAAATGATCATTCCGGTTTTTATCGGTGCCATCGGCGGATATGCATATTACCATTACATCGGCTGTGTCTCCGGAACCTGTCCTATCACAAGCAACCCGTTTATAAGCACTGCTTACGGTGCTGGGGTTGGAGCACTGTTTATCAACTGGAAAAGTAAATCTAAAAAAGAAGAATAATCTTCTCTCCACGCCTAATTTTTATGTTCTGAAGCAAAATTCCCCTATTTTAAAAAATCAAAAATTTAATCCGGATTGAAATGCCTTATAAACAATTTCTTGCCGAACTAAAAAAGGCCGAGAGTAAAAAAGATGCAGAGATTCTTCAATGGTTCTTTAAAACCGGGAAAGGAGAATACGGCGAAGGAGATAAATTTCTTGGAATAAGGGTTCCGAAGACCAGGGAAATTGCAAAGAAGTATAAAAAATTAACTTCCGAAGAAATTAATAAAGCGCTCAAATCAAAATTCACGAAGAAAGACTTTGCGCATTATTAATTTTAGTTGAAAAATATTCCAGAACCAGTGAGGATGAAAAGGAAAAAATTGTAAAGTTCTACCTGGCAAACACTAAATATATTAATAACTGGGATCTGGTCGATCTGACTGCCCCAAAAATTCTGGGTAAGCATCTTTTGAACAGGAATAGAAAAATACTGACAAAACTGTCACGCTCAGAAAACTTATGGGAGAGAAGAATCTCAATTATTTCCACCTTTGAATTTATCCGGAATAAAGATTTTTCCGATACGCTGAAAATTTCAAAACTTTTGTTAAAGGACGAACATGACCTTATTCATAAGGCTGTCGGCTGGATGCTGAGGGAAATCGGGAAGCGGAATCTGGAAACAGAAGAAGAATTCTTAAAAAAACATTACAATAAAATGCCCCGTACAATACTGCGCTACGCAATTGAAAAATTTCCCGAGAAGAAAAGACTTGCATACCTGGAAGGGATTATCTAAAATTTAAGTCTTAACCGGGTTCTAATAATAAAACCAGATTGTTCTGTAATCCCTGATATTTTCCCCGCGTGCCGCCAGCTCTTCCAGGTACTCATAGATGGGGACATCGATATAATTATAAGGGGGAATAGGCGTAATATTTTTTTCCCACGGATGAAACTCATACACTCGTGAGCCGTCGGCCAGAATCATTACCAGCCGTCTGTCCTGCCCTGCCCGAAGATGATTTTTACCCAGCCGCGGCACGTTGAAAACGGGTTCGTCTGTTCTGTCCAATCCCGGCAGCAATCTAGCTTCTTCTTTTCTTTCCTGCAGAATTCTTGCTATGGGAACCATATATTTTTTCGTTTCCTCTTTCCCTTTCATATTAAAGGTGTAATACGGATCAACACCGATAGATTTTAAATCCCTGCGCAGCTTGGCTGATTCAAATTTACGTGAGTTCTCCACCGTAAACACTTCCTGGTTATAAACGGAAATTCCCGCCTTGCGGATTTTTTGCACGGCCGCCATAGCATCCGGAGTAATTTCGTACGGATGTTCAAAATGTGTTACTACCGCAATTTCCCTGTTCGGCGGATCATGGTATTTTGTAACAACCTTCATCAGTTCATCCGTCCACCGCATAGGGAGTACAACAGGCGTGCGTGTCCCGAGACGAATTCGATATACCTGCTTCTTCTTCGACAAAATTTCTAAAATATTTTCAATCTGCGAATCTTTCATTATCAAAGGATCGCCGCCTGTAATTAAAATATCTCCTACATTTTTATGTTCGTCAAACCAGGATAGAGCATTTTCAAGTTCATCACGTGAAGCCATTGCGCCGGGATCAAGCACACCATCAATTTCCCAGTTTCGCTGACAGTAAACGCATATTTGTCCGCAGGTGTTGAATGGTTTTATAATTGAAATGAACGGGTACCGTCGGGTTATTAAATCGATCGGCGAAGTATCATGTTCTCCCATAAAATCAAAAAGCACATCCCGTTCCTGTTTGTGTTCTGACATTTTATTTACATAATCTTCAGGCGGAATTACCTGTGCCCTTATCGCGTGATCGTAACCGATTGTTAACTTTGCATCCATCAGGCTTAAATAATAAGGGGTTATGCCGAAAGCAATTTTGTTTTCTACCGCTTTCTTTACAGCTTCCCGCTGGGCGGTTGTAAGTTCAATCAGATCTACCAGGGGTTTGGCATTTGCTATTACATTTTTTAACTGCCACTTGTAGTCCTTCCAATCTGATTCTGTACCTTTAAAATACCTGATGATTCTTTCTTTATTTTCTTTCCGCCAATTTATTACTTCATCATCCAATCCAGACGGATATTTTTTAAAATATTTATGTACAGTTGATCCGAGATCGTCCAGAATTTCCATTCTATCCAGGGCGGCTTCGCGCCCGTTCTTTTTTAAAAACGATGGAATACCTTTTTTTATTTCTTCATCTTCCTGGTAAATATTTGACTTACCGACAATACTTCTGAAGAGATTAATAAACTCCAGGAGGAAACCGATTGAGATTTCACTTTTCAATTCACTCCGTTTATCGTTTGCTAATTTCCATAAAATATCCAGAGCGGAAAAATCGGTGCGAAATTCGTTTATCGGTCCAATTATGCTTCTGAAAACCCTGATTGATTCTCTTACGGTAGATTTTTCGAGTATGTGCAGGTTGTTGTCGATTGCAAAAACTTTTCTTTCGGCCTTATCCAAATAATTATATATGTTGTCTCTCGCAGTTTCCAGACCGCCGGAGTTTTTTAAAATATCCTTAATTTCCGGGCTGGCGTCCCATAGTTTTTGCAGGTAAGTCTCGTAATCAACTTTGAAGTGCGGGGTAAAAAGGCTTACGTCGTCGGTAAAAACGTCATCGAATACTTTTGATCCGAGCCATTTTCTTCCGGGTATTTTTTCTGTTTCGTTTTTCTTAGCGGTATCTTTTCGTTGTTTGATATCGGTTGCCATAACACTCCCCCCGAAGTAATTATAAAAGCAGCGTAAATAAGCAGTATTATTTTCAGTATAGGATAATTAAACCTTACTATCAAGGGATACTGCCGGTTGCTTATGTTTATAAAAATCGGAAAATGCGGTTTAAATGCATTAAAACGGTTTTTTCCGGAATGCTGTGAAAAAAACGCGGAAATTATAATCTGCAACATGCCCGGAAATTCCCCGGGATGAAAAGGATCGCATATCTTGAAAAGGGAGAATCTAAAACTTGGTTTGTCATTTCTTCCAAAGGAAAGTCTTCGTCTGGATCAGACGGAAAGCTGATGAGAAATACAAATCAGGTAAAGATTTCTCCCCCCAACAAGTCGGGGGAGAAATGACAATATTGCATTATAATAACTCTATCCCCTTTCTCTTGTAAGAGAAGGGGAATAAAAGGGGGATGAGTTTGATAAAAACACTTAAATTGTTTTTGTACCATTTTCAGTTTATGTTTAATTAATTTAATGCAACGATTATACAGACTGATTTTATGAGAATACATGGACAATAACCAGCTTCCCGATAATAAACCGAACATGCCCGCTCCGCCGGGACAATCGAGATACCAGTATTTGATCAATTCTTTCAAAGGTCGGTTCAGCTGGAAGAAGACTTTTACCGCGCTGCAGCATCCGAATTATAAATTGTGGTTCCGCGGACAGATGCTTTCACTCTTCGGAACGTGGATGCAGAGAACAGCCGAGGGATTTTTAATTTTTGAATTGACCCACTCCCCTCTTTACCTTGGCTATGTCGGTTTCGCGATGGGCGCTCCCGCCTGGCTTTTTATGATGTACGCCGGCGTAGTGGCTGACCGGTTTCCGAAAAGAATTGTACTGATGATCACGCAGAGTTTTATGATGCTGCTCGCGATTATTCTCGCCGTGCTTACATTTACAGGACTGATTCAACCCTGGCATATTATTGTACTTGCGTTTTTCCTCGGTATCGCTAATTCATTTGATGCACCTGCGAGGCAGTCTTTTATACTTGAACTGGTAAACAGGGAAGATCTCACAAATGCTATCGCTTTAAACTCAACAATATTTAATACGGCCACTGCAGTAGGACCTGCAATAGCGGGAATTACATACGCACTATTCGGCCCGGCATGGTGTTTTACAATTAACGCGGTCTCCTTTATCGGTGTAATCATAGCCCTAAAATCAATGAAACTGAAACCATTCATAAAGTCAGCGAGCAAAACATCCGCATACGCCGACCTGGTGGAAGGATTTAAATATATTTATTCACAAAAAACTGTGCTTACATTGATAAGCCTGGTGGGAGTAATAAGTATATTCGGAATTTCATATCTCACACTTATACCGGCTTGGGCCGTTAACATTTTGCATGGCGATGCCGCTACAAACGGATTTTTACAATCGGCGCGCGGTTTCGGCGCACTTACAAGCGCACTTTTTATTGCCTCTCTCGGAAGGTTCGCCTATACCGGAAAACTTTTAACTATCGGAAGTTTTCTTTTCCCGCTCCTGTTAATAGTATTTTCTTTTCTTGAATTACTACCTATTACCCTTGTCTTATTATTTTTTATAGGCTTTTCGATTATCCTTATTTTCAACCTTGCCAACGCTCTTGTGCAGAGACTGGTTCCTGATGAATTGCGCGGGAGAATAATGGGAGTTTACAGTTTTACGTTTTTCGGATTTCTTCCTATCGGCGCATTACTTATGGGTGCACTGGCTGAAAAATTTACTGAACCGGTCGCCGTGCTCATCGGCGCGATCGTGACACTCTCTTTTTCTGTATTCATATGGTTTAAAGTACCGGCGCTGAGGAAGCAGGAGTGAAAACTTTAACAATTATATCATTCGGTTGTGACCTGAGTTAATAGTTTGTCATCCCGAGCCTGCCTGCCGGCGGACAGGCTTGTTTTGGGATCTATAAAATTATTGAAGATCCTGAAATAAATTCAGGATAACATACTCAAAACAATTTTATATATGAAACCGGAAGACCGGAAATATTTTCAATTTATTTAAATTCGTAATTATATCTTAACTCATATTCCGGTTCATTCAACAGGTTCATGCTTGTAATCGCATTTAAACTGCCGCTGTTATAGGTATAAATAAATTTGCTTACCTGCTTCCCCTCTTCACCGTATTCTGTTTCTGATTTTTTAGAACCATTATCATAAGTATAAACTATTCTTTTTACTGGAGCGCCTTCCATTTCATAAAATTTTATTTCTGTTAAATTATTTTTTGGGTTGTAGGTGTAGATTTCCTTCCCCATTAATTCACCGTCAGTACCGAATTCGGATTTCTCGGAGATATTTCCTTTATCGTCAAGTTTATAGACAAATTTCTGAACAACGGAGCCTTCCCGATCGGAATGTGTTTCGTTTTTTAGTTTCCCGTTGCTAAAGTATTCACAAACAGTCTTTTCTTCAACTTCCCCGCTTGTATTATATTTTACTTTCCCCATGAGTTTATCGCCGGCATACGTGTAAATATATTTTTCCGCCAGTTCACCGTCAGGGTTGTATATCGCTTCATCGGTAAGGTGCCCGCCTGAATAGCGGTAGGTAACCTTTTTTTCCAGGTCGCCGCCTCCGCCGTATACCAGATGATCGGTCATTTGATTATTGCCGTTATATTTAAAAGTTTCCTTTTTCCCGATATTTCCCTCGGAATCGTAAAGGATTAATTCTGTCCGGTTCCCTTTTGTATCGAGCTGATATGTTTCCTTGCTTTTAATCGCCCCGTCCGTTTCAAATAATACGAGCTGCACCAGGTTTCCTTTGCTGTCAAAACTGGTTTCGAACATTTTTAGCCCCTTTTCCTCGGCGCTTCCGAATTTATAAAGATGCTGCACCAGTGATACACCGGTAATACCTTTCCGAGCGGTTTCCTTTTTAAAATCTTTTGTGATAATATTATCCAAAAGTTCCTGTGGAGTTAGCTGGTCTTTAAATTCCTGCGCGCTGGTTTTATTTAAAAGTAAAAGAGATAAAGTGAATAATAATAAGATTGGAATAATTGCTCGAGCTTTCATTGTCCTACCCCCTGAAATTTTTTAATCCGGATCAATGTAACACGCAAATAGTGCAGAGTTATGTTGATTTAATTTAACAAATCCTGCTGTAAGTAGCTATAAGCAATTAGTGCCATAAATGCGTATTCCGTGTACTTATTCCCTGTTAACGGCCTCTGAATTCTGGCCACTGAATGCTTACAACTGAGGAACTGCGGGCAAGTCGCGGCGAAGCCGGACGACCTTTAAATAAATTGTTTCAATAATTTCTTGCATATCACCACCAAAAGCCGGATTTTGCAAAAATAACGGGGGAAAAGAACCTGGGTATTTCGGTAAAGAGTCCACTGGACTAACCCGGGTTATTTGAGAATTTTCAGCGGGAATAACGAGAAGCATTAAAAAAGATAACTTGTAACTTATTGTAATTAAATAAGTTACAATAAATAATAACAGCCTCGCGTGTGTTATACACGAATTAATAGCGGTATAGCATGCAATTGAGGCAATTAACTAACGCAGTAAAAGTAACAGTTAGGTTGCTTCAAAAAACAGAAAACTAATCAAAGGTATATAATGAGTAAAAAATATTTAGAGCCGACTCAAAAAGCGGGAGCCGCACTCTTTGGGCGTGAAATAAAGGGCGAAATTGTAATGTTAAATCTTTTACGGTTTCGAGAAATAGCAGACTATTCTCTCAATCCTGAACTTATGCCACCAGAACCAATTTCTGGTAGATTAGCATATCAAAAATATATTGACCACACATTACCAATTCTTGAAGCTACTGGGGGAGGTATAATGTTTTTAGGAGAAGGTGGACCTTATCTGATTGGTCCTGAAGAAGATCACTGGGATATGGCAATGCTAATAAAACAGAAATCTTTAACTGATTTTATGTCATTTGCATCTCACCGAAAATATTTAGAAGGTATCGGTCATCGAACTGCTGCGTTAGAAGATTCCCGGTTGTTACCATTGGTTGAATTAAAAAGGGCAACCTAACCGCTTAAAGAAGTAAAAAGTCAATAGGGCGTATTTATTTAATTAGATAATTATCTTAAAAAAGTTCATTGAATTATAAACTGATAGCCTTTTCTATATCGCAAAGGTTAACCGGACAGGCAACCAAACCGCTTAAGGGGCTTAAAATATCCCAGATATATTTTAGGCTGACGCATCACTTCCCATTCCAGCACGGAGAGTCTTGCTAAGCGACTAGTTAGACGTCGGGGCTTGTGATGCGCGGCCATTGAACAGACTTCTTATGCTCTAATTCTTTGCCTTTGAACTGGTTATTAAAATTTGTTTTGTCTTTAAGTACGTGATAAACTATTCGGGCAATTTCTTTTAAGATGATTGCTTTAGCAACCTGTTTTTTCTTTTTCCTGAGCTTTGAGCTGTGGTATCTCTTAATAACCGGGTAGTATTGCAGGGCGTGAACAGCAGCGTCAGAGAAAACGATTTTAAGGTATCTGTTGCCGTCTTTGGATGAGCGTTGTTTTGTCTTACCTGCAGAGTTCCGGGCAGAAGGGACAAGACGACAGTAAGAAAAAAAGTTCTTCTCTGTTGGAAAACGATTTATATCACCAACTTCGAGCAAAATGGTGAAGGCATTCATTTTACCAATGCCCGGAATCCAGAGTAAGCGTTGAATGTCTTCATTTGGTATTAACGATGGATAAAGAGATTTTTCAAGAGTAAGCATTTGTTCTTTGAGTAATTTTGACTGAATATCAAACTGTTGATACTGAAGTCTGTAGAATTTATTGAGCAGCACTGGATCGGAGATATTAAACTTCTCTAACATACGGTGCATAAAGTTCAGGCAGCTGGTTCTCTTTACTGACAATCTTAACCTGGCTCTAAGCGTATCTCGAAGATTGCGGACATCATCAGGTATTTTATAGGCTTCAGGAATAAAGTCCAGGCGTAGAAGTTGAGCAAGTATGTTGGAATCAACTTTATCTGTTTTAACTTTGGCATAAGATATAGCTTTAAGGTATTTAGCGTGAGCAAGCTTTAGGTCAATACCAATAGAGCAAAGAAGATCATTCATCCAGTACCAGCCCCCGGTAGTTTCTACAGTGGCTGAATGATCTTTACCGAGAGAGTTGAAATAATTAACGATCTCAAAATTGTTATTGATAAGTTTTGCTTCTTTAACGATTTTACCATCGGTATCAACAGTAGTGATGTAAGAAAAAAGTTTATGCTGATCGATTCCGGAGTAATACATGGATACCTCCAAAAGTTAAATATTGGGATAAAGATAATATTAACTTTTTACTTTTTGGAAATATCCTGCAAATCAACCGGACGCCTTTTTCAAAGCGGCATTGCTGCGGTTATTGGGTCTATTGAAAAATGTACGGTTGCTGTTCGGCAGTAACGTATTAAACTAAATTGTTGCAACCGGCTTGTACGGTTGAATTTACAGACCGGTTGCTAAATTATTGGCGTTGTCTTTTTAATCAGCATTGTGGTGCTGGGGCGCCGGTTATTTGCAACGCCGTTGGTTACATAAATATATATTAGGCAACATTTAAAGGGAGAGAAAAATCAATGAGACAAATAATCATTTTAATTTTAGTATTTATCTCTTTCACTGCTATAGCTCAAGTGAAAAAGGCGTAGATTTGTTTAAGGAGTTAAAAAACAAGAGAGAGCTTTCTTTGAACATGGTTTTAATCTATGTGATTTGGAATACTTTAAAAATCATATTTCAGACAATTAAAATAAAGGGAACAACATGATTAAAAAAACAAAAATAGCAGCAGCCCAACTTACACCAGTATTTTTAAACAAAGAAAAAACGGTTGACAAAGCATGTTCAGCTATTTTAGATGCCGGAAAAAATGGAGCAAAGTTAATTGTATTTCCCGAAGCGTTTATTTCCGGTTATCCGGATTGGGTATGGTCTATCCCTGCCAACCAAACTGAGCAACTAAACAATCTATATGTAAAGTTAGTAGAGAATGCGGTATCAATTCCCGACAATACAACTAAAAGACTTTCTGAAGCGGCAAAGTCAGCAAATATTAATGTAGTAATGGGGATGAACGAACGAAACTCCGAGACTAGTAATTCCAGCCTTTATAACACAATTCTTTTTATAGATGATGCTGGTGAAATACTTGGGAAACATAGAAAATTAATGCCCACAAATTGTGAAAGGTTAATATGGGCACAAGGAAATGGCAGTACACTTAAATCCTATGACACATCCGCTGGGAAAATTGGTGGTCTAATATGTTGGGAAAATTTTATGCCTTTGGCAAGAAATGCAATTTATGAATCTGGAGCTCAAATACTTGCTTCTCCAACCTGGGATAAAGGTGACGACTGGTTGGAAAGTATGCGGCATATTGCAAGAGAAGGCGGCTTATTTGTTATAAGCAACTGTATGACCTTACATATAGATGATTTACCAGAAGAATTAAAAACGATATACTCAAAAGGGAAAGAATGGATAAGTAAAGGGCAGAGTTGTATTATTAATCCAAAAGGCAAAATAATTTCTGGTCCTATAGATTCAAAAGAATGTATTCTATACGCAGATATCGATTTGAATGAAATCATTGCTGCAAAACGCAGGTTTGATGTAGTTGGGCATTATGCGAGACCTGATGTATTCAATTTTACCGTTAACAAATAAACTATTGCCGTAATTTCCTTTGACTATAAATAACCTCCTACAACAATGTATACACAGCATTAAAACTATTGCTTATACTAGTCATTGAGATATGGTAAAATAAATTTAAAAGTGCTTATAACAAGCCGCTCAACACAGACAGCTTTTTCAATTCAGCATTTGGGTCTATCGGAATGGGGGCTGTATACGGATCTGTTATTGGCGCTTTGATTGGATTGATAGTAGGAATCATTCTGATAAGGACGTATAAGTAATAGTTATACACCCAAAAAGCAAAGAAAATGTTATACGATTATATTTACTTTAAAGTTTATAAATGGATCAGCAAAATGATTGATCCATTTGTATCGCAAGTAACCGCTACAATAATTTTATCAATATTCCCTTTTTCAATATTTTACCAGGTTTTAAAAATATTAAGTGCTCTAGGTATTTATAATTTTGAAATGAGTTTTACCACAAGTTTTACATTCATATTGTTTGGGGTAATGTTTTTAATATTATTAGTTGTAAATCAAATTTACTTTTTTGTATATAACAACTGGGAGGAGATAATCATATATTTTAGAAAGAACGAAGTAACAAAACGGATAAAAAATTTTACAATACTTTATATAGGGTTTTGTGTTTTAATTTGTACAATATTTCTTTTCTTCTTTGGATATAAATTTTAGTAAAAAGTATGGAATATTTTCTTTCATCAAGAAGATTAGGATTTCGTATATGGGCACATAATGATTTTCATTATGCGAAAAGATTATGGGGGAATCATGAAGTATCCAGATTTATTGATTCGCGCGGGAAATTAAGTGAAGATCAAATATTGGAGAAATTCGAAAAGGAAATTGAAACCGAAAAAACTTTTGGTATTCAATATTGGCCTGTTTTTTTACTCAACAATAATCAAAATATTGGATGCTGTGGCCTCAGACCTTATAATGTAAATAAAAGAATAAATGAAATTGGTGTACACATTCTTCCGGATTACTGGAGAAAAGGATTTGCCACAGAAGCATTATATAAAGTCATGGAATATGCATTTAACGAATTAAAAGTTAATGCTCTTTTTGCCGGTCATAATCCCATGAATAAATCTTCCTATAATTTACTTTCAAAATTAGGATTTCGTTATACACATGATGAATTTTATCCACCGACGGGTTTAAATCATCCTTCGTATTTATTAACAGCAAAGGAATATTTACAGCGAAAATAAAATAAGATGAATTTATAGATTTGATCAAAATTTATTATAAAGAATCATTACAAACAGCCAATTAAGCGGACGCCCCGTAGAGCGGGGCAAGCTGGGAAGGCAGTGAGCACGTTAGCTTTTGTTTTTACCGTTTAATATTTTGCCTTTCGTATGAGAAAAATTAAGAGTCTTTTCAGGTTATTACGTTTTGAGCTTCCCTTCTCCGCCGGTATATGCGTAGTTATGGGGCAATTACTGGCGCTGGGTAAATTCGCATCTGTTCCTGAAACTGCATTTGGATTTTTCTCCATGTTTTTTATCTCTGCTTCAATATTAGTATTAAATGATTACTTCGATGTTGAAACGGATAAAATAAATTCACCGGAACGACCAATCCCATCCGGACTCGTTACTAGTTCAGAGACTTTAGTATTATCAATGGTCCTGCTGGTCATTGGTCTCGGGTTAAGTGTTTTATTAGGCATAATAGCGCTACTATGTTCATTCTTGTTATTCATTATAGGTTATTTTTACAATTCTGTATACAAAAAAACAGGGCTTCCGGGAAATATTATGGTAAGCTTCTCGGTAGGAATGACTTTTATCTACGGGGGCATATCAGTCGGACTGCCATTTAATAAAATCGTCTTGCTTTTTTCCTTAATAGCGGCTTTAATAGATCTGGGTGAAGAAATAGCCGCCGATTCAGTAGATATAAGCGGTGACAGGCTGATAAATTCAAAATCACTGGCAATAAAATACGGACAGGAAAAAGCCATCAAAGTAAGTGTCTCTATATTTTCCATGGTTGTGCCCCTTACTCTTTTTCCTTTTCTAATGAACTGGTTTTCGGCTGAATATTTAATCGCTTTTATTTTGATGGACACCGTAATCCTCTATTCATCGGTGAAATTATTAAAAGCTAATTGCTCTGGAAAGAGAAGATACCTTCGCTGGATTTACCTTGGTTCAACAGCTGGCCTGATCGTTTTTATATTAATGAGACTTTTAAACTTATGAAAATGATTTCAGCGTTCAACCGGTGGAAGGATGTATTCAAAAGATTGGCCGGCCGGGGGATATATCCCCACGAACTGGCTTTACTGCTTGACACTTCCCTTCGGAAATTTATTCTGTCACCTGTTGCCTTTGTTGATCGTATTCATTTATCCAACAATTTATCAGTACTGGAAATAGGTTCAGGCCCCGGCTACTTCAGTGTTGAGGTTGCAAACAGGATACCCGGTGGTAAACTGGTTTTGTTTGATATTCAACACGAAATGTTGTTAAGGTGCAGCGGAAAGCTTCTCAAAAATAATATTCAGAATGCATTTTTACTCAGGGGAAATGCGGGATATTTACCTATTATTAGTGAATCATTTGATGTTGTGTATTTGGTTACAGTATTGGGAGAAGTTACGAATCCTGAGAATTGCCTTATCGAAATAAATCGTATTTTAAAAGGAGGTGGTATGCTTTCTATTTCAGAAATGAGGGGCGATTCTGATTTCCTTTCTATGGAAGACCTTAATAAATTAGTTGCGAGTGTTGGGTTTGAAATGTTTGAAAAACATATTTCGAAAAAAGGTTTTACAATAAATTATAAAAAAATATAATAAATGTTTTCAAACGCGATTGTACGCAAACCAGGTAAAAGTTTAATCAACGGAATAACCGGAGCAAACCTGGGTATTCCTGATTACCCGAAAGCTGTTGAGCAACACAATAAATATGTGCAGTCATTAAAGGATTGCGGACTGACAGTTAGAGTGCTCAATGCCGATGAAAAGTTTCCAGATTCAACGTTCATGGAGGACGTCGCATTACTCACACCAAAATGCGCAATCGTAACAAACCCCGGGGCACCTTCACGGCGTGGTGAAATTATCGGGATTAAGAATATTATCCGGGATTATTACAACAGCGTTGAAGAAATTCTTTTGCCCGGAACAGTGGAGGCGGGCGATATAATGATGGTCGGGAACCATTTTTATATCGGTTTATCGGGCAGAACGAACTTAGCCGGAGCGGAACAGGTTATTTATATTTTAAATAAATATGGAATGAGCGGCTCTGTAATTAAACTTGAAAAAGTTCTTCATTTAAAAACCGGGCTGGCTTACCTGGAGAATAATAACCTGGTTGCTTGCGGTGAGTTTCTATCAAATCCTGAATTTAAAAAGTTTAATATTATAGAAATTCCAGAAGAAGAAAGTTATGCCGCCAATTGTGTCTGGATAAATGATAAAGTTCTAATTCCGGAAGGTTATCCAATTACAAAACAAAAAATTATTGATGCAGGTTATGATATAATCGAAGTAGATGTTTCAGAATTCCGCAAACTGGACGGCGGGCTGAGCTGTTTGTCGTTAAGATTTTAGCACTTTAAGATTAAAAGGTACAGGTATGGATAAATATTTAGAAGTCGCAATCGAAGAAGCAAAAACTGGAATGGCTGAAGGTGGAATTCCGATAGGCTCAGTGCTGGTAATTGACGGCAAAATAGTCGGGCGTGGGCACAACAGAAGAATTCAAAAGGGAAGTGCCACACTACATGCAGAAATAGATTGCCTGGAAAAAGCCGGCAGATTAAAAGCCTCCGATTATAAAAGAGCAACTCTTTATTCAACTTTATCCCCATGTGATATGTGCAGCGGAGCTATTCTGCTTTATGGAATTCCCAAAGTTGTAATCGGGGAAAATAAAACATTTACCGGACCTGAAGAATATGTAAAATCACGTGGAGTAGATGTTAAAGTACTGGATAATTCTGAATGCGAAATGCTTATGAAGGAATTTATAGAAAAGAACCCCGAATTGTGGAACGAGGACATCGGGGAGTAAAGCCCGTTTAAATTATTATCAAGAAATAAATATTGATAATAATTAACGCAGAGCCTTACATATCTATTTTAAAGTTACCACGGCTTACGGTTTCGGCGACGAGTTTATCAAAATCCCCCTCAAGATCTGCAATTACCAGTTCCCTCCCATCCAGGCTCACAACAAGTAGTTCATTGATTTGACCATCTTCATTTTGTTTGTAATAAACAGTCGTTAGAGATTTAGAATCCCTGTCTTTTACAACATATGTCCATCCCTGCGAAGTAAGTTCATTATCAGTATGACAGAAAAAATCTTTTGAAACATTTATCTTGCCGCGATTATGTCTTTTATAAATCCCGACCTGGACGTGCGAAACATTTTTCAACATCGCCCTTACTTCCTCGGCGTCATTTTCATCCGAGAAACTAACAACAGTATTTGCGAGAGACAGCCCAAATGAACCCACGCCAAACTCCGTATCCCGGTAATAATTGTCCCCGATTTTAGAGAGCACTGAGTGTTTCAGCCTGTGGAATTTTGCATTTACACCGAAACACCCTGTGAAAAAATACGCAGTGAAAACAATTACAAATGCGAGGAGCGCTTTATTATTTTCATTTTTCTATTTCTTCTCTTTTCTCTTTTTTCATTTTTCCTGTCAGCTTTACCTAAACCGGGAATATGAAATTTTTCACCAAGCCTCCCGATCTGGCTCATTTTTATATTTCCGACAATATTTACGAAAGTAGCTTCCGGACCATCGTGACCTTTTTTTCCATTTTTATCTATTGTCGTTACACAGAGACCGAGAAAATTTTCATAATCGCTTGAAGGAAGAACATAAACATTTGTGTATTCTCCTGCTTCTTTAACCATAATAATTCTCTGCCATTTTTTGTTCGTCAATGACTGATCAATAGCCGTAATTTTTTCCTTCACTTCTTTTTCATTTTTGCGTCAAGGCCGAATGAATTAACTCTTATGAGTTTTAACCCGCTGACTACATCCTGAAAATCCGCATTCTTTTCGCCGCCCATTTTTGAAAGCATCTTCAATAAATTGGCGTCGAGTTCTATCTGGGTCACACGGTCGCCGCTCATAAATTTGGAAATATTTCCGAAGTCCACATACCCCGGGTATTTTGAGTAATCTGTTTTATCCTGCGGAAATACTGTAACTGCCGTAAACAGCACCAGCGTAAATATTAACCCCAAAAACTTTTTCATTTCACTATCCTCCTATAGATAAGTATTAACTACCGTTAAACTTTCCTTTATTGGTTTATTGATTTTATTCCCAAATACATCATTCTCTAACTTGTCTTTTGTCCTGTTCATAATTGAAGCGACTATGGCAAAAGATTCTTTTGCCTGTTTTTCTGCGGGTATCATTTCTGTTTTTGAATACCCGTTCATGTAATTGCTGTTATGGTCAATAATATAATAGCCGGCAACTCCAGCAGTAATCATAAAACGCCATTGCAGCTGCCAAAACAGGTTTCCTTATAAAAATATTTATATATGCCAGCAACCAGTTGTTTACTTCCGGTCTGTTCAAAGGAATTTTACCCCTGTATTCCTCTAACGAAAAAGATTTTATTTCTTTTGCTGTTTCCCTGTATTCGTTCAATACTTTTTTTACTTCAGGATATTTTTTCGCATCAAGGTAAATTTTTATTTCGTCAATAAAACTGGCGTCTCCGTATGCGACAGAAATAATTTTCTCGAGATATTCTTCGTTTATTTTATTAGTTGTTTTCATACTTATATTCTTTTAATTCTTCCTGCAGTTTTTTCCTGGCTCTCATAAGGTAAACCTTAACGCTGTTTAAAGGCATACTTAAAGTCTCGCTTATTTCGTGATATTTAAGCCCCTGCAGTTCATAAAGAATAAAAACGCTTCTTAAATTATCGGGTAGTGTTTCTATTCCCTGTTTAATTCTGTTTTTCAATAAATTCTTTCTAAGCCTTACTTCAGTGTCAGTCAACGTACCAGCTCCTGAAATATTGATACTACTGTCTATATTAACTTCTCTTTTTTGCGATGTCTGCGTTTTCCTTAAATAGTCTATGCACAGGTTATGTGTCGTTCTCATTATCCAGGACTTTGCTGCCTTAATATTATAGTTGTTGATATTATTCCAGATCTTGATAAAAACTTCCTGTGTAATATCATCTGCGTCCATCCTGTTCTTCATCATGTAAAGAGCATAATTGTAGATGTTATTTTTGTGCTGCTTTATCAGAATTTCGAATTTTAAGGAATTAAGCATCTTTAACTATAAGACGTTTTTGTTGATTAAATTGTTACAAGTACATAATAGATTTCGTTCTATTAAGAATAGCTTAATTCTGAGAGCTTTGCACTCTTTTTAATGTAGAAGGTCCATTAAACAGATAGGTGGATAATCAGATCAGCCGGAATAAGCATATTATTGAATTTTTAGCCTATTGAATAATATATCAAATAATAATTATCTTGCGTTTCCCTTCTAAAAATAAAGTGATTTATGGACAGACTTATTAAAATCTCTAAAATTGAAGATATTCCTGAAAAATACAGGGAGACCTCAATTGGTAAATTATTAGCTTATCATAATTTACAAGCAGAATATGAAACCTATACTTCTGCAGAACTGTTGGTAGGAATGTGTATGGATAACAGGAAACATCTTAATATTCCTGATAATTTTTCTTACATAATCAGAACAGGTGGTGCAAATTTGCGATACAGTGAATTTAAGGTTTCATATGCTATTGCTGTAGGTGGAGTAAAGGCGCTCGCACTTATTGGGCACACTAACTGTGGAATGGTTAATCTTGTTGCCCGAAAAGATTTATTTATCGAAAATCTTGTAAAAAATGCCGGTTGGGAAACCGATAAAGCCGAGGAGCATTTTAATCAATTTGCGCCGATGTTTGAAATAGGAAATGAAATTGATTTTATTCTGAGCGAAGTGCAACGTCTGAGAGCAAGATATCCTGAAATATTAATCGCACCCCTGCTTTATAAAGTAGAAGATAATCTGCTATATCTAATAACAGAAGAATAATATATGAAACGAGGATCAAAATTCGGACTATGGACAGGAATCGGTGCCGGTATCGGCGCGGCAGTCGGTGCTGAAACATCACAGTTAGGCGAAGGCCTCGCATTGGGACTTGCTATCGGCATTCTCATCTGGTATTTGACCGGCAAAAAATCAACCTGAGCAACTTAAAAAACTCAAAAAAAACAGGAATCTTATGAGCAGCAGAATTAATATTTCTTCGGGTGCGCCATGGGAAAATATTGTGGGCTATTCCCGCGCTGTTAGAATTGGAAATGCTATTGAAATATCGGGAACCGCACCGGTTAAAGATGGTAAAACTTTTGCGCCCGGCAACGCCTACGAGCAGGCAAAATGCTGCATCCGGATAATTGAAAAAGCTTTGAAAGAAGCCGGCGCAGATTTACACGATGTTGTCAGGACCCGAATGTTTGTAACAGATATTTCAAAATGGGAAGAATTCGGCAAAGCACACGGTGAATATTTTGAAAAAATAAAACCGGCAACATCAATGGTGGAGGTTAAGTCCCTTATTTCTCCCGATATGTTGATTGAAATTGAAGCTACGGCGATTCGTAACAAGTGAGTATTTATACGGAGCAAAGTATGAAGACAACCAACACGGGAATATGTCAGGTTTGCAGAAAAGAATATAAAACATCCAGCCTGATGCCCGCAACATATGTTAGAAATTCCCTGACCGAATTTATTAAAAAGGATTTACCGGGATGGGATTCCGGGGGAAATATATGCCTGAATGATTTAAATGCTTATCGTGGAAAGTTTATAGAAAGCATAATTGAGGAAGGACGCGGGGAACTTTCAAAGTACGATAAAGAAGTATTACAGAGCATCGTTGATAAGGAATTGATATCCGAAAATATCGACAATAGGATTGATCAGTCTTTTACTTTTGGCGAGAGACTCTCGGATAGAATTGCTCAGTTTGGGGGAAGCTGGGGATTTATTATTTCATTTTTCTTTATCCTGATTTTATGGATGGCAATAAATATAATATTGCTTTCCAACAAAGCGTTTGATCCATATCCGTTTATTCTTCTGAACCTTGTGCTTTCCTGCCTTGCAGCTATACAGGCACCGGTCATCATGATGAGTCAAAACCGGAAGGAAGGAAAAGACAGGGAAAGATCCCTTCACGATTACCAGGTAAACCTGAAAGCTGAAATTGAGATAAGGCAGCTTCACGAAAAGATAGACCACCTTCTTGTTCAGCAGGGACAAAAGCTGATTGAAATTCAGGAAATCCAGATGGAAATGATGGATGAAATTTCGAGAAAGATAAAGAAATAATTCCTGCAACATTAAGAATTTATAGTAGATTATTTTATATTCAGCTGTAACTTTTATCAATTATTATTTTATTATCCCAACAGAGTATGGACTACAAAATTTCACCCGAAGTTTCAATTGGTCACGTTCATTTAACCGTTAAAGATTTAAATAAATCTCTGGCTTTTTATCAGGATCTGCTTGGTTTCGAGATAACAAGCTGGTTTGGTAACCAGGCGGTTTTTCTTTCCGCAGGCGGTTATCATCACCACATCGGATTAAATACCTGGTACGATGAAAAATCAACAAAAATTCCAAAGCGTGAAATAGGACTTTATCATTTCGCAATTCTTTATCCTTCCAGAAAAGAGCTGGCAAAGGCCTTTAAAATACTTTGGGAAGCAAAATACCCGATACAGGGCGCTTCAGATCACGGGGTTTCTGAATCTATTTATATAGCTGACCCTGACGGTAACGGTGTTGAACTCTATGTGGACCGCCCTGTTTATGACTGGCCGCGTGATGAAAAAGGTGACCTTGCAATGGTTACAAAACATCTGGACCTGCCCGAATTATTATCAGAATTAGAGCACGATTAATCAGGGAATATTAGTGGAATATTCGAAATAATTTGGTTATTATATATAAGTACTTACATAAATACTTATATATTATTGATTATTTTTTAACTAATGCAGATTATTAAACAAATCGGGGCAGCAGGAATTCACTACAGGCTGAAAAGACTTTCAGACAAAATAAATGGTGACATTCTGAAAATCTACAAAGAAAATTTTCCTGCAATTGAACCTGCATGGTTCACAATATTATTTTCAATCAGTGAAACGGGCGCTCCTTCGGTTCAGGATATTGCCACTTCCCTTGGCATTTCTCATCCCGCTGTGATTCAGTTTATAAAAAAAATCGAAAAAGCAGACCTGGTACGTTTTTCTTCTGACAAACTGGATAAGAGGAAAAAAATCATATCGCTTACCTCCAGTGGAACTGAATTGTTGGAAAAAATTAAACCTGTTCACGGGGATATAGAAAACGCTTACATGCAACTAATGGAAAACTCCGGTATAGATATTCCTGATATTATGGAAAAACTGGAAATATCACTGTCACAGAATTCTCTTAACGAACGAATAAGAAATCTCCGAAAAGAACGGATAATTAAACGGGTTGAGATATTGGCCTATAACAAAAAATACAGGGATTATTTTAAAGAACTTAATTATGAATGGCTGAATAAATATTTTGAAGTAGAACCAGAGGATGAGAGAATACTCAATAACCCCGAAAAAGAAATTATTAAAAAAGGGGGAGAAATTTTCTTTGCCAGAATTAACGGAAAGATTATCGGTACCTGCGCCGCGACAAAGATTGACAGAAATACTTACGAACTTGCAAAAATGGCCGTAACAGAAAAAGCCAAAGGCTTGCAGGCCGGTAAAAAGCTTGCGCTTGCTGTAATTGGATTTGCCTGGTCTAAAAAAGCAAAATATGTTACGCTATTAACAAACAGCAGGCTGGTTTCAGCAATTACTCTTTACAAAAGTCTCGGTTTTGAAACAATACCAGGAAATGAAGATAGCTCTTATAAAAGAAAAATCTTCAGGATGACGCTGGAATTGTGAATAAATAATGACCAATAATTTTTAGATTTATTTGTTATCTTTTATAATCAATCTATTCCCAATACGTGAGACATGTTATGAAAGCAAGGCTTTTGTTTTTTGTATTTATTTCATTAGTAATATTAATTGTTGCCTGCGAAAGAAAGTCCCCCGGCAATAAAACGGTCAAATCAAATTCAGGACAAAATTTAACATCTGGCGTACAACTACAGAATTCATTTTATAAAAGATTTGAAGGCACAATCGGAAAGAAAAAGATTGTAATGAACCTGATGAGAATTGATACAACACTATTGGGAAATTATCATTATGCTGACTCACTTCAGCCAATACCTTTTTCCTTTAAAAGTAACATAACCCAAAAGGGAAAATTCTTTATTGAAGCCGGCAAAGGATTTGATAATTATTACGATCCTGATGTGGCAGGTATTTTTAATGGTTCTTTTATTTCTGAAAATGAAATCAAAGGAACCTGGGACAAGCCTGGCTCAGATGTGAAAATGGATTTCGATCTTGTTGAAAAATATCCCGAAGGGAGCTCAGAGTTCGAAATTATTTCCTATCACAAAAAAATTCCGCAAGGAGAGGCCGGTAAAAAAGGCTTTGCTGAAATTACAATTGCTCACCCCACAATGATTAACTCTAAAAAGAATTCTGTTCAAAAAGAGATAAACAAATATCTTTCTACATCGCTTTTAAAAAGCAATTATTCTTCACCTGATGCCAAACCCTTTAATGATTATGATGAAATGTTGACAGATTTCTTCTATAGATACGACAAGGACAATGAAGATTCTAAAAATATGAAAATGGGCAGGAATATTTATTACAACAATTTGTATGAAATAAATATTCTAAACAATTCTGAAAATATTTTATCAACTCGGGAAACAGTTTCTACATATGAGGGCGGTGCACATCCAAATACTAACTTCAGTTTTAACAATTTTGATTTGCACAGCGGCAAGGAAATTAAACTAAGTGATGTATTTAAAGGCAATTATGAATCAGTACTTAATAAAATTGCCGAAAAAAAATTTAGAAAACTTTATAAAATACCGGAAAATGGAAACCTTGAAAAAGCCGGATTTTATTTCCATAATGGCGTTTTTAAATTAAATGATAATTATTCTTTCAGCCGATATGCTGTAACTTTTCAATTCAATCCTTATGAGGTAGCTGCATACGCTCTGGGAGCCCCTGAAATCACTATCCCCTATTCTGAAATAAAAGACATAATCAAGCCTGACGGCCTGCTCGGAAAATTTATTAAATAATTTTTGTATTTATAATGCGGAACAAATCTTCTGATAATTTTTTTGCTTCTGAAAACCTGAACAGGCTTGCGGAAAAAAGAAATGATGAGAGTTGGATAAAAGAGAAATTAAAAAAAACGGAAACCTTCTTTATTCCTCTCTGGCAGGGAAAAAACCTGATTAATTTTTCTTCTGATCCCCAGGTTGTTTTTTTGAAAAGAGAACATTTATTAAAATATTCACCCGTTGATATGCGGCCTACACTACTCGGCGAATTAAATGGTAAGATTTATTTTTCACTTTCTCTTGACAACTCTGATCCTGACAATGAAAAAGCATTTTACGGTTTTGGCAATTTTGTTTCGATTAGAAAATATGCGGCGCTTCTTGACAAAGATGAAGCTGCCCTGCTTTCTTATGCCAATGCTCTTAACAATTGGCAGTCTCACCATCTTTTTTGCGGAAAATGTGGAAGTAAAACACAACTTGCATATACCGGACACAAAATGGACTGCTCAAATCCTGATTGCAGTCACAGGAGTTTCCCGCGAACCGACCCGGCTATAATTACATTAATTTACAAGGATGATAAATGTCTTTTGGTTCGCCAGCCTCACTGGAGAGAGGGGCAGTACGCGCTGGTCGCGGGATTCGTTGAACCCGGGGAGAGTCTTGAATCTGCCGTAGCGAGGGAAACATACGAAGAGACGGGAATTGAACTAGATGACATCACTTATTTTTCGGCTCAGCCCTGGCCTTTTCCCGGATCGATCATGCTCGGATTTTTTGCCAGAGCTGTTACGGAAAAAATCACTATGCACGACAGTGAACTTGAAGATGCAAAGTGGATGACCAGGGAAAATATTGTAGAAAAATTGAAAAATAAAACTCTTAGAAACCCCACAAGTTATTCTATTGCTTACAGGCTTCTGGAAACATGGTTCAATAAGGAAAGTGATGAAAAACTTTCTGAAATTATTTCACAAATAAACAATTAGTTAAAAATTTTGCCATTCTGAAGAGACCCGCAAAGCAGGTTTGTTTCAGGATCAACTAAATTTTTCATTATTATACTTGGGGCAAAAATGATTTCCCGAAAAAAATTCATTTTAAGTTCTGTCCTTGCATCCGCAGCGGCAATGTTCGGTATACGTCCTGCATTTTCAAAACCGGAAAAAGCTGCATCAATAAAAATGTCGCCTCGCCGCAAACCCGTGGTGATTTCAACCTGGAATCATGGTATGCCGGCCAACGCGGCCGCATGGGAAATTCTCAGCGCAAACGGCCGAGCTCTTGACGCAGTTGAAAAGGGTGTGCGCGTAACTGAATCGGATCCGAAGATAACAAGCGTCGGTTACGGCGGTTTGCCTGATAGAGACGGGCACGTGACTCTTGACGCCTGCATAATGGATGAAAATTTAAACGGCGGTTCAGTGGGATGCATTGAACATATTATGAATCCTATTTCCGTCGCAAGACTTGTTATGGAAAAAACGCCACACGTTATGCTCGTTGGTGAAGGTGCTTTAGAGTTCGCCTTGCAGAATGGCTTTAAGAAACAGAACCTTTTAACCGAAGGATCAAGGAAGGCGTGGGAAAACTGGAAAAAGAAAAATAATTACATTCCTGTTGGGGAAGAAAACCACGACACTATCGGTATGGTTGCTCTGGACAATAGCGGAAATCTTTCAGGCGCATGTACAACCAGCGGTCTTGCTTATAAAATACATGGGCGGGTGGGAGACTCACCCATTTTGGGGGCCGGGCTTTATGTTGACAATGAAGTCGGCGGAGCCGCTTCAACCGGTGTTGGGGAAGCAGTAATGAGAACATGCGGAAGTTACCTGGTGGTGGAATTAATGCGTTCCGGCAAAACACCCGGCGAGGCCTGCAAAATGGCGGTTGAAAGAATTATGGCAAAACACATGACATACAACGATCTCCAGGTCGGTTTTATAGCTTTAAATAGAAACGGCGATGTCGGCGGTTACGCACTTAAAATAGGATTCCAGTACGCTTTGTACGCCGATGGAAAGAATCAATTAATTGATGTTAAACATTATGAAGGTTAGGAAATAAGAAAGGCGGCCTGCATGGCCGCTTTACATTATTATAATATGTTTTTGGATTCTTTAATATTTCCTGTTTAAATATTACTTGCTCATCTGATAGGTTGCCTTATCGTTCATATCATTTCCTCACACACTTTAATAAATCTCTTTAGTTTTATTAAATGAAATATATACATGATAAATTAAGGACTATTCAGGTTATAAAGATTTGTTATTTATATATGCTTTAATTTATTTTTTTAAGATAGGTCCCCGCAATTTTACTGCTTCGTACTGGAAAATCACCAGTATTACTTAACAATATATATGAGAGATCATAGTCAGGGAAAAACTGAAGTACAGCTCTGTATCCACGAAGTACTCCTATTGCAGCATAAGAAGTCAGTCCTTCAACTTCCGGCGTTTTGCGGCCAAAAGTCTCATCAAACCATCCCATTGCCATGTAGGATTTTTGCCCCGAAAGGGTGAACGGTGGTCTTAATACCATCTCTAACATTTGCGGATTCAGTACTTTGTTTGAACGAAGTGCAAGCAACCATTTTTCCATATCTGGAAGATTTATATAAATTCCCCCCGAACCGGTTGTTGTTATCCCGTTATAGTCATTCTTAAAAAACTTTCCATTCTCTTTACTATAACCAACTGCACGATTTTGAACCCCCGGTTTGGTATCGTCATATACAATAGTGGATGTCATTCTAAGAGGTATTAAAAAAGTTTTTTTAAGAAAACCTGCATACGACATTCCTGAAATTTTCTCAATGATTTTTGCCAGCAGAACATATGCTGTATTGCTGTATGAATAATCGGTCCCCGGTTCAAATAAAAGACTATCAATGTTTCCGGCAAATTTTAATACATAATCATTGGAAAGTGTTTTTACGTCTTCTCCCAACACATCATAAAAATCGGGCAAACCTGAGGTGTGGTTAAGTAGATTAAAAATTCTAATATCTCTTGTACACGATGACAGATTGAGAAAATATTTTGAAATTTTGTCCTGGAGTTTCAGTTTACCTGTCTTTTTAAGTTTTAATATCGCCGCGGATGTAAATGTTTTCCCAATCGAAGCCGAATAAAACATAGTCCTTTCTGAGATAGGTTGCTGAGTATCCATTGAAGCAACCCCACAATATTTTTGCAACAGAACTTTATCACCGTGAAGAACTGCCAAAACAAAACCGGGCTCCTTGAAATTACTTACAGAATCAAGGTATGAAGCAAGCTCACGGGAATTATTCTCAAAACGGAATTGCGGTTTGGGCCTGAGTTGTGCTTTCAAAGGTAAGGCAAGAGCAGCAACTAGTAAAATTAATGTGGCCCGGTTATTTATATTCATTATACCTCTGATATATTAATGATTTATTTCAAAGGTGGAATTATCTTTCATATTATTTCCCCAGGCTTTTTTATAAAGATTCTTTGCCGTTCTTAACATCTCATCAGATTGCATTTCCCCGTTAATTATTAATTCATTATTAGAAAATTTCATACTGAATTTTTCACCTTCTTTAATGATACCATTTTTTACCAGTTCCATTGTCAAGCTTTCGATGAAATGTTCATTCTTTCTCTTTAATTCCATTGATCTCTCTTTGAGTTCTCTGGTTTTTTTCCGCAGTGCCATTTCTCTTACTTTCATCCTATCTTTCATTTCCTTCATCCTTTCCCTTTCCTTATCCATTTCTCCCTGCAGTTTTTGCAGATGCCGTTTTTCTTCCTTTATTCTCATTAGATCTGTTGAGTCTGGTTCAATTACCGGAAATCCCGGTTCTCTTATTTCTTCAGGAACTTTTGGTGGGACCGGCGGCAAATCAGGTAAAATGTCCTTTTCAGGAATCAGTGGTGGTGAAGGTGGCAATACATCCCGAAATTTCATTGGAGCTTTTTCCGGCAATGGGGCAGCAGGTGGAGGCCCGGGTATTCCGGCAAACTCGGGTAGCGGGAGTGGTTCCGGAACATTAATATTTAATGTATCGAGTGTCTGTTCTACAACTTTTTTATATTTAGCAAATTCATTCGCGGGAATTCTTTTGCCGTTAATGAATAATTCTCCCTTTTTTCCTTTATTCATTTTCACATTCATTTTATTATTGTTGAATTGGAAACTCCCTCTTTTCCATGTGGAATCCTGAATAATAGCTGCTTGATTTTTTTTAATTGGTTTTTGTCCGGAATGGAATGAAACCGACGCAAAGACTGTCGCGCTCATAATCAGTGTAATAACAAGAATCATTGATATAGATTTTTCAGATAATGTTAATTCCTTTTGTCCTGTATTAAAAAGTCTTTTTACTCTTCCCAGCACAGACCTACTGTTTTTAACGGCGAGTGCAAATTTCCTGTTTCTCATTTTTACCTCCTCAAGGTGTGCCAGCGCTTTTGCGAATACTAATTTATCCCCGCAGATTGAAACGGCGATATCATCGCAGCTGTTCTCTCTTTCGATTCTTATTTTGTGCGAAATCCACCATGCTGCCGGATGATAGAATAATATTATTTCACCGGCTGACTGAAGAATATTTATCAAATAATCATTCCTGTAAATGTGCGCCAGTTCGTGTATAATAATTGCCTCAAGTTGTGAGGCGGGTAAACCCGTAAGCATACCGACAGGCAACAGGATAACCGGTTTTAGGTATCCAATAACAATTGGAATAGTTATTTTATTTGATTCCAGCATTCGGACCGGCTTCGATATTTTTAGTTTGTAGCGAAATGAATTTACTTTGTTCTGCCATTCGGCGGGAACGAAGGAAGTTCCGTTAAATTTTAATTTCCTTGTTAGATAAAGCCCGCCGAAAAGCTGGAAAGTGAAAATGATAAGACCGGCAAACCAGAACATTGCCAACAAGGAAATATTTTCCACCAGAATGTTTTTTATTTGTACTGCTTGTTCAAATACAGGTAAGTTTTGTTCTCCGGATGTATTCACCGGCAATATCTGGCCGCCTTCAGCCGGTTCTGTTCTTATGACCTCAGACTGCAAAACACTTACGGTTGTTTCTCCATTATATGTTGCAAACTCAATTGAAAAGGTTATGATGAATGAAACTACCATTAACCCAAACGCAATAACTGAAACTTTTGCTTTTAGTGTGGAAGAACTTTTTACAAGTGTGAAAAAGGAAAAAAGAAGCAGTGCAATTAATGCACCCTGCCATAGTGAATGAATAATTGTCCACCCAAGAGAATAAATTATGCTGTCCGGCAATATTTTATCTATTAAAATCATTTTTTCCCTCTTTCCATTTTATCAAGGAATTCTCTTATTTCCCTGATCTCTTCTTTAGAAGTTTTACTGTTTCCCAATACCTGCATTACAAGTCTGCCGGCTGAACCGCCGAAAGCCGTTTCAAGAAATTTATCAAGCAGCACTTTCTGGGTTTCATCCTTCCTGTATGCGGCTGCATAAATGTGGCTTCTGTTCTCTTCATCGCGTGTAACAAGATTTTTCTCCGCCATAATCTGCATAATCTTAAGTGTGGTTGTATAACCTACATTTTTCTTCCGGTTCATTTTATCGTTTATAAACCTAACAGTTGAAGGCCCGTTTTCCCACAATACCTGAAGTATCTCTAGTTCCGCCTCAGTTGGTTTGGGGCTTTTATTCTTTTTCATTTCTCTTCCCTGTGATTATTTTTAGCAACGGATCAAGTACGACAACCTTCGTAGAAACAATATAATAGAATTGTTTTCCTGTGTCAAGGACAAAATACGAGGATTTTCGTAGAAGGGCGTTTTTCGTGTTGATCGGATTTAAATCGGGACAATACAACCGAGTTTTAAGCAAAAATTTAAGTTTGTTAATTTCGCTTTTCTTCTTAAATTTCCCGACCTTCACAGATTAAATAATTTCTGGTGTCAAAAATCTTTCAAAATATAAATCCCTGGAAGGGATTGAAAAACCTTCCCCACAATATGTGGGTATTGTTCTGGGCAACATTAATAAACCGCTCCGGTACTATGGTTCTGCCGTTTCTCGCGTTGTATATGACAAAACAATTTAACTACAGCGACGCGGAGGCAGGACTTACGCTTGCCGTATACGGTGCGGGCGCCCTGGTAACCTCTCCGGTAATAGGAAAAATTTCAGATAAGGTCGGCTCATATAAAATTATGAAACTATCTCTCGCTTTTACCGGGCTGATGTTTTTTGTTTACCCGTTCATCTCAGGTTATTATCTAATTTTAATATTTACTTTTATAATCGCGGTTATAAATGAAGCATTCCGCCCGGCTAACATGTCGCTAATATCGGAAGTAGTTCCGGTTGAGCAAAGACGAACCGCATACGCATTAAACCGCCTGGCCATTAATCTCGGTATGAGTATTGGCCCGGTAGTAGGCGGATTGCTTGCACTCATAAACTTTTCTCTTATTTTCTACGTTGACGGGATAACCTCATTGATTGCCGTATTCTTTCTTGCAACAGCCCGGTGGGATAAAATAACGGAGCCCGAAGAAGCCCACATACAATCGGGAAGCATGGAAGCGACACACCTGGGCGCATTAAAAGACAAGCACCTGGTTTTTTTCCTTCTGGGTCTCATTCCTGTCACAATGGTTTTTTTTCAGCATATGTCAACTATGCCGTTATTCATTGTACACGATCTCGGGTTTTCCACCGCGACCTACGGCGCGCTTACTATCATAAACACCGGATTAATTATTTTGATCGAAGTTCCTCTCAGCAATTATCTTTCTTCCTGGAGCTATAAAAAGAGTCTTACAACCGGGGCCGTTTTAACGGCCGTCGGGTTCGGCGCAATGACATTTGCCCACACTATTCCGTTATTAATAATTACCATTATAATCTGGACTTTCGGAGAAATGATTATCTTCCCGGCCAGTGCCGCCTATATCTCTGAAATTGCCCCGGCTAAAAAGCGCGGTGAATATATGGGCTTTTACCAGATGTCATTCAGTATTTCATTTATGGCCGGACCCTGGCTCGGTGCGCTTGTACTGGAGAATTTCGGGGCATTCAGCCTCTGGAGCGGAGCTTTTGCCTTTTGCATAATTTCTGCTCTAATGATGTCCAGGCTGAAAGTCCGCCCAAAGTTAGCTTAATCTTTCTTCTTCCACTATCCCATCATTATTATTTACCGTTCATCAATGGATACCGCATTTCGTGCATTTATCTCAAATTCAACAGAACTCCACGCCATTAGAAACGTCATAATGGTAGAAAAGGAAGTATAACAGGAGGTAATATGAACTTCAAAAATAAAGTGATAGTATTTACTGCGGCATCCGCGCTCGTAATGCTTGCAGCATTCTCCCTCGGTTTTAATCCAGCACCGGCGCCGGAGAAAAACCATTCTCTCTTTGAGAACAGCGATACAACCGTAAAAATAAAAAAGTATCACTTTTCAACCTGGGAGGACGGTGATAAAGTTCACTGGAAAGCTGTACTCCGCAACGGGGAATTAAAAGAACTTTATAAGGAGGGCGATAAAATTTCTGAAGATGACTTCGATAAATATCAAGATATGGTTTTTGACCGCGTAAAAAGACACCATTTCAATATCGATTCATTCGATGCCGATATCCCGGATATAGACATCCATTTCAACAGAGATCAGTTTGACAGGCAAATGAATCAATTGAAGAAAGATCTTGAAGGGTATGAAAATCAGGAAATTTGATTTCCAGTTCGATAAAGATAAATTCAGGAAAGCAGATGGAAAAGATGAAGGAAAACCTGAAAGAACTGAATGACTGTGATTTCTGGGAAGATGATGCTATGGAGGAAACAATGGAGCAGGTTCACAAAAGCCTGGAGGAACTTCCAAGGAATATTCATGTGAACATTGACGCCGACGCGATAGCAAAAAGCATGGAAAATGTCCGGATTCATATGAAAGACATAAAAATTGACATGAGCAAGCTGCGCGAAAAGATGAAACAGCTGAAAAGCTTTTTAAAGGACATGAGATCCGAGCTGGTAAAGGATGGTTACCTGGACGATGAAGACGAGGATTTCGAAATGGAATTCACAAAAGACAAACTCGAAATTAACGGTAAGAGGCTGCCTGATAACCTGCTTGAGAAATACAAGGAAATGTACAAAGAGCATTTCGGCAAGGAGATAAGCGATAAATTCCGAATTATGAATTAAGCCGCAGCCCCTCCTTCATAATGGGAGGGG
This sequence comes from uncultured Bacteroidota bacterium, assembly GCA_963748105.1. Taxonomy (GTDB): domain Bacteria; phylum Bacteroidota; class Ignavibacteria; order Ignavibacteriales; family Ignavibacteriaceae; genus JAKAGZ01. The sequence continues at coordinate 44,593 of CAVVHP010000004.1, read as the reverse complement.
CCGTGATTATTCTCTTCTTAAAATTATTAGTGAAAGATCGTCGCTTCTCGGGGCGTTACCGGCAAAATACTCTACCTGCTGTATTATTGCTTCGCCCAGTTTATCGGCCGGACGATCGATAATATTTCTTAATTGTATTTATCAGTCTCTGTTTCCCGAAAAACTGTCCCGCCTCGCTCATCGCTTCTGTAACCCCGTCGGAATAAATTACGAGCGCATCACCGGAGTTTAACTCTACTGACCTTTCCGCAAACACCGAGTCCTTAATTATGCCGATTGCCGCATCGCCCTTTTCTGTCTCTTCAACATTTTCACCTCTTAATATCAAAGGCGGAAGGTGCCCTGCGTTTACATATTTTATTTTACCGGATCCCGGCTCGATTTGCAGATACACCATTGAGGCGAAAAGGCTCGGCAGGCTGTCGCGGTTAAAAATTTTATTCACCTTTGCTGCGAACCCGGAGAGAGAATGATCTTCCGTAGCAATAGCCCTGATTGTAGATTGAAGTTTCGACATCATCAGTGCCGCGCTTAATCCTTTACCCGCCACATCGGCCATTGTAAGACCGATTATTTTGTCGTTAATATTGAGGTAGTCAACAAGATCGCCGCACACTTCATTTGCCGGTTGAGAATAAAGCCAGACTTTCCAGCCGGGTATTTGCGGGTTTTCATCCGGCAGCAGGGCCTTCTGAACTTTTCTTCCGTCCTCGAGCTCGGTCTTCGCGAGTAGTTTATCTTTCAACTCAAGCATTAATACAAACAAAATTAAGAACGCACCCAATGAGTTGTTATCAAACACCAGTGAACTGCCGTCGCTGTTAAAGGTAAATCTTCCCATAAGCACGAGCAATACGCCGGCGACGGTCAATAATCTTCTGAGCGGAGTGAGGTGAAAGAACATACTTTTGATTATCCAGAAGAGAACATGAAAAAAACCGCTTATGGTATTCATGTTCTGAAGCCGTTCTTTCTTGTGTTCGTCTATATAAAAGTTTTTGAGCTCGCGGAATTCTTTCTTTATCTCGCCGATAAAATCGGTCTGCCTGAAATCATCTCTCAGGGTCCTCCCCAGGCGTGGATCGTTGCTCTTTTGTTTTTTGTTTTCGCTCATCTTTTTCTGCAATTTAGAGGTGTTTTTAATCAGCAGTACAATCTAACCAATTGTGAAATTATTTCCCTAATTAATTGATTTGAAACGCATTTTTGAATTATAAATGGGGTTTTAGTGAGGTGAGCGGTTCCTCCGAATCTATGCCGGAATTCCGGTGAAAAACCTCCCCAAGGTCAGTTTGGCCATACTGTGCCGGTTGTAACTAATTAAAAGAAAAGCGATTACCATTAAAAATAATTAATTTGACTTTTTGCTATCAATATGATATCATTACAATATCATTTTATAAGGGTTGAAAAAAATGGAAACTATAAGTGAAAAAACCGGCAAAAAAATGAGCGGTTTCGCCGCGCTTGCGCTCACATTTGTTAACCTGGCAATTACTGTATTTCTTTTTTACCTGGTAGCACATCTGCACGAACCGGTGATATTAATTTTAGCCATACCGATGGCGCTAATTACAATTTTTTGGAATGTCGGTTTTATGGTAATACAGCCGAATGATTCGCGTGTACTTATTCTTTTCGGAAAGTACAACGGAACCGTAAAGGACGATGGCTTCTTCTGGGTTAACCCGTTCACTAATAAAAGACATGTATCGCTCAGAATCAGAAACTTCAACAGCGATAAAATAAAAGTGAACGATCTGCACGGCAACCCGATTGAAATTGCGGCTGTTGTTGTGTGGAAAGTTACAAGTCCCGCGCGCGCTGTTTTTGATGTAGAAAACTACGAGCAGTTTGTAGCAATACAGGCGGAGACGGCGATTCGTACACTAGCTTCCGATTATCCTTACGACACAAACGAGGGAGAGAAAGAATCTTTGAGAAGTAGCCCGACAGAAGTTGCCGACAACCTGAGAAAAGAATTGCAGACCAGGCTCGAAGTCGCCGGTGTAAATATTGTAGAAGCCCGCATTACGCACCTGGCCTACGCCCAGGAAATTGCACAGGCAATGTTAAGAAGACAACAGGCACAGGCAATTGTTGCTGCAAGATTTAAAATCGTAGAAGGCGCAGTTGGAATGGTTCAGCAGGCTTTGCAGGATTTAAGCGACAAGAAAATTGTAAATCTGGATGAAGAAAGAAAAGCGCAGATGGTAAATAACCTTATGGTGGCTTTGGTCGCGGATCACGAGGCTATGCCTGTTATTAATACGGGAACTATTTATCAATAAAATGATTTATTAACATGAAAAGTTTATCAGAACTGGCCGGCGAAACACTTATTATCGGCCAGCCATCAATGATGCAAAACTATTATGAACTAAGACACGATAAAGAGACTCTTGGCACTATAAAGCCTGATAGTTTTTTCAGTACACGAAGGTTGGTTAATGTTTTCTCAAATCAGTTTGAGTTTTATCGTCCTAATTTTTTCAGTTCTGAATTTGCAATAAAAGAAACGTTTAAAGAGTTACCTTACGCTAAATATAAACATGACAGGTTCAAATTTAATGGAACCGTTTATCTGCAAAAAGGTCAGCGAATAAATATGATTTTCAGATTTTTCAAGGGTACTTTCTTCATACAAACAGATAATTCACAAATTCTTGCAAGTTTTAAATATATTATTTCTATAGAAAGAACAACTGTAAAGATAGAACGGGAATCAACATTGCTGGATAAATATCCCTGGATAATATTTCTGGCCTGGTATTTGGCTGTCTATAGAAAACTAAGATATGGCAAGTATCTTTTGATTGGTTGATAAAATTAAAGAATTCTAAGTAACAATAAACATTTGAAATAAATTAGAGATATTATTTAAAATGAAAAATTTATCCGAACTGGCTGGTGAGACATTACTAATTCACCAGCCTTCCGTCTGGAAAAGTTACTATGAATTAAAACACAATGATGAATTACTCGGCACCATCAGTTCAAAAGGGATCTTCGGAATAAATAAGATTTTTAAGAAGGGAAACGAAGAATGGGAGATTTACCGAACAAGTTTCTGGAAATCCGAAATAGGAATAAGACAGGCCGGCTATGAATTGCCCTACGCCACTTATAAAAGGGACGGTTTTAAATCACACGGCACTGTTAAATGTTACAAGGGTGAACAAATGATAATTGAAACAAAGCTTTTAAGAGGTACAAATAGTGTAAAGACCCTGTCCGGGGAAGTGATTGCTGTCTTAAAAGATAAAGTTTCCATAAAAGACAAAACAGAAATTTGCATTGAACAAAAATCAGAGTTACTTGATAAATACCCATGGGTAATAATACTCGCCTGGTATTTATCACAGCAGAGAAAGCGTGCCGCACACGCAGGTTAAATAAAAGATTAAAATGGCTGAAAGGAAGAAATTTTTACTAAGAATCGATGAAAATATTCACGCCGTCCTTGAAAAATGGGCGGCTGATGAACTGCGCAGTTTAAACGCCCAGATTGAATTCCTGTTAAAGGACGCTGTGCGTAAGGCAGGAAGAACCAAAAGTCCGGTACAATCTTCAGAAAATCCTGCCAATAATAAAAATGATTAGCCGGCAAAATTTTTATTGCTATTTACAATAATTATTTCCTATTTTAATAAGCATCACAAAGAATTCCCCCGTAGCCTAATGCAAATTCGTTTGTGACAATTTCATACCTGGAAATTTAAAGGTTCACTTAAACATCTATAATTCATTTAATTACTCACTTTTAAAAGGGTGCTCTATGAAAAGAAGTCTCTTTATTGCTTCTTCTATTACCCTCTTTTTCTGCCTGGTGTTTATTCAGTTAAATTGTTCACAAAACCCTGAACAGAAAACGATGACAAAAGAAGAGCATATTGCGCGGGGGAAATACTTGGTTAATTTAGGGGGATGTAACGACTGTCATTCACCAAAGGTAATGACAGCTATGGGGCCCATGCCCGATACAACTAAATTACTCTCCGGCCACCCGGCCGATGATCCATTAGGGGAAATTGACCCGGCAATGTATAAAAAAGGACAATGGGTATTAACTGATGCCAGAGATTTTACTTCCTGGGTTGGTCCCTGGGGAGTTTCGTTTACTGCCAACCTCACGCCGGATGAAACAACCGGACTTGGCAACTGGACCCCGGAATTATTTATAAAAGCATTAAGAAGCGGAAAGCATATGGGTGTTGGAAGACCAATACTTCCCCCGATGCCATGGATGTTTATTGCCCAACTGACGGACAAAGATTTAAAGGATATTTTTGACTATCTGCATTCAATTCCCGCGATCAACAACAGAGTTCCAGACCCGATACCGCCGGATCAGATTGCTTCATTAATTAAGAAAAAATAGCCGCTAAAATTATCCTCCGCCTTCCCCTAAACCGGGGAAGGCATCTTTATCCGTCACATTTTTCTACATCATTTACAAACAATTAAGTATATTGCTCGAAACAAATTCACCGTAAGAAAATTTGAAGAAATCCTTTTCCATATTTCTAATCATTTCCTTCCTGTTTAACACGGCGGGTTCTTTGCTGATCTTCCTTGTACTTCAGTCGAATTTAAAAGAAAGCGCAAGGGAGAAAATTTCATCAAACGATTATAACCGTTTGCAAACATTGATTGTCTTTACGAACAAAGATTTAAGAAATGGTAAAGCGGATTTGAAATTCTTTGACGAGCAAGAGTTTTCTTTCCGTGGGAAAATGTACGATATAATCAAGCATGAAAATAAAAACGACAGTGTTTATTTTTATTGCTTTGCCGATACGGATGAAGATGACTTGAATTTGGCTTTCACTAAAAAGGGAAATGCCGATGAGCACGATAAAAACTCCGCAAACAAAAACCTCTTAAAAAATGTTTTAGAAGATGGAGTTTTAACCGGCCCCTTATTTATTCCTGATTATATTTTGGAAAGGAAATTTCATGGTTGTAAAATATTAAAACTATCTTCAGAAACCCTGGAAATTCCGACCCCTCCACCTGTATTAATTCCTGTCTAAGAATAATTTTATTGCTCTATTCGTTGTTTATTCTCCCGAATATATTCAATTCGGTTTTATGAATTCGAAAATTATACAAAAATTTAGCAGGAGATTTTAATGCAAAGAATTCTATTGCTGATGATTTTTTTATCATCATGTTTATTAATTAATGCACAAACAGACACATTAAAATACGAGCTCGACCAGGTTACAGTAAGCGCAACACGCTACCCCGAAAAAATAATGGAGGTTCCCTACGCTGTTTCAATTATTTCCGCAAAGAAACTTGATCTTATTCGTGGTTATGGACTCGACGAAATATTAAACAGTATTCCCGGTGTACTTGCTCAATCCCGTTCGGGTAATCAGGATATAAGAATTGTTATACGTGGATTTGGTGCAAGGGGTGCTGGCGACAGATCAAATTCAGGCACAAGCCGGGGCATTAGAGTTATGCTGGATGGTTTCCCGGAGACAGAACCGGATGGCAGAACTTCCTTCGATAACATCGACCCGGCTAATGCCGGGTACATTGAGGTAATACGTTCAAACGCATCTGCACTATGGGGAAACGCGGCGGGCGGAGTTATAAACCTTTCATCTATTCCAAATTTTAAAAAACCTTTTATCCGGCTTGATGGCAGCCTTGGGACTTTCGGATATAAAAGATATTCACTACAGACAGCCAGTAATATAGGAAACGGAAAAATATTTATGAGCCTCTCCAACAATACATTTGACGGCTGGCGAACTCATTCCTCAAGCTCGAGAACTGTTTTGAATATGGGAATAACATCGATGATTGGAGACAGAACAAATCTTGGTGTTTATCTCGTCGGTTCATCAAACATTTTTCACATTCCCGGACCTTTAACATTGGCCGAATATAATGCAGATCCGAAACTGGCAAACGGAACATATCTGGGGCGCGATGAGAGAAGATTTAACCGGCTGGGAAGAATAGGCGTTTCACTTGATCACGGTTTTAATGAATCGAACGAAATCTCTGGGATGGTTTATGTAAATCCCAAATATCTGCAAAGATCGGAAAGAGGAACCTTCAGAGATTTTACAAGATATCATTTCGGTGGAAATGTTGTTTATAAAAATTTATCGCACTTTTCCAGCGATGTAAAAAACACCTTAATAGCCGGACTTGATGAAGCATACCAGGACGGTGCAATTTTATTTTATTCTCTTTCTGCTACAAACGGAAGAGGAAATACTTTAAAAAATAATAAACGCGAAGGAGCAAATAATTTTGGTGCTTTTGTTCAGAATGAAATTAATTTCAATGAAAAAGTCAGCGTGATAGTTGGCGGAAGATATGATAATGTAACATACTATTCCGAAGATTTTTTAGCACCACAATTTGGCAAGCAACAAAGATCATTTACAAGATTTACTCCTAAGGCCGGAATAACTTATCGCTTTTCACCGGTGCACAGTTTATATGCCAATCTTGGCGGTGGAGTTGAAGTACCGGCAGGAAATGAAACTGATCCCGCCGGAACATACGGACAGGACACAGTTTATTTATTGAGCCCACTTTTGGAACCTATTAACTCAACTACTATTGAAGTCGGAACAAAGCAAATAATTTCATTCGAACATAAAAGTGCTTTTAGATTTATTAATTATGAATTGTCACTCTATTATATAAAACTTATAAACGATATAATTCCTTACAGAGGTGGGAGATTTTATTTTACAGCTGGCAAGTCGCACAGAATTGGTGCTGAGCTGAGCTCAACTTTTCAGTTTGATTATGGAATTTCTCTTGATGCTGCCTTGACTTTATCTGATAATAAATATGACGAATACAAAGTTGATTCGGCGCATTACGGAGTACCGGGCAAATTTGCGGATTACGCGAACAATAAAACCGCGGGAATACCGTCTTTGTTTTATAATGTTGGGTTAACAATAGCACCGGAAGCGTTAAAGGGGTTATTTGTCAGTTTCGGTGTAAACGGAACAGGTAGTTATTTTGTTAATGACGCAAACACAATCGAAGTTCCCTCATACAATATTTTCAACGCTGCAATAGGCTTGAACAAGGAAATAGAATTAGGCGAACATATTAATATGCGCGGATTTCTTTCTATAAATAATATTGCAGATACAAAGTATGTCGGTTCGGCATTTGTAAATCCCGATATTGTCGGAGGTGTTCCGGTTTATCTTGAGCCGGGACTTCCAAGAAATGTGACTGTTTCTCTTTCGTTCGGGATAAATTAAAAATAATTTAGGCTGCCTGATAGCTTTAAGGCAGCCTCTTCATTTTAATTACTTCCCACTAGTAAGAATCATCAATTAAGCCTATTCTCCGTAATGAAAGAATATCCAGATTCTTGCTTAATTTCTCTACATTTTGGCTTATTTAACAAAGCTCCAAAAATGGAATATTTTTTGAGCGATTTTCAGGACTTAGGGAATATTCTATCCTTCCTCCCTGTCCATAAAAATTATGGGGAAATATGTACAATTCAATCGTGCTTGTTAAACAGGTTCCTGATACAGCAAACATTTCCGGCAAGGTGATGAAAGATGATGGAACCGTAAACCGCTCAAAATTACCTGCTATTTTTAATGTTGAAGATAAGGTTTCTCTAGAGCTTGCCCTCCAGATAAAAGAGCGTTATGGTGGAAAAGTTACAGCTATAACTATGGGACCGCCGCGTGCATCGGATATTCTGCGGGAATGTCTTTTTATGGGCGCAGATGATGTGTATCTCATAAGCGACAGAAAATTTGCCGGAGCAGATACACTTGCTACATCATATGTTTTGAGCGAAGCCATAAAACAAATTGGTAATTTTCATTTTATTTTTGCGGGCCGCCAGGCAATTGACGGAGACACAGCTCAGGTTGGTCCACAGACAGCAGAAAAGTTAAACATTCCTCAAATAACCTACACCGAAGAAATTGTTGATTTAAAAAAAGATAAGATTCAAATAAAGAGAAAAATAGACGGCGGATACGAAATAGTTGAAAGCAAGTTACCTGTACTGCTGACAGTTTTAAAGATGTAGTAACTCCGCGACCTTTCAGCGCAAAAAGAGTGATGGCATACAAAGGTGCCAAATCTCTGATTGAACTTGAAAAGCTCACAGAGGAAAATTCACTCTTATATGTTGATAAACTCGTCCACGAATACAAAGAACGTAAACTTTATATAAATACGCTAACCACCGACGATTTAAATATCGATGTTAACAGATGCGGACTGAAAGGCTCTCCAACTAAAGTATTTAAAGTTGAATCTGTTGTACTTGCGAGTGGTGGACATAAAAAAATTGAGGCTACAAAAGCAGGACTCGGAGAATTAATCGACCAGCTAATGAGCGATCACATTTTCGGTTAAAAGGAAGAAAAATGGAATTTAAAAATGAAGTCTGGGTATTTATTGAACAACGTGGCGGCAAACCTGCTGATGTAAGTTTCGAACTTCTTTGCAAAGGAAACAAGCTTGCTGAAACTATGGGCGGGATTTTAAAAGCTATTGTAATTGGTTCCGGTACAGATGAAATTGCAAAACAAACTTTTAAATACGGGGCGGATGAAGCGGTTGTGATTGATCATCCATCACTTAAGGATTTCAGAACCATTCCCTATGCACGAATTTTGCAAAACCTTGTAAAAGAAAATATCCCGAGAATAGTTTTATTTGGAGCTTCAATTATCGGAAGAGACCTTGCGCCCCGTGTGGCTTCACACACAAAAAGCGGGCTCACTGCTGATTGTACTGATTTACAAATCTCGGATGTAAAATATTTAAACGAGAATCATTCAAAGCTTTTACTCCAGATTCGTCCTGCTTTTGGCGGTAATATTATTGCTACAATCATTACCCCCGATGTACCAACCCAGATGGCGACCGTGCGCGAAGGTGTAATGGAACTTTGTCCTCTCGACAAACCCAAGAAAGAAAAAATCACAAAAATTGAATATAAACCGGAACCAATTGACGATCTTGTTCAAATAATAAAGCAACACCGCGAAGAAAATAAAGTAAACTTAAAAGCCGCACCCATTATTGTTGCGGGTGGTTATGGACTTGGTACAAAAGAAAATTTCCGTATGGTTGAAGAGCTTGCTCATACAATAGGCGCAGAAGTTGCCGGCAGCCGTGCAGCTGTTGATGCTGGGTTTGTTACCCCTGACAGACAGGTCGGTCAGACGGGTGTTACTGTACGTCCGAAACTTTACATCGCTATCGGAATCTCCGGAGCCATTCAGCACAGAGCAGGAATGCAGGACTCAAGCAAGATCATTGCAATTAATTCTGATCCCGAGGCCCCGATTTTTGATATTGCTCATTACGGGGTTGTTGGTGATGCAACATCTGTGATTCCACAGTTCATTGAAGCTTACAAACATAAATTGAAATAGGAAAAACGATGCCTAATTTTTTCAACGACAACAGCGATCTGCAGTTTATCTTCAACAACCTTGATCTCAAAAGTGTTGTTGACATTGCTGAAGAAGATTATGAACAGGCTAAAGAATTTGATTATGCTCCGATTAACTACGAAGACGCTATTGAAAATTACCGCAAAGTGCTGGAGATAGTGGGAGATATTTCAGGAAATTATATAGCAGATCGAGCAGCCGGAGTCGATGAAGACGGCGCTATATTGAAAGATGGAAAAGTTTATTACGCAATAGGTACGCAGGAAAATTTGAAGCAGCTTACTCAGGCAGATCTTCGTGGAATGATTTTTCCAAGAAAATACGGCGGCTTAAATTTTCCGTTTACCTTTTATATGATGGCAATAGAAATGGTTTCCCGCGCTGACGCATCTTTAATGAATATTTTCGGTCTGCAGGATATTGGTGATACAATTAAAAAATTCGGCAATGAGGACCAACGACAAAAATACATTCCCGGATTCTGTACTGGTGAATTTACCGGCGCAATGGCGTTGACTGAACCTGATGCTGGTTCGGACCTCCAAGCAGTAAAGCTGCAGGCTTATCAGGATGAAAAAGGCCAATGGTTTTTAAAAGGAGTAAAAAGATTTATCACTAACGGCAACGGTGATGTGCTTTTGGTTCTTGCAAGATCTGAACCCGGAACAAAGGACGGGCGCGGGCTCAGCATGTTTGTCTGCAAGAGTGATAAAACTGTTATTGTTAGAAGAATTGAGCATAAACTTGGCATTCATGGTTCACCAACCTGTGAATTACAGTTTAACGATACTCCGGCAGAGCTTGTTGGACAGAGAAAATTCGGATTAATAAAATATGTTCTGGACCTTATGTTCCGAGCAAGAATGGGGGTCTCGGCACAGGCATTGGGAATTTCACAGGCAGCTTTTGATGAAGCATTAAAATATGCAAAAGCGCGAGAACAATTTGGTAAATCAATTTATAATATTCCTGTTATTGCAAATATGCTGATCGATATGCGCGTAATGCTTGAGGCAAACCGTGCTTTGTTTTATCACGCTGCACATTCAGTAGATGTTAAAGAAAGACTTGAAGAAAAAATTGATAAACTTAAGAGTGAGGGAAAAACATTTAGTGAAGACAATATTAATCTAAAAAAAGTAACCAAGGAAGCAAACCTGCTTACACCAATTTCAAAATACACTTTAACAGAAACCGCAAATAAAATTACTTATGATGCTTTACAAATCCACGGCGGAACCGGTTATATGAAAGAATTCAAAGTAGAACGTCTTGCTCGTGATGCAAGAATAACAAATATATATGAAGGAACATCACAACTTCAGATAGTTGCAGCCAACGGAGGAGTTATTAATGATATCCTTGCAGAAAAGTTTGACGAGTATGAAAAAAAGAATTATAAAGGCGGTGGCGCCCCTCTTGTTAATCATTTAAAGGAAATAAGAGAAATATTTAAAGACTGCTTGAAATATATAATTGAAAAGAAAGACACAGCCTTTCAGGATGTTGCAGCTAAAGACCTTGTAGAATTATACACTTATTTAATAATCGGCTACCTTTTGCTCGATCAGTCTGAACTTGAACCTAAAAAAATTTTTATTGCAAACCGTTATGTACTCACTTCGCTTGCCAATGCAAGAAAAAACGCAGCGTCCATTAAAGACGGTTTATTTACTGATATATTACATGCAGAAAAAATTCTATCATAAAATAGTCCGGGGGTAAAATGGAGGATAAAAAATTGTATTACTACAGAATTTTTGACGACCAGGAAAAACTAAATTATGTCAAAAGTTCACTTTCTCATTCTGAGCTTGAACAGTGGCTTAAGGAATATGAAAGCAAGCATCAGAAATATTTTAACAGTGAACTTATTCAGTTTCTTAGAGAGCACGACAAAGAAGCAGAAATAATTGAAGTGAGCGATCTTTCTTATTAATTTGTTTTGTTTAGATAAAACCCGCCTTTGAAATCTGTGGCGGGTTTTATTTAGTCGAAATTTATCCTCTCTTATCAGTGGTGGCTGGAACAAGCGTTTTCACTACTTTCTATCAGCTCACCATTTAAATACTTTTCAACGGCTTCATCAGCCATTCTTTCATTTGTTAAAAACGGAATAATATTTCCCTCCTTCAGAGACTGAATCAAAGGCTGACCAGCGCTCTGAAATATTAAAGTCTTGCAGTCCTTTAAATTATCAACCAGCGCGGTATGGCTGTGGTGATGACCGCCGCCATGACCATTTCCCTGGACATTGCCTCCACCATGATGATGTTTGCGTTGTGCATGGTGTGTAAATGTATTCTGACGAACTTCTTTATCAATTACTTTGCCGTTGGCTATTTCATAAATAATAAAAGATTTGCACCTTCCAAGATGTCCGGTTACGTGTTTTAAATCATTACTTGCTACTGCTATTTTCATTTTTTTTCCCCGATTAATTTGTAGAACATTTAGGACAGGCATTTAATATATTATTTCTCTTTACCCTGGTTTTGTATCCGCAGCTCTTACAGGAAAACAAAAGTGTATCATTCAGTTTATTTGCAAGTTCTTCTGAAATGCGCAGTGCTTTGCCGTTCAATATTCCGTCAGCAATTTTTATCCTGGCCCGGTTGATAATCCTGCCGAATGTGGGTCTGGAAATTTTCATTTTTTCCGCAGCTTCTTCCTGTGATAATCCTTTAAGATCTCCAAGCCTAATCGCCTCTACTTCGTCTGCTTCCAGGATAACTTCTTCAAGGTAATTCATAGGAATGCCGCGGGGTTTAAAATACATTGCGCCCGGGTTACACTTTATTTTGCGATATTTTTTTGGTCTGCCCATATATTTAGTTTTGAGCATATGCTCATAATAAAAATACACGGAAAACTTACCAATGTCAAATGCACCTGGGGTTCTATATAAAGGGAGAAATTATTTTAATTTCAGCCAGGATACATTCCTGTCCTGAACATACCCGATAGATTTAACAAGATTTTGAGCTGGGATATTCTTATTCTCGCACTGTAGAAACGGAATCTTCCCGATTGCACTGCACTGGTTTATCAGTGAAATTGAAATTTCCTTGGCATACCCCCTCCTCCTGTAGTCTTCCAGCACATGCATTGTTCCAAGCGATCCGTCATCATGTGTCAGTCCCCAGGCTACAAGTTTTCCGTCTACGCAAATGCCGGCGCTTACGGATTTTTTGATCCTTTCGTTCAGGTATTCCACCGTCAGGATATTCTTATAAACTGACTGTGAAATAATATAATCCGAATCCGTAGTAGTAAGCCGCTTCGTTTCAACCTTGTTACCCGGAATTTTTACGTCATCCGGAAAATGAAACTGTAGAGCTTTTATGTGCCATTCTATTTCCCGTTTCCCCTTCAATACCGGTACCATCTTCTCGTCCAGCGCGCCAAAATACTGGTCACCTTGCCTTAAACTTTTAGCAAGCTCGGAAAACTCATCTTCATTATCACCGTAAAAATAAGTCCATTTTTCTTCCCCGGTTCCCTGAACCAAAAATGAATTTCCCACTCGGATGATTCTTTCCAGGGAATTTTCTTCGATGAACCCAATAATGCTGAGATTATATATCTCATTTCCGCGTAGAAAGTTAACAGCCTCTTGTTTTATAGTTTCTTCCATTTATTTTATGTTAAATTTTTGACACAAATTTGTGATAATTATTAAGTATGTTATTTTATAAAATAACAAAAGAACAGATGAAAAGATGAAACAATTATTAACTATCTTAATAACTACTGCAATGGTATTAAGTGTCGGTTGCAGACCCAAAACAAACAAAATCACTAATGACGAGAATGTAAATATGAGCGATCAAAGCACTAAACTTGATACAGCAACATTCGGCGAGGGTTGTTTCTGGTGCACGGAGGCAGTTTTTGAAAGGTTGAAGGGCGTGAAATCAGTTACTTCCGGGTATTCCGGGGGAACGGCTCCAAACCCGACATATGAAGCCGTCTGCACCGGCAAAACGGGTCACGCAGAGGTTACTCAAATTGTTTATGATCCAAACGAAATTAGTTACAAAGAATTACTAATTGTCTTTTTCAGAACGCACGATCCGACCTCATTAAACAGGCAGGGCGCAGATACCGGCACACAATACCGTTCAGTAATTTTTTACCACGATGAAAAACAGAAAGAGCTGGCAGAATTTGCAAAGAAAAAGATTAACGAGGAAAAACTATACGATAAACCGATAGTAACAGAAATTTCTCCGTTTAAAGTTTTTTACAAAGCAGAAAATTATCATCAGGATTATTATAACAATAACCCCAACCAGGGATACTGCGTTTATGTAATTGCGCCAAAGCTTGAAAAATTTGAAAAGCTCTTTAAAGATAAATTGAAAAAATAAAATGCTGATAGAGACATGCATATGCGTGCCCTACTTAAATCCGATCTACTCTACACCCTGAAATTCCCACCTCTGTTATGGATTTTTTATCTTTATAAGGAATAAAATACAATCCATCGTTACTGCCTGTCCGGCTTTCAAGGGGTTTCATCTTTCCCGAAACTAATGTGGATTTATCCATTTTTCCTGCCCGGAAAATCAGCTTAAATTCATATGACACGGCGTAATTATTTCTATTTTTCAGGTAGACCACAACACCGTTATTTTTAATTCCGTTACCCTCGCTGTAATAAATAAAATAAATCTCCAGTCCGTTATTTTCAAAAAGCTGGGTTAGCGGGGAATATTCTTTTTGCTGTGCCTGAATAAAGAAAGAAAATATCAATAGTAAATATATTGTGAATTTCATTTCCTTAAATCTCACATCCAATGTCCTCAATCAGTAATTTCTAATAGTGCTCGTATTTCTTTTCGCCTGCCGTTACCTTCATATTTAAATAATTCTGTTTTGGCGGAAGAGGGCATGTAGCATAGGGAGTAAAAGCACACGGCGGATTATATGCTTTGTTAAAATCTAGGACCACCCTTCCGTTTGAATCCGGTTGCGCCGTATATAGAAACCTTCCGGCTCCATAAGTTTCCTCCCCGTTTGTAAGATCGGCAAAAATTATAAAAAATTGATCGCCTTCCTGAATAGCATCAAGACTGTATGATTTTCCGTCCTTATCAAATAATAAAGCACCGGGACAGGTATCTTCTTCAACAGTTCCGACAATAGTGGGAATCGAAATAATTTTAGGTGGATCGTACTTTACAAATGTGGCATTAAATTTCCAGTCTTCATCAATCGGGTAAACTTCGGTTCCGTTAAATTCTTTTACAAGATCGGCATCCAGATTTCTTAACCTGATTCCATACTTATCGCCACGTTTAATTACAAACCATCTCAAAAATCCCAGATCAAGTATTGTTGGGTTGCCCGACATGTCATCCATCAATTGCATTTCCTTTACCTTTTTTCCCCCGGAAGTTACATTAACACCAGGCGCAACTTTAAAGGTCACAGTGCTGTCCTTCAAAATGAACATGCCAATTGTACCGGGCGCCTTCCCCTTTGGAAAAACAATATCGTTACCCGGGTTTGTACCAAAAGTATTCTCACCCTGTTTAAGCCAGAACAAACCGGCAAGATTTAACCAGCCATTTGCTTTTTTAAGGCCCTCAATTCTTTGTGTCCGCCATTGTTTTATCTGACTTATATATTCAGGGCTGCCCTTATCTTTATTTCCATCACTGCAACCACTAATTAAAACTGAAAGAATTATCATCACAAGCAGGGTTGTTGCTTTGGGGTTTTTTCTAAATATCATATCTGTTCCCGGTTTTAATTATATGATTAACGAATTTACCTTTCATAATATATATAAAGTTTTATGCTGAAATTAACCGAATTAATTTTATTTCATTGTTTTAAATAATATTTCGTTATATGTTGGATTAGGTAACGGACTGTCTTATATCGACTTACCGATGGTGGGATCAAAAGGTAATTTAGAGAAGAATAACCCGGTAGCAATTTATTCCGGGCTTTTTTAAAAGCTCTATGTGATTATGAAGATATTTATTAGGTTTCTTTATATTTTTTTCTTATAAATAGCACGATCATGAAAAATAGTTATACCTTATTAATATTCAGTCTTTTAATTTCTTTCACAATACAGGGATGCATCGAAGGAGTTAAAACCAGGAAAGGTTAAAAACATTTCCCGATTTGATCGGAAAGGAAATGCCTTAAAAACTAATCAATCAAATCAACAACTTGCTCAGGTTAATTTTGATGAATACAGCATCGTCTTTGCATTTAGCAATACTAACGGTAAAGATATTCTTGCGATAAGTGACACACTTCCCGATCCAAAACTTTACACTCATACAATTTCTGAAGAAGGAAAAATAATCCCTGTAACCTATAAGAATAAAAAAGTGGGTGATGAAGGCAAAGATTTTCAACAGGTATATGGTAATTTTGTAAACTGCAGCGGATATTTATTCGAAACAAGCGACCATAAGGTTGATTACAAAAATGTGAATATTTTAATGACAGACAATTTTTTAAAAGGAAGAAAATATATTAAAAACGTAAAACCGAAGAAAAAGACACTTGATAAAAGTATTCTTGATTCTCTCGAATCTCAAAGGGGCAAGAAAATAAAAAATTCGTTTCCTATTGCTCAAATTGATAACAGAGGGAGTTTATATGCGGTTAATTATGAGTTATCCGGTGACACAGCATTATTTTCTTTTGTCTTTGTCAGCTCCGGTAACTTGTTAATCAAAGACAATTATGGTGAATATGATCCGGGTGGAACTTGGAGAGCAGGTGATAACGGTTACGTAAAACCGGAGATGTTTGAAGTGCTCGCAGCTTTCCAGGGTAAAGACGGAATAGAGTTTGCGATTGACTGGAAAGGAAGCGAAGGCGACTATATAGAATACATTGTAGAAAACGGCAACCTGCTTGAAATGGTAAAAAACGAGTACCGTTATACCCTGCCGAATTAATATTATTTTTCAAAAACAAGGGCTTCCGGTTTTGCGCCAAGTTTTTTCAGTGACTCCAAAATATCTTTAATAAATTTGTCGGGCCCGCAGACATAAAAATTCTGATCAAACTTCTCTATGTTCTTTTTTAGAAATTCCCCGTCAATTCTTCCGTAACCATATTTTTCGTTTTTTTCTTCCGTTAAGGTATTGTAAAAACTGCTGCCCAGCATTTTTTCAAATTCATCTTTAAGAATTATATCTTTTTCCGTTTTGTTTGAAAAAAACAATCTGTTGCCATCGAGTTTATTGTCTTTTTGTAGCTGCCTGAATATTGCAATAAAAGGAGTAGCGCCTGCACCGCCGGCAATAAATATTCCAGGTCCTTTATAATTTATTGCTCCCCAGACATCACGTATGATCAATTCATCACCTTCTTCAATTTTTCCTAGTTCTTCTGTAACACCATGATGATCAGTGTACACTTTAATTGTAAATTCAAGCAGTGGCCAGTCATTTAACCCCGTAAAAGTGAAAGGACGCTTCTCGTTTTTCAGAAATTTTTTGTTTATCGATGCTTCAGTAGCCTGTCCCGGAATAAAGCTGTATCCATCCGGTTTTGATACCGTAAATCTTCTTACATCGTGAGTAACCTTTTCAACCTTTATAACTTTTACAACGTGCTCTTTCATAAAAATCTCATTTTGTTAAGTGTTAATTTTACTTAAAGTTAATGACTCAAAAGCACAATGTAAATAGAAAAAAATTTCTTTGGTTGTCTATAAGTAAATAATCTTAACAGAAATTCTTATCTTTATATAATTCTTTTCCCAAAATTGAAAATGAAGTAAAAATGAAAGCAAAAACAGGTGTTTTACTTATTCAGCTTGGTACGCCGGACAGTCCTTCTGTACCCGATGTAAGAAAATATTTAAGAGAATTTTTAAGCGATGAAAGGGTAATCGATATATCGTGGCTTGCGAGAACATTGCTTGTAAACTTGATAATAGCGCCATTCCGGGCGCCGAAATCAGCTAAAATTTATCAGCAGCTCTGGACAGAAAACGGCTCCCCGCTTCTCTATTATAGCGAAAATCTCAAAAACAAATTGCAAAAAGTAATTGGTGATGATTATGTTATTGAACTGGCGATGAGATATCAAAGTCCTTCTATGGAATCCGTTCTTGAAAAGATGAGGAAGAAAAATTATCACAGGATAATTATTCTGCCTTTGTTTCCACAGTATGCTTCAGCAACAAATGGTTCAGCAATTGATAAAGCGATGAAAATAATCAGGAAGTGGTGGGTAATCCCCGACATAAAAATAATCAGCCAGTTTTTTGATGACGAAGGCTATATAAATTGTTTCATTGCAAACGCTAATAAATATAAAATTGATGATTACGATCACGTGCTGTTTAGTTTTCACGGGCTGCCAGAGAGACAGGTGGACAAAGTTTATGATGACGGCAAACCCTGTTCGGATCATAACTGCGAAAATGAAATCACTGAGGATAATAAATTCTGTTACAAAGCAACCTGTTATGCTACAACCAGGACGCTTGCCGAAAGATTAAATATTCCGAAAGAAAAATATACTGTTTGTTTTCAATCGCGGCTCGACGACAAATGGCTGAAACCTTTCGCTGATAAAACTGTAATTGAAAAAGCAAAAAAAGGAGCCAAGAAATTACTGGTTTTCAGTCCGGCCTTTGTAGCCGATTGTCTTGAAACCACAATTGAAATAGGACACGAATATCAGCAGCTTTTTGTGGAGAATGGCGGGGAGGAAGTTCAACTTGTTGAAAGTCTTAACGATTCCGATATGTGGGTTGAATCGGTGAAGAATTTAATTTTATCAAACTCAAAAGCTTAATGTCCCCGAAAGTATTAATAGAAAAATGGGTAGATGCATTTAACAGCCGCGACGTTGAAAAACTCTCATCCTTTTACGCCGAAGAGGCTATAAATCACCAGGTTAACACCGAACCGTTAAAAGGGAAAAATGCTATCAGGAAAATGTTTGAAAATGAATTTGCCCGCGCTGAAATGGTTTGTATTATTGAAAACATTTTCGAGGACGGAAACTGGGGAATTCTGGAATGGAAAGACCCGCTCGGTTTAAGAGGATGTGGGTTTTTTAAAATAGAAAATGAAAAAATAATCTTTCAGAGAGGATACTGGGATAAACTTAGTTTTTTAAGACAACACAAATTACCATTGCCGAAAGAATAATGTAGAGACACGATATAGAGTGTCTCTACTATAGTATGTTACTAATCTCCTCTTGAAACTCCTGCACCACCGCTGAAACTTGTATTACCAAGAGAAACATTCCCGTAATAATATAATCTTGATCCGCCGCTTTGATCGGAATTTAATGTGCCATCCATATTTACCCAGACAGTTGAGCCACCAGAAAGATCCGCATTAACATTTTTGACAGCAAAATTTTTCAATTTAATTTTACTTCCACCGGAACCGTCTGCACTAAGATTTTTCCCTTTACCCGAAAGCTCGATCCTGCTGCCACCGGAAGTTTCAACATTTAGATTTCCACAGGTTAATGTTCCTCTTAAATCAGCACCGCCGGATGTCTCTGCACTGAAAGACTTTCCATCAACATTCATTGAAATATCTCCTTCTGCACCGCCGCTCAAATCAATTGAGGTTAATTCGGGCATAGTAATTTTTATTTCGACATCACCTCTCCTGTGATGACCGAACCAGCCCCAGCCACTCCTATCGTAGTAAATTTCAAGCGAGTTGTGTCTTTTTTCTACCATCAGGTCCTTAAAATCTCTTTCATCGCCGGTGATTGAAATTGAATAATTATCTGATTGCGTAACAATTACGTGCATTCCGCTGCCAACCGAAACACCCGTGAAATTCTTAATGTCGTAGGTTTTTGTCTTTTCTCCCGCGAAGGTATTTGATGTTGACAAAAACACAAACATCAAAAGCCCAAGTGAAAATAACAGTTTTTTCATTTTTTACCTCTATGGTTACTTTGATAATAAATTCAGGTATCTATCAATAAAAGTTTAGACTTAATCTATTGAAAAAAGGTTGCGGTGTATATAAATTTGTTACAGCCGGTTATGCCGTAATGATATATGGAATTAGCCGCTGACAGACAACAACCGTATTTTAGTTCTTATTATCGCTTATTTATCAACTTTTTAACTAAAACTAAACAGGAATGGTTATGGGAAAAGGAGATAGAAAAAGCAAAAGAGGGAAAGTCTGGAGAGGAACCACAGGTAAACGCCGCCCAAAAGCTGCCGTATTAAAAAAGGCAAAAAGGGAAAAGCTGATACAGAAAAAGTGAGGCTCCCGTTTAGAGAGCTCCTTTATTGCTTTCTATTTAGTTTTAATAAATTTATTATCGGGCCAGGGAATAGAAACAAGTGAAATAGAAATTACCTTGTTATCGTTGCGGTTTGTTTCAAATTCTACCTTCGATTTAAATGCCGTCATATCGGCAAGCAGCAGTTCTTTTTTCGGCTCCGTTATTCTGCCTTCTAAATTCCCGATTTTTACGGCAAGTGTTTTTCCTTTTATGCTTATCTCCATAGTGCCGTAATCTTCGTTGTAATAGGTACCCGTAAAGTTTTTCATATCATCTTCAGACAGTAGGTTAACCACATTTTTATTTTCTGCTGCCTTTTTTCTGCTTTTAGAAATTTTATCTTTGTACTCACTGTACTCTTTTTCCGCGATCCGATCAGCATCTTTTTTCCCACTCAATAAATTATATGCATAATCGGCAACAAGGTCCGGAAGGAAAAATCCTTCGCCGTCATCATTTACAAATCCGGCAACACCAACTTTATATTTGGGCATAAAAGAGATATGGGATCTGAAGCCTGCGTAACCGCCGAAATGATGAATAAGCAGATCACTGTTATAATCAGATAAATACCAGCCGAGACCGTAGGCAAATCTTTTGTAATTATAAAATGTCTTTGAGAGATCAATCTGTGCTGAATGCATTTCATTCATTGATCTTTCAGAAACAATTTGCCGGCCGTTAAATTTTCCGTTATTAACATTAAATTTCAGCCAGTTTGCGGCGTCTTTAGCCGTGGTAATTATTCCACCGGCCGCGTGCATTGTCTTATCGTCTTTAATGTATTCGAGTTTTTCTGCTTTTCCATCGGAGACAGTGTATGGCTGCGCCAGGTCAGATTCTTTATAAGATGAAACGTATGCGTGAGTAGAATTCATTCCAAGAGGTTTAAATATTTTTTCTTCAAGAACATTCTGCCATGATTTACCGGTTACCTTTTTAATTATTAATCCAGTTAATACATACCCTAAATTTGTATAGCGAAATGAGTGTCCTTTGAAAATACTTTTTTCAAACAATTTCAGAATTAAGCTGTCCGTTTGATCGCCTGTAAAGGCCGTTCGTAAAACCACCGGTATATTTTCAATCCCCGATCTGTGTGTTAACAAATCACGGATACTGATTGTCCTTGCGGATAACGGTGAATTTAAATTTTAATGCAGGCAGATAGTTACTAATCGGCGCGTCAAGATCAAGCACATCTTCATCAGCCAATATTTTTGCTGCTGTGCCGACAAAAGATTTTGTCGCGGAAGCGATGTAGATCGGTGTTTCATCGGTCAGGGGCAGTTTTTTTTCCACATTCCTGTAACCATATCCCTTTGAAAAAAGAATCTTGTTTCCCTGAACAATTGAAACCGAGAAGCCCGCTTTATAATTTGTCTCTTTTATTACTTTCTGAATGAAAGAATCAATTTTATTTGATAAATCATCAGAGACTTGATTATTCTTAATCCCCGCTCTGCTGCCGGAAAATATAATGACAGCAAGAATACCTGCTAAAAATGATAATATTCGCAGAAATTTGAAGGATTTATTCTGAAATAACATAAAAATCTCCAGTTACATATTACTTTAGGTTCAAGGTTATGACAGGATAAGATTCCGATTGGTTACACTAAATATAATTTAATTTTCTTCTTTAACTTCAACTCCAAACAGGTTCATAACTTCGCTACTGAAGTTAATCAGGAATTGCATAATTTTTTCAGCTGATTCAAAGTTGTTTACCAGAACAAGCTTCATTACATTTTTTTTCTGATCAAACTTTATCCTGTCTTTATATTCATCGAGGATAAATCTCATCAATTCAACAAATTTATCTTTGTAATAATCTTCTTTTTCACCTCTCGGGAGAATTATAGAAATATTCTTCCTTTGAATAATTATTCTTTCAAATAAAGCATATGATGCATAAAACCTTAATGTTGCAGCGGAAATAAGACGGTTAACTATTGTCGGGACTGGACCGAATCTGTCTTTCATTTCTTCCCGCAGTTCATCTATTTCCTGTAGTGTTTTTACCGAATAAAGGGCCGTATAAAAATTTAAGCCTGTCCATCTGCTCCGGCATATATTCCTGTGGAATACCAATCTCAAAAAATGTATCGAGCGTTGGCTCAGTTCTTTCTTCCTGTTTTGGTAGATCTTTAAATACTTCTTTAAATTCCTGGTACTTCAGTTCTTCGACAGCCTGGTTTATTAATTTAATATAAAGATCAAACCCGACTTCATTAATAAAACCGCTCTGTTCTTTCCCGAGTAGATTTCCCGCACCGCGGATTTCGAGATCGCGCATAGAAATATTAAATCCCGAACCAATGTCCGTAAACTCCTCAATTGCCTGGAGACGCCGTAGCGCTTTTTTATTTATACCGCCCAGAGACGGAACTATAAAATAGGCAAATGCCTGCCTGTTCGATCTTCCTACTCTTCCGCGAAGCTGATGAAGTTCCGCAAGACCGAACCTGTCAGCGCGGTTTACGATTATCGTATTTACATTCGGGATATCGATTCCGGATTCGATAATCTTCGTGGAAATCAGCACATCGTATTTTTTGTTCAGGAAACCGTGAATAACATCCTCAAGCTGCGATGGTTTCATTTGTCCGTGCGCCACGGCTATTTTAAGATCGGGCATATATTTCCGGATATACCCGGAAAGTTTATCAATCGACTGCACGCGGTCGTGAACAAGATAAACCTGCCCGTTTCTTTTCAGCTCGGTTGTAATCCATTCTTTAATTTTGAAGATATCAAACACTGAAACGTGTGTATAAATCGGCTGCCTGTTCGGCGGCGGCGTGCCGATTATTGAAAGATCCCTTGCGCCAAGCAGTGATAAATTTAAAGTTCTCGGAATCGGTGTTGCGGTAAGCGTAAGTGTGTCCACATTAATTTTTATCGAGCGAAGCCTTTCTTTCGCGGTAACCCCGAAACGATGTTCTTCATCAATTATTAATAATCCCAGGTCGTGAAATTTTATATCTTTTGATAAAATCCTGTGCGTTCCTATAACAACATCCACCTGGCCGGCTTCAAGATTTTTTACGATTTCAGTCTGTTCTTTTTTTGTCTGAAATCTTGAAAGCGCCGCTACACGAACCGGGAATTGTGAAAGCCTGTCAGTAAAAGTATTGTAATGCTGTTCGGCTAAAATTGTTGTCGGCACCAGCACTGCCGCCTGCTTACCGTCCTGTACCGCTTTAAAAGCGGCACGAACAGCAATTTCTGTTTTGCCGAATCCTACATCGCCGCAGACAAGCCTGTCCATCGGGTTTTCGGCTTCCATATCCGACTTTAACTTCTTCAGTAACTTTTTCCTGGTCCGGGTGTATCTTCATAAAAGAAAGATGCTTCGAGTTCTTTCTGCCAGACAGTATCCGGGTTAAACCTGTAACCTTTTGTCGCTTTTCTTTTTGCGTAAAGTTCAATCAGCTCGCGTGCGGCTTCTTTTATTTTTTTCTTCGTTTTATGTTTCGTGTTTTCCCATTCGCCCGGTACCCAGTGTGGAAAGCGTCGGCGCAAGACCGGCTACATCTGTTTTATTCGAGGAATATTTTTTTACAAGCGTCAGGTAATTCAGGTTTACGTAAACGACCCCGCCTTCGGCAAAAAGAATTTTCATCGATTCCTGGTCAACATCACCGATCTTGATAGTTTGCAAGTCCGGTATATTTTCCAATTCCGTAATCTTCGTGAACTACGAAATCGCCTTTTTTAATCGAGGCAAATGCTTTCGATTTTGATTTTTTGTACTTTGCGAGATGTGGGTGTTTTGGTCCTGTACGGCTTGTTGAATATCT
The DNA here is from genome assembly GCA_963748105.1 of uncultured Bacteroidota bacterium. Taxonomy (GTDB): domain Bacteria; phylum Bacteroidota; class Ignavibacteria; order Ignavibacteriales; family Ignavibacteriaceae; genus JAKAGZ01. The sequence goes on along the minus strand of CAVVHP010000004.1, from coordinate 21,087 downwards.
GGTAATCGGTAAGAATTAATATTTTTTCTATTTTTATGAAGAAATCCTTTTTTGATGGCGAGGGTTTCAATTTTAACTTTCCCGCTCTCCAGCAATTCTGCTAATTCATCTTTGAATTCAGTTAAGCAGGTCTTTTAATCTTGCCGATTGTAATTCGTTTTCTGCAGTAATTGTAATTGAAAAATCTTTCAGAAGAATATTGCTTAAGTGTATTGAAAAGAACTTCATAGTTTCCGTTTATAGTTGGGGCTTCCGATAGGCCGATTTCAATCCTGTTATTGCTTCCGGCAAGATCTTCTTCAATTATCCACTTAGTATTTTCTTTGGCGAATAATTTCTCCGGGTCAATCTTGTTTTCTTCTTTTTCATTTTCCGATTTTTCCCGTACAACAACATCTTCAGCTTCATTTGGAAAATCGTCAACCGGTAATTCCGGGCGGTTTTCTGTATCAGGTTCTTTTCTGTCGGCTTCTTCCGGGTTAAAAACATTTATTTCTTTATCATGCAGATTCTGCATTTCAAAGGAAGAGACCACAAACAAGGGGTTATCAAGAAAACTAAAAATATCCGCAGAATTAGCGTAAGTACTTTTATTACCATTGGTTATGGCGCCGGCAAGAGTGGTTTCGCTAATTGTTTCAATTGATCTCTGGCTTTCCGGATCGAAGTAGCGGATCGACTCGAGAAAATCGCCGTCAAGCTCCAGACGAACGGGATTCTTCTCGCTGTATGACCAAAAATCAATTATAGATCCGCGAACGGAAAAATCACCGGGGGCTTCAACAAATTTGTCTTTCTGATAATTCAGCAGATTGAAATACTCTATCAGGTCATCGTAGGTTAAATTTCCTCCCATTTCAATCTTTGTAGTATTCTGATCAATATTTTCTTTGGATGGAAAACGATGATTCAATAGTTCATACGTTGAAACAATAACGAAGCTTATTCTTTTTTGAAATTGCAGTAATTTTTTCCTGAAGTATTTCCGGTTTGAATTCTGTAATACTGATCAAATGTTTTTCAAGTTCAAGCACATTTAATTCAACACAGAATTCAGAAACGGACTGAACATCCGGCAAAAGAATAATTAGTTGTTTTTGCTTTTCAATTAATTTCTTTGCGACAAAAACTTTTGAAGAACCGAAAAGAGGGGAAATGAAAATCCTATTATTATTTTTTAGGGAATCATTAATCTCTTTCAGGAAATCGCTGTCTGAAATATATTGTGTGAAATTATTTTTCATAATAATTAAAATCATAGTGCGTTAGCGTCTCAGAGGTTAAATTCCTCACTGCAAAGGCACTATGACGCAAAGTTAAAAACTGTATCCAAAATTTAATGTATAAACCGGCTGGTTTTCTCTGAAATTAACCCCAACCGAATAAATCGGTTTACTTTCTTTTCCACTTAGCTCTTTTTCACCGGGATTATTTGTCGGATGGTTTACAACGAGCCTGCCGACAAAATAACCGATAGCTCCACCCATTATAACATCAGAAACCCAGTGCCTGTCGTGATACATCCTTGCATAACAGACTAAACCAGCAGCACCAAACCATCCCACCTTCCAGAAAATATTATCAACCTGGTGAGCCATTACTGTTGAAAAAGCAAAAGCTACGGTAGCATGTCCGGAGGGAAATGAAACTTTATCATCGGAAACACTGAATGGATGAAAATCGGCATGTCCTCTTTGTGCGTAGGGCCGGCTTCGTCCGATAAGGCTTTTTAATGTTACCGTTACTACACCGGCGTAAATGAGGGTTTCACCAAGCTGCAAACCGACTTTTCTTATTTTATCGTTATTTGTTATGAGACCTATACCGTAAATACCAGCGGTAGCTATCACTGCTGTTTGTGTTTTATAATACTGATCGATATCAAATAATTCGTTTTTAAAATTTGTGTGATCCTGCTGCGAGTATTTGCGTGCAGTATTATCAAGGAAAAAACCACCTCCAACCGCAGCCGTGGTAATAGCAAAATTTGTCCAGTCTCCGGAATCAAAATGAAATGGTGCCGAGAAAACAGATCCTCCTACTTTTAGAAAATCACCTATGTCACTTCCAACTTTATCAAATACCTGCGCACTTGAAACCGAAGACATAAACAGTATCGATACGAAAAGAGAAAGAATTTTTGTTTTCATATTTTCCCGGATTGTTTAAAACCACGAAAGGGGTTCAGGTAAAGAACCCCGGAGTTAATTACTATTATGTTAAGAAAGCAGATTCATTCACCACGCTGAGAGCGAGCTCAGCCAGTGTAAATTAGTGGTGTTTCTTCATTTCAATCGCTTTCCTGACAAAACCATCCGTTTCGGCCAATAGTTCCCGCGCTTCATCAGCAGATACTCTTGCCTTTATCATCACCAGCGCAGTTTTAACGTGTCCATCCGCTTTCTTCAATATATCCGCAGCTTCATCATAACTTACACCGGTAATTGTCATCACAATTCTTTTCGATCGTTCAACTAATTTTTTGTTCGTCATCTGCAGATCAATCATCATGTTCTCATATACTTTTCCCAGTCGTATCATCGAAGCGGTAGTGAGCATATTTAAAACGAGTTTCTGCGCAGTTCCGCTTTTCATCCTTGTTGATCCCATTACTACTTCAGGTCCAACGTACGGACAAATAGCGACATCTACTTCTTTTATATCAAATTCTTCTCTTGGGTTGCAGGTTAATGTAAAGCGTTTTGGCACCGAGCTCTTTTGCTTTTTTTACAGCGCCGATTACGTAGGGAGTTCTCCTGCTCGCGGCGATTCCGCAAACAACATCCTTTGAATCTACTTTTGCCGCAATTACATCCTTTGCGCCGTTTTCCTCAAGATCCTCCGCGCCTTCCTGCGCGCGGAACATCGCTTCCTTTCCCCCGGCGATAAATCCCTGGATTAATTCCGGATCTGTGCCGAAAGTAGGGGGGCATTCGGAAGCGTCAACCACTCCCAGTCTGCCGCTGGTGCCCGCTCCAAAATATAAAAGCCGCCCTTCGTTTTTAAGAGCGGCTACAATTAATTCAACAGCCTGTTCGATGTACGGCAGTTCTTTTTCAACCGCCAGCGGAACTGTTTTATCTTCGCTATTTATAATTTTTAATATTTCTGAAGTTGAGCGCGCGTCTATATCCATAGAGTTTTTATTGCGCTGCTCAGTATGTAGTTTGCTTATTTCTGCAAAAAGATCTTTTGCATCATCAGCAGAACTCATTTATTCAGCTCCAGCAATATCAGCTTCTTTCCTTTTTGATTCCTTACATTGGTCGGTTTGTATGAAAGATCATAAATAGTTGACTTCTTAATGTAAGCTTTGTATTTCAGTTCTGCCTTTTTGTATTCCTCTGCCAGATCGCCACCTTTAACGGCAATCAGGTATGCCTTGTCTTTTATTAATGGCAAAGCATAGCGGAATAAAATAATTAGCGGAACCGTTGCACGGCTTGCAACCAGATCAAAAGTATCGGAATAATGACCAATAAATTCCTGGCTTTCGACTCTTCTGTTTTCAGCAACAACGTTGCTTAATTTCAGTTTGTCTATAAATTCCTGGACAGCCTGAATTTTTTTTCCGGTTGAGTCAACCAGTACCCCCTTCATTTCCGGGCGCATAATTGCGAGCGGTATCCCCGGGAACCCCCCCCCGGTGCCTATATCCAGAAAATTGAAACATTTTTCAGGAATGTATTTACTGATGTAGGAAGAAATGAAGACGTGATTTTCAATTATCTTATTTGCATCACGTCGTGAAATTAAATTTACACTTTCATTTTTTTCAACTACAAGATCAGCAAAATAGGCGAGCTGTTGTGCCTTCATTGTATCGAGGTTTAGTCCGTTTTCCCAGTAGAATGAGAGTAATTCTTTCTGAAGTTCATTCTGGACGTCGATCATTTAACCCCTCATAAATTAGTTTTTCAAATATACCAATAAAATAGAAATATCTGAAGGTGTAACTCCTGATATTCTTGATGCTTGGCCTATAGAACGGGGTTTAACTTTGTTTAGCTTTTCCCTTCCCTCCGCGGAAAATGATTTTAATGTTAAATAGTTTAATGTTAAAGGAATGTTTGTGTCTTCATATTTTTCCAGCCTGCCAACAGTTTCGTGCTGCCGTTTAATATATCCTTCGTATTTCAGTTCTATCTCAACCTGCTCGAGCGCGGCTGAGTTACTGAGCAGATTTTTTACTACCGCTTCTTCACCAATGTGGTTTACCGAAATTAATTCTCTTAATGTTAGCTCCGGGCGTTTACATAATTTTGAAATAGTTTCAGTAGAATCGATACCGTTCAATCCTTTCGATTCGAGGAAAGGATTTATATCACGGGCGTGCAGTTTTGTTTTCGCAAATAGCTCGAGACTTTCTGAGATTAATTTTTCATTTTCAATCACACGGTCATGATCCTCTTTTGAAATTAACCCGAGATCATGCCCGTATCCCATCAGTCTCCTGTCCGCATTATCCTGGCGCAGAAGCAGCCGGTGTTCGGCGCGCGAGGTAAACATCCTGTAAGGCTCCTCAGTTGATTTGTTCACGAGATCGTCGATCAAAACACCGATGTAAGCCTCGCTTCTTTTAAGAACAAACTCGGGCATGCCTTTAATTTTTGCCGCCGCATTTATTCCCGCAACTAATCCCTGGGCAGCAGCTTCCTCGTAACCGGATGTGCCGTTAATCTGCCCGGCAAAATAAAGTCCTTTTATTACTTTTGTTTCCAGTGTCAGGTCAACCTGGTGAGGCGGAAAGAAATCATATTCTACAGCGTAACCGGGACGAACCATTTCGCAATTTTCCAGTCCCTTAATTTTGTGCAATGCCTCAAGCTGAATTTCACCAGCAGAGCGAAGAAGAAAAACCATTGACATAAATCAAATCGGAATCCAGACCTTCCGGCTCGAGAAAAAGCTGGTGACTTTCCTTATCAGCGAAGCGAACAATTTTATCCTCAATAGATGGACAATATCTCGGACCGACACCTTTAATCCTGCCGGTAAACATCGGAGAATCCTGGAAACCCTTTTCCAGAATTTTATGAACTTCCGGATCAGTGTACGTAATATGACATGGAACCTGGGGAAGCTCCGGAAACTTTGATCTGTCGGTAAAGTGAGAAAATGGCTGCGGATTTTCATCCCCCGGCTGAACTTCAAGAATATCGAAGTTGATGGAATCTTTCTTTAACCTGGGAGGAGTTCCGGTTTTCAATCTTCCCGATTCAAAACCCAGCTTAATAAGAGATTCCGTGATTCCGGTCGCCGGTTTTTCCCCGAATCTTCCACCACTTGTAGAAGTCAGACCTGTATGCATCAGTCCATTTAAAAAAGTACCCGATGAAAGGACCAGGGCTTTACAAAAAACCTCATCTCCATTCCCAGTCAAAACTCCTTTTACATTTCCATCCTCTGAAAGAATGCCCACAACTGATGCTTCTACTATCTCGAGATTTTTTGTGGAATTTACCACGCGATAGGCTTCTTCGGAATAAAGCTTCCTATCCGACTGGCATCTCGGTGACCAGACAGCCGGGCCCTTCGACTTATTCAGCATCCTGAATTGAATACCCGTTTTATCAGAAATCCTTCCCATTATTCCGCCTAGCGCATCTACCTCCCTGACAAGATGGCCTTTTGCTGTTCCACCGATAGCCGGGTTACAGGACATCCTCCCGATGGCATACCTGTCCATAGTCAGCAGCCCAACTGAACAGCCCATATTGGCCGCCGAGCAGGCCGCTTCAATCCCTGCGTGTCCCCCACCTATTACAATAACGTCATAATTCTTCATAAAAGCGCATTTTTCCTAAGTTTCACGTGAAACGGATCAATGTAAAAGTCAATTTATAATGCATAATGAAGAAAATTCAACTTTCCGGGTTTCATTATAAATTGTACATTATTCATTATACATTACAAAAGTTCCACGTGAAACGGGCTATTTTCCTATACAAAACTTTGTGAAGATATTGTTCAAAATATCATCGCTCGTTACTTCACCTATTATTTCTCCAAGATTATCCGCAGCGTTTCTGAGATCCACGGCTATGAATTCACCGCTTAATTTATTATTCACTGATTCCTTGGCATTACCAAGGCTTTCGTTTGCTTTCTTCAGACAGTTGTAATGTCTCAGATTAGAGACAACAGCCGACTTCTCGCTGTAGGAAGAAATACCGAGTGCTGTCTCTTTTAACTCCTTAAAGAGAGTTTCTATTCCCTCCCCTGTTTTTGCTGATATACAAATGTCTGCTTCTTTCACCGGATTTTGTGCTATATCAATTTTATTTAGAACGGTTAAAATCTTATCCTTTTCAGACAGGCTGAGTAATTCCTCTTTAAGTTCTTTGCTTACTCCCTGCACTACGTCATTTATAAAAAGGACCACATCGGAGTTTTTAACAACTTCCCTGCTTCTAAGTACACCTTCTTTTTCTATCTCATCTTCCGAGACACGAATTCCCGCAGTGTCGTATAGTCTGAATAAAATCCCGTCTATCGAGACATCCTCTCTTATTACATCACGCGTCGTTCCGGGTATACTGCTTACTATCGCTCGGTATTCTTTCAGTATGTAGTTCAATAGTGATGATTTTCCTACATTCGGGCTCCCAACCAGGGCCACGTTTATTCCATCTCTTATCACCCTGCCAAATGAATAAGTTTCCAGAAGTTTTTGGATTTCTTTCGTTATTTTATCAATTCTGCCCAGCAGTTCATCATGACCTATAAATTCAATATCCTCTTCCGCAAAATCGAGTTCCAGCTCCACGAATGAAGACGCGTTTACCAGCATACTTCTCAGCTCTTCCACTTTTTGCGAAAGCAGGCCGTCAAGCTGATTTCTGGCGCCGTGCAGCGATGCTTCCGTCCTGGATGAAATTACATCTGCCACTGCTTCTGCCTGTGCTAGATCCAGTTTATTGTTCAGGAAGGCTCTTTTGGTAAACTCCCCCGCTTCTGCCAGCCTTACATCTTTTTGGACAAGCAACTCAAGTATTTTCTTCGCGATAAACGGGTTTCCGTGTGTGCTGATTTCAACACTGTCTTCCCCGGTATATGAATGAGGATTTCTAAAAACCGAAATCAACACATCGTCTATCATGCCGCCGTCCAATTCTACTATTTTTCCGTAATGAATTGTATGCGAATCTGCTTCAGCAAGTTTTATCTTTCCCTGGAAAATCGAATCGACCGCATCAAACGATTCATCCCCGCTCACGCGGATTACCGATATCGCACCGACTCCAGATGGGGTCGCAATTGCTGCAATTGTATCTTCAGAAACAGATTTTTTCATGGAAAGTTAATTTTATTCAAGCCTGCAAAAATAAACAAAATAATCACCTTTCTCAATGAACCAGAAAGTAATAATTTTAATATTAAATTATTTAATAATAAACAATAACTGTTTTTACCATATTATTGAAATAATGTCATAATTTTTGACAAAATTTTACATCAGGTTGTAAACCCCGTCATTATTTACGTCATTATGGCAGATCACTGTACAAAAGTTGTTTCTGCTGTAAATTATTATATTACTAATACTTAAGGTGTTTTTGTCTGGCTGGCACACAACTTGATTCTATAATTATGACAATAATTAAGTGTCCTTATAAACATATAATTAAATAAATGATTTTATTAAAAGGAGGCGTTATTATGACACTTATAAGATGGAACCCAAGCAGGGATTTAATGGACGTTGAACGCGAGTTCGGCAAATTATTCAATTCATTCAATCGCAGATTTGGATTTGACGACGGCGATCAGAACACAGAAGAATTAGAAAACGCAGTTTGGTCACCACTAACAGATATTTCAGAAAGCAAAGATGAGTATTTGTTAAAGATGGATTTACCAGGCGTTACAAAAAATGATCTGAAGTTAAGCTACGAAGACGGTGAACTTAAAATTAGCGGTGAAAGAAAACAGGAAAAAGAAGATAAAGAATCGAAGTATCACAGGATAGAAAGAACATACGGAAAATACTTCAGGTCGTTTACACTGCCGAAACAAATTCAGGCTGAAAACATTAAGGCCGAATTTAAAGACGGACAATTAAAGGTTATCATTCCAAAAGCAGAAGAAGCAAAACCAAAAGAATTAGAAATTAAAGTTAATTAATAAATTGTCTCGGTAGTGCTTTGGAAAGGGTAGCTATGTTTTAGTTACCCTTTTCTATTTTGTTTGATGAAACAGGTTATTCTAATTTCACCGCCTGTCATCCCGAACTAGTTTCGGGATCGGCTTGATTAATTCGATTCTGAAACAAGTTCAGAATGATAACTGTTCTGCTTTTTCGAAATGTGAAATTAGAATAGCATAAAAATTAAATAAAAACCAATTATGGATTTTAAAGACTATTACAAAATACTCGGAGTCGAAAAAACGGCGACAACTGACGAAATAAAAAAAGCATATCGCAAGCTCGCTATGAAATATCATCCTGACCGCAACCCTGATGATAAAGCTGCGGAAGAAAAGTTTAAGGAAATTACAGAAGCAAACGAAGTTTTAAGCGATCCGGATAAGAGAAAAAAATATGACACCCTCGGATCAAACTGGAGACAGTACGCGAACGCCGGAAGCGGATTCGGCGGAGGGCAGGATGGTTATCATTTCTCAGGCGATATAAATGATCTCTTCGGAAATGTAGGTGGCTTTTCCGATTTCTTTGAGAGTTTCTTTGGCAGCGGCGGATTCAGATCGGCAGGCGGTGGTTCTCCTTTTGGCGGTGCACGTACACGGGCACAGAGAGGGGGTGATTACGAATCGACTTTAAATATTACACTTGAAGAAGCGCACCGCGGTGGAGAAAGACAATTAAGGATCAACGGGCAAAAAATTAAGATAAAGATTACACCCGGAATTGTGGAAGGAAAAAAATTAAGATTAAAGGGTCTCGGACAGCAGGGAAGAAGCGGCGGTGAAAGAGGAGATCTATATTTAATAATTCATATAACCGATCATCCCTGGTTCGAGCGAAAGGGAGATGATCTTTATTTCAATTTAAATGTTGATCTTTTTTCAGCGGTACTCGGCGGAAAAGAAAAGATTGAAACGATAGACGGCAAAAGATTGATGGTAAATATTGAAAAAGGAACTGACAGCGGAACGACTTTAAGATTGAAAGGCATGGGAATGGCTAGAACGGATAACCCGAATTCCAGAGGCGATTTGTTTGTGAAGGTATTGATTAACGTTCCGAAGAAATTATCGAGAAAGGAAATTGAGTTATTTGAAGAATTAAGAGAGTTAGGAAAATAATGTCATTTCGAAGGAGCCCCGACGGGACCCTGAGTTTATCGAAGGGTGTCGGGGCAACTGAGAAATCTATTACCCACAAATAATGAAAAAGATTTCTCACCCGTTTCCTTCGACAAGCTCAGGAACCGGGATTCGAAATGACAGGAAAACAAAAAATTTTACAAACCAAAAAACACGGAGATAGTCTAATGAGTTCAGAGCAGACAACAGCTAAAAAAACGAGCAAGTTTCAATTTAAAGCGGAAGTGAAACAGCTTCTGGATATTCTTGTGCATTCACTCTACACCAGCAGGGAAATTTTCCTGCGTGAGTTGATTTCCAACTCTTCTGATGCATTGGATAAATTAAGATTTCAATCCACAAAGGGAACGAAGATCGCGGACAAGGATCTGCCGCTGGAGATAAGGGTAAATTTTGACGATAAGAAAAACACGATAACCATCTCCGATACCGGTATCGGTATGACAAGGGACGAGCTTGTTAAAAATATCGGTACAATTGCAAAGTCCGGAAGTGCTGATTTTATAAAGACTTTGCAGGAAAATAAGGCCGACGCCAACAATATTATCGGAAAGTTCGGCGTGGGTTTCTACTCGGTATTTATGGTAGCCGATAAGGTGGTTATAAAATCAAGGTCATACCTGCCGGATGCGCTGCCGGTTGAGTGGAGCTCCGATGGACTCGGAAGCTACCAGATCGCGGAGATAGATGAAAAGCTGAAACGCGGAACGACGATTGAAATTCATTTAAAAGAAGACGCTAAAGAATTTGCTGAAAAATACAGATTGGAAACAGCGATCAAAAAACATTCTAATTTTATCCAGTTCCCGATTTATCTCGGGAAGGAAAAAGTAAACACCGTTTCGGCTATCTGGAGAGAACCGAAGAGCAGTGTAAAACCCGACCAGTATAAAGAGTTTTATAAATTTTTAACATACGACAATGATGAGCCGATGGATATAATTCACAAATCTGTCGACGCGCCGATTCAGTTCCACAGCCTGCTATTTATTCCTAAAAAGAATTTCGATTTCTTCGGGATGAACAGGGAAGACTACGGTCTCGATCTTTATGTAAGAAGAGTTTTGATACAGCACAAGAACAAGGACCTTCTTCCTGAATACCTGAACTTCGTAAAAGGTGTGGTCGATTCGGAAGATCTCCCGCTGAATATTTCAAGGGAAACCCTGCAGGAAAATATTGTCTTCACCAAGATCGCCAACACTGTCACGAGCCAGGTCCTTTCCTATTTAATAGATAAGGCAAAGAACAAACCCGAAGAATACATTGAATTCTGGAAAGAGCACGGAAGGTATTTCAAACTCGGTTACACAGATTTTACAAACGCGGAAAAATATCAGCAACTCCTGAGATTTAATTCTTCGAACAATAAAGACGAAAAGGAATTCACTTCTCTCGAAGAATATGTTTCGAGATTTAAAGAAGACCAGAAAGAAATTTATTACGCTTTTGGAAACAGCAGGGAAGCGATCGAACAGGATCCGCACATGGAGATATTTAAGAATAAAGGACTCGAAGTTCTTTATCTATATGATCCGCTGGATGAGTTCGTGGTAAGCTCAATAAGGAAATTTAAAGATTTCGATTTCAAATCGGTTGATAATGTTGATCTTGAAAAAATCGATAAATTTAAAGACAGCAACGAAGAGAAAAAAGACAAACCAGAAGAATTAAGCAAAGACGATGCAAAACAATTTGACAGCCTGTTAAAAAGAGTAAAAGAAATTTTAGGAGACAGAGTTACAGACGTAAAAGAATCGAAGAGACTGAGCGGAAGTCCCTGTGTACTCGTAAATCCCGACGATACGATGTCATCACAGATGCAGAAAATTATGAGAATGGCTAATAAAGATATGAGTGTGCAGAAAAAGGGATTCGAAATAAACAGGGACCATAAGCTCATCAGGAATCTTTTGACGGTGTTCAAAGCGAACTCAAAAGATGAATATATAACAGACACAGTTGAGGAATTATTCGAAGCCGCGCAGCTGCTTGCCGGCGATCTTAACGATCCCCACAGGCTTGTAAACAGGATAAACAAATCGCTCGAGCAGTCGAGCGAGATGTACTCCGAAAAGATAAAGAAATAACGACCTCCCCCGTCCCCCTCCTGACAGGAGGGTGTGTAGGAGATTGTAAGTGTCGTTTCGAACCCTGAGCTTGTCGAAGGGTGAGAAATCCATAGCTATGATTCAAAAAGATTTCTCCCTGCGGTCGAAATGACAAATTATAAAGGTGTTGTCATTTCGAGGAGCTAGCGACGAGAAATCTTTCTGGTTGAAGAACTAGATTTCTCCCCTTTCTTCGTCAGCGTCTAAATGACAATTTGAATATAATTGGGTTTATGTAATTGAAGCATCACAACTATTACATATACATTATTTCAAACTGGAATAATAAAGTTATATATGTTGGAATGACGAATGATCTTGAAAGAAGAATATATGAACATAAGAATAAAATATTCGAAGGGTTTTCAAAAAAGTACAATTTGAATAAACTGGTTTACTATGAATATACAAACGATGTAACTGCAGCGATTTTAAGAGAGAAGCAAGTTAAGAAATGGCGAAGAGAAAAGAAAAATAATTTAATTGAATCGATGAACCCGGAATGGAAGGATTTAGCTGAGGAGCTATTTAAGTAAGCTTCGTCATTTCCAACCCTGAAAGGGTGAGAAATCTTTCCTGTTTGCTGCATAAGATTTCTCCTTGCGGTTGAAATGACAAACGAAAAAGCACTGTCATTTCGAGGATCCCGATTTATCGGGAGACGAGAAATCTTTCCGGTTGACGAACAAGGTTTCTCCCCCTCCTTACGTCGGCGTCGAAATGACAATGCGAAATAAAAAGGTGATAAACATGCAATTTAACCCGAATAAATTAACAGTTAAGGCGCAGGAAACTCTGCAGAACGCTATAGAGATTGCGCAGAATTACAACAACCAGGTACTTGAGCCCGAACACATACTCGCGGCGCTGATACAGGAAAAAGGAAACATCGCCGATACGATAATGCAGAAGACCGGCGGGAATGTGAGTGCGGTAAAAATTAAAGTGAACGATATCCTGGAAAAACTGCCGAAGGTAAGCGGAACCGGAATCGGCAACCAGTCTATGTCACAAAATACCGGGAAGCTTTTCGATGTTGCTGCGGATGAAGCGAAGAATTTAAAGGATGAATACGTTTCATCCGAACATATTTTGATAGCGCTTGCTGATAACCAGGGCAATGCCGGGCAACTTCTTCGCGACAACGGAATTTCCAAGAAAGAAATTTTAGCCGCGCTGAAAGACGTGCGCGGAAACCAGAGGGTTACCACCCAGAACCCGGAGGATACCTACCAGTCACTGCAGAAATACGGCAAGGATTTAAATGAGCTGGCACGCACGGGAAAACTCGACCCGGTTATCGGTCGTGATGAGGAAATACGCAGAGTGTTGCAGGTTCTTTCACGCAGAACGAAAAACAATCCTGTTTTAATCGGTGAGCCTGGTGTGGGTAAAACTGCAATCGCCGAGGGAATCGCCCACAGGATTATTTCCGGCGACGTTCCCGAGAATTTAAAAACTAAAAGACTCGTTGCGCTCGATATCAGTGCAATTGTCGCGGGCGCGCAGTTCCGCGGACAGTTTGAAGAAAGACTGAAAGCGGTATTGAAAGAAGTTTCGGATTCGAAGGGCGAAATAATTTTATTTATAGATGAACTTCACATACTCGTCGGTGCCGGCGCAACATCAGGGTCGATGGACGCGGCAAATATTTTAAAGCCCGCACTTGCAAGGGGCGAGCTTCACGCTATCGGCGCTACCACACTTTCAGAGTATAAAAAATATATCGAAAAAGACGCCGCACTTGAAAGAAGATTCCAGCCGGTGATGGTAAGCGAGCCCTCGGAAGAGGATACAATTTCTATCTTACGCGGACTGCGTGAAAGATACGAAGTGCATCACGGTGTGCGTATTACTGATGCGGCAATCGTTGCTGCAGCCCAGCTCTCTCACCGCTATATCACCGACAGGTTTTTGCCGGACAAGGCTATAGACTTAATAGATGAATCCGCCTCGAAATTAAGAATTGAAATAGACTCGATGCCGGAAGAACTCGACGTGCTGGAAAGAAAGATTAAACAACTCGAAATTGAAAGAGAAGCGCTGAAGCGCGAGAAAGACGACGCTTCCGCAAAACGATTGATTGAACTTAAAAAAGAATTAAGCGGACTCGAAGAGGAGAGGAATGTTTACAGGATGCACTGGAATCTTGAAAAGGAAAAAATCCAGAAGATCCGTTCGATGAAAAGCGAGATTGACAACGCCAAAACCATGGCGGAAAAATATGAGCGCGAAGGAAACCTGGGAAAGGTTGCCGAACTCCGTTACGGCACAATTACCGAACTCGGCAAAGCTTTGAAGAATGAAACCGAAGATCTCGTGAAAATCCAAAAAGATAAAAAGATGCTGAAGGAAGAAGTCGACGCCGAGGATATTGCCGAGGTGGTCGCAAAATGGACCGGCATACCGGTAAGCAGAATGCTGGAAAGTGAAAGAAGCAAACTGCTGAAACTGGAAGACGAACTCCACAACAGGGTTGTCGGACAGGATGACGCCGTTGCCGCGGTGGCAAACGCAATCCGCAGATCGCGGACGGGTTTGCAGGATGTAAACAGGCCGATCGGTTCGTTTATTTTTCTCGGCACTACCGGTGTCGGTAAAACAGAGCTTGCGCGCGCGCTTGCTGATTTTCTTTTTGATGACGAGCACGCGATGGTGCGAATTGATATGTCGGAATACATGGAAAAATTCTCCGTATCGCGATTGATAGGCGCCCCGCCGGGATACGTGGGTTACGAGGAAGGCGGGCAGCTTACAGAGGCTGTGCGCAGGCGGCCCTATTCCGTTCTGCTTCTGGATGAAATTGAAAAAGCGCACCCGGATGTTTTCAATATTCTTCTGCAGGTTCTCGATGACGGAAGGCTGACCGACAACCAGGGACGCACTGTGAACTTCAAGAACACGATAATTATTATGACCTCGAATCTCGGCTCGCATTTGATACAGGAAAAAACCGAGGGAGTGGAACGATGAAGAGATGGAAAATGTTCTCGGAAATTTGAGGCATTCTCTTACGGATCTTCTGCGCAAAACTATACGTCCCGAGTTTTTAAACAGGGTTGACGAAGTTGTGCTCTTCAAACCTTTGACGAGAAAAGAGATAAGAAAAATTGTGGATATACAATTAAGATACGTGCAGAAAATGCTTTCACAGAAAGAAATAACTCTCGAAGTGGATAACGAGGCAAAGGACTGGCTCGCAAAACTTGGATATGATGTAAGCTACGGCGCGAGGCCGCTGAAGAGAACGATACAGAAATACCTTACCAACCCGCTCTCGCAGGAACTGCTGATGGGCAATTTTGGTGATGGAGACACAATACTTGTTTCGCAAAGCTCTGACGCGGGACTGGTGTTTAAGAAAAAATAAATAACTTGAAAAATTCCTATCCTTTGGAGGGGAATTACAAAAGTCACGACCATTCACGAAGCGGCAGAGATGCCGCTTTTTTAGTGTTTTTACTAAAAATATTAGTATAATTATTATTAATAAAAACAAGAAGGCGGATATAAATTCATGCTGAGCCTTGAAAAACGATTATGTGTTTTTTGTGACTCACTACTTACGAAAGAAAATCGAAGCAAAGAACATGTCATTCCCAAATGGCTATCAGGTTTCTTAGACATCAGTAAGGAAAAAATACAACCGACACATATTTCTAGCAATGGTTCACCTATCTCAATTCGCAACCATACACTTACAGGTTTATTAGCTGGTCAAGTTTGTGAAGAATGTAATAGTGGGTGGATGAGTAAATTAGAAGAAGAGGCGATTCCTATTTTGAAGCCATTAATAAAAGGTGAGCGTGTTGTTGTCGAACTTAAAGACAAAGAACGACAAATAGTTGGTAGATGGACAGCTAAAACAGCTTTTGCCTTAAATTCCTCCGCTAACTATTTAAAGAATATACCGAATAACCATTATAAGTATATTAGTAAACATATAGATAGCTTACCTCCAAAAGTATCATCATTTGGACAACAACATCATGGGACAAGACCATTTTATTGGATTCAGTCACCAACATGGATTATTCTTGGTCAATCAAATTCTATTACTCAAATATCAGAAAACCTAAAAATACACTCATATAAAATATCATTTCAATTTGGCAAACTCATGTCATTGCTCTCCTATTTTCCTATTGAAAATATATATCCAGTTTTATGGCGTGGAATACATGTCCCACTCATACCAAAATCTGGTAAGTGTGCTTCATATGATAAAAAAAAATTTTCTTGGAATGACAGTGATAAAGCATTGGTAGAATTCCACATTGGGCTGCAAGCATTTATTGAGGAAAAGCACAAACCTCAAAAGTAATATTAAAAATTTCTCGCCCAGTTATCCACGGATTCGAAATGACATTAAGAATTATTTATTATCCATTGTAACTTCCCTTATATCCCCACACTCCAGTACTTTCTTCTCCGGGCTGTAGAGAGTAATATTTATCATCGCCTGCCCCAGCTCTTTTAATGTAACTGTATAATTAGGGAAGAGAGTTTTTAATAGCGGATAAAACGGAGCCAGGAATTTATAAAGGGTGTAAGTGTTTTTTAATCCTTTAATCGGCTGTATGTAGCCGGGCCGGAACATATACGCGTTTTTAAACGGGAGTTTCATCAGGTCGTTTTCCGTTTTTCCTTTCACGCGCGCCCACATAGTTTTTCCACTTTCTGTGCTGTCGGTGCCCAGGCCGGACACGTAGCAGAAGGTAATCTCCTTGCTTTTCTCACCGTTAACTTTAATCAGCGTTTCCGCGAAGTTCATCGTCATATCGTAGGTGAGATGCCTGTATTCGTCTTCGGTTTTGCCGAGGGAAGTTACACCCGCGCAGAAGAAGCAGGCGTCCCACCCAATGAGCTGGTCTTCAATCGGCGAGAGATCAAAAAAATCACTGTGGATAATTTCTTTCAGTTTTGGGTGCTTCAGATCATACGGCTTCCTGTTTATTATCAGCACAGATTCCACATCGTGGTGGTTGAGGCAAGTGTGCAGGACGCCTTCGCCCACCATTCCCGTCGCCCCGGTTATGATCCCTTTAATTTTCATTTTTGTTTCTTTGCGTTATATAAGTTTTATTATGTCATCCCGAACTAGTTTCGGGATCTGCTTAAAAATAGGAAGATTCTGAAACAATCCGCCAACAGGCGGACAGAATGACTGAAAAAAGATTTCTCCCTCCATTCTGCGAGGTCGAAATGACAGACCAGGTAAAAATGTATCTATAGTACCGCCTTTTGTATTCATTTTCTTGTATTTGCCTCCTTATATTAGCATTATAAAAATCGGGATTATTAAAGAACAAAGTATTTAAGGAGAACAAAACCATGAAAACGCGCAGACTTGGAAAGAGCGGCCCGGAAGTTTCGGCGATCGGCTTCGGCTGCATGGGAATGAGTCACGGCTACGGACCGCCTAAAAATAAGAAAGAGATGATCGCTCTTGTTCACAAGGCAATCGACATGGGTGTAACATTTTTTGATACCGCGGAAGTGTACGGCCCGTTCACAAATGAGGAACTTGTCGGTGAAGCCCTCGCTCCTTTCCGGGATAAGGTTGTAATAGCCACCAAGTTCGGATTCGACACAAAAAACTCTCCCGGTCTTAACAGCAAACCGGAACAATATAAAACGCGTTGTCGAAGAATCACTCAAAAGACTGAGAACAGATGTCATCGATCTTTTGTACCAGCACCGCGTTGACCCGGAAGTGCCGATTGAAGACGTGGCGGGAACGGTAAGGGATTTAATCAAAGAAGGGAAGGTAAAACACTTCGGACTCTCGGAAGCGGGAGTTGAAGTTATCCGCCGGGCGCACGCTGTTCAAACTGTAACAGCCCTGCAGAGCGAATACTCATTATGGTGGAGAGAACCGGAAGAAGAAATATTTCCGGTGCTTGAGGAACTCGGAATCGGGTTCGTCCCTTTTAGTCCTCTCGGCAGGGGTTTTCTAACCGGAAAAATAAATGAAAACACCACGTTCGATAAATCGGATTTCCGCAATTCAGTTCCCCGTTTTTCACCCGAAAACATGAAGGCGAACGGGGCGCTTGTCGACCTGATAGCGCAGATCGCAAAAGATAAAAATGTAACACCGGCACAAATCGCCCTTGCGTGGATACTGGCGCAGAAGCCGTGGATTGTTCCGATTCCCGGCACAACGAAACTTCATCGTCTGGAGGAAAACCTTGCGGCCGCCGAAGTGGATACTTTCAGCGGAAGATTTAAAAGAAATAAATGATAAGGCGTCAAAGATTACGATAGCGGGCGAGCGCTATTCAGAAAGCCACACAAAAAATGATTAACAGGTAAAATTAAAATGGCAAGAATATTTATAACCGGCTCGGCTGACGGGCTGGGACACCTTGCGGCAAAATTACTTATCAGCCAGGGACATCAAGTCGTACTGCACGCACGCACGCCGCCCGGGCACAGCAGGCGATGGACAAACTGCCGGGCGCGGAAAAAGCGCTGGCGGCCGATCTATCAGGTATGGAGGAAACAAAAAAACTTGCCGCAGAAGTAAACGCGATGGGCCGCTTCGATGCAATTATACATAACGCCGGAGTCTACCGGGCATCCGGTAAAGAAATTTTTACTGTAAACACGCTCGCGCCATATATTTTAACGTGCCTGATTCAAAAACCAAAACGTCTTATCTACCTCAGTTCGGGAATGCACACATCAGGGAGACCCGGGACTGAAAAATTTATCCCTGGAAAAAGGCGTAAGCTATTCCGATTCCAAACTTCACGATTTAATACTCTCGATGGCCGCGGCGCGAAGATGGCCGGACGTTTATTCAAACGCCGTCGATCCCGGCTGGGTACCGACAAATATGGGCGGACCCGGCGCGCCCGATGATCTAGATAAAGGTTACCTGACACAGGCATGGCTCGCTGTAAGTGAAGATGAAGAAGCGAAAGTAAGCGGGCGTTATTTCTATCACCAAAAAGAAAAAAAATATTTATCCGCAGCAGATGATATATCCGTGCAGGAAAAATTTTCTTTCAGTGTGCGAAGAAGTTACCGGAATTTCTTTTCTGGGCGGCGAAAGATAAACATCCAAAAAATTTCTCCCGCTGTGGTTAGATGCGGATATTATCGGGGGGAGAGGCAATACAACACTTTACCTGGTTGTTCAGTATTCAGTTTTAGAGACGCGTGTAAAATACCTTCCAATGCTTAAAGAGGCAGTTAAAAAACAGGTTCAACTTTAAATGGAACCTTGAGGAACAAATAAAAAGAACCGCGGAATTTGAAAAAAGCAATCAAAAGATTAATGATTAAAAGATTTCTCACCCCGCAGAAATGACAAAATAAATTGCAATATTTTACCGAACAATTCTTTAATTTTCGGGAGATATAAAAAGGGGGAGATTATGTCCGCAAACGGTGAGCCTGCAAAAACCAAAGAAGAACCAAAATCATTTAAAAAAGTTGTACAAGACGCTTTTAAAGAACTGGGAGAAACGTTTTCCGCATTTATACATGCGCCAAAAGCATTATGGGGAATAAATGTTCCCTACATAATAGAAGGATTAATTTATTTCGGGATACTTACAATCCTTGGCAAGTATTCGTCCGAGAATGTAAGCCTCACTGATTACCAGGCAGGGCTTGTTTACAGCTTTGTAACCGGTGGTATTACTTTCGCTATGCTTGTCTTTGGAGGATTCACAGACAAACTTGGCGTAAGAAAATCACTTATAGTGGCTTTTGTTGGAATGCTGGCGGGAAGAATACTTGTTGCTCTTTCAGGGACACTGGAGCTTGCAAACGGTATGTGGTCGCCAATGTTTTTTTCTATGTGCGGCGGACTTTTAATCATGGTTTTATTTTACGGCCTTTATCAACCGGCAGCCTATGCAGGAGTTAAACGCTACACAAACCCGCAGACGGCCGCTATGGGATACGCAGTTGTATACGGCCTGATGAACCTTGGCGCATTCTTATCGGGATTTATTTCATCCTTTACCAGGCAAAGTTTTGAAACAACATTTCCACCTAATGGATTGGCCGCTGTATTCTGGGTTTATGTGGGACTAACTGTCGTCGCATTACTTTCTGACTATGATTCTGTTGAGCAATAAAGCTGGATAAAGAAGCAGTAGCCAAAATTAAATCTGAAAGCGGTACTTCGGATGACAAAGATGAAAATGAAGAAGATGAAGTTAAAATTGAAAAAGTAAATAATGTTCCGGCAATTATTCTCGGATTGTTAACCGTCCTGTTTTTTGTTTTTTCAAATTTTGTACACGTGAACGAGTTTGATTTTATAATTAGCTTTTCACTGTTTGGGCTGCCGATTGCGATCGATACATTTTTAACAATTTCAATTATCTTATTAGCATTATCTGTTTATGCATATTTAAAGAAAAGGCCCCTGCATCCATTCCGCGACAAAAGATTTTCTTTTTTCATCTTTATATTAATTCCTGTGCAGACTTTGTTTGCCCATAACTGGCTTACAATTCCTTATTACCTCGACAGGGCATTCGCGGGTTCTATAGTGAGCGAATATTTTGAAGTCTTTTCAAATATAAATCCCATTTTAATTTTTATTCTCGCGCCAATTGTTGCGGGTTTAACAGCCAGGGCTGATGTTTATAAAATGATGATTTACGGAACGATAGTAATGTCAGTTCCTACTTTTTTACTTGTACTCGGTCCGAACATGTACCTCTTTTTACTCTTCGTATTGATTATGACAATTGGTGAAGCGATGTGGCAGCCGCGTTTCCTTCAGTGGATAGCAGAAGTGGCGCCGAAAGGAATGACCGGGTTGTATATGGGTGTCGGCCAGTTCCCATGGTTTCTTACAAAAGTATTAACGGGATTTTATTCAGGCTGGTTCTTAATGAAATACATTCCGCTCAACACACCGCCTTCTGAAATGAATTCACAGACAATGTGGCTTATCTACGGACTGATCGCAATAATAAGCCCGATCGGTCTAATACTTGCGAAGAAATGGATGATGAAAAATTTTAGAACAAAGTCTGCATAAAATTTAACAACTGTCATTTCGAGGAGCTTGCGACGAGAAATCTTTTCTATCATTATTAAAGATTTCTCTCCCTCCTTCGTCGGGTTCGAAATGACAATGCCCTTTTGTCATTTCGAGGAAGTAAAACGACCGAGAAATCTTTAAGGTTTAAGATTTCTTCCCCGCTTAACATCATTTGCAGAATTTGAGCCTCTCGTTTATCCCCGGATTTTCAGGTTCATCCTGTCAATTTACTCACTCATCGCCTTATTTTTTTAACTGTTTGAACTGTCTTTTAAGTTTGAATCAGAACTTAAATATGATTTATCACAAACTTGAAAGGAGGTCTAACATGAAAAATCTAACTATAACAATTATCACGCTGATTCTTTTATTAACCACAGCCAATATTAATGCCCAGAATTCCTGGAGTGCTGAATTAAGAAACGGAGCTTCATTCGCTACCAAAGATCTGGGAGATGCTAATCCCGGAACAGGGTTCGGTTTTGAAGGAACTATCGCTTATAGTTTTATGCCGCATCTTGCTGTGTATGCCGGTTGGGGATGGAATAAATTTTCAGCAGACAATTCATTTGCAGGGGCCAATATGGATTTTGAAAAACCGGTTATACTTTTGGTTTCCAGTTTATTCATCCAATCGGGGAGTCAGACATAAGTTATCTTGTAAGG
>CAVVHP010000003.1:0-93178 GCA_963748105.1 uncultured Bacteroidota bacterium | reverse complement strand
CTTCTCCCGTACTTCGTTCAGTTCACGGTGGTTTGCTCCAGTGCCGGTTCGGCGCGCCGCACTGCGGCGTCGAGCAGTGCACCCTTTTCGTCGCCATTAACCCGATTTAGTTTAACATCTGATTCGGCAATTTACTAATTTTTAATCCAAGTGTTCAATACTATTTGATGTTCACCACGTAACTATTTTGGATAAAAACTATGAAAAATAACAAAA
Source organism: uncultured Bacteroidota bacterium (assembly GCA_963748105.1). Lineage (GTDB taxonomy): Bacteria > Bacteroidota > Ignavibacteria > Ignavibacteriales > Ignavibacteriaceae > JAKAGZ01. Next base: position 92,962 of record CAVVHP010000003.1, on the reverse strand, counting down.
CCTGGATAATTGCAGGCGGAATATTAGGATTTCTTGGAGTAGCTATCGGTGCTTTCGGCGCGCACGGACTCAAAGATTATTTAACTCCCGAAATGATGGACGTATATAAAACCGGCGTTCAATATCAGCTTATTCACTCTGTCGTAATTTTAACAATAGGATTATTGGGCGATGCAAATTATAAAATTGCGGCATTGTTTTTTACACTGGGAGTAATTCTATTCTCATTTTCACTTTATTTGTACGCACTTACCTACACAATTGCCTTTGCGATAATCACACCATTCGGTGGTGTTTGCTTTTTAATTGGGTGGATAATGATTGTTGTGAAAGCTGTGAAGAAACCAGCAGTGAAAAACTAACAGGCAGTAAATAAAATTTATTTTACAACCCTCAATTTGAAATAAACCTCTTCCGGAGAAAAAATTCCGGCGAAAAATCTTTCGTACATAACCGGCTCAATATTTACAATAAAATCCATCCATTTTAGTGCGGCAAAATGGGAAGTAATAAATCTCTTTTCTAAAATTTCAAAAGTTGCTTTCCCTTCGTAATTTGTCCTGTGATTCAATTTCCATTTTTCGTAAAATTTTAATTTCCTGTTCCCGATGTATTCATAATTGTCGAATGTTCTGATTGAAAAAGGAATTTTGTGATCCGGCTCGCCAAAATATTTTGTATTTAAAAAGAACGGGGCGTAAACAATAATTTTTCCATCCGGTTTTGAAATTCTGTATAACTCGGTTACAGTTTTGTGGAAACTGTCAAGGTGTTCCAAAATGTGTGAAGCATATATTTCATCAAATGTATTATCCTTAAAGGGATAGGGGAACGTGTTTATATCGTGAATCTCGTTTCCACCGTAATCCACAATATCCAGGTTTACATATCCTTCTTTTAAATCCTTTCCGCAGCCGATATTTAGTTTTTTCATTTTATTATTGAATTTTGAATATATATATTTTTTTGAGATTAATTTTTCAACTTATTCCGGAGATCCCGAAACATGTTCGGGATGGCATGTTAAAAAACTGGCGAGGAATCAAACAGGCTTTAAATTTAACAAAATTTGTCAATTTTTACCTTTAAAATAAAAAACCCCGGTTTTGGACCGGGGTTTGTCACTAATAATAGGATATTTTATTTAAGAGCCACCACTGGGTAGTTTACTCCCTTGAGGCTGATTTGTTCCACCTTAACTTTAATTACACCTCTGTGCATCATTCCTAAAGCCAAGGCTGACGCTTTTGATAAATCAAGATTTCTGCCCGGTATATAAGGTCCACGGTCGTTTATTCTTACAATAACGGATTTTCATTTTTTAAATTAGTTATTTTCAATAATGTTCCAAATTTTAACTTTTTATTCGCAGCGGTGAATGCCATCTGGTCGTAAATTTCACCGTTTGCGGTTAATTTTCCGTGAAATCTTGGACCATACCACGAAGCAACCATTGTGCCTTTTTCGGTATAATCCACTAAAGATTCGTTTAGAGTATTCTCTGCGTCATTAACGGAAGATATCTCATTGTTTGCCGGGTTTAAGGTAGTACTGGTTTCCTCGTTTACTACAAGGGTAAAACCTACCAACGTAACCATCACAAAAATGATAAATATTTTGGTTAATGATTTCAAATGTGTACCTCTCTGATTGTGAGTAAAATTTTATATTTTAAAATTAATTCCAAGTTATAGTACTATCAATGTAATGTGATGTCCGGGAGGGTAATTTGGTTGCAGGCAAATATTCGACTTTTTCGGTTTTTTAGTCGGGCAACCGGTTAATATACCTGTAGAGACGGGGTAATACCCGTCTCTACTATAATATTATTTTGAAAGAATATATTTTTCGAACCATTTTGTAGCTCTTTCCACTACATTTATGTAGTCATTTGGTTTTCTCCGTAGGCCATGTCCCTCGCCCGGGTAAACCACGAATTTCACGGGTACATTCCTGGTGTGCAGGGCCTGGTACATTTCTCTTGAGTTGGAGAGGTTAGTGTACACGTCTTTGTCCCCGTGAAGAATTAGAGTCGGAGTCGTAATATTCTGCGCGTAAAATGCAGGTGATCTGCTGACGTACTGGTTGTTCATATCAATTGGTTTTTCCCAGTAATAATAGCCGAGGTACATTTTTTCCCAGCTTGGCTGCCATGAATTGCTCCAGTCTGTAAATAAACTAAAAAGTCCGTACATTGAAACTGCGGCCTTAAACCTGTTGTTTTGAGAAATTATCCAGTTGGTAAGATATCCGCCGTAACTTCCGCCTGTAACTCCCATCCTGGTTGTATCCACAATTCCTTTTGAAATAATGTAATCTACACCGTCCATAATATCCCTGTAATCCCCGCCGCCAAGATCATAACGGTTTGCCTGCGAAAATGCATCCGAGTAGCCGTTGCTTCCTCTCGGGTTTGGTGCGAAGACAAGATAACCGTTATCGGTCCAAACCCTCGTTCCGTATGTTTGTAAAAAAGTATTTTTAAAAGATCCGTACGGGCCACCGTGTACCGTTAAGATTAAAGGATATTTTTTAGCCGGATTAAAATTGTCCGGCTTAAATAAAATTCCCTCAATATTAAATTTTCCGTCACGACTTTTGTAAGAAACCACTTCCTGTGATGTGGGATTATATTTTATAAGTTGCTTACTGAAATTAGTAACGGGTTTGTTGTTAATAAAAATTTCATTTAGTGTTTTTGCGCTTGCACTTGCGTAACAAAGGTCTCCTTTTTTTGAAAAAGAAACATTAGCGATTTCCATATTTCCGGATGTTAATTTTTCAATTTTATTATCATTTAAAGTTATGCGGTACAAATGTTCGTTTGTACCTTCGTTAACCGTAAAATAAATGGTGTTGTTGTCTTTCCAGGTTAGGTTATCAACACTAAGATTAAAATCCTTTGTAAGATTTTTCTTCCCGGTTCCATCAGCGTTCATAATATTCAGATCCGTTTCAGCAAATTCTATATCCGGAACGGTTTGAGTAATGTAAGCGATTGTTTTGCCATCGGGGGAATATGCAGGCAAAGTTTCAGGTCCGGCTTCTGAGGTAAGCCGGGTTTTATTGCCATTCAGATCTATAGAAAAAATATCATATTTCTGATCATCGTTATATTCCGCAGTATAATTTGTCTGGTAGATTATTTTATTATCATTGCTGCTGAAACTGATGTCTGCTGCACCGGCATCCAGTTCAAAAGAAGAAATAATTTTTCCTGAATTTACATCAAACAGATTCAAAACTTTTACGGGGTTTTCTTTTGGAAAAACTTTCTGTGGTCCCTCTGTGTCATTTTCTTTTTCCGACAGAAACGCTATTAAATTTCCCCTGTGCGACCAGCAATATTCATCAACCCCACCTTTTATTGAAGTAAGGTTCAAAGCCTCTCCTCCACTTAGTGGAGCTGCCCAGATTTGTCTTCCATCGCTTTCCATTTTTTCAGATTCCTTATTCAGATAATCTCTGCCTGATAGAAAAGTTACTAATTTACCATCGGGTGAAAACTTGCGGATTTGTACAGCTCTTGCCGTTTGTAGTAAACTGATGATAACTATCGGAAGGAACGTTCAAAAGATAAATCTGTGTCACCCACCTGTTTTGTATAAAGTCGGGTTTTCTGATTGTGAATAAGACTTTATCCCCATTCGGAGAAATTACCGGGCTGGAGGGAGATTCCAGCTTTACCTGGTCAGTCATGGTAATAGGCTCGTTTTGAGCCGAAACCGGAATCACATATATAATGGATAGAAACAAGTATTAATTATCGTAATTTTTGAATTATTCAAGATAATACCTTATAGTTATTTTGAATTTACAATACTGTCAAAAAGACATCATAATATTATAATAATATTGTTTAAAAATTCGCCGAAAATCAACTTCCTCTTCTCAGGCTCGGTAGATATCTTCTCTTATACAAGAATTAAAGATTTGCAGGTCGATTCTTAAAAATGATAATTATAGCCTGAATAACCATTTTCTAACAATAGAGACAACTCCTGAAATGAGCGCTTCTTGGCATATAACTTGTAATTAGGGGATAAAGTGAATTTTATAAATAATAGCAGAAAAACATTATGATTCGCGGAAATGTAGAATTTAAAATAGAGTTGTGCAAAGGATGTGAACTTTGCATAGTCGCCTGCCCGCAGGAGAGTCTTGCTTTATCCAAACAAATTAACCTTAAGGGTTACAAATTTGCCGAGCTTATAAAAGATAACTGCACCGGTTGTATTAACTGTGCACTTGTATGCCCTGATTCGGTGATCACCGTTTACAGAGAACCCAAAGGCTCAAAGAAGAAAGCAGAGAAAGCGGCTGCGGAAGCATAAAAAGTTTTAATAAAAATTTTGGTAAAAAGATGAATCAAACATTAGAGATAATAAAAGAAGCTCGTTTAATGAAGGGCAATGAAGCTCTTGCTGAGGCTGCTATAAGAGCCGGGATGCATGCGTATTTCGGTTATCCTATAACACCGCAGTCCGAAATCCTGGAATATTTTACAAGGGAGGTGCCACAGCGCGGAGGTGTTGTACTACAGGCCGAAAGTGAGGTGGCTTCGATAAATATGATCTATGGAGCGGCAGGAGCTGGGGCCCGCGTAATGACATCATCATCAAGTCCGGGTATTAGTCTAATGCAGGAAGGACTATCATATATTGCTTCGGCACAACTACCCTGTCTTGTAGTAAACGTTAATAGGGGAGGCCCGGGACTTGGAACAATACAGCCTTCACAGGGCGACTATTTCCAGTCAGTTAAAGGTGGCGGACACGGTGATTATCATCTTATAGTTCTTGCGCCTTCATCTGTACAGGAAATGGCTGACTTTGTTTTCGATGGATTTGCACTCGGCGAAAAATACAGAAATCCCGTAATGATTCTTGCTGATGGCGCTCTCGGACAAATGATGGAAAAAGTTGAATTACCTGAAGAAGGTTCTCTGGAGTACCCGGAAAATTCCTGGGCTACTATCGGCAAACCAAAAACAAGAGAAAGAAATATTATCACGTCTCTTTTTATCAAACCCGAAGAGATGGAACAGGTAAATCTTGAGCTACAGAGAAAGTATAGAAAAATTGAAGAGAATGAGGTTAGATTCGAAGAAATTAATACAGAAGATGCTGATGTACTTTTAGTTGCATACGGCCTTTCCGCAAGAATTTGCCAGAAAGTAATTGAACTCGGGAGAGAAAAAGGTATTAAGCTTGGTTTGCTTCGTCCGATTACTCTCTATCCGTTCCCGATAGATGCACTGGCATCATATACAGATAAGGTAAATTTTTACCTGGTATTAGAAATGAACGCAGGCCAGATGGTTGAAGATGTAAGACTGGCAGTTAACGGAAAGAAACCTGTTTATCATTATGGAAGAATGGGTGGAATTATACCTACACCGGAAGAAGTTCTTAAAAACGTTGAAGAGCTTCTCGAAAAACAAATGGTAACAAACGAATAAAGAGGAATTGTAATGTCATTAGATAATTCAAACAATGGAATGGATGTAGTTTACAGGAAACCTGAAACTCTTACAGAAACACCTCTTCATTACTGTCCTGGTTGCGGCCACGGTGTAGTACACAGAGTGTTGATGGAAGTAGTTGAAGAAATGAATATTCAGGAAAATACTGTTGGTGTTGCACCGGTAGGCTGTTCGGTTTTTGCTTATCATTATATGAATGTTGATATGCAGGAAGCGGCACACGGAAGAGCAACAGCAGTTGCTACAGGAATAAAAAGAGTTTTACCTGAAAAATTTGTGTTCACCTACCAGGGAGACGGTGACCTTGCCGCTATCGGAACTGCGGAAACTATTCACTCGATTAACCGCGGCGAAAACATACTGATCATATTTATCAACAACGGAATTTACGGAATGACCGGCGGCCAGATGGCGCCAACGTCACTTATCGGTATGAAAACTTCAACATCGCCTTACGGAAGGGATGAAAAATTAATCGGTTATCCTTTAAAGATTACCGATATGATCACTATTCTGCCCGGCGCACATTATGTTACAAGACAGGCGGTTCACACTGCGGGTGCGGTTCGTAAACTTAAAAAAGCAATTCAAAAATCTTTTGAATATCAGAAAGAGAAAAAAGGGACCTGCTTTATTGAAGTGGTATCTAATTGTCCTTCCGGATGGAGTATGACTCCTGTTGAAGCAAACAAGTGGATGGAAGAAAATATGCTTCCTTATTACCCGCTGGGAGATTTAAAAGTACCGAAAGCAGGAACAAACTGATAAAAGTTAAAGGAAATTAAAATGCAAAAAGCTCACGAAATAATTTTTGCCGGATTCGGCGGACAGGGAATTCTTTCTATGGGACAGATCATTGCTTACGCTGCGATGATTGAAGAAAAAGAAATAAGCTGGATGCCTTCTTACGGACCTGAAATGAGAGGCGGAACGGCAAACTGTACAGTGATTGTTTCAGGCTCAAGAATAAGTTCACCAATTGTTTCGACTTTCGATTCAGCAATTGTTCTGAATCAGCCATCACTGGATAAATTTGAATCAGCAGTTAAACCCGGCGGACTCTTGATGTATGAAGAATCAAGTATTATAAATGCTCCGACAAGAACTGATATAGAAATTTTATGTGTTCCGGCAAATGAAGAAGCTTTAAAGCTTAATATGAAAAAAGTTGCCAATATGATTTTAGTCGGTGCATTTCTTGAAAAACGCCCGATTGTAAAAGCCGAAAATATTGTTAAAGCGTTAAAGAAAGTATTACCGGAAAGACATCATCACCTGATCCCTGTAAACGAGAAGGCACTATTGGTAGGAAAACAATTAGCAAGCGAAGGGGTAAAAGTCTGATTGTTTTCGGGTATGCATATTTACCAGAGGGGTTAAAAATGAAAGAAAGAGAAGTTCAGTGTTTACATAACTGCAAAAACACGTGTTCAATGCTTAACGAAGCATTAAGGAAAGAAACCGCTTTGAGCAAGTTTTACGAAGGCATACTGGAACAATGCACAATGCCGGATGTAATCAGTTTTGTCACCGACCAGATTGAAGAAAAAAGAAAATGCATACTTAGAATTATCCAGCAACTAAATGAAATTCACGCGCGTTCACAGATAATAGACGGAATTTCATCCAGTTACAACGTTTAACCGCAAAACTGCCTTCCTAAAATGCGGGTAATAAAGTAATTATCCGTAAAAGTTGACATGCCTCAACACTTTGGGTATATTTGTGCTCTCAAAACGAAATTATATAAGTTCTTAAAAAATAATGATATTACATCGCGGGGTGGAGCAATTGGTAGCTCGTCGGGCTCATAACCCGAAGGTTGCAGGTTCAAGTCCTGTCCCCGCTACAACAACTACAGAAAGCCGAAGTTATATTCGGCTTTCTTAGTTTTAAATAGTGATATTAAAAGGTTAAAGATTCTCCACCGTAGACGGACTGCCCCACCCGTCCATAGGCGAGCAAGCACTAAAAAAAGTTGGGCTTTTTCCCAGCCTTTTAATTTATCCTGTAAATTAAATGATAATGAGTTTAAGAGGATTCTCTAAAAGCGCGGTTTTTAATATTTTTTAATAAAAACGAGTGTTCTTATAAAATATATTGTTGCTATTAAGTCAACTATTAAATACATTCAAAAAGCTTTTCTAATAAATTAAATCTATTCCACAACACCATATAATTCAAATCCGGCTATATTCTTTTACTGTAAATCTTTTTGAGGTAAACATATTTGGATGTAATATGAAAAATATTTTAGCCTGCTTCATCATCTTCTTTTTTATCCCTGTATTTACATTTTCTCAGCAAAATTTCACAACAATTCAAAGTAATAATATGAAAAAAACAATCAAAGTGGCCGCAGCACAGTTAGCCCCGGTTTTTCTGAATAAGCAAAAAACAGTTGAGAAAGCATGCGCAGCGATTGAAGAAGCTGCAAAAAGCGGAGCAAAATTAGTTGTTTTTCCGGAAGCATTTATTTCCGGATATCCCGACTGGATCTGGTTGATTCCCAATAGTAAATCTGCTGAATTAAATGAACTTTTTATTAAACTAACTGAAAATTCGGTATCCGTACCGGATAATAGCACTAAATTATTATGTAAAGCAGCCGGGGAAAATAAAATAAACGTAGTTATAGGTATGAACGAACGTAATGCCGAATTAAGTAACGGTAGTTTATACAACAGCCTGCTTTTTATAAATGAAGAAGGAAAAATTATCGGTAAACACAGAAAGCTTATTCCAACCGGTGGAGAGCGATTAATCTGGGGGAGAGGAGACGGAAGCACTTTAAATACTTATGAGACTTCTGCCGGAAAAGTAGGCGGATTAATTTGCTGGGAGAACCTTATGCCCCTGGCTAGAAATGCTTTGTATGAAAATGGTATCCAGATTCTTGTTTCTCCGACCTGGGATAAAAGTCAGAATTGGTTGATTAGTATGCAGCATATTGCAAGAGAAGGGGGATTATTTGTTATCAGTACCTGTATGGCGCTTAGAATGGATGATATTCCGGATAGTTATTCTTTTAAAAAACTTTATCCGGCTGATAGGGAATGGATAAATACAGGTAACAGCTGTATTGTTGGTCCCAACGGAAAAATAATAGCCGGTCCTCTGGAAGCAAAAGAAGGAATCCTTTATGCCGAAATTAATCTAAATGATATTATATCCGCCAAAAGAATGTTTGATGCAGCGGGACATTATTCCAGGCCGGATGTTTTCCATTTTGAGGTTAATAAAAATCCGGATAAATCAGAAAAGTAAAACTTAATTTAGGTTATAACCTAATGAGTTCTATAAGATTATCATGCCTTAAATTGGGATTTCTACAAAAATTAAACCGCAAAACTTGAACTTCTACTAATTGTTTTATATAGTTGAAAGATAATTCATTCTGATTAACCGCGTGATTTCTATACAGGGATAAGCTTTTCCCGGTTTGCAATCACCTGCACAGAAGATTAAAAAATATAGCTGAGAAAAATGAAAAAAATCGGAATTGCTTTCGGCGGCGGCGGTGCAAGGGGATTAGCTCACATTTCAATGATTGAAGTCTTTGAAGAACTTGGTGTAAAACCCTCAATTATATCGGGCACTAGTATTGGTGCAATTATCGGTGCATTTTACGCGGCAGGATATTCATCTAAAGAAATGAAAGCGATGTTGAAACGCTTACTCTTTCCTAGAAACGACAAACCTTTCGACTTTCTCTGGAAATCTGATTTTGTAAAAATGTTTTCGATGTTTGATCCACAGTTTTTTAACAGCGGATTGATGAAAGGCGATAGATTTTATAAATTTTTAGAGACAGAACTTGGCGCCACAACTTTTGAAGAACTGAAAATACCTTTAAAGATAGTAGCAACAGATTATTGGGAAAAAGAAGAAGTTATTTTCAATATGGGAAAATTACTTCCGGCAATAAGGGCAAGTTATTCTTTACCCGGATTGCTGACTCCAGCTAAAATAAAAAAAAGAATTTTAATAGATGGCGGCGTAGTTAATCCACTTCCTTTTGATATTTTATTCAATGATTGCGACATTACGATTGCAGTAGATGTTACAGCTTACAGGACAAGCAAAGGGAAAGAATATCCCCCTACCTTTGAATCGGTTTTTACTGCCTATCAAATAATGCAGAATTCAATAAACCTGCAAAAGATGAAGTTCATAAAACCAGATATTTATATCAGGCCCGAAATTTACGATGTCCGTGTCTTCGATTTTTCCAAGCACGAATCTATCTTTAAACAAGCGGAAACCGCAAAAGATAATTTGAAGAGAAAACTGGAAGAAAAGTTGATAATTGAACCGGAACCCGTTATTAGCAGTAAATGATTGGAAGTGGAAAAATGTATTAACAAAGGCTCAGGTTTATAATTTCATTCAAAGAGTAATTCTTATATTATAATCATTAGCTCACAACTCAACCCACGCTCTCTTCAACAATCTTAATTTTTCAATCAGTAAGGCCGTATTTGATCTAATTTACCAGACCGTCACACTCGTTTGAGGTTTTTGCATAAAACAAACCCTCTGCCGTGCAGTTTAAAGCATTAACGCAAAAACCTCACTATTTTTATATATTAGAATATTTTACCAAATAGAATTACTATGAAAGATTCAGAGCCAAATATTAGTTCTCAGCACAGAAAGGAGTCTCTTTCCCGGTTAATTGAAAAATTAAATTCAAAAAAAGAATATCTGCAAAAGCGCAGTAAAAATTACTCCAATTTCAGGGGGCTTGTTTTTGTAATTGAAGTAATTGCCTTTTTTGTCTTTTTCTTTTCGGTCTCAAATATATCAGCATTAATCTCACTGGTAACATTTTTTATTCTTTTTGGTTTGATCACACATTTTCATAATAAACTAGACAGGGGAATTAAAAAATTAGAGCTGTGGATTGAAATTAAAACCACTCATCTCGCGCGGCTAAATCTTGATTGGGAAAATATTCCAGCGATTAATTTACGATCCAAACCAGAGCCCAATGAAGTCGACCTCAATCTTGCCGGCGAAGAATCTCTGCACCAGTTAATCAATACGGGACGTCACAGCAATCTAAATTATTGCTGAGGAATTGGTTAAAGGGGAAAGTGCTTTCTATTAATAAAATTATTGAAAGACAAGATTTAATAAGGGAATTAATCCCAATGCAAAGGTTCAGAGATAAATTGACATTACATTCAATTTTATTCTCACGCCTTGAATTTAACGGCGATATGCTAAGTCGATTATTAAGTCGAAAAGAAATTCTCCCAAAATCATTTTTTGTAATCTTTGTGTTATTAATAATTTTGGTTCCAATTAATATTTGGCTCTTTGTTTTATATCTTGAAAGCATCCTGCCGGCATACTGGAGCATAACATTGTTAATTTATATAGTCTTATTCCATTTTGGCAATAAAGGGAAAGATAAATTATTGGATGAGGCTGATTATATTTCAGTTGAACTGAAAAAGATCTGCAGTGTTTTCGATTTCCTTGAGAGATATAATATCAAAGCTGGTTCAAAATTATTTGGAATGTGCGGGCCTTTTAAAAATGCTGAATTACGCCCGTCAAGACTGGCAAATAAGATCAGGCATATAGCGGACATGCTAAGGATAAGAAAAGGGAACCCCTTTGTCTGGGGTATTATAAGAATCGTTTTTCCGGTCGATCTTTATTATAAATGGAATTTGAACAAGTATGAACATCTTGTATCGGGAAAATTAGATTCCTGGCTGGAAACCTGGTATAAAATTGAAGCCCTGTCTTCGCTTGCTAATTTTGCGTTCTTAAATCCAGAATATACCTTTCCTGTAATTGCTGAAACAGAGGGACGATCAAATAATTTTCAGCGGGAATAAGGTAGGGCATCCTTTAATTAAAAAAGAAAATAAAGTCTGCAACGATTTTACTTTTAAACCCCAGGGTGAAATTGCGATTATTACCGGCTCAAATATGTCGGGAAAAAGTACATTCATTAGAATTCTCGGAATCAATCTTTCACTTGCTTATGCGGGTTGCGTTGTTAATGCGGAAAACCTGCAAATTTCTCTTTTCCGTTTATTTACCTGCATAAAGGTGAGTGATTCCCTGATAGATGGGATTTCCTATTTCTACGCTGAAGTAAGAAGATTAAAAGCGTTGCTGGATGAAATTGAAAGTCCTGGATACCCGGTATTTTTTTTAATTGATGAAATTTTCAGGGGAACAAATAATATCGAGCGGTTGAAGGGAAGCTCAATGTATATCAAAAAGCTTACTGAAACGAATACTGTTGGTGTAATTGCAACACACGATCTTGAACTGGTGAAATTATCCGATAAAATCAGCAAGGTAGTGAATTATCATTTTAAAGAAGAAATAAAAAACGGTAAAATGATTTTTGATTATAAGCTGAATGCAGGTCCATGTCCCACAACTAATGCATTAAAAATCATGAAGCTAGAGGGCCTGCCTGTTGATACTGGGAAATAGTTAAGTAGTACTATTTTAAACGAAAACACAAAACGTGTGTGCTTACCGATTGCATACTTTAAAATGAGAGCTGAGTAAGCGTTTAAGTTAGCACTAATGAAAAGAATCAGATTTGAATTCTTCCTTTAATAAAAGCACCCATACACTAAAATTTAATATCAATTATATAAACTTTCTTCTCAAGCTCATTTACCCGGTACAGGATATTATATTTCTGATAGGCCAGAACATATAGACTATTCTCATTTTCATCAACTTTAGAGATTCTCTTTCGGGTTATGTCGGCCGGATTAAATTCAAGCTGCACCCGTGCATAACCTAAAAGGTTAATGCCTTCCTCTTTTTTAATATTGTCTGCAAATTGATTCGCTTTTTCTTCAATTATAATTTCAAAGTTATTTCCCGATTCATTTTTAACCCAGCCGGTAGCGGAAGCGGGGAAGGAATCTGAGTAAGGCAAATAAGGCTTGATGTCCAGGACGGGCGAACCGTCCAGGATATCAGATTCAGAGATAAATATTTTCAGGCCTTCAACTTTTTCAAGTTTAACGCAACTTAGGCCTATTGGATTTGGTCTGAACGGAGCGCGGGTGGCAAAAACACCGACTTTATTTTTTGTATGCCGGGGCGGGGTAACAAGCGGTTTCCAGTTTTTATTTAAATGGAATTTATAGATTATCCAGAGACGGTCAAATCCATCAATATCTTGTAATGCCTGGTTAAAATTATTTTTTGCATAAAGAGTAATAATCGCACTGCTCCCTTTTGCAAGTATTCCCTGCCTGGGCGTTTCATATCTTTGTTTTAAATCTGATTGAAGTATACCAATCGGTCTGAGAATTATTTCATTTTCCATAATTAAATTTAAACAATTAATCATATTCAAAGGCACAGGCGATTCCGGAAAAAACCATACTATCGCTGACAAAAAAGACCGGCGTTCATGATTTCCTGGGGCAGAAAGTATTTTGTGCCTCCCTAATAAATAGACAGGTAAAGATTAAAAACACCTTTGTAATATGAGGGATTTTCTAGTAGGGCCTTATTATGGGCATGGTCGAATTAAATTGAACAAAATCCAGTAAAAAGAATTTACTCCGCTGAAAAAGTTAGGACCGACATTAAAAGCTATAATTAAATTCTAAAGCGTACACATCATTGTTCTCTATATCCAAAGGAAGTTTTCCGGTGGAATAGCTCTCAAAAAAACAACCCTTTGCCTGTTAATTTTTAAAATAGAAATTTTTTACTGAGGGCAATAATGTAAATACTAGTATTAGTATGGAAACAACTCCGTAGATAAACTGCAATGGGGGGTCAGCCAGGTATCCGATCATAATGATTTCAACACTAATCCAGATAATCAAACCCAAACCCGAGGCTAATGACCCGTACCATGCGAGTCGAATCTTTTTTAACAGGCCCCAAAATACGACCAATGGCAATATTCCCAGGAAAACAAAGAGTACAAAACCGGGAATTAAATAATTACTAAACGGAGATTGGTTGAGTAAACTTATCTTCAAGTTTATTAACTCCCCGGAGGGGTCAATTATTAGGCAAAATCCACCTGTCAGGCCGCTCAAACCCTGAAAGAATAATATTAGCAAAAGTAACGAAGCGGCAAATGGTTTTGTCTCGTTACGTCTGATATTCATCTTTTCTAAAGGTTTAGATTTCATATTATTTAAACCCGCTTAAGGTTGTTAAAAAACTTAATAAGTATTAATAAACATATCAATGTAAAAATACTCCGGGTAATTTTGACGAAGTGATTGTAAGATATTCTTCACTGGTTTAGAGTTAAAATGATTTAAGATACCTGAAAAAATAACGTGATGAAAGCAAGTAAACAGGGGATGAGCCCGCGAGAAGGGCGATGAAAATATTTTAGAATTACAATATTATGTTGGTTCCTATATAATCGCTGGTTCTATCTGATTGCCTTTATATACCGTTCCGCGGATTTTTTAATCGCTTCTTTAGCATTACTGAGAATATGTCTGTGCTGAAAAGCCCCGTAAATTCGATCGAATTTAAATGGGTCAACCGAATTGATTATGTGGTTTACGCTCTTTTCATTGAGAGGAATCAAGATTAGGATAGCTGTACATAAAACTCACAAATCTTCTGTCAGGGACAACCTGAATTATGTCTCCGGAGAATAAAACACCTTTGCCGTCATGCACCTTCACTCCAGTGCATAACAGCTCCCCCGTCAAAATGGCCTCCGCAGCGGATTAAAGTTGCATCCTTTTTTATCTGAAAAGTTTCTCCTTCCCAGAATTTGACAGAATCATTTTTTCTTACGACCCATTCACTATCGCTTTTATGGATATAAACCGGCGCATTTCCGAATGCCTTACTCCATTCAATAATTGTTGAATAATAGTGCGGGTGAGATATAGCAATAGCGGAAATACCGCCTCGTTTTTTTATTTCACTTATTGTTTCGTCATCAAGCAGAGTTATACAGTCCCACAGAATGTTACCCTCATTTGTATGAACTAAAAATGCCCTCTGCCCTATAGCGAAGCCGGGCCTTGTTATGATGCTCGTAATTCCGGGTTCCATTTCCTCAAAAGTATTTTTATGTCCGGCTTGAATTTCTTGCAATGTGGTCCATTTCTGCCCTGAATATCCTACATACTGTCGTTCATCTTCACAGATTATGCATTTTTCAGGTGGAATTTCAGAGGATTCATACTGAACCCCGCAGGTTGCGCAAATATAGTGTGTCATATGATTTAAATGGTTTTATATTACTCAGGCTTCAAATCCGGCGACGGGGATGCTATTTTATAGAGTAAAATTACAAATAAAATATTTTTTTGTCTAATAATAAAAACTGAGTTGGACCCGTTATTATTTGATTTAAATATTTAATTAGAAGGACTCAATACTCACTTTAAAAGTATAGTCACTTAATTATTATATTTGTACATCGATTAATAAACAATTGTAAAAACCATGAAAATAAAAGCAGTACAGGATTATTACCCGGACGAACTTAATTATTGTTATGGCTGCGGGAAATTAAACGAACACGGTCATCAGATTAAAAGCTACTGGGAAGGAGATGAAACAGTTGCCCGTTTTATGCCAAAAGAATATCACACGGCAATTCCCGGCTTCGTTTACGGGGGATTAATTGCATCCTTAATAGATTGCCACGGAACAGGAACCGCCGCACTCGCGTCATACAGAAATGAAAACAGGGATTTTGATTCCGAGCCGGCATTCCGTTTTGTAACTGCATCTCTACAGGTTGACTATCTTCGTCCCACACCGCTCGGCGTTGAACTTGAACTCAGAGGAAAGGTGGTAGAACTAAAGGGAAGAAAGGTGATTTCAGAAATTACACTTTCGGCAAACGGGGAAGTAACAGCCAGAGGAAAAGTTATTGCTGTTCAAATGCCCGAAAAAATGATGACCGATAATTCTTCCGTAAAATGATAAACAAAGAAGAGGCACTGCATATAGCTTTGCAGGTAATCCCTGATTTACAGAATCGTGGTTATAAAATATCAGATAAGATTTCAGGGGGAGAAACCACAGGTAAATTTCCTGCCGGCTGCTGGTATATAAAATACTCATCTGTACCTTTGAGTCATTCCGCATGCGGTACGGGGAAGACAATGTATTTGTGTATAGATATGGAAACCGGTGAGATTAGAAAATAGCCGTTTCCTGAATCCTTTCCAGCTATTCTGAATCAAATAAGCATTAATAAAAATGGTTTATTATGAGAAAGAATGTTGGTAAAATTGACCGGATTTTAAGGGGCGCAGCAGCTATAATAATTATTTTGCTCTTTTTGACAAAAGCTATTGAGGGACAAACGGCAATAATTTTTGGAATAGTTGCCATTGCAATGGTGGTTACGAGCCTTACAAGTTTTTGTCCCTGCTACGCCAGGCTTAACATCAACACATCCGCTAAAAACAATAAAACAGAAAACTGATAAGAAAAAATTATGATAACAATTATATATGTAATACTTGGTGTAATTCTGCTGATCTTTTCCCTGCAGTTTATGATGATAATTGCAGCCAGAAAATCTAAAGGTAAAAAAGTGAGCGGTTTACAGGGGAAATTAAAGAATCTCGAAAAGAATGGTTCAAAAGGGCTGGTATATTTTTTCAGTCCATCCTGCCATGCCTGCAAAGCACAGACTCCTATAATTAAAGAACTACAGTCTTCCAGTAGAAACGTCTATGATGTTGATATTTCCAGAGATATGGATACTGCGAAAATATTCGGAGTGAAAGCAACGCCGTCAACAATTATTGTTGAGGATGGTGTTATCAGCCAGGTTTTGCTTGGTGTAAAACAGAAAGACGTTTTGATGGGATACTTAAAAAAATAGAATTTCATATTATTATATTAGCCTTCGGTTTAAGCCGAAGGCTAATAAATGCTGACTAAACCACAGCTGGTTCAGTTTTTTCTTTCTTCAAATTATTAACATATTCAGCTGCAGATAAAGCGGCAATTGTTCCATCCGCCACAGCGGTTGTTACCTGTCTGTATTTCTTTTGTATTGAATCTCCTGCTGCAAAAACACCCGGTATATTTGTCATCAAATCTTTATCTACAAGAATTTCCTTAAACTTGTTCAGTTCAATAATCCCTTCAAGGCTTTCGGTATTCGGTACGTAACCGATAAAAATAAATACGCCGTCAATATTCTTTTGGGAAATTTCACCGTTACTTTTGTTTTTAATCTTTACAGATCTGAGTTTTTCATCACCTATAAATTCTATTATTTCAGATTCCATAACAAAATTTATTTTTTCATTATTTTTTGCGTCTTCAATATAATGTTCAAGAGCCTGGAAATAATCGAACTGGTGAACAATAGTTACTTTTGAAGCATACCTTGTAAGTGAAACTGCTTCTTCCAAAGCTGAGTTACCACCTCCAACAACAATTATTTCTTTGTCCTGGAAAAAATCACCGTCGCAGGTTGCACAGTATGAAATTCCTGTTCCTTTAAAACTCATCTTCACCCGGCGCTCCTATTGCTCTGGATTTTCCGCCCGTCGCAATAATCACCGCGTTGGATGTAAAAACATCTTTATTATTTACCGTTACTTTTTTAATCTCATCTTCCAGGGCGAGAGATGTTATTTTTACATTTGATCTGATCTTACAACCAAAGTTTAATGCCTGAGATTTCATATTTCTTGCAAGTTCATATCCACTTATGTTTTCTACACCGGGATAATTTGCAATTTCGTGGGTAAGTACCATTTGTCCGCCCACGGCTCCTTCATTTAAGATCAGTGTGTTTACTTTTGCGCGGGAAAGATAAATACCGGCAGTTAAACCAGCAGCACCCCCGCCAATTACAATTACGTCAAAATGATTTTCCATCGTTGTATCAGCCTTAGTTAATGGGGAGAGGCAAGCTCTCCCCATTAAATTTATTTAGAAAAATTAGCGTCCAGTATTTCTGTGATCTGATCTCTTGACTGAATACTGCTTGTTGCTTTTACGACCTTTCCATTTTTATAATAAACCACAAAAGGAAGCCCGGCAAAGCTACTGCACTCAGGGAGATCTCTTATTACTTTTGCATCAGGAGAATCAAATTCCATATCGGCAAACTTAATGTTATTGTATTCGCCTTCAAGTTCTTCCATCGATTCATAAACAGGTATGCACATTGGTCCCATCCTGCCGCAGCAAATCATTACATTTTCATTATTGTTTAAAAGTTCGGAGTGTTCTTTCTCAGAAAGTACGTGTTTCAGGTTTGTTCTTAACATTTTTCATTCCATTTTTTATTGATAGAAAATTAGTGCCTGAAATGCACTATTTACCTTTAATTTCTTTTATTTACACTATATAGGATTCATAAAAAATGAAAAGGATTCCGGTGTGATTTAATGTGGTTTTTAAGATATCCGTCTAATATTTCAGGTATATGAATTAAGTTGGATTATGAGGTTAAATAGTTCGGATAAAATTTAACCTCCGGGGCTGGTGTTAGGCCCGGAGGTTGCTTATAAATTCAGAAGAATGTCCTACCAGATATGAGGAATCTTATCTGCTGGTCTTCTCATAGGCTGGCCTGGTTTAATATTGAAGGTCTCCCAAAATGCCGGAATATCGCTGAAAGGGCCGTTTATTCTTAAAAAATTAGGAGAGTGTACGTCTGTTAAAACCTGTTGTGCGAGAGCTTCGGGCCGTGTGTGGCCAAGCCATGAATAAGCGTAGCCAATCCAGAACCGTTGTGCGGGAGTAAGACCCGCAATCTTTTTGCCTTCTTTATATTGCTTTGTTTTCTTAAATGCATCCCAGCCGATAAGGTCGCCGCCAAGATCAGCAAGGTTTTCTCCTAATGTAGCTTTACCATTTATGTGCATACTGTCCAGTATTACATAATTATCAAATTGTTCGACGAGAAGTTTTGTCTTTTCATTAAATTTTTTCTCATCCTCTTTGGTCCACCAGTTTTTCAGGTTTCCCTTTGCATCATATAATCTTCCCTGGTCATCAAAGCCGTGTGTTAACTCGTGCCCTATTGTTGAAGCGCCTGCATAGGCGTAAGCGACTGCATCATCTACAAGTGAATCAGGAACTCCGGGAACTATGAAAGCAGCGGCGGGGAGTACAATTTCATTATTTGATGGATTATAATAAGCATTCCAGGTCTGTGGAGTCATACCCCATTCGGTTCTGTCTACCGGTTTTCCCAACTTATTCAATTCTCTTTCAAACCAGAAAATATTTGCGTTGATTACATTCCTTACATAAGATTTTCTGTCAACAGATAATTTAGAAAAATCTTTCCACTTATCGGGGTAACCGACTTTCTTTGTTATAGCATATAATTTTGTTAATGCTTTTTTCTTTGTAGTGGCACTCATCCAGTCCAGTTCTTTTATCCTGTTAGCAAATGCATCTACCACATTATCAACAATTATTTCATATCTCATTTTAGTTTTGGGCGAATAAAATTTTTCAACATATATTTGTCCGAGCAGTTCACCCATTGCTCGTTCAGTTGCATCCTGTATTCTTTTCCATCTTGGTTTCTGTTCCGTAACACCGGACATTACAGTTCCCCTGAAATGAAAAACTTCGTTATCAAAAGCGCTGCTCAACCTGCTTGCAAATGAACTTACTAAATGTTCTTTGAAATATGCTTTCCACTGATCCAGTGAAAACTTATCTACAGCAGCACTCAATGCCCGTAAAAATTCCGGCTGGCCAACTATTATATCTTCGGGAGTTTTTTCTGTAAAATCAGAGAACATAACTTTCCACTTGATATTGGGAGCTGTTTTTTCCAGTTGAGTCATTGACATCTTATTATAATTAGCATAAGGATCTCTTAAATCTTCAAGCTTTCTGCAGGAATCAGCAAGGAATAACTCTATATTATAAACCGACTCACTGTTCTTTTCAGCTTCTGATTTATTATCACCGAGCAATTCGAACATATTTGCAAGATGTTTTTTGTATTCTTTTCGGATATTTTCGGTTCGTGCATCCTGTCTGAAATAATATTCCCTGTTTGGCAACCCAAGTCCACTTTGCCACAGGTACAGCGCCATTTCATCACTGTTTTTCTGGTCCTGATCTACAAACAGACCAAATATCAGACTAACGCCTTCTTTTTTCAAAAGTGATGCGGTTTTAAAAAGATCTGTTTTATTTTTTATAGAGTTAATTTTATTTAGTTCGGGTTGAAGTGGCGTAATGCCCTGTTTCTCAATATTAACAGTGTCCATTCCTGAATAATAAAAATCTCCTATTTTCTGTTTGCTGGTACCTTTGGGAGAGATAGTGGATGATGCTTCCTTTAAAATGCTTTTCAGCCTATCATAGGTTTCTTCATTAACAAGGTTGGCAAGCCCCCATCTTCTTTCAGAAGCAGGGATAGGATTTTCTTTCATCCATTTACCGGTTGCGTATTTGAAGAAATCCACTCCCGGGTTAACTGTAGTGTCCATTGCCTCTGTCAGAAAATCGCCCTTTGGTTTTTCCTGTGAAAAAATTTGTCCCTGAAAAACAAACGATATGATAAATACCGCAAAAATAAGTTTTAATGTTTTCATATAAATTCAATAATAGTTTATAGAAAGTTGTTTATAGATTTTATTCAGATGTGATAAAATAAATAAAAATAATGAGCATAAAATACCACTCATAAAATTCTTTTATTGGAAATGGGAGGATAATATGCAAATTTTGAATATTAATCCTGCAATTATGGGAAGTTTTAGTAGGAAAAGGTAAACTGTTGTTACAATCTAAATACAAATCTGTGAATGTAGTTTTTCAAGTAGCATATCTTTAGTAAAAGGCTTTATAACAACATCATCAAATCCTTTCCTTTTTAAAAAATTAATATCTGTGGGAGTGAATAATGCAGTTATTGCAATTACCGGCGCTGTTTTGTAACGACTAATATGCCTTAATTCAGTCATTAATTCCAAACCATTCATTCCGGTTCCAAGTTTAATATCTATTAAAAAACCATAATAATTATTCTCTTCTATTAGCTTTAGAGCCTGTTTTGCATCTGAGGCAGCATGGAGGACAAAATAATCCTCCAGGTATTTTTTCATAAACGCAAGACTGGCAAAATCATCATCTACTAATAATAAATGTTGTAACTTACTTGTGTTTTTTGATAAATAACCCATATTACCCCTGAATCCGATAAGGTTTCATTTTGTTTGGCTAAATATAACTTAATTCAATTAATTGACTATTTACAAACCGTTAGCTCAATGAACCCTACCTTTAAATAAATATAATTGCACAAAATGCTTTATATGCTTAATTTGAAAATATTGGCATAATTCCATGAATTTAGGAGAAGGCAGTATTGAAAAACGCAGAAAACACCCAGTTTCCTAGAATACTGACAGAAAATCTGATCCTTCGCAAACTGAAAATTAGTGACAAATCTGACATTTTTGCAATTCGTTCCCATAAAAGGATTGCTGAATATCTGGACAGGCCGCTTTGCAAATCTTTTGAAGAAGCGCAGCATTTTATAAATAAGATTAATGATGGCGTCGAAAAAGATGAATGGTTCTATTGGGCAGTAACCGATAAAATAGATTCAGCATTTATGGGGACAATTTGTCTGTGGAATTTTTCGGAAGATCGCTCAGTTGCGGAGGTTGGATTTGAAATGTTGCCTTTCTATCAGGGTAAAGGAATTATGCGGGAAGCACTCGGAACAATTATCCATTTGGGATTTGAAAAACTTCAACTAATCTCTATTGAAGGAATGGTCCACAAAGAAAACCTGCGTTCAATCAAACTACTGGAAAAGAATGGTTTTGAATTAAAGGGGGAAACGGATTCGGCAATGCTTACATACCACTTAGTGAGAAATTGACTACTTACAGCAGCCTCCTTTTTCTGCTTTCTTAAACTTTTTGTAGCCGAAAAATCCCACCAAACCTATAAAGACTATTATTACTAATACTTCAATCATATAAAAAAATATGAATCTTATTTGTTAATTAAAAGGTAATCATACTGCCCGAAACGGACATTTACACGAATAATACCAATTTATTTACTTTGCTTTTAGCAAGAAGATTTCTAATATTAAAACACTTCCGGCAAGCATACAAAATTTTAGCTTTTACAAAATATAAAAGGAGATAATTATGCCCGATAGAAAAACTATTGCAGTGGTTGGTGCAACCGGTGCACAGGGAGGGGGATTGGTTCGAGCAATACTTGGAGATCCGGACAAAGAATTTGGAGTTCGCGCTATTACAAGGAATGCAAATTCTGATAAAGCAAATCAACTTAAGAAGCTTGGTGCAGAAGTGGTTGAAGGAGATGTGGATAATTTGGAAAGCCTGAAAAATGCTTTCAAAGGTTGTTACGGTGCCTATTGTGTAACCTTCTACTGGGAGCATTTTTCTCCCGAAAAGGAACTTGCTCACGCAAAAGCAATGGCCGAAGCCGCAAAAGATGCAAACCTTCAACACGTCATCTGGTCAACACTTGAAGATACCAGAAAATGGGTGCCGCTTGATGATGATAGGATGCCTACTCTTATGGAAAAGTATAAGGTTCCGCATTTTGATGCTAAGGGGGAGGCAAATAAATTATTTGAACAGTCTGGTATACCTACTACATATTTGCACACTTCTTTTTATTGGGATAATTTTATCTATTTTGGAATGGGTCCGAAGAAAGGCGATGACGGAAAAATTGCGTTAACTTTTCCAATGGGCGATAAAAAACTACCGGGTATGGCTGCGGAGGACATCGGCAAGTGTGCATACGGCATTTTCAAAAAGGGACCGGAGTTTATTGGAAAGAGTGTCGGTATTACCGGTGAAAAATTAACAGGAAAACAAATGGCAGCAGAACTTTCCAAAGCTCTCGGAAAAGATGTTGTTTATAATAATGTGCCGCCCGAAGTTTACAGAAGTTTTGGATTTCCCGGGGCGGATGACCTGGGAAATATGTTCCAATTTAAAAGAGATTTCGAATCAGATTTCTGCGGTGCACGAAGTGTGGAATTTTCCAGATCATTGAATCCCGGACTGCAGTCCTTCAGTGATTGGCTGGCTAAAAATAAGGGCAAAATTCCTTTGGAATAAAAAATATAAAAGGGAGGATTTTTGTCCTCCCTTTTGTTCATAATTCTTTTTCTTACTCTTCTTCAGATTTTATAGCGTCATATCCTGATGGTGACATATCGTGCAATTGTTTAACTGCTGCAACTATTGACCAGATTTTATCATCAGAATGAGTCTTTCCCCAGGCAGGCATTCCGGTCATTTTTATTCCGTTTTTTGTTACCCAGAACATTTTAGCGGGATTCATTTTATAGCCCCATTTTGTGAGATTTGGGGCATCCGGATTCAGACCTTTTGCAAGTTCGGTTTCTTCCTTGCCCGGTCCGCCGTGGCAGGATTCGCACATTTCCTTGTAATGGGCAATCCCTTCCTTTATCATTTCTGGTTTATTAAGCTCTGGTACAATTATGTTTTCGGAATGTGCATCTACTGAATTATCGCTTGTAGTTTCCAGTACCCAATGCACAAGTCCTGAGTCAGGTTCCATAGCACTTACATTATATGAACCGCTATAAATAAAAACTAATCCAATTACTCCCAGACTAATTATTGTAAATAGCACCGTAAGAATTATTTTTTTCATATCTGGCTACCTTTTGATAAAATGTGTAATATTTACTTTGCTCTTAAAGCATACAATAAAGAATTTAAATAAAATATGTATTATAAATAATAAAATAAATTCAATAATCGGGGAACAAATATTTATTTAAGCAAAGCGGTTTATAAACTCTAGTCAACTTTCAATAATTTTGCATTTATGGCAACTATTACTGTGCTAATAGACATCAACAAAGCGCCTGCTGCGGGACTTAGTAAAATACCGTAATTATAAAGAACTCCGGCGGCCAGTGGAATAGCAACAATATTATACCCGGCGGCCCAGATTAAGTTTTGTACCATCTTTTTATATGTTGCTTTTGCGAGTTTTATAATTGAAACAACATCAAGAGGATTACTGTTCACCAGAATTATATCTGCAGTTTCTATCGCTACATCCGTTCCGGCCCCAATTGCAATTCCTACATCGGCTGTTGCCAGTGCGGGCGCGTCATTAACGCCATCACCGGTCATTGCAACTTTTAATCCCTGTTTCTTTATTTCATTAACTTTATCTGCCTTTTGTGAGGGAAGCACCTCCGCATAGTAATCGTCCAGGTCCAATTCTTCAGCGACTTTTTTTGCAACCTGCTTATTGTCGCCTGTAATCATTATGCATTTTATTCCCATTTCCTTTAAGATACGTACAGCTTTTTTTGACTCACTTTTGATATTATCGCCCAATTCAATTGCTCCGACAATTTTATTATCTATCAGCATAAAGACTACTGTGTTTGAATCTTTAAGCATTTCATCAAATTTATCTGTGTCTGCCGATAAATTATTTTCTTTTAAATAGCCGGGACTCACAATCATTACTTCTTTTTTCTCTATTACGCCTTTTGCTCCTTTACCGGCAATTGCCTCGAATGAATCTACATCAAGTAATTTTCCTTTAAATGATTCGGTAATACCTTTTGCAATTGGATGCTCTGAAAAGGTTTCAATTGATGCAGCATAGGCGAGCAACTGGTCATCTGAAATAGAATTATCAATACCTACAATTTTACTTACACCAAATTTGCCCTCTGTTAATGTCCCGGTTTTATCAAAAATAACAGCATTAAGATTTCTTGCAGCTTCAAATGCAGCACGGTTACGGATTAACAATCCTTTCTTTGCGGAAATTGCTGTTGATACGGCGACAACAAGCGGAACAGCCAGGCCAAGTGCGTGCGGGCAGGTAATAACCATAACGGTGACAGTTCTTTCCAGCGCAAACACAAAATCCTTACCTGCAAAAACTAACCAGACAAACATTGTAATTGCGCCCACGGAAATAGCAATTATAGTTAACCAGAACGCTGCGCGGTTTGCTGTGTCCTGTGTCTTTGATTTTGATTCCTGGGCATTTTTTACAAGCTCGATTACTTTTGATAAAAAAGAATCCTTGCCTGTATTTTTTACCTCAATGGTTATCGAGCCCTCGCTGTTTATCGAACCCCCTATAACTGTATCACTTTCTTTTTTGGAAACAGGTTTTGATTCGCCCGTCAGCATTGATTCATTTACAGAAGTTTCACCTTTTTTAATCTCACCATCAGCCGGAATTTTTTCTCCCGGTTTAATTACAAGTTTATCGCCATTTACAATATCCTCTATCTTTATTTCCGTTATTGAACCATATTTGTTAAGTTTATTAGCAGTGGAAGGCATGAGTTTTGCCAGTTCTTCAAGGGCTTTTGAAGCTCCCATAACAGACTTCATTTCAACCCAGTGCCCCAGCAGCATAATGTCTACAAGAGTTGCCAGCTCCCAGAAAAAAACTTTACCGCTTACACCGAATACAACCGCAGAGCTGTAAAAGTATGCCGTTGAAATGGCTACAGCTATTAAAGTCATCATACCGGGATTTTTAGACGTTATTTCAGTAAAAAAGCCCTTTAAAAATGGCCAGCCACCGTAAAAGAAAATAAATGATGAAATACCAAATAATAAATACTGGCTCCCTTCAAATTTAAATTGGGATGAAATACCGAATATTGCCTGGAGCATTGGTGAAAGAAACAGGATAGGAATAGTTGCAATTATTGAGATCCAGAATCGCTTTTTAAAATCGGCAACCATATGTGCATGATGGTTGCCGTGAGAATGATTGTGTCCCTCATGCATTTTATGGTTCTCGTTCTGAGAGTTATGCGTATGTTTTGAGTGATTATGACTTTGCATATATCCTCCTCTTACCTTTTCCCCAGCCTGATAAATATCGTGACCTATTTAATTCAAATATTATTTTAGCAAGACTAATTTTTTAGTCTGTGTAAATCCATTTGTTGATAAAGTATATAAATATATCCCGCTTGGAAGATCTGAAGCATTAAAATTTATTCTCTGAACCCCTGCTTTTTGTACTTTATTTACAAGTGTACGCACCTCCCTTCCCAGAAGATCATAAACTTTTAATGATACAAAACTTTCTGAAGGCAAAGAGTATTTTATTATTGTAGACGGGTTAAATGGATTCGGATAATTTTGTTCAAGAGTATAATTTGCAGGTAGAGAATTACTTCCATTTTCTACCGGGGTTGTACCGGTTGGGACTATACGGTAATATGAATATAAATCGGCCTGTGATATTAATAGAGTATTGTCCTGAGAATTAACCTGGGCGGTTACCGTATTCCAGGTTCCGTTATTATCCATATACTGGCAGGCAATATCAGACATTGTTATTCCGATTAATGAATCCTGTGGAATATGAAAAATAAGGTTAACAGATTTCGTCATTGACATTTTACCGTTATTCATTGATCCCATTTGCATCATCGTATTTCCTAAAGAGTCATACATAGCCAAATGATATCCCATTATGGAATTACTATTTGAATTGTTCGGCATACTGTCCGGTGTCATTTCTTCAAACTGGCAGAAAATAGAATCGGGCCACTGCATACCCATTCCCATCATACCAGAGCCCATTGAATTTGGCCCCAGGTGCATAAAAGATAAACTGTCTGTCGGGCAGAAAAACCTGGAAGAATCTGAGTCGTTTCTATGTATCCAGCCGCCTGACCACGGTTCAGCACCGGTTGTATCCCGCCATAAATTTCCATCAATAATATAAACGCTCAACATAGGTGGCGTAATAGAAGTCATTTTAATTCCTGTTAGGCTGACACTATCTCCTTCAACGGGTTTAGTTGTCCCGTTTGTTGGCTGATACCAGTAAGGTCCAAAGAATAGTTGATAATCTTTACTTCCTGTTCCCGTGGTATCTAAATAATAAAACGCGGGACGCAAATTTCCCATATAGTTTGCAGTAGTAAAAGAGGAATCCACTATTATTTTCCCGCTAACGCTGTCTAATTGGGCTGATCCTCGCCAGTCCATCGTATCTCTTCCGTTATGATACATCCCGTCATCCCATGACTGTGCCCTTGAGAAAAGAAGCACAATCAGTGAACAAAAAGATACGTAACAAAGCAGCAACACTTGTTTTCATATAAGTTTCCTATCTATATTAATTATTATTAAGTTAAATCTTTTTTCTTTTCTTCAAATTCTTTTTTATCTATTTCGCCACTTGCATATCTTTTCTTCAAAATATCCAATGGAGTTTCTTTTGCTGATTCAGGACCGGCATTCTTCCTGGATCGATTTGTCAAACCTGTAATTAGCCAGACCATTAATGCTATAAAAATTATCCAGAACAACCAGCTAAACCACATTCCACCAAAAAACATATTGTGATACATAAATTCCTCTCATTTAACTTATAAAAAAATGCAGCCTGAATTGACAGGCTGCATTAAAAAATAAGCACAAACCTTACTTGTCATAATTCTTTTTAGAAATATGATTCATCATCTGTTCATAGTTATTCATCATATGGTTCATGTCTTTCTTCATTGAATTCATTTGTCCATTCATTTTATCGTCTTTCATAATTGCTTTATTATTCATCATCTGGTTCATATATCCGAGCATGGATTTCATATCTTTACCCATTGCACTCATATTTCCCATATATGACATCATTTCTTTTGAATGCATTTGTCCCATATTCTGGTTCATCTGTGCCATCATAGCAGTCATTTGCCCATACATTTGGTCCATATTTTTCATCATTTGCTGCATATTCATCATATGTCCGCCCATCATTTCCTGATGATTCATCATTCCCCTGTTCATCATTTGATTGCTACTGTCCTGCGCATTTGATGAAAATGAAAATGTAAATGCAAGAATGGCTGCCAAAAACATTTTACTAATGCTGTTTCTTACAAATTGCTGTAACATCGTCTCAACTCCTTTTTTTATTCCTTTTTAGCATTACGTTATCAACTAGTATCTATTGTTGTAATGTTATTATTTAGTCTTATATCCCCTGTAGGGACTTCTTTTTACTATATATAACTTAAACATTACTACTTCCCAATGCATTACATAATTCTGTGTTTATCTTATATAATATTTTGATCGTTTATATTATCATTTAACATTTATGTGTTCTTTAACATTTTTTCTTCTCGTTTTCTTCTGATTGTAGAGACTGTCATCCCGAATGTAATAATAATTATTCCCAGCCAAACAAGATTTATATTGGGTTTAATACTTGCCTCAATTGTTAAGGTTTCTTTCTGATCTGAATTATTACCTTCTGAGTATTCTACCGGCGATATATAAAAATCTTTGCTTAGCCCCATTAATATATCTGGTTCTCTCATTATACTGTTATTATATTCCGATGAAAACATTACGGGTGCGGCTTTCCAGGATGAATTATTATCATTTATTAAAACATTAAATGCATACTTTTTCCCGTTGTCAAATGGCGTATAACCGGTAAATTTGAATTCGTGATTCAATGCCTTAACTACGCGGCCTCTTGGTAATTGAATTTCCTGTGATGTAGAAAAATTTCCTGAAATTAAAACTCCAAGCAAGAACACAGCAAAACCGATGTGTGTTATCTGTCCCCCTGTAATTAATTTACTCACTTTCAGGTTTCTTAAAAGGTAGGTGGTGTTTGTAACGACAGTAAATGAAATTGAAAGTGCAAACAACATATTAACTATACTTGAGATACCAACCAGGTATGCTATCACAGCAGTTATTGCACCCGAAATTAATAAATGCGTTGCCATTTCTTTGAACATAACTTCGGTTTCAGTTGTGCGCCATCTTAGCATAAGTGTAGTACTGATCAGGAATGTCATTAATATTACTAAAGGAAGATTCATTGTGTCATAGAAACTTGTCTCAACTGATCTTCCAAAAATCGGTGCGGAAGTTCCAACAATAATTATCAATGCAGAACCGAGTAATAATGCCGATCCGTAAATTAAACCGTTTTCCCTGCTGAAAAATGCTTCCTTAATATTACTGCCGGGTTCATTTTTCAAATCTTTCCATCGCAGTATAACTCCTCCAACACCGACAATTGTAAAAGTTAAAATGAACGCTACTAAAAAGAGATAAGTAACCTGTCCGGGAGCTGAAAATGAATGAACGGAAGCTTCCGATAAAATTCCGCTTCTGGTGAGGAATGTACTGTAAATAACAAAAACAAAAGTTAAAATTGAAAGAACAAGATTAGTCCGGATGTATTTCCCTTTGTTATTGCTGGTTTGAGTATTTCGCTGAATTATTAGCGTATGAATTAATGCAATTCCGATTATCCAGGGAACAAGGCTTGAATTTTCAACCGGATCCCAGCCCCAGAATCCGCCCCAGCCTAGTACTCCGTAAGCCCAGTAACCGCCTATCATCAGTGCCAAGCCAAGAACCGTCATTGAAGCAACTACCCATGGAAGTGATTTGCTTATCCAGCTTTTGTACTCTTTCATAACTAATGCTGACATTGCAAATGAATAAGGTATTGCGGACATTGCAAACCCGACAAATAGAAGCGGCGGATGAATCTGCATCCAGAAATTCTGCAGCAGCGGGTTTAATCCTTTCCCCGAAACTATAAAACTACTTAATGGTATATTGAGTCCGGCCAGAACAGATTTAAGATGCGGCGTAAATTTTATGTACTGCTCACCTGTATTATTTGCAAAAATAAATTTCTGAATATCGGGTATTGATAAATATTGTTGTCCGAAATACTTTGCCGGAAAATATCCGGATTCTGACCACATATAGGCAAAGGGATTTTTCAAAAGCGGGCTGACCAGTATTGCCAGGAATAATGCAACCAGGGTAAAAAACATCATAAATGATGCTTCCTGTTTTAGTATTGCCAGACAGATATTTGATCATAAACAGCCCGACGATCACGGTGAATAAAAGCCATAACAAAAAGCTTCCTTCCTGTCCTGCAAAAAAGGTGGAGAGTAGCAATCCAAATGATAACTCACCGCCGCTGTAATCAAAAACATAACTATACTGATACTGGTGTGTTAAAATAATGTAGAGCAGAAACACACTTGCGGCTGTAACCAGTCCGGTCATAATGTAAAAGCCAATCCTGGCATATGTTAGTGTATTTGAATATCCCTTAAAAGTATAATAGTACATCAGGATTGTAAAAACCCCGCTCAGCATTGCCAGTAAAATTAAAATGTTACCAATCATTTAAAGCCCCATTTATGTTGATTGTTTTTCCCATTCGTTCAATTTATTTCAAAAGTCATATTATTTATTAACCTTAATAATAGCCAAATTTTATTAGAAGTTTAACTAATACTACTAACAAAAAGACTGTTAATCAGGCCTGTTATTTAACTTTATGCCCGCTTTTAATGAGGGCTTCTTTAGCTTTGTTTAAAGAAACTTCTTTTAATGTCATTCCACAAAGCGGACATTTACCGGCTTTGTCCGAAATAACATTATAATCCATCATATCCTGAAAAACCTTTCCATCTTTATTTTTATCAATTAATTTTAGGTCAATCACTCCTTCACGGACAATCGAATCCTTTTCTTTTGTCATCATATGATGAGTTGAATCCGTCATTTTTGAGTGGTTAATCATTTCCATACTATGCATAGATGAATCTTTCATCGTGTCCATATTGTTCATTTTGGAATGGTCCATCATTTTGTGATTAGTTGAATCCATCATATTTGAGTGGTTAATCATCGTGTGATTCATCTTTTCTGTTTTGCAGTTTGCAGAATCACTACAGCAATTTTCTTTTTTATCTTGTGCAAAGTTATTTACAGGATAAAATAATACAGTTCCTAATATTACAATTGTTAATAAATTGAACTTTTTCATTTGAGTACTCCTTTTTTATATTATTATAAGTCATTAAAATCGTTTACTATGCCGGTTTTAATTCGGACGGCTTTTTCAACAGGGGCGACAAATATCCAGCCGTCACCGCTTTCACCTGTATGAGCATTTTTCGAAATAACATCGACCAAATTGTTGCTGTCTTCATCTTTACAAATTAATTCTATTTTAACTACTCTTGAATATTTCTGAACATATTCGATAGAGAAACTAAAAGCTTCTTTATCTGCCCACTCTGCCAGGGCATTCGCATCTAGAATAGTCATACCCTTTACCCCGGCTTCTTCCAATTTTTGAATAACCAGGTCAGCTTTATTGTGCCTTATGTAAGCCATTATTTTTTTCATTTTAAATCTCCTGGATATTTTCTGTTAACATATTATTTTTTTTC
Source organism: uncultured Bacteroidota bacterium (assembly GCA_963748105.1). Classification (GTDB taxonomy): domain Bacteria; phylum Bacteroidota; class Ignavibacteria; order Ignavibacteriales; family Ignavibacteriaceae; genus JAKAGZ01. The sequence goes on along the minus strand of CAVVHP010000003.1, from coordinate 62,255 downwards.
ATTTCTCTTCTTTTAAGAGCATAAAAAATGGCCGGGAAGATTGTTAATTCCATAATCAAACTGGTAAAAATACCACCGACCATGGGTGCCGCAATTCTTTTCATTACATCTGCGCCTGCTCCATGGCCAATAAGAATTGGAAGAAGACCGAAGAATAGAACCAGTACTGTCATCATTTTAGGACGAATTCTTTTAACAGCTCCTTCAAAGATTGATGACCTTAAATCGGCAAATGATTTAAGTTCCCCTCTTTTCTTCCAGTTTTCGTATGCAATGTCCAGGTATAGGAGCATAACCACACCGGTCTCCGCACTTACACCGAGCAGCGCAATTATACCAACCCATACGGCCACGCTTAAATGGAAATTCGCCATGTAGAGAAACCAGACTGCCCCAACCATCGAGAAGGGAAGTGCGAGAAGAATTATTCCCGTCTTCGTAAATGATTTAGTGTTGAAGTAAAGCAGCATTATTACGATTAATAATGTTAGCGGTAATACCATTGTTAATTTTTTTGAAGCTCTTTCCATGTATTCATACTGGCCACTCCATATTAATGAGTAACCCTGCGGTAGTTTTACTTTCTGCGCAATAATTGTTTGTGCATTTTCTACGTATGTACCGACATCTATATTTTCTATGTCAATGTATACCCAGGAATTGGGTCTCGCGTTTTCCGATTTTATCATCGGGGGACCTTTTCGTACCACAACATCTCCCAGTTCATCAAGCGGAATATTACCGCCACCCGGTATAGGGACAAGAACTCTTTTTAATGCTTCAATATTATCACGGTAATCTCTCTGATACCTTAAATTAACCGGATACCTTTCAAGTCCTTCAACTGTTTGAGTAATATTCATACCACCTACCGCCGACATGAATACATTTTGTACGTCAGCTATCGTGAGTCCGTATCTGGCAATTGCATTTCTGTCAATATTAAAATCAATATAATTGCCGCCCGCGGATCTTTCTGCGTACACAGAACGCGTACCGGGAATTTCTCTTGTTACTTCTTCTATTTTTCTTCCGATGTTTTGTAGTACTTTCAAATCCGGGCCCGCAATTTTAATTCCAACGGGTGTTTTAATTCCTGTTGAAAGCATGTCGATCCTCGTTTTAATCGGCATTGTCCAGGCGTTTGTTAGTCCCGGAATTTTCACGGCTTTGTCCAGATCATCAACGAGTTTTTGTCTCGTCATTCCCTCAGGCCATTCGTCTTCAGGTTTTAATTGGATTGTTGTTTCGATCATTGAAAGAGGCGCGGGGTCAGTTGCGGTTTCTGCACGTCCGACTTTACCAAACACGGATTTAACTTCCGGGAAGGATTTGATTATTTTATCCGTTTGTTGAAGTAATTCCTTTGCCTTTGTAATTGAAATTCCCGGCAAGGTTGTAGGCATATATAGTAGATCACCTTCGTACAAAGGAGGCATAAACTCCGAGCCTAATTTTGAGAACGGAATGTAAGAACCCAGAACGATTAAAACCGAAAGTCCTATTACCCACCATCGTTTATCCATCACAAAATCCACTATCGGGTGGTAGATTTTCATCAGGAATCTTGTAATCGGGTTATCGTCCTCCTTCTTCATTTTCCCGCGGATGAAGTAACCCATCAGTACCGGAACAATTGTAATGGCAAGTATCGCTCCAGCCGCCATAGAGTAGGTCTTGGTAAAGGCCAGCGGTTTGAACATTCTTCCTTCCTGAGCTTCAAGCGTAAATACCGGAATAAAAGAAACTGTTATTACCAAGCAGAGAATAAAATATTGAGGGACCGACTTCTTTTGATGATTCGAGTATTACCGCCCAGTGTGGCCGTTGTTTTTCCTTTGGCATTTGCTGGTTGTGCAAAAGATGGGAGTGAGAGTTCTCCACCATTATTATCGCCGCATCCACCATCGCACCGATCGCAATCGCAATTCCTCCCAGCGACATAATATTCGCATTCAGTCCCTGCAGTTTCATAATGAGTAAGGCCGCAAGTACCGCTGTCGGTAAAGTAAAGATTGCAACGAGTGAACTTCTGAAATGCATCAGGAATAAAATAATTACCAGCGCAACGATGAGGCCTTCTTCCAGCAGTTTATCGCCGAGGTTGTTTACTGCTTTGTGTATGAGTTCACTTCTGTCATAAACCGGGACTATCTGCACATCTGATGGAAGCGAAGCTTTTAATTCCTGTAACCTCTTCTTCACTTTATTAATTACCGCGAGCCCGTTCTCACCGTAACGCTGAATTACAATCCCGCCAACCACTTCTCCTTCACCGTTCAGGTCTGCCAGGCCTCTTCTCAGTTCCGGACCAATATCGATATTTGCGACATCTTTTAAATAAACCGGTGTGCCGGTACTTTGATTCTTCCCGATAGCTATGTTCTTTAAATCATCCACGCTTTTTATATATCCAAGACCCCTGACCATAAATTCGGTTTCACCCATTTCCATTAAGCGGCCGCCGACATCATTATTGCTCTGCTTTATTGCCATTTTAATTTTGCTGAGCGGAATACCGTACGAAGCCAGTTTTGTTGGATCAACATTTACCTGGTACTGTTTTACAAATCCGCCAACGCTTGCAACTTCGGAAACGCCGGGAATAGCAGACAATTCATATTTTAAGAACCAATCCTGTATTGTCCTTAATTCCTGCAAGCTCCGGGTTTTGGACTTTAACGCATACTGGTAAACCCATCCAAGGCCGGTAGCATCCGGACCCAGCTCCGGGGCCACTCCATCGGGAAGAGAGCTTCGCATAGAGCTTAAATATTCAAGCACCCTGCTGCGCGCCCAATAAAGATCGGTTCCGTCCTCAAAAATTATGTAGACCATTGAATAACCGAAGAACGAATAGCCTCTTACATCTTTTGCGTAAGGAACAGAAAGCATTTTAGATGTAAGCGGGTATGTTACCTGGTCTTCAACTATCTGCGGGCCCTGGCCGGGGTATTTTGTAAATATGATTACCTGCACATCACTTAGATCGGGAATTGCATCTACAGGTGTGTTTTTAATTGCCCATATACCGCCCATTATTAGTGCAGCTGTAAATATCAATACTAATATTTTATTATTAATGGACCATTCGATAATTTTAGAAATTATTCCGTCTTTTTCAGGACTATTTGTTGTCATCATTTACTCCAAAATTTCTTAGTTCGCTAATTGTCACCCTGAACTTCTTTCAGGGTCTCATAATTTTTTGAGAAAGATTCCAAAACAAGTTCGGAATGACAATTCATCTTATCATTTTTTATATTCAAAGCCGTGTTCGGTTAAATTCTTTTCAACTTCTTTTATGCTGAATTCTCTCAGAGTCATTCCACATAAAGGACATTCTCCGGGTTTATCTGAAATCACATTCCAGTCCATCACATCCTGGTATAATTTTCCGTCTTTATTTTTATCTATAGCTGAAAGGTCAATAACACCTTCTCTTACGCGCGGATCCCGGGCTTCGGTTTTATCATTCTCAGATTTCTTCATGGTGCTCATATCTTTCATTGTATCTGTTTTGCTTGAACCTGTGAATTGTGACAGAGCGGCTTTAAGATTGCTTTCTGAATCTATAAGGAATTGTGCAGAAGTAACTATTGTATCGCCCGCACTTAAACCTTCAAGTACCTGGTATTGGCCCTCAGCGTAATCACCGAGTTTTACATCAACCGGTTTGAATTTCCCTTCTCCAAGAGCAAGGATAACTATATCTTTTTGTCCGGTGCGAAGCACAGCCTGTTCGGGGATAACCGGGTAACTGCCGAGATTTTTGCCATTAATTACTATGTTTGCAAACATAGATGGTTTTAGCTGATCGTTATAATTAGGGATATTGAATCTTACTTTTACTGTTCTTGTTTTATTATCCAGAGTAGGGTAGATAAATGAAATTTTGCTCTTAAATGTTTTTCCCGGCAAAAAAGTAAAAGTGATATCTGCCTGTGAGCCGAGTTTTATTTTTGGCAGTTCGTATTCGTAAATGTCGGCAACCAGCCACAGGTTATTCAGATTTACTATTTTAAGCAATTCGGTACCTGCACCAATTTTTTGTCCTTCTGTTATATCCTTATTAATTACCGTACCGTCAAACGGAGCATACAGAGTTACGTATTTCTTAATCTCTTTTGTGCTTTCAATTCTTTTAATCTCGGAATCCGGCACATCGAGCAGTTCAAGTTTTCTCACACTGTTTGTGATCAGGTCTTTACCGCTGCCGGCAATGTTTTTATCCGTGCTGTTCATTACAGAGGCGCCGTATGATAAAGCAGTTATAAGTTCCTGCTGCGCGGCAACGAGTTCCGGTGAATAAATATTGATTAGTTTCTGGCCTTTTTTAACTTTTTGTCCCGTGTAGTTTACATAAAGTTTTTCGACCCACCCACTGACCTTTGTTGTAACTACATATTCTTTCTGTTCATCTGTCTGAAGTATACCGTTTGTTACAACCAGTGAGCTCAGACCTTTTTCTTCAACGACTGCAGTTTTAACGTTCATGTTCTGTTGAATGGTCCCGCTTATTGAAACAACACCACCGCCTGTAGCTTCATCTTCATAAACAGGGACGAGATCCATTCCCATTTTTGACTTGCCCGGCTTATCATATACTTCGTTGGGATTCATCGGTGCACGCCAGTATAAAACTTTTTTATCTTTCTGAGTTGTCTGAGCTGTGTTTCCGGCCATGTTATCAGCATTTCCGCTATTGGAACTACTAAGCCAGAGATACGTAATCACTGCTATTATTGCTATTAGTATTCCGATAATTATGTTTTGAGTTTTCACTTTCTATTCTCCAAAATTTATTTTCTAAATCTACCTACCGGCAGGCAGGCTTGTCCCGGTTAAAAATTCTAATTCAGCTATTTTTTTCAGGTAATCCGTTTTTAGTTTATACAGTTTAGTCTCTATCATATAAAGCTGATTTTGCGCATCAATTACGTTTATAAAATCGACAGCGTTTACCTGGTAGCTTGATAGTGCTGAGTTAAGATTTTGACGAGCCTGCGGCAGCAGACCTGTTTCAAATAATTTCATCCTGCTCTTTATTGAATTGAGGTCGGTAACTGTTGTTCCGAATACACCGTCCAGGTACTGGAAAGCCTGGTAATATTGTTGATTGTATAATTCCTGGATAGAAGTTGCTTCCTGTACTTTGGATGATATCTTACCTCCATAATTTATCGGAAGAGAAACACCGAGAGAAAATGAAAGAAAATCACTCTGTGACATACCTGTTTTTTGTAATTTATCTCTTTGACCGTATTGAATGCCCAGGGTAAAATTCGGCAGGTAATCTTTTTCAGCCGCACTTTGCTTCAGTTTTCCTTTTTCCTGTGAAAGCTGTATACCCTGAAGGTATGGCCTGTGTGCTTTTGCCAAAGAATCAAGCTGTTTTACAGTTAAATCTACTGTGTCTATAGTATCATATGTTTCTGTTGCAATCCGTGTGTTTGCGTCCTGCAGAAGGAAAGCATTCAAAGACGAAAGCGCTGAACCTTCCTTACTTTTGAGGTCTTCAATCTTATCTGATAAATTAGTTATTTCCAGCTGCACTTTTATTAAGTTCTGCTGGCTGGCTGTAGATACGGAATACTTCGTGCTTACAACATCGGAAATTTTTTCAAGCAGGTTTTTATTTTCCTTGGCATACATCAGGCTTTTTCTGAAGAAGCTGAGCGAGTAGTATTTTTCTTTTACATTTTTCCTGATTTCATTTTCCGCGTCTTTTATTTCCTTATCTACTATTAAAGTATCTATCGAAGCGGCGTCTTCCATGGCTGATAATTTGCCCGGGAATGGGATGGTCTGCTGCAGTCCGATTACTTTCTGTGTCATCGGTTCCTGGTTAAAGGAAAATGAATTAGTGGGAAGATTCATAAGCCCCAGCATCAGCATCGGGTTCGGCAGATTGGAAACCTGCGGGATCTTGTTTTCCGCAACGTTTCTTTTTGCACGGAGCATTGCAAGTTTCGGACTAACCCTTATAGCTTTATTAACCAACGAGTCCAAGCTTGCAGTCTGTGCGCCGGTTGTGCTAAGGCTAATCAGCCCGAAAGTTGTTAAACATATTAGAAATATTTTTTTCATCTGAAATCCTCAATAATTGTATACGATCATCGTTCAAGATTTTTTATTAAAAAAATTGAATTGGTGTAACAGGATAACGGAAGTATAGAGCAATCCTGGAACCCGGATAGTATTATCGAGGTAGTATTAAATCAGCAGGACGGTGGTGAGGTTATAAAGATGGTTGTCCGAAAGCAGGGGTGAAGAAGTATTGATAAAAGAATAAACTGAAATTGTTTGCGGGATAATAATATTAGCAAATTGAGAAACAGGATTTAATCCAGGGACTAAATTTTTTTGTATCTCAGTCTTATCTGATATAAAAGAATCTTTAACGCCCGCAATTATTGTCTCAGTTTTGCAGCAGCTCTGCATTTCCATACAAACATTATCATCTGAGGGATTTTCATTGCTGCAGTTTGAATGCATATTTTCCAACTGCATTTCAGATTTCTGCATTGGACAGGTATCACTCATTTCCTTTTCCGTCATATTACAGAAATGAATAGTAAGTGGCAATCCCGTTGTGGAAACGAAGAAGAGCAGCAAAAGTGTTAATATGGATATTTTCTTAAACATTGACGATAAAAATACTCTTTATAATCTAATTTACAATTACAATATGAGTGCCATTTCTAAAAAAGCCATTTTTTAGTAAAAAATCCGGTTTTATGGCTTTAGGCCAAAATGATTTCCCAATAATGGGAGACGATTGAACCATACGTTCACAATTGTTTTATACAAATTAAAGAATTCAGATATTTGAATAATTACAGAATAGTAGGAAAGATTTATAAAATTTTAAGGCCTTGAAAAACGGCTATTATTGCCCGGTATCTTTTCTGGCTTTCAAATAATTAATTGCGGATAAATTGCTGAGTTGAGTAGCTTTCCAAATAAATTCCAACCCCAAATTCTGATTATTCTTCTTTAGATATTTTAATCCGAGGAAATAATAAGTAATAAGTTCACGGGGATTTACTTTAATAGCTTCCTGCAATTTTGCGAATATTTCCTTTAACGTTTCAGGATTGTAATAATAATTTTTGTAATAGTTGTATGCAGTTGAGCCATTCGTACTAATCCGGTGCGCCCTCTACATTAATTTAGTTACTTTTGCGTTTTTACCCGGATTATAATACGCTGTTGCCATATTACCGTATGCATCCTTAAAATATTTTTCAGCGGATATTTTCTGTGAAAAATAAGTTGAAAAGGAATATCCTTTTCATAACGATATAATTTATAAACACTGAATAAAATTCGCTATCTGGACGTCCGGCAATCTAAAGATTACTGTTTACGATAACCTTGGAAGGGAGGTAGCAAAAGTGCTTGATCAACAATTAGCTGCGGGGCAGTACACAGAGAACAACGACGCTTCAAGACTTTCCAGCGGAGTTTATTATTTCAGAATTAAGTCGGGAAGTTTTGTGAAGACTAAAAAGATGATCCTCCTGAAGTAAATTTATAATGGTAGTTTTCCGGGCAAAGCATAAATTGTCAACGCCCGGGAAAATTGTTGTTGAAATAATCATCACACCCTCTTTTTATGCCGGATTTGTTAAAATCCGGCATTTATTTTTTAATAAATGTTATTGCATATTCAGAAATTAATAATATATTACCTGCGCCTAAGTTTATAATGTTTACTTCTTTAAAACCTGGTTCCATACCGGCAATGACCGGAATACCCTCGTTGGTTTTAATTGAATTAAATGGAAATGACAAAATATTTTTCATTATCCGGCACTATGTGTAGTTCAATTTAAAACCATAACCCATTTAAATCATTTCTCTTTGTGGTCTAAAATATAGTTCCCTTACAGGTTTATTAATTTTTTGAATCTGGTCCGTTAATTATCAGCGTAACCATAAACTTAAATGAATTGCATTCAGGGGAATTAAATAAATTACTTATCAATAATCATGGAGGGAAACTCATGAAAACAAAAAGACTACTATTATTTGCTTTAAGCATTTTTATAGTGGCCGCTGTACTTTTTAATATCCGTATGAAAAAGGATATTGACAAAAAAGTCACCGACCCTGATGCTTACAGTTTAGAGACTGAAAAGTCTGAAAACCCGGTTGCAAGAGCGCAGTGGGAACTTAATATGCTGAAAAATCCTGCTACCGGAAAAATTCCTAACAACATCAGGAACAGGGAACTAGAATTTGCAAAAACTATGTCAAATGTGGGTAAAAATTCATTAGGCAAAACTACTGATCTCACCTTTGCCTCACGCGGACCGGTGAACCGGGGTGGAAGAACAAGGGCTCTTGCGGTTGATGTAAAAAGCACGGCAGGAAATGTCACTTTAATTGCAGGTGGTATTACCGGTGGAATTTGGAAATCGATCGATGATGGCGCTAACTGGAGTCAAAAAATTACTGGTTCGCAGCTGCATAACGCATCATGCATTGCGCAGGATACGAAAACTGGTTCTGAATCCACCTGGTATGTAGGCACAGGTGAGTCATTTGGTAATTCGGCTAACGGAGAAGGGGGGGCATTTTTTTTAGGAAACGGAATTTTTAAGTCGATTGATAATGGTGACTCCTGGACACTGTTAACGAATACAGCAGCAAATAGTCCGCAGCAATTCACTTCGGCTTTTCAATATGTGTACAATATTGCTGTAAGTCCGGCAACAGGTACGGTTGTGGCTGCTGCCTCTGCTACACTTCAAAGGAGCGCAGGTACTGATGGTGGAAATAACTGGACTTTAGTGAAAGGCGCGCTTTCAAACTCCCAGGCGAGTGATGTAATTGTTGACAAAAACGGTATATTTTACGCTTCAATTAGTAGCGGAAATACTGATGAGGGGTTGTGGAAATCAACTGATGATGGGGCAACCTGGACGAGCATTACGCCGGCAGGTTTTCCGGGTACCTATACCAGAATAGTTATTGCAGTTGGAAATTCTGATCCCAACAGACTTTACATTCTCGCGAATACTCCGGGCAGCGGAAATGTGGGCCCGGCACCTGAAAACGATGAAAACATGATATGGAAGTCAACTGATGGCGGAACAAACTGGGTGGATAAAACTTCTAACATGCCGGCTTCATCCGCCAATGTTGCCGGTTATACGTCACAGGGTGCCTATGATATGGTTATAAAGGTAAAACCGGATGACGCAAATTTTGTTGTATTCGGCGGCACTAATTTATACAGGTCAACTGATGGTATGGAAACCAAGGTCTTAAACACTGCCGTAAATTGGATTGGCGGATATGCAATTACTGATGATGTTAACGGTTATACTAATCACCATCCCGACAATCATTCATTTGCATTTTCAGGTGTAGATAATAAAATTGCTTATTCCGGTCACGACGGCGGTGTCAGCAGATCTGCTGATATTACAGCAAACCCTAATGTATGGACAGATATTAGTATCGGTTATATCACTTCTCAGTTTTATTCCGTTGCAATTAATCCAACAACAGCATCAGATCCTATTATTATAGGTGGTTTGCAGGATAATGGGAATTATTATACTAATTCAACAAGCGGGACGGTTAATTGGGTTGAGTTACCTTTTGGAGGTGATGGCGGGTTTACTGCAGTTGCCAGCGACAAAAGCTCGTATTTAATTGAAACACAGAATGGTGGTATAAATAGATTAATATTGGATGCTAATGGAAATACAACTGATTTTGCAACTCTTCAGCCTTCGGGCGCAACAGGATTCACTTTTATTAATCCATTTGCGCTTGATCCGAACGGCAAAATCTTATATATGCCCATTGGAAATACCATCTGGCGTAACAGCGATATTACAGGAGTTCCTACAGGTAGCCAGAATAAAACAAGTGTTAACTGGACCAATATGACAAATACGGATAAAGGTTCTGCTACCTCTGCAGTTGGAATTTCAACTACCCCGGCTAACAGGCTTTATTACGGAACCTCAGATGGAAAAGTTTATAGAGTTGACGGCGCCAATACCGGTGATCCTTCAGCAACTGATGTCTGGACAGGCAAAGGTTTTCCCGTTAGCGCATACGTTTATTGCATAGCAGTTGATCCTACAAACGCAGATAATGCTATGCTGGTATTTTCAAACTATGAAGTAAAAAGTATATTCTACACTTCCGATGGGGGTACAACATGGTCAAATGTAAGTGGAACGCTCGAACAAAATCCTGACGGCACCGGCAACGGTCCTTCTGTTCGCTGGGCTTCAATTGCTAAGGTAGGCGGTAATTATACTTACTATGCCGCAACAAGTACCGGTTTATATTCTACAAACAGTTTAACAGGTACCGTAACCTGGACACAGATAGGTGCAAATACGATTGGTAATGTTGTCTGTTCTATGGTTCTTACAAGGAATTCAGATGGAGTGATTGTTGTTGCCACACATGCAAACGGAGTTTACAGCAGCACTATTACTACCGAAATTGAAAATGATAATGTAGTTACACCGTCATCTTATTTATTATCCCAGAATTACCCTAACCCGTTCAACCCTTCTACAAAAATAAAATTTGCAATTCCTACCACGGGAAATGTAAAGATTATTGTTTACGATAACCTTGGAAGGGAAGTTACGAAGCTATTGGATAGTAATTTGGCGGCTGGCCAATACACAGAAAATTTTGATGCATCTAAACTGGCAAGCGGCGTATATTTTTACAGGTTATCATCAGGAAGTTTTGTGCAAACTAAAAAAATGATTCTTATACGATAATTTAATTCCCCGGATCAAAGATAATTATTGTTGAATTATTGAGCACCACCATTCATTTTAAGCCGGATTGTTCAAATCCGGTTTTTTTATCCCGATTTTGAGCAAAATATGATAAATAATCTTCTTGATCTTATTGGAATAATTTTCCATATTAATTTCTGTAAATGTGATGTTCGGTAGCATAAGTCCTACCACTAATTAACAAGGGTTTTTTCTTTTCTACTCATTCAGACAACATCTTATATTTAAAAAATTCGGGGTTTTGTATTTTTATCCACTATCAAGAAGGGCAACATTATGAAGAGATTTCTCTACTCTTTTCTTTTTCTTTCATTCATCTCATTTGTTTTAGTTTCATTTAATTGTAATAAAGAAGTGACAAAAGATAATGAAAAACCGGAACTCCAAAAACCGGATACAGTACCGCCGGGCCACGCCTATATAAACGGAACAGTTGTAGAAATTTTACCAGTTCAAAAAGAGGCGAACGGGCCTTGTTCAGAATATCCCTGTATTGCAAATGTAAAAGTAAATTCAATTAAATATGGTTCGGCATTTCCGGTAATCTCAACTGGTAAAGATGTTGAAATAAAATTTGCCTTTACTCTTAATAAGACGACAAAAGAGATGTTTCCCAATATGGATGAATCCTACCCGGGATTAAATGTTGGAGATAAATTTGAAGCTTTAGTAGGCACATGCACCCCAAATGGCGGGTAGTAACCAGCCAGAATATACTGTATATGCATATAAGATTAATTAACAATAACAATAGGTATAATAATGAAGGTCAAAAACTTACTAATTTTTTCAATTGGGCTTATTGTCTTTCGGTTGTTTTTTACAATATCCAGGTAAAAAGCGACCTAATAAAAAAAGGAATTCAACCTGAAAAATATTCAGCAGTATCAAATGAAGGAGAAGATCTGACTGCTAGGGCTGAGTATGAATTTAATATGCTTAAAGATCCTAAAACCGGAACTATACCTGCCGGGATCAGGTCGCGCGAATTAAAATATGCCCGAACGCTTCCAAAACTTGATGGAAAGAATTCTTTATTAAAAGGTAATAAAACTCAGGCTTTAACCTGGGTATCACGGGGCCCGGTTAATCAGGGCGGAAGGACCAGAGCTTTAGCAATTGATGTTTACAAATGCACAATATCAATCTTATAGCCGGAGGTATATGCGGTGGGCTTTGGCGTTCAACTGACGGAGGCACAAACTGGACTAAATCTGCCTCCAATAGTAGTGAGTTGAGTGTTACCTGTGTTGCTCAAGATACGAGAAGTGGTCATACAGATACATGGTATTATGGAACAGGAGAATATAGTGGCAATAGTGCGAGTGGAGGTGGTGCCTTCTATTATGGGGAGGGTATATTTAAGTCTACTGATAAAGGAGTTAACTGGACCCTTTTATCAAATACCGGTGGAGCAATAACTTCATTCGACCAATATTTTGATATAGTGTTTACAATTGCCATAGATCCAAGTAGAACTGATTCGTCAATAGTTTATGCCGCTACTTATGCAAGAATTTATCGATCAAATAACGGGGGATCTACCTGGACAAAAGTACTGGGCGGTACATAAGGTAGTTTTTCAGATGTTGCAATTACCTCGACTGGTGTAGTTTATGCTACACTTGCGGGTAACACAAGTGGCGGGGACGCCGGGGTGTTTATAGATCCACTGATGGGTTAAACTGGACTAATATTTCGCCGTCAACCTGGTCCACAAACTCAACCAGAACCGTTTTAGCCGTAGCTCCTTCAAATGAAAATAAGGTTTATTTTTTAAATGAAACGGGTACTTCCAGTGCCTCAAATTGTAAAATATGGTTGTATACTTATCCTGGAAGTGGGAATGGAGCCAGTGATAGTTACTGGAATGATAAAACATCAGCTAGGCCTTCGTTAGGTGGATCAACAGGAGATTTTGATTCTCAGGGTTCATATGACCTGGTTATAAAAGTTAAGCCCGATGATGAGAACTTTGTTGTATATGGTGGAACAAGTTTATATAGAACAACTGATGGATTTAGTAGTGCTTTTGTTGTGGGAGACTGGATAGGTGGTTACACTTCAGGGAATGTTAATTCCTATGCTCTATATACAAATCACCACCCGGACCAGCATTCTCTTGCATTTTTACCTTCAAATTCTAAAGTATTGTTATCTGGCTCTGATGGTGGAATTAAGAAAACAAATGATGTTAGTTCACCGTCTGTTTCTTGGACAGATATTAGTTCAGGTTACCAAACATCCCAATTTTATTCGATAGCTTTGGATCATGGGACAAGTGGTAATAGTGTCTTATTGGGGGGCTTGCAAGATAATGGAATGTATTTTACAAATTCCACCAATGTTGCAACACCCTGGGTTTCTGTTGGAAGCGGGGATGGTGCATTTGCAGCTATTGCAAACGGCAGAACATCTTATTATGTGACAAGTCAACTTGGAACAATTTACCGTGAGGTTTTGGATAAATCAGGTAATTATTCTGCCTGGGCCAATGTGAGTCCTTTAGCTTCTAATAAAACAAATTTTTTATTTATTCCTCCGTATATACTTGATCCTAACAATACTGATATGATGTATTTAGCTGCTCAAAAAGATTTGTGGAGGAATACTAATTTGACACAAATCCCACTATATAGTAATAGTCCGGCAACAACTAATTGGACAAAATTAACTAATACCAATAATGGAAATACAATTACTGCAGTATCAGCATCAACGACACCAGCCAATATTGTTTTTTATGGAAATAATGCTGGACAAGTTTTCAGGATTGATAGCGCTAATAGTGGTAATCCTACACCGGTAAATATCTCTGGTGCTTCTTTCCCTTCCGGCGGTTATGTTAGTTGTATAGCAGTGAGTTCAACTGATGCAAATAAGATAATGGTTGTTTTTTCAAGTTATAATGTTGCAAGTATCTTTTATACATCAAATGCAACCAGTGCAACACCAACCTGGACAAATGGAGGCGGTAACCTTGAACCATCTACTGATGGTCCTTCTGTAAGATGGGCAACAATTTCAAACTTTGGTGGTTCGCCAACATATTTTGTAGGCACAAGTGTTGGTTTGTATTCAACAACTACTTTGAATGGCTCTTCAACTGTTTGGGCACAGGAGGGGCCTGCTACAATAGCAAATAATATTTGTGGAATGATTGATCATAGAGAATCTGATGGATTAGTTGTAGTTGCAACACATGGTGGTGGTGTTTATAGTGCAACCCAGGTGACTGGCATAGAATCAGAAACATCAAGTATACCTACGGATTATGCATTGAATCAGAATTATCCTAACCCGTTTAATCCGTCTACAAAAATTAAATTTAACCTGCCTTCATCCAGTAATGTTAAATTAACTATTTATGATATTACAGGAAGAAAGGTAAAAGAATTAGTTAATCGGGATCTGGCTGCAGGTGTTCATACAGTAGATTTTAACGCATCAAATCTTGCAAGCGGTACATATATTTACAGAATACAGGCGGGTAGTTTTGTACAGTCGAAGAAGATGATATTGTTGAAGTAGGAAGATATGATTGAGTAAATTAAAAACCCGATCCGGATATTCCGGACCGGGTTTTTGTTTTATTAATTCTTTTGGTAAAGCCCTATAATATTTCCGTCCGGATCTTTTACCAGGGCGTAATATCCCATTGCAGGGATAATAGTTTTTCCCCTGAAAACCTCTCCACCAATCTCTTTCGTTTTTTCAAGAACATTATCAATTTCTTTTACATTAATATGAAATGTAGTTGTATCTCCACTCTTAACCTCATCTACTTTTCTTAACCCGATAGTTAAACCTTTATGAGTGTTATAAAGAAGATAGCCTTTACCGAAAGGCTTAAAATCCCAATCGAATAAGCGCATAAAAAATTCTGTTGTTCTGTTAAGATTTGTAGAAGGTATTTCTACGTGAGCGATAAGATCAGCAGCCATAGGAGCCCCCGGTATTAATTATAAAGAAAGCCATATTTGATTATAAAATTAAGGTTTATTTATAATACGGGCAAGAATTAAACTTTAATTTTTAGTCTTAAAATGTTTTTTGTTGCATTTATTGGTTTAGGTTCATAGCTTTTTTGTGTCCCTATAAATAATTTGTTTAACAAACTCCATGGAGTCTTATGAACAAAAAAGTGTGGACCGGTTTTATTGTAGTATTTATCGTTTATTTTCTGCTCGACTGGCTAATAAACGGTGTTCTGCTACAGTCTTCGTATATGGCCGAAGAAGTCGCAAAACTTATGCGTCCCGAGGCGGACATACAGATGTGGATAATTATCCTTTGTGATCTCTTCTACGCTTTCTTTTTTACACTTATTTTTTCAAAAGGATATGAGAACAAGGGAGCTATGGAGGGAGTCCGTTACGGATTTTATGTGGGAATGATGGTTAGCCTGCCAATGGCTTACGGAACTTACGCCGTAATGCCCATCCCTTATACTCTTGCACTACAATGGTTCCTTTACGGGCTGGTTGTGAATATTATATGCGGAGTTGTGCTTACATTCGTTTTGAAACCAAAAGCATCCTCCTGAGGTTTGTTAAACAATTTGTTGCTTAACAAAAAACCCCGGTAAGCCGGGGTTTTTTATTGCAGGGCAATATAGTCTAGTTCAAATTCCTTTTGTATCCCCTTTTATCATTTGCCATAAAGTTAAAAGGATAATTTGTACATCAAGCCATAAAGACCAGTTTTCTATGTACCAGAGATCATATTCAATTCTTTTTATTGTTCTTCTTTTGTTCTCTTCATAATCCAGAACATCACCCCTGAATCCATGAACTTGCGCCCAGCCACTAATTCCGGGTTTTACCCACGTTCGTATTTTTATTTCCTCTACCATCTTTTTGTAAACTTCGTGAAATGAAACAGGGTGGGGGCGCGGACCTACTACAGACATTTCGCCTTTTAAGACATTTAAAAATTGTGGAAGCTCATCAATATTTGATTTTCTTAAAAATGCGCCAATTCTTGTTACCCTCGGATCATTTTCAACTGTTGGCTGATATTTTTCCTTATTAGCATTGTCGCTTCTCATTGTTCTGAATTTATAACATTTGAATATTTTATCTCCGGCACCTACACGATCCTGTATGAATAATAATTTACCCGGTGAAGAAATTTTGTTAATAATAAAGAGAATCGGGAAAAGCCAGGTAAAAACAATTATAATAACCAACGATGATAAAATTATATCACCAGATCTTTTGATAAATCTCCAGTGAGCTTCAGCCAGTGGTTCATCTCTTACAGTAATAATCGGGAAATCTCCGATCATATTTATCTGGTATTTCTTCGACAGGAACCTGAAGTAATCCGGTATTATATGAACCCGCAGAGCATACTTGTTACAGGTTTTTATTATTTGGTCCAGTTGTGTTGAAGCATAATAAGACAAAGCTATCACAACTACATTTATATCTCTTTGGCTAATTACTTCCCCGAGTTGGGAAATATTACCAAGATATTCTTTTTCATCAGGTTGTTCATCATCAAGGAAGCCGGAAAAATTGTACCCAAAATCCTCCCGTTTGTTTATTAATTCCTTAAAATTCTGACCAATTTCTCCGGCACCAATAATAAGGACATTACGAAGGTTTTTTTCTTTCCCGCGTATGCTTCTTACCAGCTGTTTAATTATTTGAATTCTTATGCTTACAAGAACAAGAAGAATTAGCGAATAAAAAAGAATAAAATTCCTTGTGAAAAGGTCTTCTTTTGCTACAAAAATGAAGATGATTGAAAAAATTACCTGCGCAAAAATATTTTTAATTATATCACGAAAATGATAGGAAAATGATTTGGTTGTTATGTCTTCGTAAAAGCCCGTAACATTTGAAAAAAAATACCACGTGAAGTTCAGTATAGCCATGAGCACAAACATGTAGGGACGGGATAATAATATCTGTAGTGATTGTGCCAGGATGGCCGACACAATAAAAGAAATATTTAACAACACCAGGTCGGTAAATAATCTTAAATAGTAAATGCTTTTCTGATTTGTAATCATAAATGGAGAAAATCTAAATGCTAAATTCTAAATCTCGAATTTTTCTGTGACTTTTTCATCTACAAATTTTCTGATCTTTTCTTCAAAAATTTTTCGATCATATTGTTTTGCATTTTCAGCAATTTTAATTGAATCAAAATCAGATCTTGTTTTTTCAAATTTTTCAACAGCCTCTTTTATACTTTCAACAGATTGTTCGCTAAAATGGACACCGTTTATTCCATTTTGAACCGTCTCAGCCGTTCCACCTTTATCCAGAGCAATAACAGGTGTTCCGCTTGCCAGTGCTTCAATTGCAACAATGCCAAAATCTTCTTCTGCAGCAAATACAAAGCCCTTTGCCCGCTTCATATAATCCTTATATCTTTCCCCGTTGAGATAGCCGGCAAATTCAATATTACTTCCGGATTTCTCTTTTATTTTTTCTTCATCGGGCCCACTGCCAACAATTACCAATTTTTTGTCCGGCATCTTTGAAAACGCTTCTGCAATTACATCCATTCTTTTATAAGGAACAAATCTTGATGCGGTCAAATAAAAATCATCTTTTTCGGGACTGCATTCAAAATTATTTAAATCAACTGGCGGATTAATTACAACGGCTTCTTTGTTATAAATTTTTTTAATTCTTTTTGCAATGTATCCGGAATTTGCAATGAAAAAATCCGGGCGGTTTGCTGTTGAAATGTCCCACATACGAATATAGTGGAGCACCCATTTTGCAAAAGCACCTTTAATTCCATTCGTTAATTTTGATTCTTTGAGATACTGGTGAGTAAGGTCCCACGCATACCGTATAGGTGTATGGCAATAACAAATATGAAGCTGATTTTGATTTGTAAGTACACCTTTGGCAACTGCGTGCGAACTAGATATAATTAAATCATATTCAGAAAGATCAAACTGTTCAATAGCGTAAGGAAACAGCGGCAGATACTTTCTGTGGTTGCTCCGGGCAAATGGAAAATTCTGAATAAATGACGTATGTGGCTTTTTATTTTTAACTACTATTTTTTGCTCTTCATCAGTTAAAAAATTAAAAAGTACAAAAACATCTGCTTCCGGGTAAAGGTTGGTAAATGATTCAACGCATCTTTCCGAACCGGCATAACCGGCGAACCAATCGTGAACTATTGCTGTTTTTAGTTTTTTCAAAAGATTTTCCTGTAGTGTGAGCGAAAATCAGAAATCCTGCTACCTAAATATATTCAAATATCAAAATAAAGAAATAAGCTGAATTTAGTTTGATTAGACCGCATATTTTTTCAAATTTAACAATGATTATATAAAATTTAATTTCCTCAAAATTTAGCGTTAATTATGGTATCAGTAGTCACAATAACCTTTAATAATTTTTTAGAGTTGAAGAGTACGCTCGATTCAATTCCAGAAAAGGACTATATAGAATCTATAGTAATAAATGGAGGAAATGATTCAAAGACAATAGATTTTTTAAAAAATCACAATGGTTTAGTAATTAATGAAAAAGACAATGGAATAGCCGACGCATTCAATAAAGGGCTCGCTAACGCTTCCGGTGATTATATAATGTTTTTGAACAGCGGGGATATTTTAATTGATCCGGGATACATTAAAGCTGCTATCAATATTTTATCCAGAGATTCAGAAATATTTTTTGTGCATTCCAATATTATTTTTCACGACAGAATAGGCGGAGAAATATTTATGCGTCCTCAAATGAAATCTGTCGGACGAGGGCAACCATATTTCCATCCCACAATGATTGTTCGCAGAAAATGTTTTGATGAGATCGGAAAATTTAATGAGAAGTATAAAATATCGATGGATTTTGATTTTATTGTAAGAATGATGAAGAAAGGCTATAAGTGTAATTATGTTGATGGAGAAGCTGTTGTCAGAATGGAGGGAACGGGAAAATCTTCTGCACAAGAAAGTGAAGCAATTAAGGAATGTTATAAATCCTTAAAAGAAAATGATTATCTGACATTGACTAACCAGACCGGCTATATTATCAGACAGTTTTTTTATTTTGGAAGAAAAATAATGGAAGATTCGGGATTAAAAAACTTGCTGAGGGTGCTAAAAAGGAAAAAGCATTCGGAATAATTATCTCTTCGAAAAAGGTGCTTTCAAAAGGCCGTATATTCTTCCGCTTAGCGAACCAAGATGTGTTATAATTAATTGTCCGCGCAGTGTAACAATTCCTCTTAAAAAGTGAATAAATGGAACGATAATCATTTCAAGCAATTCGTAAACAACAATAATTTTTCTTTTTCTAAACAGCCACTTCCAGACCAGGGCGCCTTTGCCAACGCCATACTTAAATGATTTTTTGAAACCTCTTTTTACGGATTCGTGGAAAGGCGGTACGTGATAAACTATCAGTTCAGGGAAAAACTCCATTTCCTTTTTTGCAAAAAATGCTTTCCAGCAAAAATCTGTTTCTTCTCCACTTCCCCAATATGATCCGGCGCCAAAGTTTTGATCAAATCGATTTAATTCCTCGAAAAGATTTGTTCTCACTACAAAATTGGATCCCATTAATTTTTTTGTGTTTCTGAAATATTTAAGGCTACCAAAACTTTTTTGTCGAAGAGTGTAGTTAGTGTTTGTGTCATCCCTTATTATATTTCCTGCAAGTATTTCAATTTCAGGATTGCTTTCTATTATCTTCTGAAGAATTTCTGAATATTCCCTGTGAGGATAACCATCATCATCGCAGAAAAATATCCATTCGGCTTTCCGGGGAATCTTAAGCGAATTGCGTGCTTCAGAAACTGAATTGAATTTTGCTTTCTGTCTTTCAAATAATGGGTTATTTAATATATCCTCTGATAATTTTATTTCAGGATCATTTTGATCTAAAAGTATAACCTTCTGAGGTTTTAGCTTTTGGGATAATGATGCCCTGAGCGACTTCTCGACCAATTCCTTGGACCTTTTAATCGTGTTTGTAACAATTATGTAATTAAGTGATTTATCCAAAATTATCAGGTTAGTAATTGTTTAATTTTTCGTTTTAATTTGTAAATAATATCCGGGCTAAAATGTTTGTCCTGAGTATTAGCATCAGCATTTTTATTCCTGATGATTTGTGGTGGATGCTTAAGAGGAAATTCTAATTCATTTACCGGGATACCGGCCCACTCACTTTTCTTTTCATGTGTGTGAACTCCACCTGTGTTAAATCCAATATTTGAAACGAGATTTTGATTTGGTATAATAGACAATCCATTGTTCAATAAGCAGGCAAAATTCCACTGGTAATCCCAGGTATCTATTTTGCCTTCATAGGTTAACTGGAGTTTTTCTGTCCAGTAACGTTTTGCGCGATTATTCTTACAAAAATCGTCAAAAAGTGTGCTTTTTCTTACTTCCGGCCATTTTTTCATCTGAACATCATAAAATTTCCAGGCTCTTTTCCATGACGCCCAACCCCAAACGTGGACAAAACGCGAGAAGTAATAACTGTATTCGGTTGTGTTTTTTCCGAATTGAAAATTAATGCCTGAGATATGCATGATCTTTTCATTATCCCGGTAATATTCCAATAAATTTTCGCAATAAGGAAAGAATGATTGTGAAGGCAGACAATCATCTTCCAAAAATATTGCCTGCTCTGTTTGTTCAAAAACTCGTGTGATTCCGCTGGAAAGTCTTTTCTTGCATCCAAGATTTACATCGGAATAATCTTTAACTATTTCACATTCCCAATCGACCTGTTCAATAATTTTTCTGGATTGTTCACATAAGCTTTCTTCACCAATTTTATTTTTTCTCGGACCATCAGCTATTACAAATAATTTTTCTGGTTGTGCCAGTTTGATAGCATCAAATACCTTTTGAGTAGTTTCAGGCCTGTTAAAAATTATAAAGACTACCGGTGTTTTAAGCGCCATTTTCTTTTCTTATAAATAATCCGTAAAGCAGTAATGATTGAGTTTGCATCTTAAATATTTTTCTAGTCTCTTTATTAAAGAGATTACTGAAGTATCCTACGTAACTATATGCCACTATGGTTGCAATTGCAGCTCCCAGTCCGGACATTGAAGGAATAAGAATAATGTTTAACACAATATTTATTATCAACCCAATAATTGTCCTTTTCATCTGAAGAAAAATTCCGGGTTTTCCTCCCTTGATATACCAGCTTCCCTGCGCAACACCAAGAAATACGAATAACGTTGCCCATGTATGCACCGCTAATATTGGTCCTGATGTTGCAGTACTGTGATCCGAACACTAATATGATAGTATTGGATAAAAGAAATATTGGAATAATTATCGCATATGCAAGGGCGGTTGTTACATCGAGTAGTTTTTTTAATCGTTTAAAGTAGAGTTCTTCATTACCAATTATTACCGGAAATACAGAGCCAGCAATAATCATAGATATGAAATAAAATGCTTCCGAAATTTTGGTTGCCGCGGAATAATAACCGACAGCCGTTTCACCTTTCATTTGTCCCAGTAATAAAATATCAACCTTCATATATAAAAGAATTGCAGCGTTTGAGACAAGAAGCGGAATACTTTCATTTAATAATCTTTTCATTCTTGATATACTGATCTTCCATTCACTAATTTCATTGTTTTCTTTTAAATAGAAAAATAAAAGACCGATGGCACCGATCACTATTTCTATAAAACTAATCCACGCAAAATCTATTAACGGAGCCTGCATTTTTATCAGGATTACTTTTACAATTGCAGAAATTGTAAAAGCAGAGTTTTTTGCCATCACAGTAAATTTTGATTTTACTTCAGATTGAAACCAAAAATCTATGACATCAAATGACTGAAAAATAGTCCCAGTAGCAATAATTCCAACCAGCCAGAGGGTTAACATTTCTCCCGGACGTATTAGTGCAATTAATCCAATAGCCAAAAGAACAGTTAAAATTCCACCGGCAATGCGCATAGCAAAAGCGGAACCAAGTATTTCATATCGGGCATCTTTGTTTTTAACTATTTCGCGGATAACCAGGTTATCAAGACCAAGCGTAGCTATCGGTGTAAGCAATGCGACGAAAGCGATTGCATAATTGAAGAGACCAAAATTATCAGGACCCAGGTAACGGGCAATCCATACCCAAACAACAATGCCAATACCCATTCTGAAAACTTTATCGAAAAACAGCCAACCGGTATTCCCGATAATTTTCTTAAGAGTAGGTGAAAGCTTATTTATCAGATGAGTAATTTTGCCCATATTTTAGAATTTTATTCCGTAGTGTTGACGGGAAAAAGTTTATGCAATATACTAACTCAGCTTCCTATATTCTAACAAAATACGCCTGAAGGGGCTTTTTTTAGTAATTAATTGAATTATTTCGCATATTTCATTTTGTTATAGTTTGATTATTAATGCTGGTTTAAGCCGGTCATTTCATCTTTACAATAATACCGATTATGAACTGTAAAATCTGTGGGTCCCCCGCAAAAGAATTATTCAAGGAAAAGATATTAAATAAATATGACGTGCTGTTTTTTCATTGTAAAGGCTGCAATTTTGTTTTTTCAGAAGAGCCATACTGGCTTGATGAAGCGTACAGTAGCGCTATTAATTTGACAGACACCGGTCTGCTGGAGAGGAATATTTACTTTAACCGGGTAATTTCAGTTTTGCTATATTTCTTTTTTGACAGCAGCGGTAAATTTCTTGATTATGCCGGAGGGTATGGAATTTTCGCGCGACTTATGAGAGATGTCGGATTCGATTTTTATTGGGACGATAAACACTGCGATAATTTACTTGCCCGTGGATTTGAATATAACCTTAATCAATTGGGAAAAACAGAAGCCATTACAGCGCTCGAAGTTTTTGAACATTTACCGGATCCCGTTACTGAAATTGAAAAAATGTTGGAGATTAGCGATACTATAATTTTTTCCACTCAGTTATTGCCGGTAAACCTGCCTCAACCAAAAGATTGGTGGTTTTATGCTTTTGAGCACGGCCAGCACGTTTCTTTTTATTCTGCTCAAACTTTACAGATTCTATCTTCCAAATTTAATCTTAATACTTTCAGCTTCGGGTCGCTGCATATTCTGACCAGAAAAGTATTGAATCAAAAAATGGTCACAAGTGCTATAAAGTTGAGTAAAGCCGGACTTTTTTATTTTGTTAAGAAAATGATGAAAAGCAGAACTCTGGAAGATCACAATCTTTTAAAGAAAAAGGGAAAGTAATCAGATGTTCATCCAGATAAGAAATGTTTTCAATTTCCTGATATTTTTGTTCCTCGACTTTTTTATCGGCTTAAAAAAGCAAAATGTAAACCCTGGTTCTCTTTTGTTTTTAAGATTTGACTCGATAGGCGATTACCTGCTTTTCAGAAATTTTCTGGCAATAATCAGGGAAGAAGAGAAATACAAAAATTGTAAAATTACTTTGTGTGGAAATATCATCTGGAAGGAACTAGCAGAAACACTTGATTCGGATGTAATTGATGAATTTATCTGGATGGACAGGAAAAAATTTCTTAAAAGTATCAGCTATAAATTTTCTTTTTTAAAAAGATTCATTCAAAAGGGTTTGAAACGGTTATTAATTCAACCTATACAAGAGAATTGCTTTTTGGAGATCAGATTGTAAAAGCCAGCAGGGCAATTGATAAAATTGGTAATTCCGGTTCTCCTGATAAAAAGAACAGGGTGAAAATATTTTCTAACGGCTTTTATACAAAATTAATTCCGGCGGCTGGTGAAAATATTTTTGAATTTTACCGCAACAAAGAGTTTTTTGAAAATTTACTCGCAAGAGAATTGGAAATTGAAAATTCCGGAATAGATCCTGCTAAATTGAAAACATACGACGGACTGCCTGAAAAATATTGCGTTATTTTCCCTGGTGCTAATGATCCTAAAAGACGATGGAATACGGGCAATTTTGCTGAAATTTGTGAATATTTAATAAAGGGATATAATCTTTCTGTAGTTATTCCGCTTTCTGCTAGTGAAAAACACATTGTTGATGAGATTAGCGGAATTGTAAAGAATGACAGAGTTATTGATCTTTCCGGAGAAGCAACACTCTCGGAATTGGCTCAGATAATTGCCGGATGCGAAATTGTTATTTCAAATGATACTGCCGCTGTTCATTTTGCCGCAGCTGTAAAGAAAAAATTTCTGTGCATTACAAGCGGACTTTATTACGGTAGGTTTTTACCTTACCCGGAAAGTATTTTCTCTGATGGGGAATATATTTTTCCGCAGGAAATTGCGAAGAATTTAAAAAATAAAAAGCTACTAGTTGATAATTATAGATTTAGCTCAGATCTTGATATAAATAGCATTTCGGCAAAACAGGTAAAAGAAAAAATCAGGGATTTGCTTGGATAAGAATTTTAACATAACATCGATTGTAATTGCCAAAGATGAAGAATCGAACATTAAGCGATGTATTGAAAGTCAACTTGGCTGCATCGATGAAATTATAATACTTGTTGATGATAAAACTTCAGACAACACATTTGAAGTTGCGAAAGAATATATAGGTGTAAAAGCTGAAGTGGTAAAGTGGCAGGGCTATTCTGAAACAAAAAAATATGCTGTTTCATTAGCAAATAATAACTGGATATTCTGGATTGATGCTGATGAAGCAATAACAGATGGACTGAGAAAAGAAATAATTAAATTTAAAAATTCAAAACCAGAATTTTCAGCTTATTCTGTTTCCCGGAAAGCATATTTCCTTGGTCGCTGGATCAAACACAGCGGGTGGTATCCCGGAAGAGTAAACAGGTTGTTCGATAAAACTAAAGTGCAGTTCAGCGATAATGAAGTACACGAATATCTTATAATTGACGACCCAATCGGAAAACTAAAAAGTGATCTTGATCATTTTACAGATCCTACAATTGAACATTATTTTGAAAAATTTAACAACTATACAACACTGGCTGCCGAAGAAATGGTAAAAAGGGGGAAAAATTACAGCCTTATTAATATAATACTGCGACCGCCTTTATTATTTATTAAAATGTATTTTCTGAAACTTGGCTTTCTTGATGGAATAGAAGGCTTTATTTTGGCATCTTTTTCTTCATCATATGTTTTTACAAAATATTGTAAATTCTGGTGGCGAAAAAAACACAGATAATCTACTGCGGAGAATTGAATTTATGGCAAAAAAGAAAACAGTAAGAATCAATCAAAACGAACTTAAAATTGGGATTATTGCAAACACAACCAAAGAAAAGGTTTTCCCGGTTATTTCAGATTTTGTAAACAGGCTTCGGGAAAATGATCTTGATTTTTTAATTAGTAAGGAAGTAGCTGTTTTTAAGGAAAGAATAAGCGGGAAAATCAATAAATCCAAGTTTGTCAATAATGAAACTCTTTACAAAAGGAGTGATATAATTATTTCTGTTGGCGGCGATGGTACAATGCTTGCGACTACCTATCATGCACAGTTTTATAATAAACCCGTTCTTGGAGTAAACATTGGTAAACTAGGGTTTCTGGTTGAGACAAGTGTTAGCCAGATTGATTCTCTTGTAAAAGAAATTAAGGCCGGTAGATATTCGATTGACGAAAGAATGGTTTTAACTGGCGAATGTTTAAGGCATAATTTACCGAACCTTTATGCAATAAATGATGTTGTTATTGACAAAGGTGGCTGGCCGAAGATGATAGAGATTGAAATATTTGTGGATGGCGAATATGTAACGACATTTGCAGCCGATGGAGTAATTGTGGCAACACCAACTGGTTCAACCGGGTACGCTATTTCAACAGGCGGACCGATTGTAAGTCCGCAGGCAGATGTCATTACTATTTGTCCAATTTGCCCGCATAGCTTAACCGTCCGGCCGTTAGTTTTGCCGAGTTATCACGATATTGTTATAAGAACAAATTCCTTACACAAAGAAGTACACGTTAATTGTGATGGTCAGAGAGTGTTTGCTTTTAAGCCGCCTCTTGAGTTAAAATTATATAAGAGTAAAAGGCCCGTAAAATTGGTTCATACTTCATTGACTAACTATTTTGAAACTTTGAGAAATAAACTGCTCTGGGGGATTGATTTGAGAAGTAATCCCGCAAACGGAGGCGAATAAAATGGAAAAACTTGTATTGGTTATTCTTTTGCTATTTGGAGTAAATGGTATTGCCCAACAAAAGAATTGTTTGATTAAAGATGCGGCAAATGGTAAACCTATGTTGATAGGCTATTGCACAAGAGAGGCTTTTAGCGACTCTTCTTTTTCCTGGTGGTTCAATTCTGAATACAATATGTATGAAGTTGATTCTACTGCTTTAAAAGATGCATCTGCTAAATTAAAAAACGACAAAATTACAATTGTAATGGGAACATGGTGCAGCGACAGCAGGAGGGAAGTGCCCCGGTTCTATAAAATTCTGGATTACCTTGGATATCCTTCAGATAAAGTAAAACTTCTTATGGTAGATCGAAATAAAAAGGGGAACGGTAATGAAACCGATGGATTGAATATTGAAAGAGTTCCCACTATTATTTTTTATAAAAACGATAAGGAGCTGGGCAGAATTGTTGAATATCCCGAAGAAAGTCTGGACAAAGATATGATGAAAATTATAACCGGGCATCAGTAAAATGAATAGGAATTATTAGGATTAAACATTTTTAACTGGAATTACAGCCAACTTTTTCCAATAAGTGTGGATGAAGACACTAAATATCTGGAATTTTGTAAGCTATAAATTTAAGCCCCAAACGCATCTTTCATTTCCAGAATTTTTCGTTAACTCAAGGAACACGATCGTTTACTAAATATAGCATATCGTTGGTAAATTCTTGCCTGACAAAATCAAATTTATTGTTAAACTAAAACAGTCTGATTAAATGGAAAATTCTCAAGCTCTTTATGCTTTCCCTACTCTGCAACGTTGCATTAGAATAAGCATACTGCATATTGTAATTATTTTCCTGCACAAAACGGATTAGTAGCACTTCAAAATTTATAGAATTAATAATCTTTTAAAAGTCAACAGGCGGTAAAATTCAAAAATTTTTAGTCTGCATTTATATTCTGTTAGCTTCCTATATGGCAAACGCTCAGATTCGTCCCGATCTGTATGTCCCTAATGGAAACGGTCAATCTTCAATGAAAGTGGATAATTTAGGGAATGTCCATATTGTATGGGTAGATAGCGGCCCGGTATATTATAAGTAGTTTGGTTCAATAATGAATTCCAAAAACTATAGTCTAAAAATATCTTCACATGCATCCGCTATTTTTGAAGGCCATTGTTTTGACTCAGTGAAGAAAATGATTTTCTGAAATAAAATTTGATAAAGTGGGGACGCAATAACTTCTTCCTGAATTTTTACGAAATTAGGAATCTTTCAAATTAGGTTGAAAACGCACTTCTCGTTTTGAGATTTTACCGTTAACTCAATGAACTACACCGTTAGATAAATGGTGATTGACAAAGGCTTTTAAATGAATTACTTTCTCTTAAATTATCAAGGGTAACCGGGTGTTAAGTAAAAGCAAATATTTAATCTTATTTATCCTGCTGGCAAAGACTCTTCTTGCTCAGAGTTGGCAATGGCAAAATCCAAAACCTCTGGGTGATCCTATACACCAGGTGCTGTTTATAGATAACCAGATTGGCTGGATGGCTCCTGAAAATTCAACATTGCTGAAAACCACAAATGGGGGAAGTACCTGGACTACAGTATATACCAATATTTACTTTGACAGGCTTTATTTTATTGACAGGAATGAAGGCTGGGCTGTTGGAAGGAAACATTATGTCCCTGAATATATAAACAGTGTCTATCATACAACGGACGGTGGACTAAGCTGGGAAGTACAATTTGCTGATACTTTGATAAATGACCACGCTAATATTTACTTTCTGGATAGAAATTATGGCTGGATAGGTGGCGGGTTCTCATTTATATATTTAACAAAAGATGGAGGGAAGCACTGGGAATTGAAAGAACTAAATGATTACCCCATTGCAAGAGAAATATATGGTGTATTTTTTGTAGATACTCTGAAAGGATGGGTTTATGGCGATTCTCCATATGGTTTAAAAACTACGGATGGCGGGAGTAGCTGGTCAAGAGATTCAAGTCTAGGATATGTTAATAGAGTGGTTGCTCTTGATTCGCTAAATTTCTGGGGAATACTTTACTCCTGGTTGATAAAAACAACCGATGGAGGAATAAATTGGCAGTTAATGAAAAAAGATTCTCTTTATGAATATAACACGGATTTTTATGTTCATGATACATCCAAAATATTTTTATCAACCAATATGGCATTTTATGAAAGCACTGACGGTGGGAAAACCTGGCCTAAAAATTCTGACGAAGATTTGAACGGCTTTTCGGTCATAAATAATGATGAAATCTGGGGAGGGGGTGCAATGAATACCCTTAGCAGTAAAATTGTTCACTCAACAGATAACGGGCATAGCTGGACTGACATCGTAACTGTGAATAACCCGTTAGGATATACAAGCTATGGAGATGTTGATTTTGTTGATAAGAACACGGGATGGATAATCACACAACTCGATACTAATGTATTAAAGACAACGAACGGCGGAGAGAGTTGGTCAGAACAAAATATAGACACTGACCAATGGCTCAGAAAAATATTTATGATTGATAACCAGACAGGTTACATCGTAGGTAATAGTGGTATAATATTTAAAACAATAAACGGCGGGACAGACTGGCTGCCTCAAAACAGTGGTACAACCTATGACCTTTCAGAGGCTTATTTTGTTAATGAGTCTGCTGGCTGGGTTGTCGGGCAAACAACCTCTGATTTTTCAGGGATTATACTTAAAACAACCGATGGTGGAAATAGCTGGATAAATCAAACACCGCCAAACACGCCAAGATTATTTAGTGTTTCATTTACTAACTCATTAAACGGGTGGGTAATTTCAGGGGGTGGAAGTGCAAATGATCACGCCGAAATACTTCATACTACTGATGGTGGGGAAAATTGGACAAAGCAGGACTGGGGTTATCAATATAATTTTCGGGAAATTCTGTTTGTTGATTCAGTTAATGGTTTTATTTTAGGCAATAAATTTGGTGATCAATATACGGTGTATAATACAAATGATGGCGGTATTACATGGCAACCTACAGAATTAAGCCCAGGGGCCTTGTACGGTATAAAATTTGTCAATAAAGATATTGGTTGGATTACGGGGGCATTTGGGAGAATATATGGAACTACAGATGGTGGAAAGAGTTGGAAAGAGCAGTCAAGCTATACTGCTCAATATCTATTTGGTATCGATTTTGTAGATTCGAATAACGGCTGGATAGTAGGATGGTATGGAACAATTCTACATACTACGAATGGCGGTGTCACTTTTGTTGATAGTAAAAAAAACAATAAAGAAACCCCGACAAACTTTCAACTTTATCAGAATTATCCCAATCCATTCAACCCGACAACTACTATTAAATATGAAATACCAGAGGAATCTTTCGTAAAAATTATAATATATGACATTTTAGGAAGAGAAATAGTAACACTTGTAAATAAAGAGCAAACAACGGGTAGATATGAGGTAAGTTTTAACGCTTCAAATCTATCCAGCGGAGTTTATTTCTACAGCTTAAGTGTTACATCATCTAATAAGATAAACAATATACAGGTCAGAAAAATGGTTCTTATTAAATAAAAAATCCAATCATAAAAAAGAGGGGCGATATGAAGAACTCCAAAGACCTAAATCCTTTTCTTAGATATACAATTATGATATTATATCTATTATTCCAGCTTGTTATTACTCAGAATATTTTTCCCCAGTAAAAAGATGTTTATTCCCAGGCGCCGATTAAATTTGAGAATAGCATCAGGAAATCTACCGAGCTTAACGTCAAATTTAATGTTAAAACCTTTGAACTATCACAAAACAAAATAACTGCGGGATACAATGAAATGCTCCCGGGCAAAGAAAATTTGAAATCATTTTTTAAGGAATTGGAAAAGAAATACGGGGAATTCTCTTTCAAGAAAATGATACCGCGTGCAAAGTGGGGCGATACGCTCTTTTATGATAAAACTACCGGCGAATCCCGGCATCTTATAGATATATCCCAGCTATACACAATAAAGTTTGATCATTTTGTCAATATTGATTCAATTATTACGGCGATTGAGAAAATACAGTTCGTGTCTTACGCTGAACCGCCAATACAGGCAGTAAATATCAATGATCCTAACGATTTAATAGGCGGTGCAACAGGAAGTCAGTGGAACTTATATAAAATTGGAGCGCCTAAGGCCTGGGGCATTACAAAGGGTTCTGCTGATATAAAAGTTGCTGAGATAGATGTTGCAAGTGCTTACGGTTCCGGGCCAGATAAAAATCACCCTGATTTCCAGTTACCCGATGGGTCGAGTAAATTTGCTGATGGGGGTTATCCAACAGTAGGATCACCTCAGGACCACGCGACAGAAGTTTGCGGAATTATAGGCGCAACAACAAACAACGGCATTGGCATAGCGAGTTTAGGCTGGAATTCTAAAATATTATCGTTTTATTTCTCAGATCAAACTTCAAACTTAAGTAGTGCTATATATGATGCAGTTGCTGCTGGTGCAGATGTATTAAATTGTAGTTTTATTACAAGGTCTTTAACTAGCATAAAAATTGGCTCTTGTGCTTTGTTTAATTCTTGGAATTATCAAAGCGTTAATGACGCTATAGAATATGCAATCGCTCATAATGTTGTTGTTGCCGGTACAGGTGACAGAGGGTACGAATTAACTAATGGTGGGTGTACTGTTCAACAAATGGAATCGAGAATACCTTATATACCATATCCTGCTGCGTATAACGGAGTAATTGCTGTAAGTGGAACTGATATTAATGATCATTTTGCTGAAAATTATAACTATGAAGGGGAAGGAGCGGGTCAATTTAGTCCTGCAATTTTAGCGTTACCAGGTGGAGGTGGAGGTGTACTACCATTTATGTCTGTATCTGCACCTGCAATTGATGTAATTTCTACAAGCGTTTCTAACTCCTATAGTGTTATTAGAGGTACTTCTTTTTCTTCCCCCCTTGTTGCGGCATTAGTAGGTTTGATAAAGACTATATTACCTACTCATCATCCTCTCACGCCTTCTCAAATAAAAACTATTCTGCAAAATACTGCGGAAAAAGTTGATGCGCAAAATCATCCTTACGACGGAACCGGAAGAAACGGTTATCTTGGCTACGGTAGAATAAACGCTTACGAAGCGCTCAAATACACGCTTGAACACTACGGCGGAACACTTACGCAAGGCTTAACTATTCCTGCAGGCGAAACCTGGAATTTTGAGCCGGGTGTAACACTAAGATTTTTAAATGGGTCCTCTTTAACAGTTAATGGTACAATTTTAGCACAGGGATCATCCTCGCCAATCACATTTACTACTTCCAGTGGCACATCACCGGGTACCTGGGGTTCAATTATTTTTAACGGAAGCGGTTCTTCAAATTCAATCCTTAATAATGTAGTTGTTAGGTATGGGAGCGGCATACAGTGTTTAAATGGCGCAGATATTACAATCCGGAATTCTACAATAGGCTATTGTACCCAGGGGATTTATGTTTACAATTCTTCTCCGGGCATATTTAACAATCAAATAATTGAGCCGCAGCAAAACGGGATTTATGGCGAAGCCTCCGGGTTAAATATTTATGCTCAGGATAATACCATCACTAAAACAAGTAGTTCAGGCAGCTATTACCAAAATTATCAGGGGATTTGGTTTACAAATGGCACTGTGCCTGTCGTAATACATAATGATATAAGCGGCTTTTACTGGGGTATGTATTTTGGAGGGGGCGTTGTTGCTAATTTTATAACAGATCTTTATAGTACAAATAATAGAATTACAAATAATTTTCTTGGTATTGGGTCCGCGTGGGGAAGCACAGTACTTGCAGGGCTCAATTCATTGTACGGAGGTTATAACAGCATACATAGCAATACAGTCTCTGATGTAGAGTGTTATCAAAATAGCGAACTAATTGCTGAGTATAACTATTGGGGTGGCGGACAGCCAAATGCCTCAGTCGAATATGGCTCAACATTTGACGCAGCTAATATTTTAACCTCAGATCCCTGGGGAGTGCCAATTATGCCATCGGCAACTAATAACAATAAAGTATCACAGCCTGTTTTATTGTCATCAAATGGGACTGCGAATATAAATTCTGATATATCTGATATTTTGGCAGGACTATCGCTGGAAAAGAATGGTAAAATTGATGACGCCATAAATCACTACAAAATAATGTTACAAAATGGTAAGCATGTGTCCTTTGCATTAGCAAAACTCGCGAATATTAAAAATAAATTTTCAAAAAATGAAGTTCAAAATTATTTAGAGAGTTTATCTGGTAAAACACCGGATGATTTAAGAATAAATACAATAATTGCAGGGTTGTATCTACAGGATGGTTTATTTGACAAAGCAATAAAATTATTTGATAAAATTATAGACAGTAAAGGAGATGAATATCAAAGAATAAATGCAAGGTTTGAAAAATTGTTCGCATATCTAAATATTAAAAAGGACAGTAAAACTGCAGGACAAATATTGGCCGATATCAAGTCAATGGATTTGAAGGAAAAAGTATGGCAAATGAGAATAGAAGTTGCTGACCAAATGTTGGGTAAAGATATAGAACTAAATAAAAGTATTTCAAAAGAGACTACCATAAATAAAGAAAATAAAATAACGGGGAAAATAATTCCCGATAAGTATTCTTTATTTGCGAACTATCCTAACCCTTTCAACCCATCAACAGTAATTCGCTATGATTTGCCAAAGGATGGATTAGTGACAATAAAGGTCTATGATATCCTTGGAAGAAAAGTAACTACACTTGTAAATGAATTTAAGGCTGCAGGAAAATATAGTGTAACATTCAATGCTGGCAATCTTGCAAGCGGTGTATACATTTACCAATTGGGAGCAAGGGGCTTTGTGATTAACAAAAAACTTGTTTTAATGAAATAAAAAAAATTATTTTTAGGAATTAAAAGGGCGCTCAATTGAGCGCCCTTTCTTAATTTTCTACTTCTTCCAGTATTGGTAATTCAATTTTGGAAACATCGATTTCCTTGGATTTTGACTTACCGTTTTTACCGGAGGCAGATTTTCCGTTGGTACCTTCTTTTGCTGTCTCCGGATTATTTTTGTCTTTATAGTTTTTATAAACGTAAACTTTGTTTTTAAAATTACGAAGTATAATCTTATCCTTATCCTTGTGAAGAGTGTATTCCGGTAGTATTGGTATTTTACCGCCGCCGCCCGGTGCATCAATTACAAAGTGAGGTATTGCAAGTCCGCTAGTGTGGCCTCTTAAATTTTCAATAATATCCAGCCCGGTTTCTATAGAAGTACGGAAATGATTTGCGCCTTTGGTTTCATCTGCCATATACATATAGTATGGTCTTACTCTTATTTTCAATAATTTCTGCATTAGTTCTTTAACCACTGCGGGATCATCATTTACACCTTTCATTAACACCATCTGATTACCAACCGGGACACCCGAATTCGCCAGCATTTCGCAGGCTTTTGTGCTTTCCGGAGTTATTTCCCATGGGTGGTTGAAATGAGTATTAAGATAAATCGGGTGATATTTTTTTAACATATCACATAATTTTGGCGTAATCCTGTGAGGAAGAACGCATGGCATTTTTGAACCCAGCCTGATTATTTCGATATGAGGTATGGCCCTTAATCTTTGCAGTATCTTTTCCAGCATAGCATCAGTAAGCATTAATGGATCACCACCGGAAAGAATAACATCACGTATTTCAGTATGTTCTTCAAGATACTTAAATGCGCTCTCGAGTCCTTTCATCGAGATTTTTTCATAATCGCCAACTTTTCTTTTTCTTGTACAGAACCTGCAGTACAAACCGCATTGACTTGTTACAAGAAACAGAGCACGATCCGGATATCGGTGGGTGATATTCGGAACAGGACTCATAGAATCTTCCATTAGAGGATCTTCCTCTGAATCGAAATCATCGAGTTCTGCTTTATCCGGTACGCATTGGCGCCAGATTGGGTCCCCTGGTTGCTTGATCAAGCTAAAGTAGTATGGATTAATTCTGGCCTGGAAAAATTCATCCAGATTTTCCGCAACTTTGCGGTCGATATTAAATTTCTCAACAAGCTGATCGACAGTATGAATGCTGTCGCGAATCATTTGTTGCCATAGTTCCATGACTGACCCTCTGTTATTGTTTTATTTATAAAAATATTTTCCGAAAACCATCAGACTATCGTTCATAGAATAAAAATCTTTAATCTCTGCTACGATAGAAAAGTTATTCCTCAGGTAAAAATTCCTGGTTCTGTTATAACTTTCTTTGGAAGAAGTTTCTGCAAGCAGCCATCTTCCTTTCTGTTTCTTTACAAACTTTTCTGCATGGTCAAGTAAACTTTTGCCAATGCCTTTTTGCCCTGAATCCGGGTCAGTGACGATCCAGTATAAATCAAAAACAGCATCAGTAAGCGGACGTCTACCTGTACAATGATAACCTAAAACTTTACCGTCTTTTTCATAGACAAAAATGTTATAATCCGTCTGATTCGGAACCGTAAGTGAAATATTCACCAGCTCCATAGCAATATCAATTTCTTCATTATTAAAAATCGATATCCTCTTCAGAATATTTTCAATATGCGTTTTATCAGCTTGCTTTATTTTTCGTATCATTTCTTTTTCTGGATAGCGCAAAATTAGCAATTGATACCAGTAACTCCGGGTAGCTTATACTGGCATTGGCTGCCGCTCTAACAAAACCCGAATCAGTAGATATATCAGGATTCGGGTTAACCTCAATTACATAAGGTGTACCTCTTTTATCCAGTCTTATATCAACTCTTGCATAATCCCTGCAATTAAGAGCCTGGTATGCATAGGCAGCTACGCTTTCAACATTTTTTTGAATTCTCTTACTCAGTTTAGCAGGACAGCTTGGCTGAGTATGCTGATAGTAAATACTTTCTTCTATCCATTTACTATCATAGGTAATAATTTTAGGTAATCCCTTAGGGAGTCCCTTAAAAAGAATTTCGGAAACGGGAAGAATTTTACCGCCAAGAATTGCGATATTAAGTTCGCGACCTTTAATAAATTCTTCGGCAATAACATCCTGTTTATAAGTTCCAAATAAAAACTCTAATTGTTTTTTCAGATCCTTCAAACTATTTATAACAGAAAGCTCAGATATTCCTATACTGGCATCTTCGTTTAATAATTTAAGAATAACGGGAAATTTCAGATTAAAACTTTTATTTGATACTTTTTCTCCTCTTTTTATAATTTGTGAGTTAGGTGTGGGTACATTAAAAGAGCGTAAAATATTTTTTGCTCTTTCTTTATTTAAACAATTACCGAGAGTCATTGGTGTATTGCCGGTAAATTGATATCCCAGAAGTTCGAACATTCCGGCTATACAATATTCATAAGAAGCTATTCCTTCAATTGATTCAACAAAATTGTAAATCACATCAGGATTACTTTTATTTAAAAATTTGATGGTTCTTTCCACGTTCCCATTTACGGCAAAGGTCTCAACCTGAGAAAAATAGTTACCAAGAGCCGTTTTGATTGCTTCCAGGTCCCTTACAAATGCGCCTTCAGAAAGATCATCCATAGGACTAATTTCCTCTTCCGGTTTACCGTTGTAAATCGGGAAGATGCTTACAGGCGAATTGTAGCAGATCAATATTTTTGCATTTATCCTCATAAAAGCTTGTGCCTTTTTGCAGCAACATAAAGAACTGTGTTTACCGTATCATTGTAGCTCAATCCAATTGTTCTTGCTGCTTTGGGAAAACAGGAATTATCTTCGATATTCGGTAATATTCCGGGTATTGGATTTATTTCAATAATATTCGGAACATTATTAGCATCTAATCTAACGTCAATTCTGCTCCAGTCTTTACAGCGCAGAATTTTATACGCATTAAGAACTGTTTCTTTAATTTGAGTCTCAAGTTCCTTACTAATGTCTGCCGGACAGGTGAAAACATCGAGCGGATTTTCTCTCGTGTCCAGAATCCATTTGGCCTCATAAGAATAAATCGGGATAAAATTTTCCGGAAAATCATTATAGTTGATTTCAATTACAGGCAATACTTCTGCTTCGTCATCGTTCCCGAGTACTGCAACAGTAAATTCTCTACCCGGTAAAAATTCCTCAACTAACGCTGGCTGGTCATATTCTGAAAGAACTCTTTCAATTTCTTTTTTAAGTTCTGTCTCATTTTGCACGAATGATGTTGAAAATATTCCCTTACCTGATCCTTCTGAATATGGTTTCACAATCAGGGGAAAATTTAATCCGTGGTTATTTATTTTTTCAACAGAATCTACAAGCAGAAATTTTGCATTTGGTATGCCGTGGTATGTCAGAATTTCTTTAGTTCTTGCTTTATCAAGACAGGTTGCAAGAGTTAACGGATCTGAACCAGTGTATGGAATACCAATCATATCAAGCATTGCAGGTATCTGAGCTTCCCTGCTTATGCCTTTAAGGCCTTCAGCAAAGTTAAATACTATATCAGGAGATGTCTCTTTTAATTTTTCGAATGCAAGTTCATTAGCTTCAACTAAAATCACATCGTGATAAATTTCCAAGGCAGTTTTAATTGAGTTGATCGTTTCCCATGTATCCCATTCAGCATAAGTGTCTATACTTTTTTCCGGTTGAACTTGAGTATTTTTTGAATTAGGGGGTAGTTCTTGGAGGAAAGTTTCACTTTCTGGTTTTACATTGAAGGCTAACGCAACTTTCAATCGATCATTAAAGAGAGAAGATAAAATAATTTCTCCTTGATGTATTTTTTTTTAACAAATATAACTAATAATATCTTTAAGTCAATAATTTTATTAATCATTCAAAATATTTTTTCTTGATCGATTTTAAATCTTTTTCTTTAAAAGTTCATGAAAAACATGAATTGATCAAAAATTTCAGAACAAAGTTATAACTAAAATAAGAATTAACAAATAGAAAGCAATTATTTTTTTCAATGTAAAAGTTGTTTGATATGTCAGGAAATAAGTTGATCAGATTTCTTTAAAAATTATCATGCAATCTTTGCGTATTCAAGATTGTTAGAGTAATGTTTTAAAAGATTTTCTCTTAGTACAGAATACTTTTCTGACCGAAGGTTAGGATCAACATTTATTATGTTAAAGGCAGAAGCTTTGGCTGTTTTAATGATGTCAGAGTCTTTTATAATATCTATAAATTTTAAATCCGGGAATCCACTCTGTCTTGTTCCGAAAATATCACCGGGCCCCCTTAGTTTTAGATCAATTTCAGCTACTTTGAAATCCATCAGTGTACTTTTCCATGGTTTGGAGACGCAAAGCAGCTTTATTTTTCTCAATTTGAGCTGATGATAAGTACTCAATTTCAAAACTCATACGATTATTTGCAGCGGCATACTCATTTGGGGTTACCAGTATACAATAAGCCTGTTGTTTTCCTCTTCCAACCCGTCCGCGTAACTGGTGTAATTGTGAAAGCCCGAACCTGTGAGCATCATTAATAAGAATGATATTGGCGTCCGGTATGTCAATTCCAACTTCTATTACCGTTGTACTGATCAGAACATCGTATTTTTTTGCCAAAAACAGCATCATAACTTCTTCTTTTTCTTGCCATGTCATTCTTCCGTGGATCAGACCCAGCTGGATGTCCTTTAAATAGGTATTTTGTAATTCTTTGTAGTAGGTTTCTGCAGCCTTTAACTCAATTTTTTCAGATTCTTCAACAAGAGGATAAACTATAAATGACTGATAACCTTCCCGGGTTTTGTCGGAAATATACTTATATATAGCGGGGAGCTTATTTTCTCCACGCAGCAGCGTTTTGATTGGTTTACGGTTCTTAGGCATTTCATCAATAATTGAAAGATCAAGATCTGCGTAAATTGTCATAGAAAGAGTTCTGGGAATAGGCGTAGCGCTCATAACCAGAACATCAGGGACTTTACCTTTTGTCTGGAGTTTTGCCCTTTGTGCTACCCCGAACCTGTGTTGCTCATCAACTATTACAAGACCGACGTTTTTGAAATTAATATCCTCTTCAAACAAAGCGTGTGTTCCAATTATAATATCGGCTTCCTGAAGTTTGTTGTTCTGAATTCTTTTCTTTTTCGCCGAGTTTCTTTGTCCTCCGAGAAGAAGGCTTACTTTTAATTCTCTTTCTTTAGAATTCCCTGCAAAATTTTTCATCATTTTTGAGATGTTTTTAGCATGCTGGTCAGCTAAAATTTCTGTTGGAGCCATAAGAACTGCCTGATAACCATTATCGATAGCAATAAGCATTGAAATTAATGCCACAATTGTTTTTCCCGATCCAACATCTCCCTGTAGAAGTCTGTTCATTGGTGAAGATGAAAGCATGTCTTTTTTAATCTCACTCAATACATTTAGCTGGGCTTTTGTCAAATCAAAAGGAAGGGTCTTCAGAAAATCAGGGACCAGGCTTGTTTTTATTTCCATAGATGGTCCGCAAAGTTTCGTTTTATAATTATACTTTCTGAGGGCAACAAGCAGTTCCAGATAAAATATTTCTTCAAATTTAAATCGTTTTCTCGCTGCGTTCAGCTTGTCTTTACTTTCCGGATAGTGGAAATTTTTCACAGCGTCAATAATAGAAATCAGGTTATGTTCCTTCACTATATTCTCAGGAAGGCTTTCTTCCAGAGAATCGGAATAGTTTTCAACCGCATTGTTTATAATTCTTCTTAAGGAAAAGTCACCGATGTTTTTATTTCGTAGTTCTTTCGAAATTCTGTAAAATGGAATTATCTTTCCTGTATTCAAAAAATTCCTGGATTCATCTTCCGACATTCGGTCAAAATCCGGGTGGGTAAACTGAATATTGCCATATTTTGATTTTGCAGGCTTGCCCGAAATTGCGAAGGTATCACCCTCATGGAAAACGCTTGCGAAATATTTTACTGCCTGAAACCAGGTACATTCAAAAAACCCGGTCTGATCTCGGAACTGAACCTTCAGAATCTCTCTTTTACCAAATCTGCGTTTTTCAACATCCTCCACTTTCGCAATAATTGTCAACTCTCCGTCATAGCCATTTAACAAATGCTCATATGCTTTTGTAGCTGTAAGCGTAGTGGTTCTGTCCAGATGCCGGGAAGGGAAATAAAAAAGAATGTCGCGAATTGTTTCGATGCCAATTTCCCTGAATGTTTCAGCACGTTTTGGCCCGACGGATTTTATGTATTGAACTGACTGGCTTAATATTTTTTCATTGCTGGTTTTCATCAGATTGAAAAATACTGTAAGGTTTCGGCAATTACAATAAGTTGAGGTATTTCAATTTTTCTTTGTTAAATTTGTACAGAAATAAAGGGTATATGAATATATGTTTGAGTTAAAGACAGAAAGACTTAGAATACTTCCCCTCAATATTGATCAGATAAAATTACTGAAGGATAATCCAGCTCAGTTCGAAGAAAATCTTTTTCTTAATGAAAGCCACAAAGAAAAATATGATGATGTAATGGAAAAAGAAATAGGGGAGGTCTTTGAAACAGTAATAAAGAAAATGGAACAGAATCCTTTTAATTATACCTGGTTTACAATGTGGCAAATAATATCTAAAGAAGAAAATAAAATAATAGGGTTATGTGGTTTTAACGGAATGCCTGATGTTAATGGCGAGGTGGAAATTGGCTATGCGTTAAAACCGAATTATCAGAAAAAAGGATATATGCCGGAAGTGCTGAAAGAATTTACACGATATGCATTTATGCACGCAAAAGTAAAGGCCCTAAAAGCACAGACTCCGGCTGATTATAATTTTTCGCAAAAAATATTGATTGATCTTGGATTTGAAAAGGCATTTGAAAAAGATGGTATTATTACCTGGAAACTTGGGAATCCAAATTTGAGAATTTAAACGGAGATTTTGACTTGGAATGGAAAAAACTCTTATCTAAGAAATTACTTGGTCATAAAGTTGAAACATCTACTGACGGCAGAAGCCAGTTTCAGAGAGATTTTGACAGAATCGTTTTTAGTTCTGCATTTCGCAGGTTACAGGATAAGACACAAGTATTTCCGATGCCTGAATCTGATTACGTACATACTAGACTGACGCACAGCCTGGAAGTTTCCTGTGTTGGAAGATCACTTGGGAATTTAGTCGGCAAAAAGATATTAGACCGAAACAAAAAGCTTGAAAAAGAATATACACAGTTTCATTTCGGCGAGATTGTTGCCTCGGCCTGTCTAGCACACGATATTGGTAATCCTCCATTCGGACATTCCGGCGAGGATGCAATTGCTGAATATTTCAGGAACGGAAACGGGAAGGCTTTCCGGAAAAAATTAACGGCAAAACAATGGACTGATCTCACAAAATTTGAAGGTAATGCACAGGGATTCAGAATAATTACGCGGCTTCAGAATCCGACAATTATTGGAGGCCTGAAACTTTCGTGCGCAACACTTGCCGCTTTCACCAAGTATCCTAAAGAATCTCTGACGGGGAGAGACAATAAAGTAAAAACTCACAAAGAAAAACTGTATAAAAAATACGGATTCTTCCAGTCTGAGAAGGAACTTTTCAAGGAAGTTGCTAAGGAAACCGATTTACCCCCGAAAGCAGGTTATAACAATTCATTATTCTGGAGCAGGCATCCGCTTGCATTTCTTGTTGAGGCAGCGGATGATATTTGTTACAGAGTGATGGATCTTGAGGATGGTTTCCGGCTCGGTCTTTTATCCTTCGAAGACACAGAAGAACTTTTAATGCCATTGAAAGGAAAGTCAGATCTAAATTTATATAATGAAAGAAATGAAAATGATAAGATCGGATACCTGAGAGCCAAAGCAATCAGTGAACTGGTTAAAAGTCTCTCGGATGCTTTTGCCGATGAGGAAAAAGCTATTTTATCGGGTAAACTCAACAGAGACCTGATATCATTAATCCCGGCATCCGGTGCTCTGGAAGAAATTAAAAAAGTTTCTATCGAAAAAATTTACTCAATGCGGGGCGTAGTGGAAAGGGAAGCCGCCGGTTTTGAAGTTCTTGGCGGACTGCTGGATACTTTTATATCTGCGGTTAATGAATTTGCCGAAGAAAAAGTTTCCCCCAAGAATAAGACAATTATTAAACTTCTTCCTAAACAATTCCTGGGAGATAGCGGGAAGCCCGACTCGGATAATTATACGAGATTATTGAAGATTACAGATTTTGTTTCCGGAATGACCGACTCATACGCGGTTTCATTGTTTAGGAAGATAATGGGAATTTCTTGCCGAATAGATAATCTATTCCATCTTCATATCGCGGGTCATAAGGTCAGTTGTGGCTTTTACAGGATCTTTGTCTTCGAATAAGATTTTATAAACTTCTGAAGTAATAGGAACTTCAACTTTATGCTTTTTAGCAAGTTGCGAAGCTGAGCGGCTTGTTTCTACTCCTTCAGCAACCATCTGCATTGATCTTAACACTGCCTTTAATTTTTTACCTCCGCCAATTTGCTCACCGACGTAGCGGTTACGGCTGTGCTTACTCATACAGGTAACAATCAGGTCACCCATTCCGGATAGTCCGGCAAAAGTTTCAGGTTGTGAACCAAGGGCAATTCCGAGCCTGGAAATTTCAGCGATGCCTCTTGTCATAATAGCAGCTTTCGTATTGTCTCCAAACTTTGCACCGTCAATAATTCCGGCCCCAATAGCTATTACATTTTTAAATGCGCCGCCGAGTTCAACTCCAAGAATATCGGTTGAACCATAGACCCTGAAATAAGAAGTAATAAATGCTGCCTGGATTGATTTTGTGGTCTCTCCATTTTTTGAGGCCGCAACTACTGCAGTTGGAATTCTTTTGCTGACTTCTTCTGCGTGGCTTGGTCCTGAAAGAACACCGATTTGTTCAGGAGAGATAGATGGAATTTCATCGTGAAGCATTTGCGACATAGTGAGAAGTGAATTGATTTCAATTCCTTTTGAAACACTTACAAGAATAGAATTTTTGATTTCGGAAGGCTGAACTTTTTTAATTACACTTCTTAAATATTGTGCAGGTACAGCAAGCACAATCATATTTTTATCCGAAACAGATTCATCCAGATCGTGTGTTATATTTATTTCTTTCGGAATTTTAAAACCGGGAAGGTAGCGATCATTTATTCTGCTTTTTTGTAATATCTTGGAATAATTTTTTTTGTATTCCCAGAGAGTAACATTGTGCCCGTTATAATGAAGCAGAACAGCCAGGGTAGTACCCCAGCCTCCTGCGCCTAAAACTGAAATTTTCATTTTTTAGCTATGAGCAGAATTTTTCTTTTTTGAAAAACTAATTTTGCTTTCGCTGCCGTTAATCAAACGAACAACGTTCTTGCGATGTGTAAATATTACAAGTAAAGAAAGTGCAATTATAAATGGAAGTATAGTGTGATATCCCTGGATATCAACATTGAAT
Source organism: uncultured Bacteroidota bacterium (assembly GCA_963748105.1). Taxonomy (GTDB): domain Bacteria; phylum Bacteroidota; class Ignavibacteria; order Ignavibacteriales; family Ignavibacteriaceae; genus JAKAGZ01. The sequence continues at coordinate 19,987 of CAVVHP010000003.1, read as the reverse complement.
ATATTTTCACGAACTACCAATGCTAAAGGAACAACAATAGCGGCAACAATAGAACCGAGTGAAACATATTTTGAAACCGAAACAACTACTAAAAATGCTCCGATAGCAATTAGCATATCAATTGTTGTAATCATAAGCAGCATTCCAAGTGCAGTAGCAATTCCTTTTCCGCCTTTGAAACCAGCAAAAACAGTCCATATGTGACCTATAACGGCAGCAATACCAGCAATAATCTGAACTAATGTGAAATCATCAAATGGAGTAGCGTTGTTGAAAGGAACAGTTCCCTGGAACAAACGAGCTACAACTATAACAGCTATTACGCCTTTCAAAGCGTCTAACAGCATTACAAAAATTCCATGCTTCCATCCGAGAACACGCATTACATTTGTGCCGCCTGCGTTTCCGCTGCCGTAATCACGAATATCAATTCCTCTTGCCATCTTACTTACAATTATGCTTGTAGGAATTGAACCAACGAGGTATGATAAAACTATTATTGCTAATAAAACGAGCATATTAAATCCATTGTAATCTATAAGTTACTAACCTAAATACATTATCGGTTAAATTCAATATATAATTTAGGCTATAATTCGATTTTTGACCATATTGGCCATTTTTAACATTAGATGCGTACTATATTAAATTAGTTTCTTTAATAATTCAATATCAGATTTGGTAGTTACTTTAAAATTGAGCAACGAGCCTTCTGAAATGTGAATTTTCTTTTTTAGTCTTTTTACAAGGATTGACTCGTCTGTTCCATAAAAATGCTCTTTTCTTGCTTTTTCCATAGCATTCTGTAAAACTATAAACGCAAAAATTTGAGGTGTCTGTACATAATTAATTTCGTTTCTATCTATATATGAGTGAACTGTATTATTACCTTTGATAATCGTATCACCGGCTTTGACACAAACCAGGGCATTTCCTTTCTTTTTAGCTGTTTGAATGGCATTTGTCAGGACCTGCTGCGGAAGCAGAGGACGGGCTGCATCGTGCACAATAACTAGGTCTTTTTTTTCTGCCTTAATTGACTGTAAAGCATTGTAAACAGAATCCTGCCTTTCTTTTCCCCCTGCAACAATTTGTTTCAGCTTTGTAAGCCTGTATTTTTTTTTGAGTCTTTCAAGAACATGGAAATAGGAAGGGTGTGCTGCAACAATTATTTCATTAACTAGTTTATTTTTTTGAAAAGTTTCGAGTGTGTAGACAATTAATTCTTTTCCTTTAAACTTTAAATATTGCTTGGGAGCGGCAGCACCGCTCCTAAGCCCTTTACCGCCTGCGGGAATTATTGCAAATGTTTTCATTTGATAAGCATTGCATCACCGTAACTCAAGAAACGATAACGCTCTTTCATTGCTTTTTTATATGCTTTCATTATGAACTCATGACCGGCAAATGCACTTGCAAGCATAATCAAAGTAGATTCCGGCTGATGGAAGTTCGTAATAAGCCTGTCAGTTATTTTGAAATCGTAGTATGGATAAATAAATTTATCCGTCCAGCCTCTCTGTGGTTTTACAAAACCATCTGCTGTAATGCTTGTTTCCAAAGCACGGCATGTGCTGGTGCCAACAACAAAAACTTTATGTTTTGCGTGTTTGGCTTTGTTAATTGTTTCAGAAGATTTGGCAGAGATTTCAAAATATTCTGAATCCATTTTGTGTTTTGTCAAGTCTTCCACTTCTACCGGACGAAAAGTACCAAGTCCTATGTGAAGAATAACAGGCACAATGCTGATTCCTTTCTTCTCGATTTTTTGTAAAAGCTTCGGTGTAAAATGAAGGCCCGCGGTTGGAGCTGCAACAGCGCCATCAACTTTTGCATAGACGGTCTGATAGTTATCTTTATCATCAGGTTCCGGATCTCTTTTAATATAAGGGGGTAGAGGAGTGAGTCCGATTTTTTCAACTGCTTTATAAACATTGCCCGGCTGATTAAATCTTACAGTCCTGCCGCGTGATGTTGTATTGTCAATTACTTCACACCATAACTTATCGTTGAAATAAATCTTGTTTCCAATCCTTACTTTTCTTGCCGGATCAACAATTACATCCCAGATGCAATCCTCTGCATTAAGTTCTCTTAAAAGAAAAACTTCAATCTTTGCGTTAGTCTTTTCTTTTTTTCCATAAAGTCTTGCCTGAAAAACACGTGTTTCATTTATTGCAAGCACATCACCTTTTTCCATGTAGTCTGTAATATCGGTGAAAACCTTGTTTTCTATTGATTCAGCTTCCCGGTCCAGCACCATAAGTTTTGACTTATCTCTCGGAGAAACCGGGTGTTTGGCAATATGCGTTTTAGGCAAGTTAAATTTGAAATCTGATAATTTCATTCCTCTTAACCTCTTTTATATGAATTATGATTTATCGGAAGGGAAAAATTAATTTCCCTTCCTTTAATGTTTATTAAACTATTTTTTCTTGACCGGTTTCCTTTTGGAAGCGGTTTTATTCTTTGACTTTGTAGCTTTTTTACCGCCCTTTTTAGATACAGTTTCGTTTACTACTGCACGGGCCGCTGCAAGTCTAGCAATCGGAACTCTGAATGGTGAGCAACTTACGTAATTTAACCCAGTTCTATGACAAAATTCTACTGAAGAAGGTTCCCCGCCGTGCTCGCCGCAGATACCTACTTTTAGATCTGAACGTGTTGAACGGCCTTTATTGGTTCCCATTTCAACCAGTTGACCCACACCTGACTGGTCAATCGCTTCGAATGGGTCATTAGGAAGGATATCATTTTGAACATAAAGCGGGAGGAATTTTCCTGCATCGTCCCTCGAAAGTCCAAATGTAGTCTGTGTAAGATCGTTTGTTCCGAAGCTGAAGAATTCAGCTCTTTCGGCGATCTGATCTGCTGTTAAAGCAGCACGCGGCAATTCGATCATTGTACCAACAAGGTATTTAATTTTTCTGCCTTTTTCCTGCATTACTTCTTTCGCAACTCTTCTTACTATTTCTTCCTGCAGTTTGAATTCATTAACATGCCCAACCAGGGGAATCATGATTTCCGGTTTAACTTTAATGCCTTTTGCTGCAACATCACATGCTGCTTCAATTATTGCCCTTGCCTGCATCTCGGTAATTTCGGGATAAAGAATTCCAAGGCGACAGCCTCTGAATCCAAGCATAGGGTTAAACTCATGAAGACTTTCAATCTTTTCTTTCAGTTTGTCAACCGAAATATTCAGTGCCTGAGCAAGTTCCATTGTTTCTTTTTCTTCATGAGGCAAGAATTCGTGTAATGGTGGATCCAGTGTCCTGACAGTTACCGGGTATCCTTTCATTGCTTCGAATATACCAGCAAAGTCCTCTCTCTGAAGCGGAAGTAATTCTGCGAGTGCTTTTTTCCTTTCTTCAACAGAATCTGAAACAATCATTTTTCTTACGGACATAATTCGGTCGCCGCCGAAAAACATATGTTCTGTTCTACAGAGTCCAATTCCTTCTGCACCGAATGCTATTGCATTAGAAGCCTGGTCCGGCTGATCAGCATTTGTTCTGATGTTCATACTTCTTAATTTATCAGCCCAGTTCATAAGGCTCGCATAAGTTTGGTAAATAGGTGAATCTTTTGGATCAAGAGTCTTTGATATAAGTACCTGTATAACTTCCGAAGGTTTTGTTTCAATTTTACCCCGTATAACTTCACCTGTAGTTCCATCGATCGAAATATAATCACCTTCTTTTATCTCGATATTATCATTTCCTTCAACTTTAATACTTCTTTCCCTGTAATTGATTTTTAAAGAACCGCAACCGGCTACACATACCTTACCCATCTGGCGGGCAACAAGTGCAGCGTGTGAAGTCATTCCGCCTCTAGCAGTCAAAATACCTTCCGAAGCATTCATTCCTTTGATATCTTCCGGAGAAGTTTCAATTCTAACCAGGATAACTTTCTCACCTTTTGAAGCCATTTCCTCTGCATCTTCTGCATTTAAAGCAACTTTACCTGAAGCAGCTCCCGGGCCTGCGTTAAGTCCTTTTGCAACAAGTTTTCCTTCATCAATTGCTCTTCTTTTCTGGTCGAGGTCAAATATTGGTCTTAATAATTGGTTCAACTGATTTGGTTCAATTCTAAGAATTGCAGTTTCTTTGGAAATAAGTTTTTGTTTTACCATATCAACTGCCATTTTGATAGCAGCAAAACCGGTTCTTTTACCAACCCGGCACTGAAGCATCCAGAGCTTGCCCTGCTGAATTGTAAACTCGATGTCCATCATATCTTTATAATGTTTTTCGAGATTTTTTCTAATTCCTTCAAGTTGCTTATAAATTTTCGGATCGTCTTCATTCAGTTTTGCAATTGGAAGCGGCGTACGCGTTCCTGCAACAACATCTTCACCCTGTGCGTTAAAGAGATATTCTCCATAGAATTTATTCTCACCTGTTGCAGGATCTCTTGTAAATGCAACACCAGTTCCTGAATCTTCTCCCATATTTCCGAAGACCATTGACTGAACATTTACAGCAGTACCCCATTCAGCCGGAATATTATTTAGCTTTCTGTAGACAATTGCACGGTCATTCATCCAGGAACCAAATACAGCACCTACGGCGCCCCAAAGTTGTTCCATAGGATCATCCGGGAAGCTATTGCCGGTTTTTTCTTTAATGGCCACCTTAAATTCAGCTACCAGTTCTTTCAAATGATCTGCTGATAATTCTGTATCAAGTTTGAATCCGTGTTCTCCTTTTTTTCTATCCAGTATAACTTCGAAAGGATCCTCTTCGTGTTTATCAACTGGTTTTAAGCCAAGTACAACATCTCCGTACATTTGCACAAATCTTCTGTAGGAATCATATGCGAATCTCGGGTTATTTGTATCTTTAATTACTGCCTGAACTGTGGTATCATTTAATCCGAGGTTAAGTATAGTATCCATCATTCCGGGCATAGATGCTCTGGCACCGCTTCTTACAGAAACAAGCAGTGGATTTTTTGAATCACCAAATTTTGCGCCCATACTGCTTTCTATATTTTTAAGAGCAGCAAGCACCTGTGATTTTAATTCTTTTGGATATTTTTTCTTGTTATCGTAGTAGTAAGTACACACATCAGTTGTTATGGTAAAACCGGAAGGAACCGGCATTCCTATATTAACCATTTCTGCTAAGTTTGCACCTTTTCCCCCAAGCAATTCTTTCATCTCTGATTTGCCATCAGCTTTCTTGTCTCCAAAATAGTAGACATATTTTTTATTTTTAGCCATATCTGCTCCTATCTATGTAAGTACGATTATGTTACTTTGTTAGTTTTCTTACCTAAGTAAGTCTTTTTATTATGAAATTTCTAAACTCATCCTTCTCGTCAATTTCCATGTGGATTTTCAGATAAAAGATGTCAATATCATCAAATTCTTTAGAGAATTTGACCAGCTTTACCGCATCCTTTTGTGTGGTTACCACCGAATGTGAATTTGTTGAATAAAAATCCTTTCTAATTCTTTGTACTTCTTTTAAAGTATAATTTTTATGATCTGAAAAAATCATCTGGTTTTGTGTATCGACTTTTGTTTGCTTCAGAGCATTTATAAAAGAAAACGGGTTTGCAATTCCCGATACAACCAGGCTTTTCTGACCTTCAAATTCCTCAATGTTGTATTCTAAATTTCTTTTTATATCCACGAAACCAATTGCTTTGTAATAACCGTTAAACAAACTTTTTGTTTCAGCAAATTTTCGCATTGCCTTATTTGGAGGTTCTTTCTCAGAAAATTTCCTGTTAATAATAATTGAGTCAGCACGATTTACTGAATTAAAATTTTCCCTCATATTACCTGTCGGCAAAAGATTTTGATTTAAGAATTCAGGATCATTTAAGAATCTTTGTTCACAAATCAAAAGATCGAGATCACGGGCGATCCACCTGTGCTGAAAAGCATCATCGAGAACAATAATATCAACCTGTGTATCAGCAATTAATCTTTTCGCTCCTTTTACCCTGCTTTCACAAACTGCAGCCGGGACTCTACATTCAGCTATTGTCTGAAAAATTTCATCGCCGCATTCTTTCACGTCTGCAAGTAATTTTTCATTATTGGCAACAAGTATATAGCCTGAAGATTTTCTTCCGTAACCACGACTCAGTACACCAACTTTTTTCCCTTCTTCTTTAAGAAGGCTGGTAATATAAATTACTGTTGGTGTTTTCCCTGAACCGCCAACCGTAATATTACCTACTGAAATAATCTTTGCTTCGACCTTTTTAGCTTTAAAAAGCCCTTTATCGAATAACCAATTCCTCAACCGTACAATTACCGCATACAGAGGGACGAAAGGATACAATATAATCTTTAAAAAATTCATTTATTTAGAGACCTTCCTCAGCTATTTTCTGAAGATCATTAAGTTTCTGCTCACACTCTTCAATCATCTTAGAGGTATCATCATAACTAAGATTATGCGGAACGTAAACTGGATCAGAATAGACAAGCATTATCCTGGTAAATAGTTTTGGAATTTCAAATTTATCCCAACTACTTAAAGGACTATACTTTTTTATCCCAACACCTACAAGAATTAAAGGCAAACCGCTTTTTTTTGCAGTAATTACCGCCCCAGCTTTCATTTTATGTCTGGGCCCTCTCGGTCCATCCGGTGTTACAGTTATTGAATAATTGTTTTTTGCGTAATCAACCATTATTCCCAGGGCAACATCTCCACCGGTTGAACTTGATCCACGTATAACGCGATATTTCCAGTGCTTAAGAACTTTTGCCAGTAGATCACCGTCTTTGCTTTTGCTTGTCAGAGCAACCATATTTTGCTTTCTGTGCATATACCATGGCAGCAACATTGACCCGTGCCAGAATGCAAGCACATAATTCTTATTTCGATTTTTAAGGTCGTCTATCACCACTTTATTTTTTTCGGTGATTCTCAAAGTTTTACAAAGAACATCAACCAGGTATGTTAAAACAAAATACCCGAGAAATCTTAAAATATCCTGTCGTACTTTTCTAAACTTCATTCATTACTTCATAAATAGACCTGGCAGCTCTTTCAGAGGCTCCTTCTGTTCCTAATTTTTCTTTTATCCTGCCAAGTTTTTGTTTTATTGATTCATAAACCCGATCATTCGATAAAATACTTTTTACTTCAGAATAAATTTTATCTGATGTAACATCATTCTGAATCAGTTCCGGGACCACATTTTCACCTGAAATAATATTTGCCATACCGATACTGTTAACTTTTACAAGCCTTTTTCCTATCAGGTAAGTTAGGGGACTTGTTTTGTAAACTATGACCATTGGCAATTCAAATAATCCGGCTTCAAGTGTTGAGGTACCTGATTTTATTATCCCGAACTTTGAATATTTCAGAAGATTATATGTGTTGTCTCTTAAGAATGTTAGATTCTTTAGAGTTGTTAAATCTCTGAAAATATTTTCATCAATATTTGAAGAACAAGCGACAACAGTCTGCAAATTGAATTTATCAGATATTTTTTCCGCTGCTTTAATCATTTCAGGAAAAATACTTTTAACTTCCTGTTCTCTGCTTCCTGGAAGCAGAAGTAAAATCTCTTTGTTTTTATCTAATCCAAATTTTTCAAAAAACTTTTCTCTGGGCATAAATTCGAATCTCCTCAATCTTTCCAGCAGAGGATGTCCGACAAATTCCACTTTTACATCATGATCGCTGTAAAGTTTTTCCTCAAATGGGAAAACAACCAGCATTTTGTCAACAATCTTTTTAATCTTTTTTATTCTACCGCCGCCCCATGCCCAAATTTGGGGAGAAATATAATAAATGATTTTTATTCTGAGCTTGTGCAGCTTTTTTGCAATGCTCAGATTAAATCCGGGATAATCTATAAGAACAACTGTTTTAATCCCTTTTTTCTTTACCTCCTCGATAAGATTTCTCTGAACGGCTTTGATAAACGGGATATGTTTGACTACTTCAAGAAAGCCCAGGAATGCCATCCTTTTAAGATGGTATGTAAGATCCATCCCGGCTTCACGCATTTTATCACCGCCAATTCCGCTTATAGTAATTTGCGGATCGATCTTTTTTATTTCTGATATCAAAGAAGCGCCATGAAGATCTCCTGAAATCTCACCGGCTATTATCATTAAATTTTTATTTGTCATTTATCAGATGCTCATTTTCATTCAAAGAAATAAAGAGCAAACACTACATCCTTCTAATTATCCAGATGAGGATAATTGTTAATGTAACAATACTAAAGGCCTGCAAGCTCCTTTTTTCCGAACGGAGTCCCGCTTTCAAATTAAATGGCGGTTGTTCAACATTACCCGATTTGTACCTGGTAATCCGGGGGAAAAATCTCGGAACATTTTTTAAGTATTTATTAAACTCTTCACCGAATGTTTTTTTTAGATAATTTTCTTCCTCACCAACTATATACCAGTATTGAATGTAAAAGAAAATTAATCCTGCTATTTGGAGATAAGGGAAAAGTGCAAAGGACATAATGCCCATTCCCGTATACAATAGAATATTACCTACATAAAGAGGATTTCTGACGTGCCCGAAAGGGCCGCTTACAATTAAAAATGTTCCACCAACTCCACCTGTAGTTCGTGTTTCACTTCCTGCCCAGCTAACTCCCCAGAGCCTTATAAGTTCGCCCGATAATGCGACTATGAAACCCAGAATCAGGCTCCAGATATTGGCGTTAAGGTACAGGAATGTTAGAACCAGAAAGGGAACAGGTGTATAACTTCTGTACTTAAAAAATTTTGAAGCGATTTCTGATCTGGTCATTTTTTATCCTCTTAAATAGACTTCTCTTCTTTTAAGCGAGGCCTGATGTCTTTTCTTTAATCTTTTCTTTGAGCGAAGACTTTCAATCCGGTCCTTTACATCGTTAAAATTTTTGTAAGGGAAATACGTAATACGTTCTTTTTCACAATATTTTAAAAGTGAATCTTTAGCAAAAATAAAATCACAAAACTGTGCAGTCTCGGTGTCTGAAATCCCGTCGCCAATGTAAATTGTAAATTCTTCATCTCCACTATGATTTATAATATGATTGTGTTTACAATTTGCCGAGCTTTTTGATTCCTCATCCAGATAGGGGAAATGAGGTATTAATTGATTGTCTTTGAGAATTTCCAGTTTATTGGAATAAACCTTTAAGTCCTCCAGATTTTCTCTTTTCAATATTCTGTCTATATAATAATCAAATCCGTCACTCAGCACATAGTGTTCAAAACCGTTTTGGGTGCAATAATCAATGAATGCAGGAAAAGTCCTGTCGATTTCAAAACTATCGATGTAATTGTTGAATTCATTTAGATCCAGTCCTTTTATGGAGTCACACAACATTAGCCAACACTCCTTGGCTGTGACATTATTATCTTTATAACGGTCAATAACTTCTGCAACGGCATCCGGATCACCGAATTTAGTAAACAGGTCTTCACCGACGTCCGTTGTCGTAATTGTCCCGTCGAAATCAATAAATATTTTAAATATCTTATCCATTAATTTTTTTTGTAACAACCATTTTTTTCACATCAATAAACTTGCCTGCTTTAAACCTGTAAAAATAAATTCCCGGTTCTAGTTTATTCGCTGAGAATGAAACACTGTTTTCACCAGCCGGGAAAAATTTTTCCAGCTCATCTATCTTTTCAAGACGTCCGTTATAAAATTCAATTTTAACTTTTCCCTTTTCCGGAAGAAAAAAACTAATAGTTGTAGAATCACTAAATGGGTTGGGGTTATTTTGAGCAATTATAACTTTTGAATCATTCTTTAAATAAATAACCCGTTTTACATCAGAATCCTGTGTTTCCCCACCGGGCTTTTCCTCAACAACTTTATAATAAATGGTACTAGCAAATCCCGGATGGTCATATACTTCATAATATTTTGATCCGGTCTTGTTTAATGATTTTACAGTAGTGATAGTTTCCCAGGAAGCGTTCCCTAAATTCGGTTGTAATGCACGCTCAATATTATAAACTGATTCAGATTGTTCGCTAGCAGAATACCACGAGATTTTAACGCTGTCGCTAGTTAGTTGTGTGTCAAAGCCGGTTATTTGTGAGGCAAAAGTTCCTGTATCAAAAATTCTTTGACTATAAATATTGTTTTTCCCATCCCTGTTTTCTTTAAAAATAGCAATAGCACCGTCATTATCATCCGTGAGTAAACTTAAATAACTTTTCCGGGTATTATAATGAGTTGCAGTTGCCACACCGAGTGAGTCCCATATTTTTTCCCCGCTGCTGCTTATTTTCTGCGAATAAATATTTGCCCTGGTTGAGTCCTGTCTTTTGTCAATCCAGCTTAAAATTATTCCTGATTGACCGTCAGGAATAATTCTTTGGCCAAATTGAGCTCCATCAATATCAATTACCGGCAACCCTCCTTTAGTCCAGAGAGGATTTCCTTGCGGGTTAAATTTCTGAACATAAATATTCTGACGCTTTTTGAAATCATCTGTCCAGCTTACAAAAATTGTTGAATCCTTTGTAAAAACATTCGGGTTTATCTGATTTCCATTTTGATTGGTTACCTGTTTACCATCATTACCCCAGAGAAGTTTTCCTTTGCTGTTCACAAGCTGATGAAAAATATCCTTATCGTTTTTTGCGAATTGCCATGCGACATAGCTGTTTGTTTGACTAAATAATTTTGCAGTATAATTAATCACACTATAGTTCCTATTAGAAACCCTGAGTGGTTTTTGTCCCCAGTCTAATTTGCCCTTTCCATTTACATGTTGTAAAAATAATAGTGTTTTATTTTTTACATTTTCGAGCCAGTAAATAAAAGCTCCACCCAGATTATCCGGAATTACAGAAGTTGTGCTCTTTCTATTAATAGAGGAAGAAATAATCTTTGCAGAATCGGAATAAAAATTCCCATCCGAAGTTATCTTTCGAAACTCCACCCGGTAATTACTGTTTATATTAAAATTTCTTGCTACGTATGAAACGTAAACATTGCCAATTTTATCACTGCTAATTGAATAATCAGAAACAGAAAAAACAGTGTCAGTTAATTTAAGGTCTCCGTTTTGCCAGAGATATAAACCGTTATTAGAAACTCTCTGGGCATATAAAGGACCTTTGTTGCCTTTATCTTTCCAGGCTATAATTGCTGTATTCGGCAGACTTTCTGCCGCTACGGGTATTTCTTTTTGGGCATTTGATGCAGAAATATTTTTACCGCCTGCTCTAAAAGTAACTTTTCCCTGTGCATCTACGTGAATAAAATAAACCTGGCTTCCGTATTTTTCTTTTTTATCCTGCCAGAAGATAAAAGCACCCCCGTTAAAATCTTTTACAGATGAAATGTTAATCGGGTCGTTAGTATCTACAACCAGTCTGGAATTTGTTTTGGGATCGCTGACCCACTGAGCAAAAGTTGTAGAATAGAAAGTGAATGATAAAACCAAACAAAAAGCTAACTGAAAAATAAAACTAATATTACCGTTGTTTTCGATAAACGCTATTTCTGAAAAATAATTATCATTGATTAACAAAGTCTAAGTCCTCATTGAATCTTACACTGACAAGTTTTGATATCCCTTCTTCCTGCATCGTAACTCCATATAATGTTTCGGCAGCTTCCATAGTCCTTTTGTTGTGTGTAACCACAATGAACTGTGTGTCTTTACTGAAATCTATAATGATTTTTGTGAACCTGTCTATATTGGCATCATCAAGAGGAGCATCAATCTCATCAAGAATACAAAATGGGCTGGGTTTTACAAGATAAATAGCAAACAATAAAGCGATAGCAGTCAGAGTTTTTTCTCCTCCGGAAAGCAGTTCTATAGATGTTGGGCGCTTACCTTTTGGTTTTGCGATAATTTCTATTTTAGCCTCAAGAGGATCTGCATCTTCTTCAATTCTCAGGTCAGCTTCATCACCGGGATTAAACAGACCACGGAAAATATTAACAAAATTAGCCCTGATCTTTTCAAATGTTTCCGAAAATTGAGTCTGCGCAGTTGTATTGATCTCGGTAATCGTATTAACTATATCACTTTCTGACTCAAGCAAATCGTTTCTTTGCTTGTTAAGGAAATCAAATCGTTCCTTTTCTTCTTCAAATTCTGAATAAGCAAGCAGGTTAATTGGCCCGAGATTCTTCACCTTTTGTTTTAAAGTATGAACTTCCTCTGTCCTTGTTTTAAAATCAAATGTATCCAGGTCGTCAAATGCTTTTGTTTCCAGTTTAAGGGAATAATTTTCTTCAATGTGTTCATACAAGTTATTAATCTTCATTCCCAGCTCACTTAGCTTAATATCCGAGCTGTGGATAACAGTCTGAAACTGTTTCTCTTTCTTTCCTGTAATTATTCTGGACAGATTCTTTTTCTGATATTTCTGTCTGTATGGTCTTGTACTTTGTATCAATCTTTCTTTCTTCTTCAGAAAGAATTTGCTGAGTTTCTACCAGCTCTTCATAATTAATTTTCTGCTCATCAAGAATACTTTCAATTGTAGAAACTTCTTCTGTTGCTGTCTGAATATCATGTTCTCTTTTATCAATAGATTTCTTTATCGTTTCGATCGTATTCTGTGCTCTTTTTATAGCATTTTCAGTATTTCTCTTTTCACCGGAAAGTCTTTCAAGCTCAAGGTTGTTCCGGTTAAGATTCGATACAGCAACATTATGTTCGCTTTCAAAATTTCTAAATTCTTCTTCAAGCTGCTTTTGTTTTTCATCAGCACGAGCTTTTTCTTCCCGATGTGATTGCAACATTTCTTCCGCTTTATTTCTTTCAGTATCTATTTTATTAGATTCATTTACAAAATCTTTTATTTCCAGCCTGGCTTTGTCAATTTCATCATTTGCCTTTTGCTTTTCATACTCAAACTGAGCAATTTGCTTTTCAACATTTGCGAGATCATTCAAAAGCATTCTTTCGCTTTCTGATAATACCTTTAGATCAATTTCTTCCAGTTTGTTTTCTACAGTAGCAATTTTTGATTTTAATTCGACAAGTTCTGCTTCTCTTTTGGGAAATTCTCTGCGGAGATTTTCAAGAAGTTGCTTTCTTCCAAATAATGAATCGTCAAGTTTTGGTTCTGATCCGCTTTCTACAACACCTCTTTTATCGATATAGTCGCCATTTAATGTGGCAAAACTGAAGTCACTATATTTTTCTGAAAGTTCAAAGGCTATATCAAGGTCATTGACTACAGCTACATTTTCCATCATTTGTTGGAAGAATGGTTGCCATTTACTATCTGTATCGATTAAATCCTGCGCCCAATCTATGAACTCATTTTCCTTTGATAGCTTTTTGGCTTTGCTGCTAATGCTGAAGTTTTTGAGTTTATCAAAAAAACTTTTCTTCCTGTTATTAAATAAAGCGGGTACGGAAAATGAAGCCCGGCCGGCTTCGTGTCTTTTGAGATAGTCAATTCCGTTTTTAAGATCATCTATTGTTTCAACGAGAATGTTGTTCAGGTTATTCCTCAGTGCAGCCTCAACGGCAAAACGATATTCTTCTTTTGAATTGCCTGCGTGCGCTAGTAACGTTTTATCTGATGCTGCCCAATCAGAATTTTCAACAAGTGTTTTTGTACCCTTTGAAACACCTTCGAGATTATCAATTAATGTCTGTATGAAACTAATTTTATCCTTAATTCCATTGATAATACTTCTGTCCTCAAGTTCCTGTGATTTAAGTGAATTTAATTCCTTTTCAAGATCTTCTTTTTCTTTCTGTTTCTGTGAAAAAAGTGTTTCCGCTTCCAGCAGACTGTTTGATGTCTGGGCTTTTTCCTGGCCCAATTCTTCGAGGTAACCGACTGTCTTGGCAATGTTATTAGTCAGCGCCTGAATCTTTTCATTCAGTTTGTCAATTGCATCGTTCTTAGCCTGAAGAGATTTTATAATGTTGGCAAGATCATTTTCTTTGTTTGTAATTTCCTTGAATTTTTCAATCAGCGCATCTGACTGACTTTTAAGGTAATTCCTTTTGTCCTCAAGTTCGGACTTATATTTTTCAACAAGTTGCTCTGGCCTCTTCTCTTTCTTTTTCCTTGGCCGCAATTTTTTCTGTAAAGTCAGAAATTGTCTCTGTGCTGGTTTCAATAAATTCCCTGTTTTCGGTAAGCTGGTAATTTAATTCCTCCAGTTCAACCTGGTATTTACTGATATTAAGTTCGAGAGATTTTTCCCTTTCTTCAGCAACAGAAATTTGTTTTTGTACATTATAAACTTTTTCGGTCTGATCTTTAACCTGGTCCCTTTTATCTTTTAGCTCAGATTCAGTTTCATTAAGTGATTTTTTAATTACACTTATTTCATCTTCCAGTTTAGCAAGTTCTGATTCAAGGGAAATCTTCTTTTGAAAATTTTCTTCCTTGGTGATTTTCATTTCATCTTTCTGCAGATTGAAATGAGCAAGCTCTCTTTCAGCAAGGTCCAGCTCTAGTTCCCGTAATTGTGTTGAGATTCGGTTATAAGATAATATTCCTGCCAACCTTAGAATTGGATTTCATCAGTTCATACAAGAAAATCAATACTTCTCTAAAGATTTCCTCGGCGCCCAGAATACCGTAGTAATCAGTCGAAGTTTATCCCTCCCTTATCAACCATGGCTGCAAAGATTAGACCAAGTTCAAAAGAGTCAAAAACAAAACCCTTCCTAGTGGAGAAGTAATAGATGTCTGCCCAAATTCGCTCTGGCGTCGGTACTAAGTATCCTTCGAACTCCATAAGCCCATAAAATTCTTTTCGCTCCAAAATAAATATGGGCACTTCAGTGTTGCAAGCGAATTCTTGGAAATCTCTTTTCTCAGGTTGTAACAGTACTCGATAGCCCTTTGAAACGAGCAAATCGCGTATACTAACTGATAGCATCTTGGAAGTTTCAATAAACATGAGGTCTTTTCCAATCATATAATGAGAATAATCTGAAAGCATCTGCAACGACCAAACCGTAAACTCAGCCATGGGAAAAGCACTCCTAAGCTCTCCAGCTACCTTAGTTACCGCCGCCGCTGGTCTCATGATTATCTTCTCGCTTCTTCCCACCTGGTAAAGTCCGCGGCTAATGCTTTTGATTTCGCCAATCTGAGCAAGGCGACTTAGGTAGTTTCTTGCTGTCAGCTCGCTCAAACCAAATTTTTGAGCGATATCAATAATTGAAATTACTTGTTTGTCTCTAATGTAATCTAGTATTTTTGGTGGAACTAAAGATTCAGGGCACATAGCACTCAATATACCTTTGTCAATATATATGATTTGTTGTCAAACGTATACAGCAAAACAACCACTTGATTACTTCAAACTTGCTCAAGCTTGATAGACAGTAAAAAAATCCCGAAATTCAAGAAGACCTTTTTGCTTTGAACAGGTTTTTCGCTCTCTTCCATGTCAAAGTGTTCAATCCAAGAATTCTTCTCCATCAACACAAAGCAAAATTAGCGGTGGGTAATCAGGACCAACTAACCATAGAAACGCTACTCCTAAAAAGCATGGACTTTTCCCATACCTAACTCATAGCGGTAAAAGTGCTTTTGAACAGGTTTCAACAGCCAAAAAGCGATATGGGGGACACTAAGAAACATACTCTTTTTCCCGCCCGAACCCTTAGCCACTTCAGTAGTGGCACTGGCATCTGAATCAACCAATTTGCTCAGAATCCCAGTTATCATCTGAAGACTGCCACAAATCTCACCCAAACGCTCCAGCTTAGAAAATGCAGAACTAAGTCTCCTAAAATCAGTCATAACTGAGGAGACTTCTTTCTCTAACTGCTTAATCGAATCCATCTGCGTTGACAAAACTTCAACTTGCCCAACTAAGCCTGTAACCATTCGATGCAGGTCCTCAAGATACAGCGGATACATTGGTGCAGCAGACACGTTGCGTTTCGCTGGATCACTTGCTACCGGCCATGAAGCTGCAATTGCCGCATGCTCCCTTCTCTCAAATTCCACATGCGGAACCTTGCTAAGATTCTTCAGCCATGGCTTCGGGCTTGCATCCACTGCGCCAACCCCTGAAACCTTGACGGTTCCCGCTTTAACCCATTCTTTGGCGTCAGGATGAAAAACCTGCCACATAGGACCATGCAAAAACTCGCATTCATCCGAGAGCTGCATGCCATATTGAACCTCCAAAATATAGCGCACACGCTCAACAATCCTTCCAGAATCCACCTCCTAGCTGATCCACATTAAAACCCTTCAAAGGACCAGGATGCACAATCACACTCTTAGAAGTCCTAACAACCCGAACCCCAGTCACCCGAAAACCCAACTTAACCCAGTTCCGAACATCACCCAACCGCTCCCAATCAATCACCGAACACCCATCAGATTTCTTACGCTCCCACTGCAAAACACGAAACTTCACAGGATTATCCTCAAACACAATCGGCAAACGTACCTGATTATCACTCCCCGTGAGAAGTTTTGAACCATAAGGTGTTAGGTCATAGTATTTTGGGCGTCCAGCGGAAAAACGCTGCTCTTTGCGAGGTTTACCCAAAGTTTCTGGATGTTGAGATTCCCTAAGCACCAAGGCACCAGATTTAACAAAACGGTTTTTCCAATAAGTAACATCACTTTTAACAACACCCGCAATCCTAACAGCTTCAGCAGCCACACCTTCCGCACCCAAAACTCCAAGAATATCCTTAGCTGCCTGCGGCAATGGCTGCGGTAACACGTTAAGTTCAAAATTGCCATTGAACCTTTGAACCACTTTTTTTGAACTATTCCTTGGGGAGCGATTCTGTTTAGCCAAAAAAAGAGACCTCTAAGTTTGCTCCTCAGTCTCAATTTCAAAAAGAGCCTTCTTGGCAATTTCTTCAAGCTCATGAAAATCAGCGTCAAAATTAAGAGCTAAGCCTGTGAGAAAAATCCGCATCATAATTGACGCAGCCTCGATTTCCTTCTGCTTCAACTAGAAAACCTCCTGAAGACAATAGACAAAAAGAAAAAGGTTTGTGAAACTAAGCAGAATATGAAAACCTAAGACCGTCAATGAACGTTTTAGGAGACTGCCAAAAAAAGAAAAAAGGGAAGGATTCGCAGAAAAGTGAGAAAGATACATCGCCACATGAATGTTTTTGCTTGGCTCCCGTCTAACCTGTAACCATGCTAGACGACGGCCCCATGGGGATACATGTTTTTTAAAGGAGCTAAATGAAACAGAGCAAGCAATCATAAAAACCTTAACTTTTCTAGAAAACAATGCCAAGCCCAAGAGCGTAATTTATCAGACTGCATGCAAGTTTGTACCAATATCACGATAAGCAATCGCTTCATAAGAAACAAAGACGGAAAATCCAGTATATGGATCTTAAGAATAATCAGAGTATTTGCCGATTAAGGGTTAGAAAACAACACCTGAATAGTTCTTTCTAATCTGCTTATAAATTAGCCGTGATTATCTTGTTGAAGAGCGATATCTCGGGGAAAATTTTGCAACTACAAGGCTCTAAAAGCTGCCTTCTTTTAATGGAGAGGTTGGTAGAACAACAACAAGAATTTTTTAGGTGTTGTTGTTCTAGCAGACAAACAATTTTTTCTGGAAATAAATAATTTTCATATGAATTTTGCACACCCCTAAAATGATAACTAAGAGTTAATAGGAGATTTTTTGCTGTTGTATACTTTGTATGCTGTGATTGACAAGACCATTATTGAAACAAGAACTAAGACAGCTATTCCTGCTTCCAGGGTTAGGTCTTCATTTTTTGAAACCTGTTGTGGGGGCGTTGGTTGATTCGTTACAGGCGTATTGGTTGGAGATTCAAGTTCTACGTTTGATGAATTTGTAGGAGTGGTTGGTTGAGGCTGTGGCGTAACTTGCGTTTGATCTGTCACTTCTGGGGGTTGAGTAGGTAACAGTTTAGGTAAACTGCCTCCTCCCACAGTCACTCCTTCAGGGTAGTTAGCTCCCGTTGTACTCATTGTAATAGACGTAATCATTGAAATCCAAGCAGCACCATTAGCTCCTGGAAGAATTAAACGGAGTTCTTCAGCTAATGGCTCGCCATCTTTCTGATAGGCTATTATGGTTTCTGGTTGTATTGCTAAATCATAAGGTATGTTGACTTTGTACCCATCTGAAGCTGCAAACTGAACTGAATAGACTTCTCCAGCTGTGTCTATCTCTGTAAGTAGATAACTTAAACGGATTCCACTCCAATTGCCAGAAGTTAATAGGCTGCCATCGCAGTACAGATCGGCATTTACAGTTGTTTTTGGCATACCAAAAAGTTGTTGATCGGTAAAACTGAAGGTTTCATCAGTTAAATTTGTGATTTCAAGGTTAAAATTATTTTCAGCTTTTACAAATGCTGTGGTGCTTGTTAGTATCAAGATAAGTATTGCTGTGGTTGTGAAAGCTACAATTAGTTTACTCTTTCCACAAGTCATCGCATAATCATCTCTATATATGACACATGTCATACCTTTAAACTTTGCCAAACCACTCTACTCATTATTTACAAACTAACCTACTTCCTCTCAGTTAACCTTTAAACTCTGAATGTGTGTTGTTCTATAATGCTCAAAAGTGATGTTTATTGAAAAAAACAAAGATTATTTGCACTTTGGGACCCGCTAGTACTTCAAAGCAAGTGATTGAACGGTTGTTCCAAGCGGGCATGAACGGAGTAAGAATAAACACTGCTTATGGAAATCTATCTCAATACCAATCAATTATAGAAACAGTGAGAGAAATTGCCGATATCCCTATTATAATTGACGTCAAAGGGCCAGAAATCAGAATCAAAGCATCTCAACGAAAAGTCTTCAGCAAAGGAGACACTCTGCAAGTAGGTTTCGACGACGAAGAAATATCTTTCAATCACGATTTTTATGATGAAATGAAAATTAACGACGTAGTATACATTGACAACGGAAAAATAAGAACACACGTGATTAAAAAGAAAAACCGCAAACTCCTACTACGGACTTCGAACGAAGGCGCGATAGAAGACGGAAAAGGAGTAAACATCCCAAACAAACATCTTCAAATTCCCACTTTTCCCGAAAAGGATCTAGAAATCCTAAAATTCGCAAAAAAACATGATGTAGAATACATTGCACTATCATTCACACGAAATGTTGACGATGTGAAATGTTTATCTCAGACCCATAATTTTGAAGGCGGAATAATCGCCAAAATTGAAAATTACGAGGGCGTCCAAAACGCAGAGAAAATACTTGACGCCGCCAATGGATTAATGATTGCCCGAGGCGATTTAGGCGTTGAAATCGAACCCGAAAAAGTGCCACTGGTTCAGAAAGCTCTAATTAAGCTATGCAACCAAAAAGGCAAACTGGTGGTCACTGCCACCGAGATGCTTGAATCTATGATTAACAACCCTAATCCTACCAGGGCCGAAGTTAGCGACGTTGCAAACGCCATTCTAGACGGATCAGATTCAATTATGCTGTCCGGAGAAACAGCGGTAGGGCAGTTCCCTGTGAACTCCGTTGAAATGATGTCTCGAATTGCGAATGAAACAGAAAAAGCTGTCAAAAGTATCGTTGAAAATACCCCATTCATCAACATTTCTGACACCGTGAGTAGGGCAATCCAGCGAATAAGTCAAAGTATGCCAATTAACAAAGTTATCCCTTTAACCCGATCGGGTTACACAGCAAGAATGATAGCACGCTTCAAAATTCAACAGGTAATTATTGCCGTTACTCCTGAAATTAAAGTCAAAAAACAACTTGAACTTACATTTGGTGTATATCCAGTTTTCATTAACTACCGTGAAGCAAAAGACAGATTATTGACAGTTGCAAATCAACTTCATAAAATGAATTTGGTTGATGATGAAGAAACTGTTTTATTCACTGAAGCTAGAAGAACCACAGTTGAACACGCCAGCAACTCAATTGAAATACATAAAATAAAAGAATTGAGAGAATTTGCGCTTTCCTGAGCACTAGACTTTCTTCACTAAGAAAGTTAGCTCTTTAATGTTGCAAAGAATCCCCCGATCACGTCTTTAATCGATTGCAGAAGGGGATGCTTAATCTTTT
>CAVVHP010000002.1:0-98583 GCA_963748105.1 uncultured Bacteroidota bacterium | reverse complement strand
ACACAAGAATGGCTGATGCAGATTACCTCTGGCGGAAAGCCGGGATACGTACTGTTAAAAGTATACAACAATCTTGGCCAGCAGGTGGCAAAACTGGTAGATAAAGAGCAAAGCAGCGGAAGGTACGAGGTAAATTTTAGGACTGAAAACCTGGCCAGTGGTATATATTTTTACAAGATAACAGCTAACGGATTTACAGCAGTTAAAAAAATGATATTAATGAAATAGGGAATACCAGTAATGCAGAACAAAAAGATATCTACGGGGTTAATAATTGTTTTATTTATATTTTTAGCCGGCTGTAAAAAGGGTGATAACGGAATAGAAATAAAACCCACAAAAGACCCCAGGACATATGCCTGGACTGCCGATACGCTTGGCTACCCCGGTAATTATCAGACATTAATGTATGATATCTGGGGAAGTTCTCCTAAAGATGTCTACGTAGTTGGACATAGCAGTTCAAGCGATGGTGTTTTATGGCATTTTGACGGGGATAAATGGAAAGATGTCAATTTAGTAGCTCAAAAAGGTGGAAATATACCCGGTGCAATAGACCTAAGCGCAATCTACGGATTCAGCAGCACGGATATATATGCAGTGGGCTCAAGGATTAAGAACAAACCCAACCCCCCCGCCTAATTTTATAGATTCCAGCCTGATAATTCATTATGACGGAAGTGCCTGGAGAGCAGGTAGATATAATTGCCGGCAGTATGTTAACCAACATACAGGGCAGTTCTGCAAATAATATCTGGGCTTGCGGTAACTTCAACACACTCTATCACTATGACGGGAGTAAGATGGACAAGAGATTCAGTAGCAATAGATGTACCGCAAAATCAGGCTTTTCATATCCTTTCAGTAAGTGCCGGAAATTCCGGCACTTATTTAACCGGTTATACGTCATTCCTAGATTTGAGTGACACTAAAGCATATCTGCTTAAAAGAGAATAATTCATCCTGGGTAAAAACAGATTCATCAGGATTTTATACTTACAAACTTTATAGAAGTCTCATTCGGGTGAATTGTATTATGCAGGCGAGGGAGGAATATTTAAAAATGATGGAAACAAATGGACAAATATATTTAGTGTAAATCAGTATATAGCAGAAATGTCGGCATCAAGCGCAAATAACATTTTTGCAGTAGGCCAGGGCGGGGCAAATAAAGTTTACCATTACAACGGCACTGACTGGAAAGAGATAGAGCAATTAACCTTGCCGGGAGCAGATTACTGGGCAGTATGGACAGACGGCACTGAAGCGTTTGTAGTTGGCCATATACCATGATGGAGGTTTTCAGAAAACCATTATCTGGCACGGTAAGTAAATAAAATCGAGACTTCAAAAGCCTCTCAAAATTGGGCCGCTTTTTTTGTCATCTACTTAATATAAATCGAACCCCTCCTGTCTCCTCCCCTTTAGTAAAGGGGAGGATGGGTGGAATTATTTTTCCAAGCCTTTTATAGCTTCTGATATCCTTTTAAAACATCTATTAGGATTCCCTAAAAATTCCCCATTCTTAATTCTCAAAAAGGTAATTCCATAATTCTCCAGATATTTTTGTCTTACACAATCCTGTCTCTTCTGCTCCTGATCATCGTGAATTCCCCCATCTATCTCTAACGCCAGTTTTAGTTTTGGACAATAAAAATCTATTACAAATTGATCGACAGAATACTGGCGCAAGAACCTGTAACCGAGCTGCTTTTTCCTTAAATGCAGCCGGATAATTTTTTCACAATAAGTCATACCCTTTCTAAGTCTTCTGCGTTTTTGCTGTTCTGACTTTTTATTGTAATGCTCTGTCATAATTAAAAAGAATTAATTTAAGATTCCCCTTAATTAACTTAGATCAAATGATAGAGTAATTCGTTGTAATATGATGCGGGGTTATGTTGAAGTTACAAAATATTCCAGGAAATGGAAATTTATAGTACCATGTTCAAACCAGAATTGAACCCCTCCTGTCTCCTCCCCTTTACCAAAGGGGAGGCCGGGTGGGGTTTGGTTTCGTATTTTTTAAAATTAAAAAACCTCCGTAGATTAAAATCCTGCGGAGGCAGAAAAACCATTAGTGTTATTTTTATTTACTTCTTATTTTCAGCGCGCCATTTTTTAATATATTCGGCAATTGCGGTAGTTGGCGCACCGGGAGTAAACATTTCGCCGGTTCCCAGTCTTTTGAGTTCCTTAATATCTTCTTCGGGAATAATTCCGCCGCCGGTAAGCAGGATATCCTCAACTCCTTTTGCCTTCATAAGCGTTAAAATTTTTGGAAAAATTGTCATGTGAGCACCGGATAGAATGCTTATTCCGATTACATCAACGTCTTCCTGGATTGCTGCTTCAACAATCATCTCCGGGGTCTGCCTAAGACCGGTGTATATAACTTCCATACCTGCATCTCTTAAAGCGGCAGCAATTACTTTCGCGCCCCTGTCGTGACCATCAAGGCCTGCTTTAGCCACCAGAACTCTAATTTTATCCGACATTTTATAATTCCTCTATTTATTTACTGCTATACGAATTTTTTCCGCGAATTCTTT
The DNA here is from genome assembly GCA_963748105.1 of uncultured Bacteroidota bacterium. Classification (GTDB taxonomy): domain Bacteria; phylum Bacteroidota; class Ignavibacteria; order Ignavibacteriales; family Ignavibacteriaceae; genus JAKAGZ01. Next base: position 96,031 of record CAVVHP010000002.1, on the reverse strand, counting down.
CATAGAATCGTTTTCATAATTCTTTAATTTTGGCCGATAATTGAAAGTATCAGTTTTATACCGCGGGATAATGTGGAAATGAAAATGAAATACTGTTTGTCCCGCCGCAGTGCCATTATTAGCTATTATATTAAAGCCATCGCAGCCGAGTCCACTATTAACTCCCTCGGCAATCTTTTGTGTTATATTTATAACATAATTGATATCATTCGCCGGTACTGCAAGAAAGTTTTCATAATGTCTTTTAGGTATAACCAGTGCGTGTCCGAAATTAATCGGCCTGATATCCAGAAATGAGATTACATTCTCATCTTCATAAATAATTTCCGCGGGTTCCTTCCAGGCAATTATGTCACAAAAAATACATTCCATACCATAAAAATAAGGTTTAATTAGCTGTTTGGCAAAGTAATTTGCTCAATATAGGCCAGGCAGCAGTCAGGCGGAAAGATATTTCTTCTTTTTATCAAACACCCCGAATAATCCTCCTGTATGAAGGAAAATTACTTTTTTTCCCTTCCCTTTATTCAGGAAATTTTCATAATATGCGTTGAATGCTTTGCCGGTATATGCCGGGTCAAGAATTACTCCTGTTGCCTGTGCAAATTCTTTTATTAAGCTCAATTTTTTATCTGTAATATTTTTATAACCCTCGGAGGAATAGCCGTCCATTATTACGAGGTTTTCTTTTTTAATTTTTCCCTTCAATTTGAAATCCAATAGCGCGCCTTCAGCCAGATTTATTATCTTCGACTCTATTATTTCCTTGGAATATAAAACATTAACGGCGTAAACCTTGAGATCCAGTTTCATAGCAGCCGCCCCGGCAAGTATTCCTGCTGCGGTACCGCCTGTTCCGGCAGCTACACAAATTCCCTTTATATTTTTTAGATTTACTTGTTTACTTAATTCTTCAACAAACGAAACGTAGCCGAGCACACCCAATGTGGTGGACCCACCTTCGGGAATAACATAAACTCTTTTGCCGAGATGCTGCATCGCATCTTTTTCCTCGTACATAATTTCATTCACTTCTGAATAATTTTTCTTATTCAAAAAAGATATTTCCGATCCCAGGAATTTATCTATAAACAAATTTGCTTCGGCATCTGCTGAATCTTTGCCCCATAGAAAAAGTCGCGTTTTAATACCAACCATTGCTGCAGCTATTGCAGTTGCCCTGGCGTGATTTGATTGCTCTCCACCGCAGGTAAAAATTATATCCGCTTTTTCTGATTTCGCTTTTTTAATGAGAAATTCCAGTTTGCGAACTTTATTACCTGAAAGTTCAACTCCTGTAAGGTCATCTCTTTTTATTAATAATTTCCTATTCTCGTATTTTATTTCTTCTAAAGGTGTGGGTGTATTTGCGAGTTTAATACTGGGAGGTAATTTCATTTTAGGCTCTCTTTGTTCTTCAAATAATCTTTATAAAATGACCTTGCTCTTGCCAGATCTTCGGGAGTATCTACAGCAAGGTTTTCATATTCTGTGACAACAATCTTAATTTTAAAACCATTTTCCAGCATTCTCAATTGCTCAAGTTTTTCAGTCTGCTCAAGATCGGTTGGTTTTAGTTTAGTGTATCTCAAAAGTGCATCTTTCCTGTAAACATAAAGGCCGATGTGTTTATATATTTCACCTTTAGTAATTCTTTCTAGATTTGTTTTTGCATCACGTACATAAGGAATTGGTGAGCGGGAAAAATAGAGCGCGAAATTATGATAATCGAAGACAACTTTTGGAATTGAAGGGGATTTAAAATCCTCAAGATCATCTATTCGTTTTGCCAGGGTAGATACGTTTACATTCAGATCAAATATCAAAGGCTCAATTGCCTGATCAATCATCCCTCCTTCAATAAACGGTTCATCGCCCTGGATATTAACGACTATATTTACATTTTCAAGATCTTTAATAACTGTGGCTATTCTGTCAGAACCGGTAGGAATATCCTTTGCAGTCATTACAACCTCTGCTCCAAAATCCCTGGCTACATTTGCCACTTTTTCATCATCAACAGCAATTATAATTTTATGTATCAGTTTCGATTTTAATGCATTTTCATAGGTGTGCTGAAGCATTGGTTTGCCACCTATATCTGCAAGTGGCTTCCCCATTAATCTAGTAGATGCAAAACGTGCAGGTATTACTCCGACTATCATAGATTTATTATCCGGAGATTTATCATTAGAAAAATCAGGTTTTGAATTAATCACGATCTATCACTTTCGGAACTTTGAAAAATAGATCGCTCCTTTCGGGCGCATTTCTCAAAGCCTCTTCCCTATCTATGGATGGTTTCACAATATCTTCCCGAAATACATTTACTCTTTCCACAGGATGTGAAAGAGGTTCAACATTTGATGTATCAAGTTCATTAAGTTTATCCATGTACGCAAGTATATCATTCAACTGGCGGGTAAAACTTTCGAGTTCATCGACTTTAAACGTCAATCTTGCAAGTTCAGCAATGTGTTCTACATCTTTTCTTGTTACTGCCATAATTAATCCGTTTTCAGCGAATGATTTTTAATAATTATTTCTCTTACTTTATTCATAAGATCAATTTCATCCTGTCTTGTTTTAATATTTGTAGTTTCAATGGGTTTATCAAAGTGAACGTGTATGGTTCCTTTATTAATTTTCATTGATCCTTTTTGCATAATTCGATTGGAGCCGCTTATAGAAATTGGAATAATCGGGTAACCTACTTTTCCGGCAAGATTAAATGCACCGCGCTTAAATTTCTGAATTTCCCCGGATTCACTTCTTGTCCCTTCAGCAAAAAGAAGAACAGAAATATTCTTCTTTGAAAGCAATTCTTTTGCTTTTTCCAAGCTTTTCCTGGCACTGTCAGGATTTTTCCTATCAATCATAATATACGGCCCGGCCCAAAGCTGCCATCCGAAAAGCGGGATTTTAGCAAGCTCCTTTTTAAAAAACATGCTTATGTTGCCGGGAATTGTCGCCTGGAGAGCACTAATATCAAATTGACTGCTGTGGTTTGAAACATAAATATAGGTCTTATTATTTTCAATATTTTCCAGACCGCTTGCTTTTACTTTTATACCGGCAATCTTCAAAATTCCTTTACTAAAAGGATTGTTACATAAGTAATACAGCCAGTAACTTCTGTCGATAACTAAAGCAATAAGTGCATAAATTGAAACTATTATAACATATGCTGCAATTAGAAAAAGTTTGATAAGATTAATCAATTACTTAACCTCAAACTTTAGATTATTTTTAATTGCATTATCGCTACTTAAAAAAGTATCAATTGCGGCTACCCTGTTTTTTATTGATGGATGACTATAAAAGAACCATTCAATAAAAGGATGAGGATCTTTATCGCTCAGATTCTGCTCTGTTAATTTTTCCAGTGTAGCTTTAAAAGCTTCTGCTTTGCCAGTTGACAAAATTGCATATTCATCAGCCTGGTATTCAAATTTTCTTGATATGATGTTTGTTAATGGGCTTTGTACAAGACCAATCAGCATTGCCCAGAGAGTAAGAACTGGAAGTGCTGCAATTTCTGTTATGTTCTGAAACCCAAACCAACTCAACGATATGTAATAAAGTTTAGCAACGATAAATAAAGTAAGAAAACTTGCAATAGTTCCAATAATAATATTTTTAACAATATGCTTTTTCTTATAATGCCCCAGTTCGTGAGCAATAACAGTTTCAATTTCATCATTATTATAATTTTCAAGCAGAGTATCACCGAGTAAAATTCTTTTCGATTTTCCCAGCCCGGTAAAAGCAGCGTTTGCTTTTTTTGTGTTTTTGCTCATATCAAATTTGTAAACATCAGCCACTTTTATTCCCGCTTCTTCAGCAAGAGCTGTAATACGGTATTTTAGATCTTCGTTGTCAATCGGAGTAATTTTATAGAAAAGAGGAAGTATAAAAACGGGAACTACCCTTGCCAGTATAACTGAGACAATAAACAGCAAAATTGCAAACGGAAGCCACCATAAATTACCGAATTGAACCAATGTATAATAAAATGCTAATAATATTGGAATTCCAATTAGAAGAGAGATACCAAGTCCTTTAATATCTTCAAAAATCCACTTAAAAAAAGTTTGGTTTGAAAGGTTGTATTTATGTTCAAGATAAAAATCTTTGTAATATCCAAGCGGGAATAGTAAAATACCCAGTCCGAAACCTGCCAGTAACACATAAATTATAAAAATACCATAAAGGCCGGAGACAGAATTTCCAATACTCTCAACCAGCTTAAGGCTTAAGCCGGAAATTACAAATGCCAGTGAAATTACAAAGGTAAGTGCACCTTCTAAAATACCAAGCCCAATTTTTAAATTATTGTATCTTTTCGAATCCATACCGGTAAAAATAGCTATGATTATTGAGTCAATCAATAAAAATGAGCCAAAACAGGGGTTTAAAAAAACAAATTCCCGCAATTTTTTAGAAAGCGGGAATTTACGAAACAAAATGTGACCTATGAATTATTTGTCTTTATCATCATCTCTTTTCAGCCTTTTCATATATTTTTCCGGATCAGCTTTAATTTTTTTGAGACATTTTTTGCAACAGACAGCAATAACCTCACCTTTATATTTGATTAGTTGCTGATCTTCGTCCAGTTCTTCTCCTGATACCGGACAGACAGAATTGACGGGAGTTCCCTCTTTAATGCTGACTGCTTTATTGAAATCAGGATCTTGCTTTTTAACATCCACTTTTGTCGTTTTGGCGTCTTCTTTCTTCTCTTTTTGCTGGGCAAAGACATTACCTGAAAATCCGACTATCAAAGCCAGCACGAATATAATAAGACCGAGTCTTTTCATAACACATCCTCTTTGTTTTTTGTTTGTAATAAAGAAATATCTTAGGCTAATAAAGGCAAATCAGATTGTGGCTACATCTTCTTTCGGTAACCAGCCAATCTTTCCATCATGCAATCGAATTTTTACCCAGTCGTCAACTTTATCTTCAAGCTGAACTTTCAATCCTTCGTGGATAACAAAAGCGTCATTACTATTAGGGTCAGGGGATAATTTAACTGAGATAACCTGTTTTATTATTATTCCCTGTTTAACATTTAATTCACGATTCAGGTTTACAATAAGAAGTATTACTGATAAAAGCAAGATAATTGAAAATGCTAAACCACTAAAGAAGGAATATCGCTGAACTTTGCTCTTCCTTGTAAAGAAATAAATTCCAATTGCAATTAAAATCAAAATGTAAAAGATGAAAGATAAATAAGTCCATCCTGTAACAGTAAATAATGCAAGCAAACCTTCCCACCACTGGAAGAGAAAGAACTTCGGGAGCGTATCAATTTTATCAACAGTTTTTGCATTGGCAATAGCAAGGTTATGCTGAACGTCATCATCATTCGGAGATATGCGAAGTGCCTTTTCATAATTTAGGATTGCATATCCAAGTTTTCCATCACGATAATAGGAATTACCAAGATTGTAAAAAAGAGAGACACCTTCATACCCCTGGTCAGCTAGATTCTGATAAACAGATATTGCTTTCTCATATTTTTTCTGCTGATAATAATCATTCCCCTGTTTCATCAACTCATCAACTTGAGAAGCAAACAAATTGCCAGCCAGGAAAATCGAAACCAGCAGAATACTAAATATTGTATTTAAATGATTTTTAATCATATTTATTTTTTTACCGACAATATCTTTTCAATTTCAATAATTACTTTTGATGTATCACTGTAAAGTTCATTTTTTGCGGCGCTTTCTCCTGCCTTTGGAGCAAAACGGGCAAACTCACATTTTTCAGCACATTCTTTCAATCCAGTTATAACTTCCTCAGAGATATTATTTTCTCTTAGCAAATCAGCGGCACCCTCCAGTGTAAAATCGGATTTAGGTATGTGAAATTTGTCTTCCAGGTAACCAAACAAAGCCTGAGATATTTCAGAGTAAAACTCGTTGTAGTTATTTGCTTCCATCAGTTTTTTTGCTGCTTTTAATCTATTTTTAGCAACTTTTTCAGCTTTTTGATATCGAAGCAATTGAATATTGCCTGCAAGTTTGTCTTCCCGCTTTTTCCAGTAAACTAATCCAATGAGCAGGAATAAAGGCAGCCCGGCAGCAAACCAGAATCCCTTACTAAATAATAGTAGATCTGAACTTTTACTGATGTCATCAAATGAAGTTTTTATATAATGAATATCCTGCCCGAGAAGTTTCACGTTCTCTTTAGAGAATCCTGCCTCACCAGATCCAGAAGTATAATTTTCACCCGGAGTTACATTTATTGTAAATGGCTTTGAGGTTTCTGTAATGTACTTCTTTTTATTAATATCAAAATAGGTGAATTCAATCGGTGGAATTACTTTTTTGCCCGGAGTTCGTGGAACAATTAAATACTCTGCTGTTTTTGTGCCTGAAATTTTTCCAGTCCGATTAATGTTTGAATTAGTTTTAGGTTCATATTTTTCAAATCCGTTTGGTAGATTTATCTCAGGCAAATTAAGCAGACTAATATTTCCTGTTCCAGATGCAATTAATTTTAGAGTGAGCGATTCATTAGTTTTAACATTTTCTTTATCAACACTCGCACTAAATTTAAAATCTCCAACCGCGCCATTATAAGATGCTGGGACATCTTTTGAAGGCAGAGCTTTTACATCAACTTTTACTGCATTAGATTTTGCATCATAATTATATGTTTGCGAATTACCGAAAGGATCATTAAAAAAATCATCAAAGAAGTTATTGCCAGATCTCTTTTTTCTTATTTGTACAGGTACGTTTAATTCAAAAGGTGTTACTTTTAGTTCGCCGGTTTGTGATGGAAACAACGCAGCTTTTTTCAGAATACCGACACGATATTGCTTCCCGTTATAAACTTCCGTTGTAAAGGAAATATTATTTGGTGTCTGAATTTCTTCCGACCAGAACCCCTGGTACTGTGGAAGTTTAGAAATTGACATTTGAGCAGCTATATTAAGCCGTGTATATAGTTTGTAAGTTACAGTAACTTGTTCACCAAGATATACTTTTCTTCTATCCACAATTGCCTTAATAAACAAATTGTCCGCAATTTCCTTGGTTGAGATAGTATTACTACTCTGATTCTTAGGCTTTGCACTTCCTTTTACAACAGTAATTTCTAGTGGAGAAGATTTAATTGAAGAGCCATTATAATCTACTGAGGCCGTTCCAATTGTAAATTTGCCCATACTTTTAGGCTGAAGAATGTATGAAAAAGAAAGTGATCCGGAAACAGCCCCGTTGATAATTTGCATACTCGAAGACTGATTTGGGCCGGAAAGAACCAAAAAGTTGTTAAATGATGGCGGATTAAAGTTTTTCACCCCATTGATATCTTTTCCGGAAAACGAAAATGTAACCTGGAAATTATCTGTCAGTCCAACGGTAGTATTATCGGTCGACGCTGTAAATGTTTGCGAAAAAGAAATTTTCGCAATGGACAGAACAAATAATACTAAAAATATTTTACGACTATATCCTATCATATATTAGTTACAAGTATCACTCATTAATTTTAATCCTACCAATCTTTTTCTGTTTTAACAACCTTGCCTGTTCTTTTTCTTAGTTTTTTCTGAAGAGCTTTCTCATTATTCTTTAGGGCGTTCAATATTCTCTGAGCATCAGCTTTTGATATCTGGTTTTTCTGAGGCTGTGGTTGTTTTTTACTGTTTTTCTGATCCTGCTTGTTTTTATTCTGTTGATCTTTGTTTTGGTCTTTCTTCTTATCCTGTTTATCGTTTTTGTTTTTATCTTTATCGTTCTTATTCTGCTTGTCTTTGTCGTTCTTTTTGTCTTTATCGTTCTTGTTCTTATCCTGGTTCTTTTTATTTTTATTCTTATTATCCTTATCGTTTTTCTGATTCAGTGCGTACGATAAATTATATTTTGTTGAAGGATCGTCCGGGTTAAGCTTTAATGCCTGCTTATATGCCTCAATACTCTTGTCAATTTTTTTGTCCTTTAATAGTGCATTTCCAATATTGTGATAAACATTAGCCTTTTCTACATTGGTTTTACTTTCAGCAAGGGCCTGCTGATAGGATTTTATTGCATCATCATATTTTTTTTGCTTGTAATAAGCATCACCCAGATTAAAATGAGCAGTGTAATTCTTCGGAGCCTTTTCAACTCCTTTCTTAAAATTTACTTCAGCATCTGACATCTTTCCGTCTTTGTACTGGTCGACTCCTTTATTAATATAATGGCGAGTGCTCTGCGCAAAAGAAAACGCAGGAACAAGTAAAGCCACAAAAACAATATTTATAAAAATTTTACTTTTCATTATTTCGATTCTTATTCCAGTCCCAATTTCTTATTTAGTTTACTAAATAAAGGAGATTTTCGTTCCGTCATAAAAAATTCTATCAATAAGGAGAATAATTGCCGGAGCCAAAAAATAATAAAATCTGTCCTCGTAATCAGTTACTTTCTTTACCCCGTACTCTGTTTTTTGTAGTGAGGATAAGTCCTTATAAATCAGGTCCAGTTCATCTTGGTTATTCTGTCCATGGAAAAATTTCCCGCCTCCGGCTGACGCGATCTTCTGCAAAGTTGAAATATCCAGTTTGGTAAGTACTGTGTTTCCTTGTTTATCTTTTTTAAATCCAACCTGCTGTCCGCTATCATTATAGACCGGAATTGGTACTCCATCTGTTGATCCGAGTCCAATGGTATAAATTTTTATTCCTTTATCAATTGCATTGCTGACAGCTTTATTAATATCACCTTCGTGATCCTCACCATCGGTAATTACAACTATTACCTTCTCTGTATTCTTTTTCGTATCAAATGATTGTGTTGCAAGATTTAATGCACTTCCAATAGCTGTCCCCGGCTGTGGCACTGATGAAACATCCACAGCATTCAGGAATAAATTTGCAGCGGAATAATCTGTAGTTAACGGAAACTGCACATAGGCATCTCCTGCAAAGACTATCAGCCCAATCCTGTCGCCTCTCAATTTATTAATAAGGTTTGCAATTTCATATTTGGCTTTTTCCAGTCTGCTGGGCTTTATATCCTGTGCCTCCATACTTAGAGAAACATCAAGGCAAATGTAAACATCAATTCCAGACTGTTTAACTTCCTGAATTCTCGTTCCGATCTGAGGATTTGCTGCAGCAACAATTAATAATAAAATCGCAAAGGTCAACAGACCGAATTTAATTTTATCCTTAAAGCCGCTAAACGAGGGAATTATAACATGGTGCAATTTTTTGTCAGCAAAATCTTCCAGCGCTTTTTTCCTTTTGGTCCCAAGATACCAGAAAATTAAAACCAGTACTGGAATTAAATAGAGCGCGTGCAAATATTCCGGATGTGCAAATCTGAACATAAAATTAGCAATTACTTTTTATAAAATGTGATTTCATCATGGTACTCTTTCTAAAAACAGATTTCGACAAACTAAACTCAAGCAGAATTAAAATCAATCCTGCACCAAGCCAGTTATAAAATAATTCCGTGGCCTGGCGATAAGAGGTTATTTCAACTTTTGATTTTTCAAGCTTATCAATTTTATTGTAAATATCCTGCAACGTTTTTGTATCCGTAGCCCTGAAATAAGCTCCACCCGTCATATCAGCATATTTTCTGAAGCATTCCTTCATCAATATCAGCAGGAACCATCTGGTAACGAACACCGAATGGAGTCTGAACCGGATAAGGAGCTTCACCCCTTGTACCGACTCCAACGGTATAAATTCTTATTCCAAAAGTTTTGGCAATCTGCGCAGCGGTCAAAGGATCAATTTCACCGGCATTATTCACTCCATCAGTAAGCAAAATTATTATCCGGCTTTTTGCGTGACTGTCTTTTAGCCTGTTTACACCATCAGCAATTGCATTTCCAATAGCCGTTCCATCATCTATCATGCCGGTCTTAACTTGAGATAACAAATTTGTTAAAACCCTGTAATCCACAGTCAGTGGACACTGTGTAAATGCCTGCCGTGAAAAAATGACAAGCCCGATTCTGTCTGAAGTTCTGTCCTTTATAAAATTATCAATTACATTTTTGGCCGCATCAATCCTGTTTGGCTTCAAATCTTCGGCAAGCATACTGCCGGAAATATCCAGTACCATTGCAATATCAATTCCTTCTGTGTAAATATTTTGTCCCGAGCTGAATGTCTGGGGTCGCGCAAGTGCAACTATAAGGCACATTAATGCAAATGTTCGTAAAATAACCGGCGTATGCCGGAATTTTTCTTTCCATGTTGCGGGTATGCCTTTAAAAACATTTAATGAAGAATAAGTTATCGAAGGCTGTTTCTTTTTTCCTTTCAGCCAGTACCATACCGGCAAGAAGCGGAACTAATATCAGCAGATAAAGAAATACCGGGTATGCAAAAGAAATATCTTTAAACATTTCCCTCTCCCGCTTTTTCTTTTATCTTTTCTTCTGGTTTTGTCTTTTCTACTATTTCAACTGCCTGTTTCATCATTTCTTCATTAACCGAACTCAGTGGCGAAAATTTCGCAAACTTCACAAGATCAGCATTTGTTAAAAAGTTTTCTGTTATCACAATGATAATTTCCGCATCTTTTCTGCTTTTCAGGTGTCCAAGAGTTTCAGATGTTGTTAATTCAAGGGCCTGTAAACCGAAACGAGCCGCAAAATAATCCTCTTATAATTTCAGTAATTTCCGAATGATATTGTTTTATTTCACCGCTCTGCCACAGTTCTTCTTCCTCAAGCGCTTTAATGCCTTTAATGCCTTTATATGCGGAGGAATAATAACTTCCTTTCTAATAACAGGTTTTCCCAATTTCTTTTTCCTGTATCTTCTGTAAAAATAATAAATCTAAAGCAAGCAGAATTAAACCGGCCAAAATCCAATAAGATAATCACTGTCCAGTCAAGCGGAATTTTCTCCGGATCCTTTACATCTTTAATATCTTTTTTCAGATCAACTTTTACCAGCCTGACGCGAAAATCGACAGGGTTTGAAAAGACTGATTTTAAAGTTACATCGGAAGTGTCAATTCCTTTATCCGACAATGTGTCTTTACCGGCCCGATAAAATATCTGAATTGGCGGAATAGTTACATCTGCAGAATCGTATTTTGTAAACAGGTAATTTAACGCAGCAATTTTCTTACCTGCCTGTTCGCTGTAATCCATATTTCCGGCTTTCAGAATATCAACATCTTTAAGGCTGTCCTGAATTGCGGGCGGAATGATCTTTATATTTTTATCGTAAGAAATTTCAAGTCTGTAATGGATGAAATCCCCTATCAGGTAATATGTAGAATCTACGGAAGCTTTTGCCGAAACATTTTGTGCAAAACTAAAGCCGGGTATAAATAATAAGAATATTATTAAAAACTTTTTTACCATCTTCTGCCGCGTAATCTGAAAAATTGTACTAATGGTTTTACGTAATTTTGTCCCGTATGAATTTCAATGCTGTCCAGCCTGCTTGAAATAAACAATGACTTTCTTGCACGTGTAATTTCCTGTCTTACTTCTGTAAAGTGTTTTCTAATTTTTGAATCATTTGTGTCTACCCATCTTTCTTCACCTGTTTCCGCATCAGTAAATTTAACGAGCCCCATCTGTGGGATCTCATTTTCACGCTTGTCATTCATCACAATCCCAATAAAATCGTGCTTCTTTCCAACTACTCTTAATATTTTTTCATAACCTGAGTCCATAAAATCGGAAAGAAGAAAAACAATGCTTCTCTTTTTAATTGCGTGGTTAAGATATTCTAAGGCTTCACGGATATTGGTTGTCTTCCCTTCAGGTTCAAATGAAAGCACTTCACGAATAATCCTGAGAACATGTTTTTTCCCTTTCCTGGGAGGGACAAATTTTTCAATTTTATCAGTAAATAAAAGCAGTCCCACTTTATCATTATTTTTCATAGCTGAAAACGCAAGAATAGCGCTTAATTCGGCAGCAATCTGCTGTTTGGTTTTATCTATCGTTCCAAAAATCAGAGAGCCGCTGATATCAACCATCAAAATAACTGTGAGTTCCCTTTCTTCTTCAAAAACTTTAATAAAGGGGTGCCCGAATCTGGCAGTGACGTTCCAGTCGATGTTTCTGATATCATCACCGAACTGGTATTCACGAACTTCTGAGAATTCCATTCCTCTTCCTTTAAAAACCGAATGGTATTCACCAGAAAAAACCTGGTTTACCAGACCCTTGGTTTTTATTTCAATTTGTCGTACCTGTTTTAGAAGTTCTTTTGTGTCCATTCTTAATTATAATTATTTGGTTAAATGCTTACCCTAATCTCCCTAATAGAAAATTAAATAATCCTAATTAAGGTACTTCAATCTTATTCAATATTTCCTGAATTACATATTCGGGTGTAATTTCTTCCGCTTCTGCTTCATAAGTAACGGCTATTCTGTGTCGCAATACATCCAGACAAATACCTCTTACATCTTCCGGAATTACATAGCCTCTTCTCTTTATAAATGCCATTGCTTTTGCACCGAGTGCCAGATTTATTGTCGCCCTGGGAGATGCACCGTAACTTATAAGATTAGTAAGATTATCAAGTCCGTATTCTTTCGGATTACGTGTTGCAAAAACTATATCAAGAATATACTTTTCAATTTTTTCATCAACATAAACTTCCTGAATTAATTTCCTGGCATTCAAAATATCTTCAGGTGAAATAACTGGATTTATTTGTAATGCCGTCTCACTCACATTCTGTCGCATAATACTTAATTCTTCAGATTTGGTCGGGTAGGTAATTTTAACTTTTAACATAAACCTGTCAACCTGGGCTTCAGGAAGCGGATATGTTCCTTCCTGCTCAATCGGGTTTTGTGTTGCCAGCACCAGAAATGGTTCCTCAAGATAAAAAGTTTCCTCTCCTATTGTTACTTGTCTTTCCTGCATTGCCTCAAGTAAAGCACTCTGAACTTTTGCGGGGGCACGGTTTATTTCATCTGCCAAAATAAAATTTGCAAAAACAGGTCCCTTTTTTATTAAAAATTTTCCGTCTTTCTGATTGTAGATCATTGTTCCAACCAAGTCCGCAGGAAGAAGATCAGGTGTAAATTGAATTCGCTGGTATTTTGCTTTCATTGCAGAAGCAAGCGATTTAATAGCCAGTGTTTTTGCAAGGCCGGGAACACCTTCCAGAAGAATATGACCGTTACCCAGAAGGCCAACAATCAGCCTTTCTACCATGGCTTTTTGGCCGACAATCACCTTGCCAATTTCCTGCATCAGCAAGTCTATAAAAGCACTTTCCTGTTTAATTTTTTCATTTAATGCAGTAATATCCACGTTTGAACCTCGTCAATGGTTTTAAAATTTAATTACATAAAGAAAAGTAAAGAGAACTGCCTTCTGGCAGATAACTTAGACAATATAAAGTTGAAAAATGTTTCCGAAATTTAACAAAAATTAACAATAATTTTAGGTAAGCAAAGAATCGGCGAGAATATACAAAAAAAGAGGGCTCAATTTCACTCCCCTGTTAAAATGAAATTGAGCCCCTTAGAAATATCTGATTTTAAAGACGTCACTGATATTTTATCGAATATGTTTTCTTACCATCAGCAGTGCTTTCTTTAACTGTAATTATAACAGTATGAGTAACATTTGGATCTGAAGTTAAAAACTCAACCAGGTAGCTGTTTGAAAGAGCACCGGCTACCGGCAGTGTTGATAATGTCAAATTGGATGCATTAGCATTAACTAATACTACAGTTCCACCGGTCAGGCGGGACATATCCCATGGACGCTCATTCACTAAATCCGTCCAGGTATATGCATTAGCTGTATCGGCGGTTCCGCTCCAAACTGTGTGAACTGTAGCCTGTCCGCCTATTGTAGTTCCCAAGGTTGCTGTCGACCATGCTGACATTCCGCCGGGTTGTGTAGATTCGTCCGTAAAATTAATAAATATTTTTTGTGCACCACTGCGCCATGAAAAATTAGAATTTGCAAATAAAATACCAACAACACCATTTTCAGCAAACGAACTATGTCCTGAAGCATAGGTACTTGCAGCAGTCTGTAAGGCAGCACTATCCGCTCCGCTGAACCCCACAGCCCTGTAGGTTCCTGTTGAGCGATTCAGGTAGGTGGATATATTTGCTGCTGTAGTCAGGTTAATTGCGCCTTCTACATCTCCGTAAAAACCAACAACTCCAAAGCTTACATCAAGACCGCTGGCTACCAACGCCTGTGAAAAAGCGATGATTGAATTAGCAATTGCATCAGCTTCTTCCCCCATACTTCCGGAAATATCTACCGTGAAGACTATATCTGCTTTCAGCACATTTGAAGTACTAACCTTCGTCAGTTTGAGACCTTTAACTTTGCCATCTTCTGAGAGCCAGAAATTTGATTGAGCTGATAATGTAATCGGCTGATTTGTTGTTGGATTAACCAAACCTGTCAGGTTTAATTTAATCCTTGAAGTATTTCCAGAAGTTACCTGGAAAGTAGCCGTAGGTTGAATATTATTAACTGTAGTTGCAGGAACCGTCACACTAGCAGGATCTGCTGGTATATCACTATTATCTGTACTCCCGCCAGTTACAGGATTAGTATCACTCTTGCTGCAACCACCAATAATAAGAGCAGCACAAATTAAAAATGAAACCAAGTATTTAATCATAACTCCCCCGACTTATTTATTTGATTGAAAATATTAATTTGTAATCAAGATTTTATATTTTCGTTATTTTTCAATAATATTTTAAGCTTATGATCTTTTATGCACAATAGACCAAACGGTTCATTCTGCATAAAAATGGTCAAAAATTGGCTAATAAATGGAATATTTATGAGGATTGTACCCTGAACGCAAGAAATTTCAGATATTCGGTCTCGGGCATTGAGGATAATTGCGGATGATCTTTAGAAGCGCCCGAAGATGTAAGAAGTTGTATCTTTTTTCCGGCGCGTGTTGCAGCATTGTTGATTATCTGTAAAAATTCTTCTTTTGCAAGATGGTGTGAACATGATGAAGTTACAAGAAAACCTCTATCATTAACAATTTTAAAAGCCAGCCTGTTCAATTTTTCATAACCTTTTTTTGCTTTCGGAAGGCTCCTTTTATTTTTTGCAAATGCCGGAGGATCCAGCATTACCACATCAAATTTTTTATCTTCTGAAATACACTTACCGAGATAATCAAAAATATCTTTAACTTCAAAATTCACAGAACATTTTATTTCATTCAATTCAATATTTGTTTTTACATTTTCTATCTCAGAGGCAGAACTATCGGCAAAAGTTACAACAGATGCGCCTGCTTTTGCCGCGTGCAATCCAAATCCACCAGAGTTACAAAATAAATCAGCGACATTTTTCTCCGTTGCAAATTTTTTCTATAAAAAACCTGTTCTCACTCTGGTCAAAATAAAATCCGGTTTTATGACCTTTTTCAAAATCTATTTTATATTTAATCGAACCGTCATCTACAATTACCGATTCAGCTTTCCCTGAAATATATTTCGTCATCTTCAGAGAGTCCTTCCAGTTTTCTGAAATAGCTTTCATTTTTTGTGAAAATATTTTCTGCAGAATATTCTTCTTTTAGATATTTTAACAATTTTATCGATATTTGTTTGCATCCCGAAAGAATAAACCTGCAAGACAAAAGTATTATTATATTTATCAATTATAAGTCCAGGCAAATAATCACTTTCACTAAAGACCAGGCGGAATGACTCTCTTTCCGGATAAAAAGTCTTTCTTAGCTGATAAGCATCGTCCAATCTATTCTTTAATAAATCATATATATCGTCAATTTTATTTCTCGCTAGTATCCTTACCGAAATAAGCGAATTCTTATTATAAAATCCGCAGCCCAGTAATTCATTCTTTGAATCATAAATTTCCACTAAATCGCCGTTTTTCGGGGCTTCTTCTATATTTTGGATTTCATTGCTGAAAATCCATAAATGCCCTGATTTAATACGTCTTTCTTCATTTTTTTTGAGATGAATTGCTGGTGTCATTAAGATTATTTTCGATTATTTTTACAATTGGAATACAAATATAACATTATGAATTTAATAAATCGGTTATATTGATTAACTTTAATTGAAATAATTTTATAAGGTTATGAAAAAAATATTATCCTACATCCTGTTTTCATTTTTTATATTATCACAGGCTTTCTCTCAAAATTATAAGTATGCCTGGATAGTTTCACCAACAATTGGTACTGCCGGCGCTGATACGATACTCACCAATATTGTGAACGATATTGACCTTAACAGTGGCCTAAAATTTGTCATTATAAGCGGAGATTTAACCGCCCGTGGTAATAGCAACGAACTTGATTCCGTAAAAATAATATTAGACAAACTGACAGTGCCCTATTATATACTCCCCGGAGAAAACGATTTTCGTTGGAGTGAAAGTGCCGGACAAAAATTTTATTCATTGTTTAAAGATGCCCAATTTAATTTTGCATCTGATAGTACAAGATTTATTGGATTAAACAGTTCTATAATTTGGCGTGGTGGCGGTGGACATTTTTCACCTGAAGAAATAAAATGGCTGGCAAGTAAGTTAAATAGTTTAAGTTCTAAAGAAGGAATTTTTCTTTTCTCCAACTTTCCTTTTAATGAGAAGTTGGATAATTGGTTTACAGCCACTAATCTGCTAAGTCCTTATAATATTCCTTTTTTATTTTCTGCTTATCAAAAACCAAAAACAATCTCTGAGACTAACGGAATTACTACTGTTACTGGACTTCCCGCTTTACATAAAGGTAAATGGAATTATAATATAATTGAAAATAAACCGGACTCGATTTCAATTTATACCATAAGCAATGGGAAATTTGAAATTTAGGGAAAGTATCGCAAAAACTAAGTCGGATATTAAGATAGACTCCCCAAAGCAATTTCTGGATTTTTCAGGAATCGCAGATAAAAATATCCCTGCTCTCAAATCGCATATTTTGTGGAAAAAAGATTTAGAGACCACATTAATGACAAATCTATATACTACCGAAAATAAAATTTTTGCAACATCTGCAAACGGAGTGATTTCCTGCTTTGATACAACCGGTAAAAAGTTATGGAGATATGATAGTAAAGAAAAGATTGTCAGCACGCCGGTTAGCACAGGTAAATTACTAATTGTTGCTACTCTACAGGGTGATCTTATCTCACTGGATATAAATACCGGTAAAGTCATTCAGACAATAGGAATTGGTGAACCGCTTACCTCGCAGCTTGTTACAACTGACCTACGATATAATGGCAGCCCTACAACAGGCGTAATTGTTGCCACGGCCAATGGTAAGCTTTACTGCTATGATATTTATTCCTTTGAACTTATCTGGGAAAATGATTCCGCTCAAGATATAATCCGTACAAAACCATTAATTATTAATCACAGAATATTTTTTGGATCACAGGATGGATTTCTTTATTCAGTTGATGACACGTACCGGCGCACTCTACTGGAAATGGACAAACGAAAATGATTTTTATACCTCACCGGTGTTTGTCAACCTGTTACAGACGGCCAGTATATTTATATCGCTACTCCCGATAAAAACGTATATAAAATAGATATGCTTCTCGGTGTAACAAAGTGGAAAAGAGATTACAATGCATGGGAGTCTCTAAATATTTCTTCCGATAATAAATACCTGATAATTAAAAGTATTTCAGATAAAATATATTTTGCATTATACAAAGAACGGAAGAAGACGTAAGGAATTAAGGATGGCCTATGGATTTGATTTGAATCCTGCTAAGCCACTGGAATGGAAAGATAATTTTATTTTCGGAACTGAAAAAGGGAAAGTCTATTTGATCGATAAGAATTTCAAATGGAAGCCACTGTTTTTTGCAGGCAATGCCAGGTTAAATTTAGTCCAACATTTAAAAAACAATATTTTTGCTGTATCAAATATTGATGGAAAAATAATCTGTTTTGAATTAAAATAGCTAAAAAATAATGATAAAATTTGATGGAATAATTTTCGATATTGATGGAACAATGACTTCGACCAATGAGTTGATTTTTGCTTCCTTCAATCACATAATGAACAAATACCTTAACAAAACGCTTACCAATAATGAAATAATTTCCCTTTTCGGACCACCAGAAGATGTGATTCTAGAAGAATGTACAGGAGAAAATTATCCTGCAGCCCGAAAAGATTATTACGATTATTATGCTGATAACCACGAAATGGCAGACCTTTATCCTGGGATTTATGAGATTTTAGATTTTATCAGTTCTAAGAATATCCCATTAGCCATCTTTACAGGTAAAGGAAGGGAGGCTGCTAAAATAACTTTGCACAAGCTAAAGATTTATGATTTCTTCGATTTAATAATAACCGGAGATGATGTTAAGGAACACAAGCCATCTCCTGAAGGAATTTTAAAATTTGTGGAAAAATTTAGATTGGATCCTGAGAAAGTTTTGATGATAGGAGACTCCCCTTCCGATATAAAAGCGGCGCGTGGAGCTGAAGTAAAAGTCGCTTCTGTTTTGTGGGATAGTTATTCAAAAGAAAAAGTTATTGAACTGAAAAGCGATTATGTATTTCACACGGTAAACGAATTACGGGATTTTCTGAAAACCAGTTTATAAAAAAAGCGGAACACTTATTAAATGATCCGCTTTCCAATTAATTAGCAATATTAGTTACAACGGGAAAATAAGCGAAACTCTCGGCTCAACTCTTTTCTGCGATTTGTAATCGATAATTTTATCATTCAGATCTCTAACAGGAGCGAAAGTCCAGTTATAAACTATAGAGACCAGCAGGTAAGAAGTAGGTTTGTAGCCAATCTCTGTAAATAAATATGAACGGTCATCCAATTTAAACATATCGCCTTCGCCGTGGATATTTATTTTATCGTAACCGGCCCTCACCACGAATGACCCGCCATCGGGGTTTATTTCTGATCCAATATGAAGCTTCCCGCTGTTCGGATCATTGTCCAATCTTTCATATGTACCCCTAAGATAAAACAGTCCAACAACATTTAATCCAAGTTCACCGTAATATCCATTCCCAGGATCAACTACCGATGCAAGTTTAGCTGCTTTACTTGAGAAAGTACTGTTAGCAGTATCGACTCTGAATCTTTCAATTTCATAAAGGGAGTTAAAATATGAAGGCAGGTAATGGTCTTTATTAAATCTTCTTTCAAGTTTTATTACTCCTCGCACAGCTCCCAACGCATTTATGTCAAACTTAAGACCAGTTGCAAAACCGCTTCCAAAATTAATAATTTTTGAATAATCTGAATAAAGTGTTACATCGAGCATACCGGTATTCAATAATGGAAGACCGATATCAAAACCAATGATGCTAAGACTCCCATTATCCTGGGTAGTTACAAAGTTATTCTTTGTCTTATCATAAAATCCGTTTATTATTCCCGCTTTATCATTAAAATCACTGGCATAAGTCGCCCCTATTTCAAGTCCGCCAATTATTGGAATTTCAGCTTGCGGTGTAAACTGGAAAGGCCTAAAATATCCTCTTATACCAACCACGCCCGACTGAAGAAAATTACTGTACATTGACTCAAATCCGAACTTGCCGAAATCAATATCTGCTACCATTCCAATTTTTCTTGCATCGAAGGTGGGGCTGTTATTATAATAGTCTATAATAGTCCCGTGACCAAGAGTATAATAATCCAGTGCACCAACTTTAACATAAACAGGATCATTCTTCAATCCATATCTCACATACCTGATAATACTAAGGTAATCAGTAAACTCATTATAATTTTCTTTTCGGAATTTTCCCTCCTGGTCGAAAGTAAGTTGGAGGTCAAGTCCAAGACCCCAATTATCAAATGAAAATTCGGGTGTAAAATGAAGCGTATAATTTAACTTTCCATCAATCCAGTTCATTCCAAGTCCACCCTGAAAATTTCCCCGTCCCGGCATGGGGTATTTATAAAATCCGGTACTATTGTTCTGGGCAAATCCTTGTGAGACTAAGAGTACAAATGCAAAAAAAACAATTTTTTTTTTCATTTTATTCCGTAAATATTTAAAGTTAAATTATTCAGGCAAATATAAAACAAATTCGTAGGAAATACCTGTAAGATATGCCGGACTTTTTATTTTACCTGACAACTGCAAGTTTCTGAGTCAGGCTCCGAGTTTTTCCGTCTGAGGTAATTATTGCTTTGTAAAGATAAACGCCGTTGCCGACAAGATCACCATCCTGATCCCTGCCATCCCAATAGATCCTATTAAAATCATAATTAAGTTTGGCTGAGTTTAATATAAATTCTCTTATCAGCCTGCCAGCTACGGTATAAATTTTTATTTTAAGTTCGTCAGGAATTTGGGTTAATTTAAAAGTAAAATAGGTATAACCGCTAAATGGATTTGGGTAATTATATAAATCTAGAATTTTGGGTTCGCTCGAAACAGTAAATTCTTTTGTCAATTGATTGGCCTGATTCCCAGCGTTGTTTTTACCGGTAACCGACAATGAATAATTTCCATCTTCGAGATGAGGTTTATATTTAACAACCATTTTAGGATTAGCTGAATTAAAGCTGTATGAAAGAGCAGTTTGATTCTGCGAATAAAAGACAGGATCGTTGTTCAATTTAATTGTTATAGCGGATGTATCTGTAACCGCGATGAAGGATGGATCAGTTAATTCAATTTTAATGTCAGGATTGGAAGATACAAAATCATTACCCACGATTTCCCTTCCATTAAAAGTAATATTTATTGCAGGTTTGTTTGTATCATCTTTAACATAAAATGGGACAGTGTAATAATTATTATCCTTAAATAATTCTGTAATTTTATTTTCAGGATCAATGCTTATCAGAAATGATTTTGTCCCGGTATTTACACCGGTATTATAACTTAAGTTAAAATCTCTCCTCTCGCCTGAAACAAGTTTTGTGATAAGTGAATTTGCTATTTCAGTTTTTGAGTTATCCTGATTTATTACGTCAACTTTAACATAAAAACTATCCGCTGTTGTTTCACCAACATTCATTAGAGAGTAATTCAATCTAATGCTCTTTCCTTCTAATACAGAGTCTTTATCAATGGAGACCAACTGGTAATTTGTGCCGAGCTCAGGAACGCCATCATAATTTACATCCACAGAATTTATCGACGGCAATGAAGTCGTATCATCAGAAGTGAATTCAAAATCCAACTTTATGTACGGATAGACTTTCGCATCAACCCCGGAAAGTGAAATTAAGTTATTACCCAAATTAATAGAAAATAAAGTATCTGTGGTCCCATTTTGTTTAATTCCAATAGCTTTTAGCATTATTGAAGAATTAACTGGAATATTAGGACTTACATTCATATCATTCCATTTGCCTGCTGGACCTATGTCCTCTGTTATTGCACTACCTTCTGAATGTTGAAGCGTGATAACTGTATCAAGAATAACCGGACCTCCAAACGGTTTTGTAAATCCCTCTAGCACATGTCCCGGAATATAATTTTTCTTTGTAATTATTGCCCACGTACTTCTGAATGTTACACTATCAATTTTTGTAGATCCTAGTGATTTAAGCTTGTTTTTAATAGTTGCATTTACACCGCCTGCGGCATCATCATTTGTGGCTATTACGATAATCTTATTATTTGGAATTGAGTCGATAGCATTTATGTAATTAGACTTAAAATTTTGAGTATCAGAATAATAATTCAACAGCACTTCATATTCAAATGATAAAGTCTTTTCATCGAAAATAAGGATATGATGTCCAGCTAAATTTGAACTTTTCACATAATCTACTCCATCTACCCTGACCAGGGCGTAAGTGCCATCATAATATCCGGCAGTTTGAACATTTAGATCTTTTTCTGATTTTAATAATTTTAATCCGTTTTCAAAAGAAACATTTTCTTTTCCGGTATTAGCAAAAGAAATAGAGTCGACCAAAGAATATTTATATGAATTTAGACTAAAATATATAAAGCTAATTATACTTCCATATTTTTGAGATTGTGAATTTAACTTTGCTCTCAGCCAGTATCTTTTACCAATTGTTAAATTTTGCAATTTAATTTTTGTTATTAAAGTATCCAGTTTTTTTGTAAGATAAAGTGAATTAGCAAAATCAGGATTATCCGCATATTCAACCGATAAATGAATCAACAGAAGGAGCTTTAACCGGATTAATAAAGGAAAAACTACCGTCCCCCTTGATATTATTTTCTGATTAACCAAGCCCCTTACTGATGAACTTTGTACCACCATTATATTCTATAGATATTGTCACTTTTTGATAATTCATCAATTCTGATTATTTCCATCCAATGTCACACTTATTTTGTGATTCCCTGCCAAATTTTTTGTAGGGAAATAAAAAATAATACTGTCCTTAAATGAAGGTAATGTTTTTATAATAGTTTTATTAAATATTGTGTTATTATCCAGTTGATCTGTAATATTAATTGTAAAACTCTTTGTATCCACCTTTCCATAATTAAAATAAAATACCTTGACTTGTAATGAATCTTTTGAATCATCTACATTATTCGAAGGTAAAATAATGTTATTGTAAGAAATTACAAGATTTGGTTTTTCAGGAATTTTAGTCTAATTATTGGGTCACCCAGCAATACATTGCATAAATCAAAAATTCTGTAAACCCCAGTATTCCCATAAGTACTTAATAATTCCATTTTAGCCAATCTGTGTGCCTCGCCAATACTTGCTGCATTTTTTTGTAATAACTCAGAATAAAATAGTTTTGGAAAAAGCGTAGCGGTAGAAGTAAAACCTAAAGAAGAATTTCCCGTATATCCAATTGCCTGGCCGTCCGGTTCATTTATAAACAATTCCGAAAATGCTTTAATATCCGGTTCAGCAAATTTACCAGTTGAACAACCCCAATCACTAATTAGTGATCCCTTACCACTGTTATTTTTTAATTGATCGATACTGTTAATACCGTTATCCCAAACCTGGGTTCCACTATGACCGATGTATGAGATAAAGAGCCCGCCATCACCAATATATTTTTTAACCTGTTCATCAGTATACGGACCAAAATTAGTGAGGGGGTTTGCGGTTTTATAAAGATGATTTACAATTCCGCCTATTGGTGGGGGTTGAATAATATTGTTTCCGATATAATCATTAGTACTTTTTAATAGCTGTAATTCAGATGTACTCGATGGATCACCACTGGAAATTAACAGATATGTCTTGTTGAATGCATCGTATGGATCGGATAAATAATTTTTATGCTTATCAAAATACCTGTTAAAATCTTCAATAGAATTTGAAGGAATTCTACCTACATTCATTTGAGGTATCAGGCTTGTTGAATCCCAGACTGCAAACCATGTATCTGAAACCGGATGTCCATATGAAGGGACATAATTTTTAGCTAATGGGCTGCCAAAATATTTATGTGTATTTCCATAGTAGTCATAATTGGCATCACCAACAATAAATAAGATAAGAGGGCTTTGGTGATTGCCAATATAAATTTGCAGCTTGTAAAAATGTTTTTATTGGTTCAGGTGCAAAAAATCCATAATTATATTGATCATAAATATCATTAACATTTACAACTTTAGTAGTAACATTATAATTCTGTTGAATAAACTTGACATATTCATTAGCTTTGTTTAAAAATTCAGGGGCTGTTATCAATAATATAATCAGCCTGGTTTGAAGATTGAGGATAAATTTGAAAATTGTTTTTTATAATAAAATGCTGGTGAACCAATTTTATCAGATGCAATAATTAAGTATTTATTACCGACACTAACTGAATCATTAAAATATAAATTGGTTCCTGACCTTAACATCATTCATTATCTTTTTCAAATATGGACCGGTTCTATATATTACAAGATTATTTGAAATAGCATTTGTAATTTTAACTGAGGTCCATGTTCTAAAAATGTCATCCTGAATGTTTAAAAACAATGAATCATTTACTGCTTTATTATATCTTGGATATTCAACCTCGTACCAATCATATTCAATCGAATTTAGTGATGCACTTGTTGGGAAAGGAATTGTTTTTAACGTATTATTTCCATTTACCAATAAGTTTGAAGAAAATTCAGCTTTTATAACTTTTTGATCGTACTTATTAAAAGTTGAAGAATCATAGACTGTTGGATCATTATTTATGCTTAAGCCAATTTTATGCGCACCAAGGAATATATTGCTTGCATAATCCTGGACTTTATAAAATGCCCTTGCTGTTTTCCCCGGATAGGGATCACTTAAGGTAAATGCCCTATTAGCAGTACCCACTCCCTGCTGGCCCCATATCCATGTTTCATTTGTAAGCCAGTCAGGATCCTGCCTATCAACAAGACCGTTAATTGAATAATCTAAGTACTGGTTTCTTTCATAATGAACAACTTCGTAGTGAAAATCCAAGGTATCGGGAGTTAAACCAGTAATCAATGAACTGGTGTCAACTCTTTCACCTTTTGTTCCTCCCCAGGTTAACCAATAAATAGTTGTATCGGAATATCTATTGAGATATTCTTTATAGGATTCATTCGGACCGCTGGTTTCTCTATAATTATCACCCCAATTTCTTCTACCTACAAATTCAATATAATCTCCAGCATTAAACTGGCCATCGTTTTCACCTAAAACAAAAACAGGTACCTGAACCCCTTTACAAAATAATTTGAAGGTTGATGGATCAATTGAACTGGGTTGAATTCCAAACTTATCCAGATCATTCGGATTGATTCTGTAAATCCCATCATTGCCTGTACCTATTTTCAAATACTCAGCGTTAAAATCAATCCAGCCATCGTTTGAATTAAGATTCTTTTTTTCATAATAAGCTTTATCCAATTGTCTGGCATCAGTATAATTGATTATTAGTTTAGATAAATCTTTGTCCTCTTGTTTTTTCAATGAATTTATATTTATAAATTTTGCATTTTCAGGATTAGCTAAAGTTATAATAAAGCTGGCTTTTTGCAGTTCCTCAATGATATCAGAATTATTATATCTATATTGATTTAATTTAATATCAACGCAATAATAGTTTCCTATCCACAAATATCCTTTTACTTCAAAAAGCGGAGTTGTGAATCCTTGTTTATTTATAGTGTAATTTTGGTTGTATGCAATTGTAGAATCATTTATCAAGTAAGGCAAAGGATTTCTTTCGGGCATACCATTAATCTTTGATATATCTAAAGGCATTATATTTAGTATTGCCTTAGAATAAGCCGGCAGAGCTATAAAGATTTCTCTTGAAGGAAGTGCATAGTTTCCTGAACTGGATTCATCAAAATAACTATTAAATTTTACAACACTTTTATAATTCGATGTTGTAATTATAGTATAGTTTAATGAATTTAGTGTAAGATTAAAACTTATTTTGTTTTGGGTATCGCTAAAGTTTTCAAGCTTAATTTGAGGATAGATAGTATAATTTGTTAAAAGAGCTAGAAATAATATAAAACATTTAATCTTATTCATTATTTATATATAAATTAGAATTTTAGCAATGATAAAAGAAAATACCAATTTTAATACACTGAATTTAAGTAATATTGCTATCATATCATCTTCAATCGAAGATGTTAATTACAGGCTAACAAATCTAATCCAAAAGACCAGGAAACAAAATCTTATAATTACATTTAATCTGGATTTCTATCGAAATACAGAAATCTATTCTGAATTTAGAACTATTTGTGAATCTGCCGATTTTATTTTTCCAGACGGCGTAGGGATTACAAAATTATTAAAACTTAAACATAGAATAAATGTTAAAAGAATAACCGGTAATGACCTTTTCACCATTTTATTAGAAAAAGCCGATAAATTTCATTTGAATTTAGCCCTGGTGGGATCCACTGCCGAAACGCTTGAAAAATTATGTGATAAAATTCATCTTAATTATCCTGGGACCAATATTTGTGCTGCTCTCTCTCCTCCTGTAAATTTTGAAAAACATCCGAATCATAATATAAAGATTATTGAAGAATTAAAAGAATCAAAACCGGATATTTTATTTCTGGCTTTGGGTTCTCCCAGGCAGGAATTGTGGCTGCAAAAGAACAAGGAAAAGATAGGTGCAAAAGTAAATATGGGAGTGGGAGCAGTTTTTGATTTTTACAGTGGTAATAAAAGAAGAAGTCCCGTATTTTTTCAAAAATTGGGATTTGAATGGTTTTGGAGATTAATAACCGAACCGCGAAGGCTTTTTAGAAGATATCTTATACAGGACATGCCATTTTTTATAAAGCAAGTAATGATACTTTATCTAAATAATAATAAATGAATTACAATGAATGTTTTGGGCAAATAAAATATCCCTTAATTTTAACAAGAATTAATTTTTGAGAATGCCAATTTTTGTGAAATTATTCTTTTTATAAAAATTATTGATCTCCTGGGTGAAATTACTCCTGCAACAAAAATCAACAAGATCCCCTTAAACATATTATTATTTACATAATAAAATATTCCCTTTCTATATAAAGTTAAACCTCTGAATTCCAGGTGACTTAAATTCAAAAAGAAATTATTAAAAAAAAATGAAAATTTATTATCAAAGATGTGAAAATCTTTATTCTTATTAAATGCAAGTTGTGATTTTTCGTATTTAATTAATCCGTCATAGAGTTGATTTGACATAATGCTAGATTTGTGCAGTCTTACATATGCTAAATTATCATTGAGATTTGCCATTGCTCCATATTTAGTTAATTCAAAGAACAAATGATAATCAGGTGCTGGGAAAGTTTCTTCTTTGTATCCCCCAATACTCTTAATAGCATCGGTACGAAATAAAACTGTTGAATGAACAATGGCACTTAGACCTCTTGAAAGTGCATCAATTATTTGCCTATTTTCAGTAGGCATGCTAATCGACCAGGTCCTTTCTAAAACTGAAGAACCAAAATATTTAATATTTGATCCAACTAGGACATGATTCGGATGATTATTTAAAAATTCCAATTGTTTTTCAAATCTCGTATTAACATAAATATCATCAGAGTCACAAATGGCAATATAGGGTGTATCTACACATTGAATTCCTAAATTTAATGCTTTAACAAGACCAATATTTCCAGGAGATAAAATATTTAATCGATTATCCTGCACGTTTTTAAGATATAATTCACCATTGTCACTGGAACCATCATTTATTGCATATAATATAAACCGACCTTCCGTTTGATTAAGAATTGAATTAATTGTATCTGGCAAAAATGGTTCAGAATTCTTAAAAGTCATTATAATGCTTATTTGCGGTTCAGCAGAATTAGAACAATTTGAACTATTTAGTTTCATTATAGATTGATTCCATTGATTTTATAAACGAACCTACATTATATTTGTTTTTTACTGCAGCCTTACCATTTAGACCCATACTTTTCTTTAGCTCACTATTAAATAAAATTTTTTCCAATGCATTTCCCCCCCCCTCTATTGAATTAATTGGATAAATAATACCACATTTTTCTTGCTCAATAATTTCTTTAACCCCTCCGACATCAGTTGAGACAATTGGAATTCCAGCTGCCATTGTTTCCCAGATAGTAAGTGGCAAACCCTCCCAATCTGAAGTAAACAAAAGGACATCAAAAAATTTGATGTAACTCTTTACATTGGGAATATATCCAAAAAATTTTACATTATTTTCAAGACCTAAAGAATTTGCAAGGGATTGCATTTCGTTCTCTAAAGGACCATCACCAAATAATACAAAAAATAAATTCTTATGTTTTTGTACAAGAAATTTTGCTATTTCCAAAGAAAGATCTATCCTTTTTTGAATTTCTATCCTTGCCACAATCCCAATTAAAAAATATGAATTTTTAATTTCAGTTAAATAATTGACTATATGAATATTTTGTCCAGTATTATCTGAAGGGTCAAATCCGTTATAATAAACTTTTGTTTGTGGAAAAATTTTTGTTTCATTAATTAATGCTTTTTTACTTGCAAAAGAGGGAACTATAGCTACTTCAACGGCGCCAAAAGAACAAATAATAAAGTGCGCTATTTTATATAGTATTTTATCTAATGATGTATTGTAAATATTATCAATAAAAAGACCGTGATAATTATATATCATTTTTTTTCTTAAAATGATATTACTTATCCCCGCTATAGCATAAGGCTTTAAAAAATGTGTATGAATAATATCTATTTCCTGAGAATTGATAAATAGAATAAATTGGAAAAAACTTTTAATTGAAAACTTCTTATTCAAATTTGGAAGAGTAAGAACTGTTACACCATATTCTTTGACTTCATATTCAATTGTTTTGTCACCTTGAAATACAAGATATTGCTCATATTTAGAATTATCCAAGTTTTTAAATAGCATTTTTAGATGAGCATACACGCCATCGCTTTTACCTGTAATACGATTTGTAAAATGACAAATTTTTATTTTCATTCTAAGAAAATATGACAGTTAATCTTTTATGAAAGACATCATTTATTTTAATTTAAGAGACAGATTAATAAGGGAAAGGGGAATTGCCTCTTATTTATTTAACGAATAATTATTATAGCTATTATGATCTAATAATATTAAAGTCTATTCCGACATATTTTTGCAATGTAAAATTTAACTTATACATAATTCCTAGTTTTCTTAATCTTTTGATTATTTTATTGCCCAATAATGAGATGACTAAATAGCGTAAAACCTTATAAAATTTCCATGGATATTTTTTTATTGTTTGTATAAGCAGTCCTCGCGCAAAATTTATATCTCCGTAATAATATTCCAATAAAGCGGATCTAAAATAAAAGTCATAATTTTTATTAAAATATATTTTAGTTAAATAATTCTTGCCAATTTTGTAAGAAGATTTTTTTTGCGTTTCAATTTTACTGGCATTTATTAGATTATTGGCTATTCTATAACAATACAATACTTTTTGAATATTGTACATTTTTACACCAGAAAACAACATTCTTAAAAATAGATCCTGATCTTCAGCATATTCATAACTATTAGTATATTCTCCAACTTTTTTAAGAGCAGACTTATAAGTTAACGAAGCGGCATGACAAACTGATGTAAGTATAGGCATCATATACTCAATTTCA
The DNA here is from genome assembly GCA_963748105.1 of uncultured Bacteroidota bacterium. GTDB lineage: Bacteria > Bacteroidota > Ignavibacteria > Ignavibacteriales > Ignavibacteriaceae > JAKAGZ01. The sequence continues at coordinate 67,020 of CAVVHP010000002.1, read as the reverse complement.
TTATTTTTTTCAGGATAGTATTTATCAATAATTTTCTTGCCATTATTATCTATAAAAGATACATTACAACCCACAAGTCCTAAGTCTTTATTGCCTTTTAAATGTTTGAATTGTGTTTCAAGCCTGTCAGGTAAACTAATATCATCTGCATCCATTCTGGCTATCAAATAAGCGGTTGATTTTTCAATACCGAAATTTAATTGTTCAACAATACCTTTTTTTTCTTTTTGATAAAATTTTATCCGTGAATCATCAAAGCTTTTAATAATTTCAACGGAATTGTCTTCCGAACCATCATCGATAATAATAAATTCATAATCGATGAATGTCTGGTTGAGTATACTATTAATTGCCTGCTCTATATATTTCCCAGCATTGTATACTGGCATTATTACTGATATTTCTGGATTTTTCATAGTCAAAAGTTTATACTAAATTATAAATATCTATATACAAACTTGTAATTGTGCTCCAGGATAGTTTTTCATATATCTTTGAAGCCTCAGCAGAAATTTTGTCTTGTAAACTTTCATCATTCAAAATTGCTGAAAGAATTTCAGACAATAATTTTGCATTGCCATAATTAAATACAAAGCCATTCTTTTTATTTTCAATATACCTAGACATTCCAGTTTCATTAGATACTACTGGTACTAAACCGGCTGCCATGGCTTCCGCTGGTGCCATTCCAAATGAATCGTGCAGGCTTGTAGAAATAAAAATATCCTTATCAGTATAAAATTTGGCTAATTCAATTTCATTCATTCTATCTACCACAAAAATACTAATTGCTTTATTTGGGCAGAGTATATTTTTTTTGTCATAATCTGAACCAATAATGAACAAATCCAGATTTGTATCAATACCATTGAGGATGTCAAACAAAAACTCCAGCCCTTTTTCTTTTTTCCAGTAATCACCGACAAAAACAATCCTATTGACCCTGCCCTTTTTCTTCCTGCGCCTCTTGTAAGCATCGCCGAAACATTGAGCAATGCCATTTGCTACTATTATCATTTTGTCCGGGCTCAATTTGTAAAACTCAGAAGCAATTTTAACCGAATCTTCAGACAAGAAAAGCAATTTGTCTGAGAAAGAAAAATAAATAAAGTTAGAAAAGTTTTCCTTCAGGAGATAAGTTTTCCTTATTTTAATCTGGTTTATTGCTCTCTCGTATTTGGAAACTCCATGAATAGAATAGATTATTTTATACTTCAGGAAAGGCCGTAACAAGAACGCTAACAGCGGGAATCTCTCAAAATTGACAATGTGAATAATATCAGGATTTGATTTTATAAGCAAAATTAAAAACCTCAGGAGACCAAGACGCAGTGCTTTACCTCCTGAGTTTGTAGAAATTGTTTCTTCACCAAATAATTTAGTAAGCAAATTGTACCGGCTACCATCCACAAAATATTCGATAAAAGTAATATCACAATTTTGTTTTACTAATTCATCAAACAAGTTTTGTGCAACTTTAATTGGTGCGGAAGGAATGTTGCCATCATGATAACGTCCAACTAAAACTATTTTTTTTGATGACATATTTAATTTCTATTTAACTTTTAATATTTAGATAAAGAAACTCAGTAGTTAATAAAGTGCAATCATCTCAGAAAAATTTGTTCTTCATAATACCAGCAAAAAAGCAATCATTTATTTTTTTGCAATCATTATCAGGTTTTCAGTTACAATTTCTGATAATTTAATATTAAATAGTTTTTTAATAGCTATATTAAATATTCTTACTGCAAATAATCTTTTTTTGCCTATATAAGAATTTATAACTTCAATATTTTTGAATCCACCTTCTTGAAATATTTGGGTTATACTTTCTTTTGTAAATCCTATTTCATGAGTATAATCTATATACCTGCTTTTTAATGCAAATAAACATCCCATATTTGGGGTTCTTAGAATAATATGGCCATTTTCTTCAAGGGAATCATACATTGCTTTTACCAATTCAAATATTTTTGCCTTTTGTATATGCTCAATTAAATCAAACAGAATAATTACTTCGTATTTAATTGAATTCTGGTTCAGATAATTATTTACATCCTCGCAACTAACATTTTTGCTTACATATTTCCTGCATAAATTTAGTTGTTCATTCGAAATATCAACACCTTTAATATTCCTATAACCTTTGCTTTCTAAAAAATACATCAGTCCACCAATACCGCATCCAAGTTCCAAAATATTTTTTGCTTTAAATAATTGTCTATTATTTAATAAGTTATAATCAGCATCAATCAGCTGTCTATTGTACCATTCCTTAATTGACTCTTCAGAATCAGGATCTATTCCGTTTATTTCAGAATAATGTTTAGAGAAATAATTTTCCATCTTTTCCTTTAGTTAATAATATAAAGCCAAATTGAAAAATAAATATAAAATATTCAGTTATAATAGTTGATATTACTGCTGCAAGAATCCCAATTTGGGGTATATAGATAATATTAAAGACAATGTTAATTATGAATGCAAATAATGCGGATAACATTGCTACTTTTTCTCTTCTAATTGAATTTAAAATAACTCCGGTCATGTTGTTAAGATATAAACCCGGTATGGCAATTATTAGATAAACTAATATTTTTGATGACGATTTATATTCCAGGCCATAAATAATCGTTATAATTTTATCTCCAACCATAAACAAAATAACGAAAAACAAAACTGAGACAACTGATAATATAAATGCTGCCCTAACAACCTTCTTAAAACTAATAAAATTATTATTATTATAATCATATGACAATTCCGTAAACAAAGGGACAAGGATAATTCCCGGGAAAAATGCACTTAGCTGATATACAGAATAAGCCGCAGCATAAATTGCGACTTCCCTTGAGCCAATAAATTGTTGTATCAGAATTATATCGGATTTATTATACAACCAAACGAAAACCACACCAATTCCCATTGGGAGAGACGATTTTAGAATAATTTTTATTAAATCGAAATTAAAATTATTAAATCTGAATTTTATGCCACAGCGGTTTAGATAATTAATATTGAAATAGCTCTGGCAAATTGAACTTATAAACAGAGCGGAGATTAATAATTCCAAGACAGGATTAAATAGCAAAAATGATATGAAAATAACAATAAAAACAATTCTGGATATTAATAAGACTTTAGATGGTGTCCTATAATTTGATAGGCCATAAAAAATACTAGTTATAAAAGAATTGAGATTTATTATGAATATCGAAGTTGCAATCAAAATAATTGCAACAAGGCTTATTTTTACATTCGGCAGTAAATAGCCGAGATTTATCACCAAATAGATAATGAGCGAAATTATTTTCAAGTAAAATGCCTGATCAATTTTTAAATCAGTCATATTATCTTTAAACGATACTTCTCTCTGGAAATAGCTGCTTAAGCCTAATTCCACAAAAGAATAAATAATAGATGAGAAAGTAAAAACAAGAATTACATTTCCATAAATATCTTTTGGTAGGTTCCTGGCAAGAAACGCAAATAACACAAAAAATGTAACTTTTTCTAAAAGAGCATTGTAGAATACATATTGCCCTTTTTTGAATAACCTCTTTATAGAATAAGTATTAACCAATAATTAAGACCAGTAATTTCACAATTAAATAAGACTAACAGTTAATAAGAAATTTTTAATTATTTAACTCTTTATATATTTGCTTTTTTAATATTAAAAATAGAACTATTTTCCAGTAGTTGCTCTCAAATATATATTTACAATTTAATTCATCAAAATGAATAAATTTAATATCCGATCAGCTGAATCAGCAGATTCTCCAGTAATAAAAAGTCATTGCCAGAAACTCGGCTACCCTTCTTCTGAAAAGGATGTGACTAGCAGACTTAATAAAATACTAAGCTCAGCTTCAGATACAATTTTTGTTTCTGTGGAAGATAAAACAATTACAGGCTGGATTCACGTTTTTGCTGCATTACGACTCGAATCCGATTCTTTTGCGGAAATCTGTGGACTTGTAGTTAAAGAAGAATTCAGAAATAAGGGAATAGGAAAAGAACTTGTTAAAGCCTCTGAGAACTGAGCAAGAGAAAATGCTCTTAGGAAAATTCGTGTCAGAAGCAAAACATCGAGAATTGATGCCCGCCGTTTTTATGAGAGAAAAAGTTATGTTGTAATAAAAGAACAAAATGTCTTTGAGAAAAAATCGTAATAACTTTTTAAGAAAGTCCTCTCAAACAATTAATAAATTCTTTATCTGCCTATTTGACTAATTGCTTCTCTTCCGCAAATTTTCTTCCGGCGTGTAAAGCATCAATATTTAACTTTACTACCTGCTCTCCCTTTCTTCCGAATATTTTCTGAATTCCCGGATTCAAGGTTCTCAATTTCTATATTAAGAAACGGAGAAGCCGCACCAAGCACCACAATATTTGATGATTTGCCGATTTAATTTCCTTCGCAATTTTATCCGCATCAAGTGCAATGTGTCTCGGCAAAGAATTAATCTCCTTTATTAAAGCATCCATATCAGGATAATCGGTGATGTTATTAAACGGAGTTGTATTTGTAATTACCCAGCCTTCACCTGAAAGATTCGGCAAATAACGTAATGATTCCATTGGCTCTACCGAAATAATCAAATCAGCCTGCCCCATTGGAATTAAATCAGAAGATATTTCTTTATCTGATAAACGCAGATGAGATTGCACGGCACCGCCCCTCTGGCTCATCCCGTGTACTTCTGATTGTTTAAGGAATAAATTATTTTCGAGAGCAGCCATCCCGATAACAGCAGCAATTGAAAGTATCCCCTGTCCGCCAACTCCTGCTAAAATTATATCTGTTTTCATAATATTCTTAGATAATTATTTTCAAAATATTTTAGACATTTATTGTTTCTGTCTTTATTACTTTCTTTTTTCTTGTTGCTGTTTGGATACATTCTCTTTCAGCTATAATAACAGAAACTCCGTTATACTTTAGTTCTTCTTTAATAACGTCAACCATTTCATTGTGCTTTTTAGGAACCGGCAGTAATTTTTTAATATGGTCCGGGTCCACACCAATTCCTTTGCATATTGATTCAATTTTTCCGTAAGCAGAGGAATCCTGTCCTCCCGTCATACCAGTAGTTGAATTATCTGCAATAATTACCGTAATAGGAGTGTTTTCATTTACAGCATCAAGCAGTCCTGTAATACCGGAATGTGCAAAAGTTGAATCGCCGATTACGGCAACCGACGGAACAAGACCCGCGTCTGCCGCCCCTTTTGCCATTGTTATAGAAGCTCCCATATCCACACACGAATTGATGGCGTTAAATGGAGGAAGAGCACCAAGCGTATAACAACCAATATCAGAGAACACTCTCATTTTGCCGTATTCTTTCATCGACTCATTAAGGGAATTAAAAATATCTCTGTGGCTGCAGCCATTGCACAGCTCTGGAGGACGATTTGCAACCAAAGATGGTATAGCCAGTCCTGTAGTTTTTTCATAACCTAAAGCAGCGGCAACTATATTCGGATTTAATTCCCCATCTCTCGGAACAGTTCCATCCAGACGTCCTTTAATTTTCTTACCACGGTTCAGCAGTCCTCTAAACTGTTCCTCTACCATCGGGTAACCTTCTTCGAGCATCAGAATTTCATCGCATTCGTCAACAAGCCTTTCAATTTTCTTTTTCGGAACGGGATAGTGCCCGATCTGTAAAACCGGGTAATCACATTCCCTGTCCTTGAAATTTTCCATCAGGTAATTATAGCTTATTCCGCAGGCAATAATACCGAGCGATTTATCCTTTCCTTCATAGTATTTGTTGTAAACAGAATCTTCTGACAGTTTTTCAAATTCAGCCTGATTTTCAAGCAGTATTTTGTATCTCTTTCTTGCGTTCGAAGGAAGCAGCACAAACTGGATAGGATCTGATGGAGTTGAAACCGTGTTTTGCTTGAGAACATCTGAAGTTTCTACTCCTGCCCTGGAATGAGAAAGTCTTGTTGTAATTCTTATAAGAACAGGAATTTTATATTTTTCAGATAGTGCAAATCCTTCGCGCGACATATCATATGCTTCCTGCTGATTGACCGGTTCAAAAACCGGGATCATCGCGAACTTGCCGTAAAACCTTGAGTCCTGTTCGTTCTGTGATGAATGCATCGAAGGATCGTCGGCCACCGTAACTATAAGTCCGCCGTTTACACCAGTAATAGCCGAATTAATAAAAGCATCGGCAGCTACATTTAGTCCTACGTGTTTCATACAAACCATGGCACGTTTCCCGGCATAAGACATACCAAGCGCAGTTTCCATTGCTGTTTTTTCATTTGCCGACCAGTTACTGTGTATTTTTTTCTCAGCCGCTGATTTAGATTTCTGAACATATTCTGTAATTTCAGTTGATGGTGTTCCGGGATAAGCATAAACACCCGACATCCCACCGTCAATTGCGCCCTGAGCAATTGCCTCAGCTCCCAGTAATAATAACTTTTTCATAATTTCTCAGTTAAAAGTGATCAAAATGTTACTTACAAAGTTATAAAATATTTAAATAAAATTGACTAAAAACGACACAATAATTAATATATTATTCGGTTATACCAGTATAATTCCGAAGAATATTAATGTTTTCACCTAAATATCAGAATTATCGATTAAACCGGACAATTATTGTCCGACCTTTTTCGGCCTTACGTATTATTAATGTTTTAAGATATAAGATTAGTTTTGTGCATTAAACAAGAAGATCTATTTTTTTGCAAGCCAGACTGAAGGGTTTTTGTGATCGCGCGCATTCCAAATTTCAAAATGAAGAATATTTCCTTCGAGACTCTCACCAACTTTTCCTATCAGGCTACCGGTTTTTAGCTTATCCCCTTCATTCACAAAAATATCCCCGAGATGGCTATAAACTGTTCTGTAATCGCCTTTGTGAGTAACAATCACAACACTTCCGTAACCAGGGATCCAGTCAATTGCAGAGACAACTCCATCTGCAACTGCTTTTACGTCCATGTCATTATACACTTTCATATCAACACCGTAATTTAATGTTACGGTATTTAGTTTTTTATTTTTGTTCTGCCCAAACTTTCTAATAATAGTAGCTTTACGTACTGGCCAGTTAAGTTTTCCTTTTAACGCTGAAAAAGATGAAAAATTATTTGTTGAGAGATCAACATCATAACTACTTTCATTTGAAATTGACTCATTATTTTTTTCTTTATTTGAGTTAGCGCTTGCCAGCCGGGCAGCTTCTTCTCTTCTTTTTTGTTCATCAATTAACTTTGCAATCAAATTTTTAATTTTATCTTCAGCGCCTTTCTTTGCATCTATTTCGTTTTTTAATTCCCGTTTATCGTGTTTTATTGCTGCAAGAATTTTATTGCTCTCCTTCATTTTGGCAGAAAGATCCTTTTCTTCGGCTTCTTTTTCTTTTGCAAGACGTTTTTTCTCACTTTTTTCTTTTTCAAGACGGGCTTTTAATTTGTTTAGTTTTGCAATGCTCGTTTTTAGATTCTCCAGATCAGACTTTCTTCTTTCCGTGAACTTTTGAAGGTATTTAAAACGCAGGAGTGCTTGTTGAAACGATTTAGAATTTATCAGCATTTCCAATTCTTCAGGTGTTCCGTATTTATAAATCGAGACCACATATTTCGAATAATTTTCTTTCAATATTTTAATTTCTTTCTCAAGTGAAGAGATCTCACTTTTACTTTTTGCAATTTCATTTTCTTTTTGTCTTTCTTCCTTTTTAAGCTTATTAATTAGTCTATTTAGCAGGAAGTTTTGCTGGTTATAGTTTGCGAGAGTTGAGTAGGTGGATTTTTCTTTGCGGGTTTTCTGATTTACTTTTCTTTCCAGGTCATTAATCTGTTTTTTAATCTCAGTAAGCTCATTCTTTTTCTCCTCTATTTTTTTCTGCTGTGGAAAAGCAAATGGGCCTGCTAAAAAAACAATTATCGTTATTAAATAAGTAAATCTTGTTTTTACCATTTAATTACTGTTGCATCACCGGGAAGTTTAAAATCTATTGAGACATTTTGATTATTTGCTCTGATACGCTTGTATTCTATTGTTACAAGCTGATTTTCCCTCCTGTTTCTGACTTCAATACTGTAAGGTACTGCGACATTTTCTACATCATTAAAATTAGAGTATTTACCATCCAGTATTACATTTCCATTTTTGCTCAGTTGATAGTCAGTTATACCGAGTTTTTTAACATCCACTTTATAATTGGTTATTTCTCCATTTGATGAGTCAACATATGTTAAGACATACTGATCACCGTCTACCAGGTACTTCGTGGGTTGTTTATAAAGATGTTTTGTCAAATTTACAGAACCAATAAATGCATCCATCATATCGCTAAAAGAAAGGTCAATTCTGAAAATATTTTTCAGTACATCTTCGCTTGTTTCACCTTCATATACTGTATTTTGAAGTGCGTCGTAAAACTTAAATTCATCCTTTGTAACAAGAGATTGTGCCAAGTTCAATTCCAAACGGACCCATTATTGTTAAGGATATTGAATCCGGTTTGATTAGAGTAACTTTAAAAGTGGCGCTCGTATTTAGTTCTCTTGATTTTACTGTGATAGTACCTGATCCCTCAAAACTAGAAATTTTTCTTCTGTTCGCTTCAAGTTTACTAATCAATCTTTCTGATGGAAGAATTTCTGTTTCCTCGGTCGGTTTGGAGGGAACACATCCATTAAAAGATATTACCAGGTAAAGGAGAACGAACAATATTCCGGTTGAAATGTTTTTCAAATTGCACCTTTTTCAATTTTAGATTTCAGATTCAGTATTTGAAGTATCAAGTTTATATGCTTTTTGCCAGAGGGCTTTGGCTTCTTTTTTATTTCCCATCTTAAATTCGATATCTCCCAGGTGTTCAAGTGTGGTTGCACTTTCACCACCAGAATCTAAAGCTTTTTTAATATATTCCTTCGCAAGATCATATTTTTTTAGCTTAAAATAAACCCAGCCCATTGTATCAAGATAGGAGGAATTTGTAGAATCGGCTGCAATTGCAATTTTAATCATCCGCAACGCGTCATCAAGGCGGATCCCCCGTTCTGACAAAGCATATGCAAAATTGTTGTTAACAAGCGCATTTGTAGAATCAATATCCAGTGCCTTTTGATAAATACTGTCACTCTTCGCATCATTGTGCATATTATTATAAACCAGCCCAAGAGTCCCGAGCAGATTAACATTGTCGGGCGAAAGAGCCAGCGCTTTGTTTAAATATTTTACCGCATCTTCATTTTCATTTACCTGGCTTAAAACAAAAGCATAACCGGATAAAGCGTTCAGGTCACCAGGATTAATATCCACAGCTTTTTTCAGATAGGGTTTTGCTTCTGTATTTTTTCCCTGCTGACTAAGAGCAAGCCCCATAATAAGATTGATTGTAAAATCCTGCGGGAAATTTACAATTGCCTCCCTCATTAATTTTTCTGCTTCGGCATATTTTTGATTATCAAAATAAATTCCGCCAAGCCGAATCCATCCATTAGCATTCCATCTTGCAAGTTCTGTCACTTCCTTAAAATATTTTTCAGCAACTGAATCTTTTCCTTCAGAATATGAAATTGCCCCAAGATACATTTTAATCTGCCAGTCTGTTGAGTCTTTATCAATATCTTTAAAGAATTTTTCTGTGATCGGAATAAGAGTACTGTCTTTTAACGACTGATTAAAATACATTATCCCAATCTGAACTTTATTGTCAAATTTAACATCGGGTTGATTCAGAACAACAGCAAATTCTTTTGCAGCAGATTTCCAATCATTTTGATCCATGTAAATCTGAGCTTTTAACTGCCGGGCACCGGGATCTTCCGGAGTAAACTGAATAATATCATTAACAACTTTTAAAGCCTCATCGTATCTTTTTGCTTTCAGGTATAGATGGGCAAGTAGTTTTTGAATATTAGAATTGCTTGGATCAATTGTGAGTAGTTTTTTTAAAGCATCAGCAGCCTGATCTGTTTGCCCAAGTTTTTCATTTAATTCTGCAACACGGATTAACACATTCCAATCGGGGCCAATTATGGAAGTAAGTTTGTTATAAATTTTAATGGCCTGAAGCGGCTTTGAATTTTCATAAATCCGTGCAAGTTTATAATAGGATTGTACCCTGTTTGAATCTACTTTTATAATTCCTTCAAGGACTACAGCTGCGGAATCAAACTGGCTGGCTTCTGAAAAAATATCGGCCAATAAATCCTGGTATTCAAGTTCGGTACTGTCCAGTGAAATTGCTTTTTTACAATTTTGAAGCGCGCGCGGATATTTATTCAACCTGAAATAACTTTTTGCAAGAGCAAAATAAACCCCGGGTTTTGGATCGAGCCTTAGCGCATCCTGATAATCTAAAATAGCGGAAGCGTAATCACCTTTTGCATCGTTAATAGCACCATCTATAAAATGGTCCATTGCATCATCAGTTATATCTGTTGACGTTGAATCATTCCCGGTTGATGATTTATCATAAGTATTTACACCGGAATTATTTTCGGTTTTAGTAATTTCTTTTTGAGTGGAACATCCGATCAGCAGGATGGAAAAAATTGCGCAAATGAAAAATTTAGTCATAAAATCTCTGTTGGTTTAAGCAAATATATAATTTACAGCCGATAACAACAATTATATTAGAATTGACCGGCCCAGATTAGATAACATTAAACATTTATAGCGTACTTATGTTTCTAAAACCAATGCAAATAATGTACAATGTTTGTAAAATACTATAGTAAAGCATATTTTTGGGTAAAATTTTAGCTACTTATGGAAAAATTTGACCTTGGCCTGGCATATGTTTGGGAATATGATGAAGATTTCATTAATCTAACTGAAAGAACTCTCCAGAATTCGGGTATTTCAACCTACCGGATTATCAAATCACAATATTTTTGATGTAACTCAAAAAGTTCAAAATAAAGAACTGGCCTTTAACTTTTATCTGGACAGAGCTGCAGACGTTGATGAAGATTTTGAAAAGCTCGGTAAAATTATTTCAAGAAGAAAAACAAAAATTTTTAATCCCTATAAAAAGACAGAACACGCAATTGATAAAGCAAATATGCACCTCGAATTTATTTCCAGCGGCCTTCATGTTCCTTATTCCATCATAATTCCACCTCATAGCGAAAAAGAAGATATATATATATCACTTGATGATCTTTCAGTTTTAGGCAGACCATTTATTATTAAACCCTGCAATACTACCGGTGGTGGCATTGGCGTTGTTACAGGTGCAGAAACTCTGCGGGAAATAATTGATGAAAGAGTAACAAATCTTGATGATAAATACCTTCTGCAACAAAAAATTTATCCAGACTACCTCGAAGGTAAAAGAGGCTGGTTCAGATGTTTCTGGGCTTTCGGTAAAGCTATACCTGCGTGGTGGGATGACCAGACACATATTTACAGAGAGCTAAATGAAAATGAAATTGAAAAATTCAATCTGAAAAAATTGTTTCCAATTACAAAAAAAATTGCAAAGATTACTGAACTTGATTTTTTTTCTACCGAAATTGTTCTGACACCAGATAAAAATTTCGTTGTTGTTGACTATGTAAACGATCAGTGCGACATGAGATTTAAGTCCCTTCATACAGATGGGGTTCCTGACTCTGTTGTAAACAGGATATTAAATAGTATGAAAAGTATTATCAATCGGGAAAAGAAAAAGCTCAATTAAATTATGGGGAGAAAAAACATCTACCTTATATTATTTTTAATCTTAGCCATCGTCTCACTGTTTCTATATATGTATGTATTTAATATATACGAGGTTAACGTTTCTGTTACACCTGCAGAATTATTTGCCGATGGCAAATCGACAGTGAAAATTGAAGCCGTTCCTTTAAACTCATTTGGTAAGCGGGCGCCATTTAGGAATGTATCTGCTGAATTTGAAATCACAGAAGGGAAACATCTTGTAACTATAGTAAGTGCTGACAAAAATAAAGGAATAATGATTCTTAGATCAAAATTTGACCCAGGTAAAGTTACAGTAATAATAAAACCTGAGAAATCGCTTTTGCCATCGCTTGTAGAGATACCGGTTAATCCGAATTTTGCTGATGCAAATAAATTTTAATTATACTAAGAAATTTAGTTTTAAATTGTTATTTTTTAATAGTTGATCACACACTTTCTTTAAAACATCGCCGGGGTATTATGAAAAAATTAGCATTTGTTATAGCTCTTATTTTTACTGCCCTCCCCGTTTTTGCACAGGGATCAGCAGGAAGAGATGCAAAATTTGAATACCGCTCATTGGTTGATATGCCCACCGCAGGAATTCTTGAAAAAGGATTTGTCGGGCAAACGACTGATGTCCTCCCATACGGTGTCGTTATTGGAAAACTTGAAGTAGGTGTTTTTACAAATGTAAGTTTTGGGATTTCATACGGAGGTGCAAATATTATTGGTTCCGGAAAAATTGACTGGTACAAACTCCCCGGAGTAAATTTCAGAGTAAGATTGTTAAATGAATCAGATGCAATTCCGGCAATCACAATCGGATTTGATTCTCAGGGAAAAGGTCAATATGTGGATTCGTCCAGCCGCTACCAGATAAAATCTCCCGGATTTTTTGCAGCAACCAGCAAAAATTTTGCACTGCTCGGTTATATGAGTCTGCACGGAACTATTAATTATTCTCTTGAATCCAATGATGGCGATGATTTTGTAAATATGATGATTGGAATTGAAAAAACTATAGGGCCGAGTGTTTCAATTATAGGTGAATATAATTTTGCGTGGAATGATAATAAGCAATACGGAAATTTCGGAAACGGAAATGGATATCTTAACGCCGGAATAAGATGGGCTATCGGATCTGGCTTTACACTCGGATTTGATTTGAGAGATCTTCTAAATAACAAAAAATTAAATCCAAGCACTGCCGACAGGGCAATAAGACTGGAATATATAAAAAGCATATTCTAGTAATTCGAATCAAAAATTTTAAACCTTCCTGTTTATCCTGTTTTACAGGATTTTTGCCATAAATTATCCCTCTTTTTATGTTCAAATAACTATACAAGTGAGTCTATTTTACTATACAGGTGGGTGCAATAAACCGCTATTTGGTGATTTATTTCAACCTTTTATCAGGCCTGGTTTTTGACAATATTGAGACAGTTAGAAATGGTGGAGAAATTATCATGAAAACATTAAAATTATTTTTACCGGGTATTTTTATAATACTGGTGATGTTTGTCATCAATGGATGTTATACGCAGGTTGCTTTGGTGAGCAGGCACCCTGATGACAGAAATTATAAATATGATGACAATAATTATGAATACCAGGATGATTCTACTTACGCTGATAATAATGATTATTATTACGATGAAAACGATCAGAATGATTACTACTACAATTTAAGTTTCGGTTCTCCATACAACGTACGTAATTGGGGATGGTACAGACCAGGATTTTCATTTGGATTCACATACGGAAATTATTATAACTCTTATTGTATAGATCCTTTCTTTTATTCAACATGGTGCAGCCCTTATAGTTTTTCCTATTACGATTATTACTATCCTTACAGGTATTATAATTATTGGGGAAATTGGAATTATTACGATAATTATTATCAACACTACCCTTACTATACTTATTCAAATCCGGGATATAAATACAGGTCTTCTAACGGCTATAAATTAAGAAACAACAACGGGCTGAGAGGAAGTCTTGGAAACAGGGATGGAATAAGAAACAGAACAGAGTTAAATAAAACCGGGACAAATAATAACAGGTACAACTGGAATAACCGGAATCGTACTGGTAACAGTATCAGGAATAGATCAAATACACGGGACCGGGATAAAAATAGTATCCGATCAAGAGATTTGAATAAATCCGGCAGAAGGGATTATAACAGCAGAAGCAATCAGAGAAATACAAAGCCGAGAAGTACCTATACAACTCCAAGAAGAAACAGTACACCAAGATCATATTCTCCACGGACACGTTCAAATAATTCTTCACCAAGAAGCGGAAGTTCACGTGGTAGCAGTAGCAGACAAAAAGACAACTCTTCCAAGAAAGGAAGAGGCAGATAATAAAATGAAAAAATATTTATTAAATATTGCAGCAATCTTTTTGCTCACATTTTCTATCACAGGTTGTTACACAGTAATCTGGGATCCATCGCAACCTCAGTTGCCAAACAATGAAAATTATGATAACAACACCGGCTTTTATTCAGATCCCTATTTTGGCGGATACGCATACTATTATGATTCTCCGTGGTGGTTTGATTTATCACTTCCTACAACTAACGGTAATGATGTTAACAGGGATGGTAATACAAATATTTCATCTTTAAGAAATATTGGGAATGGAAGAGGATCAGTAACCAGGACTATATGGAATTTATTCACAGATCCCGCATCCAGAAGTTCTCAAAGCGGAAGCGTTAACAAAGGAAGTACAGGGAATACAGGCACAACAACTTCCACACAATCAGATAACAGGTCCTCTGATTCAAAAAATTTAAGAAATAATAATGGTTCCAGAAAAACAGACAAAGATAGAGGGAGGAGCAGATGAAAAGCTTTTATTCTAATTTAGCAAAGCTTTCGGCAGCAATTATTTTTCTTTTTGCAATAAACACTAACGCACAAAATATCAGTGATGCCTTAAGACTCGGACTTCCCGGATTGGGAGTCAGCGCAAGGGCTCTTGGAATGGGAGATAGTTATATTGGATTGAGTGATGATGCATCTGCAGCATTTTATAATCCTGCAGGACTAGGTTTACTAAAAAGAATAGAATTATCAGGTAATCTGGATTATAATAAATTTCAGAATTCGACTTCTTTTTTCGGACAAAATTCAAATGAATCTAATACACAGACAAGACTTAACAGAGTGAGTCTCGCAATTCCCTTTCCAACATACCAAGGCAGCCTTGTATTTGGAATTTCCTATCACACCAGTAAAGACCTTACCGGGGCTTTAAAATTTAACGGTTTCAACAGCGGGAATAATTCTATGATTCAGAATCTGCTTGACTCCGACGTACCTTATGATCTTTATCTTACTGATACATTAAATCAGACTCCCATAAACGGAAACCTGAACCAGAGTGGAAGCATTCTTTCTTCAGGCTCAGTTAATAACCTTGCGTTTACAGGAGCCATAGAGGTTTATAAAAATTTCTTTGTTGGAATTAATTTCGATTACATCACCGGAAGCTATACATCAAACAATGATTATTATGAAGATGATACACACGATATTTACCAGGGCGAAACTGCTGCAGGCGAACCACAGACAAGAGATTTTCAAACATTTTATTTAAACAGGATACTGGATTGGGATATTAAAGGATGGGACGCAAAACTGGGTATTTTGTACCAGATGAATAATTTTGCAAGATTCGGTGCAACGGTTCAATTCCCTAAATTTCATACTATTAAAGAAAAATTTACTGTAAACGGACGAAGTGATTTTAATACAGGGACATCATATAATCTGTCAACAAGCAAATATAGTGACCAGGTTGAATATGATATTGTTACACCATTTGAACTTGGAGCCGGTTTTTCTGTTAATATTACTGGCTTGATTGTAAGTGCACAGGCAACGTTAATTGATTATTCCCAGATGGAATATAAAAATGCTAAAGGCTTAAGCGATGAATATGTTGCCGGTTTGAATAAAGATATTACAACAACTCTTGGTTCGGTTATAAACCTGAATGCCGGCGCAGAATATACAATTCCGGTTATTGGATTAAGATTAAGAGGCGGATTTATTTTGCAGCCTTCAGCTTATAAGAATGATCCTTCTGAATATGACAGGAAATTTGTTACAGCCGGAATTGGATTTCTCGTTGATCAGACAGTTAGCGTAGATATTGGTTTTGCCCACGGATGGTGGAAAAATTACGGAGATAATTACGGGACTAATGTTTCACGTACATTCCAGGATATTAAAACCAATAGGGTTATTTTGGGAATGACTTACAGGTTTTAAGAAATCACTCAATTTGACTTAAACAATCAGGCGCTATATTTTTTAAGTATAGCGCTTTTTTATTTTAAATGGAGGTCTCATTAAAGGCGTAATTTGTCGGATAGAAAGCAAAGATTACTACGTACTCCCCTTAAGCGGAGGTAATGAGATCAGGTGCAGCTTGAAGGGGAAGTTTAAAAACGATTTTAAATTAAAAAGAAATAAACTATATAAAACTGACATTGCTGTAGTTGGCGACTTTGTAGACTTCGAAAATGCTGACGAAAATTCCGGCGTAATAAGTAAAATTGAAATAAGAGAAAATTATATTTCACGCAAGTCTCCCAAAATAAAAGGAGCCGGGTACCGAGGTGAAAGACTTGAACAGGTTATTGCAGCAAATATCGATTCTCTTTTTATTATTAGCAGCGTCGTACTTCCCTATTTTAATAACAAAGTAATTGATCGGTTTCTTGTAACTGCAGAAAGTTCCGGGATAAAACCATACATTATCATTAATAAAACCGATCTGGATGAAGAAAATCTAATAGATGATTGGGCAGCGATTTATGAAAATATAGGTTACAAAGTTTTTAGATCAAGTGTCATTAATAATTCCGGAATTGATGCTATAAAAAAAACTCTCGCCAATAAAAAAAATCTTTTCTGGGGACAATCAGGAGTTGGTAAATCTTCAATAATCAATAAAATGTTCCCAGATCTAAATCTTGGAGTTGGTGAAATCAGTAATTTTACAGATAAGGGCAAACATACAACCGTAACCAGTATAATGATAGAAGCCGAAAATAACACATTCATAATTGATACTCCCGGCGTGCGTGAAATTGATCCCTTTGGAATTAGAAAAGAGGATCTGGGGCACTATTTTATAGAATTCTCTGATTTTGCATTGGACTGCAGATTTAATACCTGCACACACCTTCACGAACCGGGATGCGCCGTTATTGAAGCAGTTGAGAAAGAAAAAATCTCACCGGAAAGATATGACAGCTATCTTAGAATTCTGGAAACAATTGAACAGGATATCGTTTTTTAATATGTACCTGCCAACTAAATTGCTAACTTTTATCAATACATATATATTTGCACAATAATTTTATGGAATAATGGAAAAGTTAATTACCCAGGCTACCGAATTATTTAACAGCTTTCTCATTGAGAATGAAGCAGCTATAAAAAATCATAATACTGAAAATATACTCATTAGTTTTGTTTTTGATGCCGGGGTAATCAATAGCAACGGTAAAATTGATGATTATCTGAAAAACTCACAAATATCTTTCTATTTTGAACAGTCCGAAAATCAATTTAAAATTTTTGCTGTAGAAAACATTTTAGATATCACTGAATCAGGGGATGGCAGATTTGCCATCACTTATAAAAAATTAAACGGATGGAAAGATAAAACTGTAAGCAACCGTGAAAAATTTGCCGGGAAAAAAATTCCGCTTTTTGTTGGCGGGATGAAGTTCATGGTCGAACATGCCGAAAATGAATGGAAAGACTTTCAGGATTCCACCTGGTTTGTTCCGGCAATTATGTTCTTTAATAATGGGAATGATAATCTATTAGTATTAAATTTTCTACACAATCCGAAAAAGCCGATTGAGCAACTGGTAAATCAATTTAGAATAAAGCTTGATAATATCTGCAGGCAAAAATCAAATACTCCTGTATCTCTCCCTGCTATCAACAAAATTGAAGGGAACTCTCCAAAAGACAAAAAGAAATGGAAGCAGATGATTTCTGAAGCGCTTGACAGGATTGATGAAAGGAAAATTCAAAAAGTGGTACTTGCGCGTAAAGTTACTCTGTTCCTGTCTGCTGAACCCGGCTTTGAAGGAATTATCAATTCGTTCAAGAAAAATTATTCCGGATGCAGTCTTTTTATTTTTAGAAAAAATAATTCCACCTTTTTTGGAGCAACACCCGAAACGCTTGGAAGGTTTAAAGGCAATATAGTGGAATTTGATGCGCTTGCGGGCTCTGCTCCACGAGGAAAAAATGAAAAAGAAGACAAAGAATTTGAAAGGATGCTTCTTTCGAGCGAAAAGGATATTGCGGAACATAATTTTGTTGTTGAACATATTAAAGATTCATTATCCGGTTTTTCAAATGAAATTGAAATTCATAATAACCTTTCAATAAAAAAACTCTCGAACATTCAGCATCTGCATACTTTTGTTACTGCAAAACTCGAAAATAATTTTTCAATGTTTAATTTGCTGAAAGGACTTTATCCTACACCTGCAATTTGTGGTTCTCCCAAAGATGCTGCTTTGCGAGTTATAAAAAAGTCAGAGAACTTTAGAAGAGGATTATATTCAGGCATAATTGGCTTTTTTAATTTTGATAATGAAGGAGAATTTGTTGTTGCCCTGCGTTCTGCGGTATCAACAGGTACAAAAATAGTGGCATACGCCGGAAGCGGGATTGTAAACAATTCCGATCCAGGTTCAGAATTTTCCGAAACCGAATTGAAATTAAAACCAGTTATGACTTTATTTAAGGATGAAAATTAAAGTTAATCGAAACATTCTGTGGGCTGAGACATTTTTAAATGAACTGGTTTCGGTTGGAATTAAATATGCCTGTATTTCTCCCGGATCAAGAAGCACGCCTTTAACACTTGCAGCTGCCAAAAATAAAAAGATAAAATCATTTATAAATATAGATGAAAGAAGCAGCGCTTTTTTTGCACTAGGACTCGCAAAATCAACAAATACACCGGTTATACTAATTTGTACGTCCGGTACGGCAACAGCGGAATTCTATCCTGCAATAATTGAGGCTTATCAGCAAAGGATACCTTTAATTATCTGTACTGCCGATCGTCCGTCGGAACTAATTGGTGTGGGCGCAAACCAGACGATAAACCAGCACAATATTTACAAAAATCATATCAGGTGGTTTTGCCCGGTTGGATTACCCGAAGCAAACCAGCAAGGTATTAAGCATATAAAAGTATGTGCACGCCGGGCATTTCGGGAAAGTTTTCTTACATTAAAAGGTCCTGTTCATTTAAATTTTCCTTTCAAAAAACCTTTTGAGCCCAAAACCTATACTGATGATATTTCAAAAAGGCTTTTAGATTCAGCAAAAAAAGCAAGTATAGATAAAGACAAATTCACCGAAGTAAAATCGGGCAATATATTTTCTGAGAAGTGGTTCAGAAAAATTTCAAAACACTTATTAAATTCAAAAAAGATTTTAATAATTGCTGGTCCCGAGAATTATAATCCTGACTTCCCTTTTGAAATTTCAAAACTGTCCAATAAATTAAATGTACCGGTTCTTGCGGACGGCTGTTCAAACATAAGATTTGGGAAACACAAAAAAGACAATATTTTATCTAATTTCGATGCAGTACTCCGCTCGGATAAATTTGCTAAGAATAATCAGCCCGATTTTATTTTACATTTTGGACGAACTGTTACATCAAAAGCTCTTGAAACTTTCCTTGGACAATGCACTGCACCGAGATTTATGATAAACGATTACGGCGATTGGTTTGATCCTTCAAATAAATCGATAGCAGCAATTGGATGTAAGCCATATATTTTTTGCAGGAAGATGAATGAATTTCTGGATAGCAAAATCACAGAAGAAAAGAATAAAAGCTGGCTTAACATTTTTCTCTCAGCTGACAGAATTGCGTCTGAGATAAAAAGAAGAATAATTGAGAATTCCACTTCCTTGAACGAAGGCAGACTCGTCTCTGTAATTATGAATTTAATTCCGAAAAATTCAAAACTTATGATTTCTAACAGTATGCCCGTTAGAGACTTTGATTATTTTGCTTCAAATTCTGAAAAGGAACTTTCGGTTTATAATAATCGTGGAGCAAGCGGAATAGACGGTATTACTTCAACTGCTCTGGGCATCGCAGTTCAGAGTAAAGAACCAACTATATTGATTACGGGCGATCTTGCATTTTATTACGATTTGAACGGACTCCTGGCCGCAAAAAACTTCAAAATTCCACTTATTGTAATTCTGGTAAATAATGATGGGGGCGGAATTTTTGAAGTGCTTCCCATTTCAAAATATGGCAATTTTTTTAAAGATTATTTTATTGCTTCTCACAACCTTAATTTTTCACATTTTGTAAAAGCTTACGGGGGAAAATTTAACAAGATAAAAAGCTGGAATGATTTTCGTACTTCATTTAGAAGAGCATTAAAATCAAAATCTTTTTCAGTAATAGAAGTAAAAACAAATTCTAAACAATCATTAAAGCTCCGTCAGAAATTTTGGAATGATGTTTCAAAAAAGTTGAGCTAAATGGAAATTCAATTTCAAAATATATCATTGAATTTTGAAGTTTTCGAAAAGAATAACTCCCCTGATTTTATCTTATTCCTCCATGGTTTTACAGGCTCTACACAAGACTGGGTAGAAATAATTCCGCATATCGACCCCAGGTTTAATTGCGCTACAATGGATTTTGTCGGACACGGCAAAAGTGGATCACCTATAGAAATTAATTTTTACAATACAGGTTCAATTGTTGAACAGATTAATTCTGTAGTTGAAAATATAAGATGTAACAAAATTATTCTTCTTGGTTATTCAATGGGTGGACGTGCGGCATTAAACTTCGCAATAAAATATCCTGAGAAAGTTAAGGCGATGATACTGGAAAGTGCAACTCCCGGAATAACCGGTGATAATCTCAGAAGTCAGAGGGTGCAAAATGATGTAGAGCTTTCAAAATTTATTTTAAATAACCCGATTGAAAAATTTGTCGATTACTGGACGAATATTGATCTTTTTATGTCACAAAAAAATCTGGCGCCGGAAAGAATCTCGAAAATCCGTGAAAACAAATTAAAGAATAATCCGGTTGGCCTTTCAAATTCTCTGAAAGGCTTCAGCACCGGCAAAATGCCCCCTCTCTTTGATAAACTTGGCGAAATTGAAGCTAAAACTTTGCTAATTTCGGGTGAAATTGATGATAAATTTACGGCAATAAATTTTTCAATGGAAAAATACATCAGGAATTCAGGACATAAAATCATAAAAAACGCCGGCCATAACACTCATATTGAAAATCCTGATGATTTTATTTATGAAGTAAATAACTTCCTGAAACAATTCTAACTTTCCTCTATTTTCAATATTTTTGTATAATTCTAAGTTTTTAAAATATCCCCACAAGAAAATTTAAAAGGTAGTGATATGAGTTTTAGTTGGAAAAAAGTAAATGATTACCAGGACATTATTTATGAAAAGATGGATGGAGTTGCAAAAATTACAATAAACCGTCCAGAGGTAAGAAACGCCTTTCGGCCGGAAACTGTAATTGAGATGTACAATGCTTTTGCTGATGCACGGGAAGATCAGGAAATCGGAGTTGTACTTTTGACCGGAAAAGGTCCGGCAAAAGACGGGAAATATGCTTTCTGTTCAGGCGGAGATCAGAGAATTCGCGGAGATAAAGGTTATGTCGGCGGCGATGGAGTTCCAAGATTAAATGTTCTCGATTTACAAAAACTTATCCGCAGCATTCCCAAACCTGTTATTGCCTTGGTTGCAGGTTACGCAATAGGAGGCGGACATGTTTTACACGTTGTATGCGACTTAACCATTGCAGCAGACAACGCAATTTTCGGACAAACCGGTCCAAAAGTTGGAAGTTTTGATGGGGGTTTCGGTGCAAGCTACCTGGCCAGAATTGTTGGACAAAAGAAAGCCCGTGAAATCTGGTATCTTTGTGAACAATATGATGCAAAAGAAGCTGAAGCAATGGGGCTTGTAAATAAAGTAGTTCCTGTTGATAAGCTTGAGGAAGAAGGAGTAAATTGGGCAAAGAAAATTCTTGAGCACAGCCCGATGTCAATCAGGTTATTAAAATCAGGATTTAATGCAGAACTGGACGGACAGGCAGGTATACAGGAACTTGCCGGTAATGCCACCCTGCTTTATTATATGAGCGAAGAAGCACAGGAAGGAAAGAAAGCTTATTTAGAAAAAAGGAAACCTGATTTCGGTAAATTCCCAAAACTGCCCTAACAAATATGACATCAAAAAAAGAAGTTCCTCCTAAATTTCAAAGCTGGTTGTTGGCCAGTCGCCCTAAAACTCTTCTGGCTTCGGTTGTGCCTGTAATTGTAGGCTCTGCACTTGCAATTGGAGAAAGTAAATTTGTTTTACTTTATTCTGTTATTGCACTGCTCTGCTCAACATTAATTCAGACAGGTACCAATTTTGTTAATGATCTTTATGATTTTTTAAGCGGAGCAGATAACGAGGACAGAAAAGGCCCTACAAGAGTTCTGGCATCCGGATATATTTCTGTTAAAGAAATGAAAATCGGAAGTGTTCTTGTTTTTCTGTTAGCATTTTTGCTCGGATTGTATCTTGTTTATGTTGGTGGAAAAGTTGTATTAATTATCGGCGTGTTATCAATTATTGCCGGTATAGCGTATACTGCAGGTCCTTTCCCTCTTGCTTATAACGGTTTAGGCGATGTTTTTGTTTTCCTTTTTTTCGGAATTGTTGGAACAGCCGGCACATACTATGTACAGACACAAAATTTTTCACTTTTATCACTTTTGGCTTCTATCCCGGTTGGGGCACTAATAACAAATATTCTTGTAGTAAATAATTACAGGGATATTGAAGAGGATCGGGCGGCCAACAAACATACTCTCGCAGTATTGCTCGGTAAAAATTTCACAAGATTTCAATACATATTTTTGCTTGTAATTTCTTTTCTAATACCGCTTTTCCTTTTTTTAGAATTTAGTTTTAGTTACTGGGTATTTCTTCCCTATCTTACTTTACCAATTGCATTCAACCTGGTGAAAATGCTTTTTACATTAAAAGGATTGGAATTAAACAAAACACTTGAAATTTCAGCAAAACTTTCCGCAATATTTGGGATATTATTTTCAATAGGACTTGTTTTATGAATGAATTAACACTTAAATATCATCCATATTCTTTATCGCTAAAAACTCCTTTTGAAACATCAAAATCGAAAATTACCGAAAGAAAAGGATTTATAATTATTCTAAGTGACGGCACAGCAGTAGGAGCAGGCGAAGCAGCCCCCCTACCTGATTTTGGTTCTGAGACATATGAATCCGAAGTTGAATTTCTCAAAGATTTTAAATTGAAGCTAAAACTGGATCTTTCAAATTTTCAGGATAGTCTGGAAGAAAATCTCGCTTCATTTGGAAAATTACCCGCTTTACGTCACGGTTTTGAGCAGGCATTATTAAATTTTATGGGTGCAAAATCGAACACTACATTAAATGAGCTGCTTAACCAGGAATCTTCGCGTACTATAAAAGTGAACGCCACAATCGGATTTTTATCTCCGGACGAAATAAAAATCAGAACGAGCCAGCTGCTTAAAGAAGGCTTCCGGACCTTTAAAATAAAAGTTGGAAGAGAAAATTTTTCTGATGATCTCGAATCAGTTAAAATTGTAAGAGAGATGATTCCTGCTGATGCAAAAGTCAGGATTGATGCTAATGGGAAATGGACACCTGACTCTGCAATAGAAAACCTAAAGCAACTCGAACAGTTTGATATTGAATATTGCGAACAGCCGGTTAGCAGCATGTCTGATTTTATCAAAGTAAAAGAAAAAGCTAATATTCCCCTGGCAGCCGATGAGTCAGTAAGAAATTATAAAGATGCAGAGCATATAATAGATAAGAAAGCGGCTGAAGTTCTGATATTAAAGCCAATGATGCTTGGGGGCATTACCCGAACTGTTAAAATAATTGAGCTTGCTAAAAAAAATAATATAAAAGTTACAATCACATCATCAATTGAAACTGCGGTGGGTCGTTCGTTTGCAGTGCTCGCTTCTTCATTCCTGAAAGATCATAATGCTCACGGGCTTGCAACGGGAGCATTATTTGAAAAAGATTTTGTTGACGATCTTTACCCTGTAAAAAATGGAATTATTTCACTTGGTTGAAATATGAATTTTCTCGAGGAAATATTCTCCCAAAATGTAAAGTTAAATCCTGATCTACCAGCAATTATCACCCGGCATAAATTACTTTCCTATTCCGAATTAAAAGAAAAAGCCTTTTCGGCATCAAAATATTTATCATACAAACAAATAAATAAAAATGAACCGGTAGCAATATTGTCCGATAATAATCCGGATTTTATAGTACTCATATTAGCATTATGGCTAATAGATGCTGTCCCTGTTCCGATTAATACAAGATTAACAAATACTGAGATTCAGCAATTAATGGAAATTGCAGGATGTAAAAAATTATTTATTCATAAATCCTGTGACAATGATCCGAAATTAACTTCGATTGAGAAATTTAATTTTCCATTCGAAACTCAATTTGCAACCGGGAATGATTATCCATCAAATGTTGATTTGAAAAACACGGCAGTAATTATTTTCACATCAGGTTCATCGGGAACTCCAAAAGGTGTAATGCTTTCATTCAGCAACCTGATACGCAGTGCTGAGATCGGAAACCAGATTTTGCAGCAAAGTGAAAAAGACAGATGGTTAGCCAGTCTTCCCTTTTATCATATTGGCGGGTTCTCGATTATTATCAGAGCCTTATTGTATAGCGCTTCTGTAATAATACCGGAATCGCTGGAAACTGAGAGCCTGAAATTCTGTTTTGAAAATCAAAGTCCTACGTTCGCTTCATTAGTAGGCACACAACTAAAAAGATTGATAGAATTAAAAACAAAACCCAGTGATGAGTTAAAAAATCTTTTGCTGGGCGGAGGATTTGTAAATAACGACCTGGTAAAAACTGCTGTTAATAATGGGTGGAAAGTGTCAAAAGTTTACGGCTCAAGCGAAACTTCTTCTTTCGTTACTATGATAGAAGCAAAAGATATTTTGCGAAAAATTACTTCATCAGGTAAAATTTTACAAAAGAATGAAATTTTTATACTTAGTGAATCAGGGCAAAAACTCCCTGCCGGCAAATCGGGTGAAATAGCCGTAAAAAGTGATTCCGTAATGAAGGGTTATATAAATAACGAAAAAGAAACGAGCAATAAATCAAAGAATGGGATGTATTTAAGCGGTGATATCGGGTACCTGGATGAAGAAGGATATTTGTTTGTTGAAGCCCGCAGAAATGATCTTATAGTTTCCGGAGGAGAAAATATAAATCCAGCTGAAGTTCAGAACGCTATTTTTGAAAATCCGGATATTAAAGATTGCTATGTGTTTGGACTGGAAGATAAAACATGGGGACACATTGCAGTTGCGGTGGTTGTTAAATCAAGTGAAATCGATATTAAATTAAAAGAATTTTTAAAAACAAAAATTGCAGGCTATAAAATTCCAAAGAAAATAATTTATGTGAAACAAATTCCTAAAACTTCTCTAGGCAAAATCGAGAAAGGGAAAGTTAGAGATTTATTCAACTGAGATATTTTTCATCAAACCTTTTTTGATGCCATCTGTAAGAGACTTTTTCTTCCAGTTTGTTTTATCAATCAAAACGTGAACCGTTTTTACTTCAACGCAAACATCCCCATTCTCATTTTTACATTTGTACTGCAATTCAAAAGAAGAGGTTTTTATTTTAGTAACACTAACTTCAACAGTGATTACCTGTCCGTAAGTGATCGGCTTGTGATATCTTGCCTCGCTGTGCAAAATAGGAACGACATAATCATCATTTGCCCAGTAGTCTTCATCAAGGTTTAAGCTATCAATTAATCCTTCGTAAGCTGCGTGTGTCAGCTCATAAATCCGTGCATAAAACAATATGCCGGCGGGATCACAATCGTAAAAATTAATGGTCCTTTCATACAAATACATTGGCATTCTCCCTGCTAATCCGGTTTATAAAAACAATTCTATATAACTAAGACAAATATATAAAAAACCCGTCAATTGTTGCATATTTCAACATGCCTTAGTGATAATACCTAAGAATGGGGTAAGGAAGCAAAATCATTGCTCCATTTTTTGAAAAAGTCATTAACAGTCCGTAACTTAGATGTTCAATTCTAATTTTATTTAAAAAATATGTGTGTGAAAAGGAGAAAAGTATGATTTCATTAAGAGAACAATTTCCGGAATTTAAGAAAACTGCAGTAGTATCACTTGAAGCAGGCAAAGAATTTAAGACAATCACTTCTAAAGATTATAAAGCAGAAGGTAAATGGATGATAATGTTCTGGTACCCGAAAGATTTTACCTTCGTTTGCCCTACAGAAATAGCTACATTTAACCAAAATTTCGATGAATTTGAAAAGAGAAACACCGTACTTTACGGAGCTTCAACAGATTCAGAATTTGTTCATTTGGCCTGGAGAAATAACCATAATGATCTGAGAGATCTGAAGTTTCCACTTATTGCTGATACTTCAAAATCATTAGCAGACGAACTTGGAATTCTTGAAGCTGACGAAAAAGTAGCTTACCGTGCAACTTTCATCGTTGACCCTGAAGGAAGTATCCGCTGGATTTCTGTTAACGACCTTAACGTGGGCAGAAATGTAGATGAAGTATTGAGAATACTCGACGGACTTCAGAATGGCGGATTGATTCCATGTAACTGGGAACCAGGACAGGACGTAATTTCAGTTTAATTATTCAAAATTAATACCGTACAAAAATCCCGCTTTAGGCGGGATTTTTTGTTTTAAAATATCTGTCATATATATTTTAATATAATGATTATTTTTGAGCTGTTAGTTTCTGTATTTTCCCCTGCCTTGTTAAACTATTTATAATTCTGTAAATTCTTTAAACACTTGCAGTAACCCTTGGTTGATCAATAACATAAATGAAGCGTATAAAAGATTTTAACAAACTAATATTATTAACAATTTATTAATTAAAGAGGGTTAAAAAATGGGAAAAAACAAACATCAGGATGAAACATCTTACAATACAAACGATGAAAGCAAGTGCCCGTTTACAACCGGGGCGCTAAAACACGGTGCAGGCGGCGGTACATCAGTCCGTGACTGGTGGCCAAAAAAATTAAATTTAAATATACTCCGTCAGCATTCTTCCAAATCAAATCCTATGGGAGAGAAATTCAACTACGCAAAAGAATTCAAGAAACTTGACCTGAAAGCCGTAAAAAGAGACATTTACAAACTAATGACTGATTCCCAGGATTGGTGGCCGGCAGATTTCAGTCATTATGGACCGTTCTTCATTCGAATGGCATGGCACAGTGCTGGTACTTACCGAATTGCCGATGGCCGTGGCGGTGGCGGAACAGGCGCTCAGCGTTTTGAACCGCTGAACAGCTGGCCCGATAATGTGAATCTTGATAAAGCGCGCAGGCTACTTTGGCCAATCAAGCAAAAATACGGGAAGAAAATTTCCTGGGCAGATTTGATTATACTCGCAGGTAACTGTTCGCTCGAATCTATGGGATTCAAGACTTTCGGGTTCGGCGGTGGACGCGAGGATATCTGGGAATCCCCTGAAGATATTTATTGGGGTTCGGAAGGCGAATGGCTTGATGACAAGCGTTATACAGGTGATCGGGATCTCGAAAATCCCCTGGCCGCAGTTCAAATGGGACTGATTTATGTTAATCCCGAAGGTCCGAATGGAAATCCCGATCCTCTAGAGGCCGCAAAAGACATAAGAGAAACATTTGGTCGTATGGCTATGAATGATGAAGAAACTGTGGCACTTATTGCAGGCGGACATACATTTGGTAAAGCACATGGTGCTGCCAATCCTGATAAATACGTTGGTCCGGAACCCGCGGCAGCCGGAATCGAAGAACAGGGACTCGGCTGGAAAAGCAGTTTTGGCTCTGGTAAAGGCGGTGACACAATTGGTGGTGGACCTGAAGTTACCTGGACTACAACACCAACGAAATGGAGCAACAACTTTTTTGAAAATCTGTTTGGTTACGAATGGGAATTAACCAAAAGCCCGGCTGGTGCGAAACAGTGGGTAGCTAAAAATGCTCCTGATTCAATTCCGGATGCTGCCAATCCATCAAAAAAACACGCACCAACAATGCTTACTACTGATCTGTCACTGAGGTTCGATCCTGCTTACGAAAAAATTTCAAGACGCTTTTATGAAAATCCTGATGAGTTTGCGGATGCTTTCGCACGTGCATGGTTTAAATTAACTCATCGTGATATGGGCCCGCGTGCGCGTTATTTAGGTCCTGAAGTACCGAAAGAAGATCTGATCTGGCAGGATCCTGTTCCGGCTGTTAAAAAGAAAATTACAAGCAGAGATGTTACCGCACTTAAGAATAAAATTCTTAAAACCAGACTATCAGTATCTGAACTTGTATCAACCGCATGGGCATCTGCATCAACGTTCCGTGGTTCTGATAACCGTGGCGGAGCTAACGGGGCACGTATTCAGCTTCTACCACAAAAAAGCTGGGAAGTAAACAACCCTGCCCAGCTGGAAAAAGTGCTGAATACCCTAAAGAAAATTCAAAAAGAATTCAACGATAAATCTAAAAGTAAGAAAGTTTCTCTCGCAGATTTGATAGTTCTAGGCGGATGTGCGGCAGTTGAAAATGCGGCAAAAAAGGCTGGCTTCAATGTTAAAGTGCCTTTCACACCGGGACGCGGCGATGCAACCCAGGAACAGACAGATGTCGATTCATTTGCTGTACTGGAACCTGTTGGAGACGGCTTCCGCAATTACCTGAGAAAAAAGAAAGGTTACAGTGCATCTGAGGAGGAAATATTGATTGACCGTGCTCAACTTTTAACACTTACACCCCCTGAAATGACTGTTCTTCTCGGTGGAATGCGTGTTCTTAATACAAACTTTGACGGCTCCAAACACGGAGTATTTACCAGAAAGAAAGATACTCTTACAAACGACTTTTTCGTAAATCTGCTTGATCCGAGTACTGAATGGAAGTCGACTTCTGTAGCTGATGATACCTTTGAAGGTCATGATCGTAAAACGGGCAAAGTTAAATGGACCGGCACACGTGTAGATCTTATCTTCGGTTCAAATTCAGAACTTCGTGCACTTGCTGAGGTTTATGGATGTAAAGATGCGAAAGAAAAGTTCGTTAAGGACTTTGTTGCAGCTTGGGACAAGGTGATGAATCTTGACAGATTTGACCTGAAGTGATTAAATTTACTCAGGTGATAAATTAATTAGAAAACCTCCGGTAAATAAGCCGGAGGTTTTTGTTAAAAGCAAAGTGAACATTGATAGATTATTCGCACCTAACAGTGTCCTTGTGTGTTATTATTAAGCCTTGTTTAGAATTGTTGCTACAGGCTTACTTATTACTCCTGCTTTCTTCATATCTTCCTGTCTTTTCGGGTCACTCATCATTGCCTCATATAGTTCTGCTTTAGGTGGTTCAAAAATCATTGTTACATCTTTGGGGTTTTTGACCGATGTGTAAAGGCCAGTTAATTTAACTCCTGCTTTTGCACGATTGGGTTCATCTGCATCAAATATTTTTTTCCATTCTGCGAAGTTTTCAACTTCATGTTGGATAATTGCTGTTACCATTTTTTTATCCTTTAAATTATAAATCTATAATTTGGCGTTATCATTGCGCCCCGTTTTTTAAAGTGGTATCTCTTCTCCACATCTTAAAGTTGATTTATTTGTAAATCCTGAAAATGTTCTCGTGTCTGTTTAATTCTGTGGACTTGTTCTTAAACCTAGGCATAATATTGAAACTGTAACTCTACACATTTTGTTCCCAATATAATTAGAAAGTATAAGTACAGTTAACTTCAAAGTATGAACATCCTAACTCTAAATGGTATTACTAAGTAGAATAAAATAATAAAAAGCCATTAATCTGTGTTGTGACTAAGCCACTGTCCTAATCAAAAATTTTGCTTTGACCTGAAGTGATTACTAAACTTTTAAAGAAGAGATTATAAATTTATATTAGTTCAAGAGGTAATCTAGCAACGGATTACCTCTTAAATTACTCAATGTTAGTAATTCTATCTTTGAATATTTCTCAATATTTCAGATCAGATAAATATCATCAAGAAAAGGGAGAGATTTTCTGACTTCAATTACATTATCTTTTACTATTTCTGCCATTATTAATTTTTCTTCATCATACCCGGTAATAACTTCATTTCCCATCGGGTCAATCACTGTACAAAAACCGTTGTACTGAAGTTTAGGATCTTTCCCTACCCTGTTCACTCCTGCAACATAGCATTGGTTTTCAATAGCACGAGCACGAAGCAGTAATTTCCAGTGTTCAATTCTTGTTACAGGCCAGTTAGCAATATTAATGATTAATTCAGCTCTGTCTTTTGCGTACTTCCTGTACAATTCAGGAAACCTGAGATCATAACAAATAGAAAGGCCGGTTTTGAAATCTTCAATTTCAGTTATTACAGTTTTCTTTCCGCGAGTATAATGCTTATCCTCCGTCGAAAAAGAAAACGGGTGGATCTTCCTGTATTTTTTTACAAGTTTTCCTTTTTTATCTAAATGTATAAGCGTGTTAAAATATTCTTCTTTATAAATTTCAATAATCCCGGCAATAATTTGGCTATTACAGGTTATAGCCAGCCTGGAAAAATATTTAAAACTATCCCCCCTAACCAGTTCAGCAAAGTCAGCCGAATTCATTGTAAATCCGGTCAATGTCATCTCCGGAAAAATTAAGACATCAGCTTCTTTATAATTATTTTCAATCAGCCAGGTTAGCTTTTGCTTGTTTCTTTCCTTGTCTTCCCATTCAGGATCATATTGAACCAGTCCCAGCAGCATATTACCTCCCGGATAAATTTTACTAATCAAAATTAATCAATTTTTAGTTGAAATGATTATTATTTTTAAAGGTCATTTATTAGAGCATAATTCTTTATATATTATTGAGTTAAGACTATAATCAATTTCCAAAAATTAAATTTCAAAGAGCCTGAAAGTGAAGAAAAAAATTTCAGTTGGAATATTAGGTGCTACGGGTAGTGTTGGACAAAAATTTGTCTCGATGCTTGCATATCACCCATGGTTTGAAATTACTGAAGTGGCAGCATCGGAAAGATCCGCCGGGAAAAAATATAAGGATGCAGCTAACTGGATTTTAACCACTCCCCTTCCAAAAAAAATAGGTGAATTAAAAGTTAAAGAATGTACACCGGGTCTTAAATGCAAAATTGTTTTTTCAGGACTCGATTCCAGTATAGCAGGTGAGGTTGAAACTGTATTCGCTAAGGCAGGTTATACAGTCGTTTCAAATTCAAAAAACCACAGGATGGACAAAGATGTTCCTCTATTGGTTCCCGAGATTAATTCTGATCACCTTGAAATCATTAAAACTCAGAAATTTGGCAATGGCTGTATCGTAACAAATCCGAATTGTTCAACTATCGGAATGGTAATTGCCCTAAAACCTTTACTCGATAAATTCGGCATTGATAAAGTAAACGTAGTAACAATGCAGGCATTGTCAGGAGCCGGGTATCCCGGTGTCTCAAGTCTTGACACAATCGATAATGTGCTCCCTTTTATACCCGGTGAAGAGGATAAACTTGAGACTGAACCTTTAAAAATTCTGGGGAAATTAAAGCCAGGAAAAATTGAAAAAACAAAATTAAAAATCAGCGCGCAATGCAACAGAGTTTCTGTCGTGGATGGACACCTTGAATGTGTTCAGGTTAAGCTAAAGAAAAAAGCTACACCAGAGGAAATAAAAAATGTCTGGAAAAAATTTAACAGTGTGCCTCAGAAGATGAAACTTCCAACTGCTCCAAAACAGCCTATTCATTATTTTGAAGAAGACAAATATCCCCAGCCAAAAATTCACAGAGACATTGACAAAGGGATGGCCGTTTCAATCGGCCGGCTAAGGAAAGATGTCTTTTTTGATTACAAGTTTGTTGTGCTTTCTCATAATACCGTTAGAGGCGCCGCAGGTGGAGCAATACTCTGTGCCGAAATAATGGTTGCGAAAAAACTAATTAAATAAAATGAGAGATGAAATAAAAGTATTCGCTCCGGCATCTGTAACAAACGTGGGCCCCGGATTTGATATAATGGGATTCGCACTCGATCAGCCCGGCGATGAAATAGTTTTGCGCTTCACTGATAAACCCGGAATTAATATTTCAAAAATCACCGGGGATAGTGGCAAACTTCCTTTTGATCCATTGAAAAATACTGCCGGACTATCCTTAATTTCGCTTGTTGAACACCTACAAATTGACAAGGGAATTGAAATTGAGATTCATAAAAAAATGGGGATTAGCAGCGGATTGGGATCAAGCGCAGCTAGTGCTGTTGCGTCGGTTTTCGCATTAAATGAAATTCTTGACGGACCATTGAGTAAAGAACAATTGCTACAACACGCGCTTAATGGAGAGAAATTAACAAGCGGGGGAGTTCCCCACGCTGACAATATCTCAGCCTGTTTATTTGGTGGATTTGTAATTGTCAGAAGTCTCTCTCCTATTGAAGTTATAAGCATTCCGACACGCGAAGAATTATATTGCACAGTAATTTATCCTAACATTGAAATAAAAACAGAAGAGGCCAGGAAAATGTTGCCAAAACAAATTCCACTTCACGATGTTGTAATTCAATCGGGAAACCTGGCTGCCCTGGTAGCGGGGCTTTCACAAGGTAATACAGATGTAATTAAAAGATCATTAAATGATATTATTAGTGAGCCGGTTCGTTCAAAATTTATTCCCGGTTACCAGGGAATAAAAACAGCAGCCATGGAAGCAGGAGCAATTGGAGCAAATATTTCCGGTTCAGGACCTTCAGTTTTTGCATTGAGCTTAACTCCCGGTAATGCGGAAATAATCGGAGATGCGATGCAAAAAGTCGTTTATTCATATAATATTAATTCCGACCTTTATATCTCAAAGATTAATCAAAAAGGACCCAGAGTGTTATAAATCTTGAAACTTTACAACACAAAAAACAAAAAAGAGTTAGTTAGTTTTCAGGAAGCATTATTTAAGGGCATTGGCAGTGAAGGTGGATTATATATGCCCGTTGAAATTCCACTTTTGCAGAAATCGTTTTTTGAAAACATTGAACAAAAAACCTTCCTGGAAATATGTTTTGAAATTTCTAACTTGTTACTGAAAGATGAAATTCCTGAATTATCTCTTCAAAAAATAATTTCAAGCGCAATAAATTATGATGCACCCCTGGTTCACCTGTCCGATAAAATTAAAGTGCTGGAATTATTTCACGGGCCAACTCTTGCTTTTAAAGACTTTGGAGCAAGATTTATGGCAGAATCATTTGCCCATTTTATACAAAGTCAGAATCGTGAGACGACAATTTTAGTCGCAACATCCGGAGATACAGGCAGTGCTGTTGCAAACGCTTTTTACAAAAAACCCGGAATAAAAGTTATACTTCTCTACCCTGCCGGAAAAATCAGCAAAATACAGGAGATGCAGTTTGCAACACTTGGGAACAATATTTCCGCCCTGGAAATTTCCGGAACATTTGACGATTGCCAGTCCCTTGTTAAAAACTCATTCAGCGACGAAGAAATTGTATGCAGAATTAATTTATCCTCGGCTAATTCAATTAATATTGCAAGACTGATTCCACAAACATTTTATTATTTCAGAGCATATCAGCAGCTTGCTAATAAATCTGAACCTTTTATATTTTGCGTACCGAGCGGTAACCTGGGCAATTTAACGGCAGGACTTATTTCACAAAAGATGGGATTACCTGTTCATAAATTTATTTCTGCAGTAAACAATAATTCTGTATTCTCAGATTATATTTCTACAGGAAACTTCATACCTCGCCTTTCAGTTTCAACTTTATCAAACGCAATGGATGTTGGGAACCCGAACAATTTTGAAAGAATCGCACAGATATTTCAAAATTCATATGAAGAAATAAAAGATAATATTGAAAGTATCTCTATATCTGATAAAGAAACCGTTGAAGCAATCAAAAAAGCTTATAATGAATTTGGATATTTAGTTGATCCACATGGTGCTGTCGGTTTTTCGGCAATGCATAAAATTTCTCAACTGGAAGGGATTACAAAAATTCTTCTTGAAACTGCGCACCCTGCAAAATTTGGAAACGTAATTAAATTTGCAATTGGCAAAGATCCGGAACTTCCGGAATCTCTTAAATCTTCATTAAGAGGTAATAAACAAACAGTAAAACTTTCCGGCAACTTCAGAGAGTTAAAAGAATTTTTATTGAAGAATTAATAAAAAAAGACACGGTGTGGTAGCCTAAGTTCATCACCGTGTCTCGGTAGGTCTGAAGGATTGGTCTCAACCTAAAACAGGAGTGGGTTGAATCATTAGATTGAGATATTGCTGGAACCTGTATTGGGACTATCACCCTAACCTTTCGGTTTTCCCCTATTTAGCCCCGGAGAAACTCTTATTTGTAAGTTCAGCAACCGATATTTTCAGACCTCAAAAAATTTTTAGGGATATAAACTGTTCCCTTGTGTAAATATTATCAGCAATCTTCATTCCAAAGTTTTCTAAGAAACATTTATCCCATTTCTTTACAATTCACAATAGTGGAATTAATAATATTAAACCAAATTTCTCAGGGTTGAAATGCATTGGAAAGTCATTCCTAAAATTGGGAATTTTATTAAGATTGAGTCTTATTTAGCTAATTAATTGATTAAATTTCCTACAGAAATTTTATGTTAATTATTAACATCTGAATCATGCTAAGTTTGGCATTATTTTATATAATCAATAGTGATTTATTTTTTAGAATTCGCATAATTACTACATATGGCTTATTTTTCTATATTAGAAATTACATTTAATAAATCAGCATCCGGATGACACAAAAAGAAAAAGCAAAAAAATTTACTTTCGGATTCGATATCTTCGAAAATTTTCAGGGTATGTGTTTTGTACTTTCCGTCCAAGGAAATATTCTGGATTCCAATAAATCTGCAAGACAATATCTTGAAAAATCAAAAGAAGAGCTGGAAGGTTTTGATTTTTTTGAAATATTCGATCCTACTTATAAAGAAAAAGTTGCCAATGCCATTCAAATTTGTCTTGAAAATACTGAAAGCTACAGCCTTCCCGCACAGACTAAAGTAAATAACAACACATATTCATTCAACCTTGTTTTAACACCTTTTAATGATCCGGAAGATCCATCAATAAAATTTTTTTTTGCCCTTGCACGGGATATTTCTGCGCAAAAAAAACTTGAAGATGATTTAGTAAAATTTTACGCAGTGGCAGAAAATACTGTAAATCCCTTACAGATTACTAATCTTGAAGGAAAAATGGTATATGTAAATAAAGCATTTGTTGAAGCAAGCGGTTATGCCAAAGAAGAATTGATTGGAAAAAATCCCAGCATTTTTGGCAGCCACAAACATCCCAAAAAATTCTGGCAAAATATGTGGGAGACTATTTCTACCGGTAAAGTTTGGGTTGGCGAAGTAGAAAACAAGAAAAAAAACGGTAAGGTATTTTTTACTCAGTTACTGATTTCCCCGATTCTGGATGCCGGCGGGAAAGTTGTTTCATATTTTGGGGTTCACAGAGATCTGAGTGAAAAGAAAATGCTTGAGAAACAGCTTATTCACACGCAAAAAATGGAAAGTATAGGAACCCTGGCTGCGGGAGTTGCACACGAAGTTGGCAATCCACTTGCTTCAATTTCCGCTCTTGTACAGGTTGTGTTGCGTTCCAGCAATGATCAATTTGTTACGGAAAAATTAGGACTTGTTAAGAGCCAGGTTACAAGAATTTCAAAAATAATAAGAGACCTCGTAGACTTTTCGCGTCCTTCAAACTATGAATTGCAATTAACTGATATTAACCAGGTTATAGTAGAAGCTGTAGAAATTGTAAAAGTCGGTAAAAAAGCAAAACAAATTGAATTTCTAACCGAACTGCAAGAAAAAATTCCAAATCTGCCGCTGGTTGCCGATCAAATTCAGCAGGTTTTTGTAAATATTTTATTAAATGCAGTAGATGCTATTTGTGAACCAGATAACCCTAAGCAGGAAAACCAGATATTTTGCCAGACTTCCAAAACAGATGATTATGTTATTATTAATTTTACGGATTCAGGCACGGGAATTGCGGAAGATAATATTGCAAAAATATTTGAACCCTTCTTTACTACCAAAAAAGAAGGCAAAGGAACCGGCCTTGGTCTTTGGGTTAGTTACGGAATTATAAAAAGTTTTCAGGGTGACTTAAAAGTAAAAAGTTCACCGGGTGAAGGGACGACTTTCACTATTTCATTACCAATACAAGCTTAACAGAGGAACTCTAATGTCACATAGAATACTGGTCGTTGACGATGAAGAAATAATAAGGGAATCACTTTCATTTGTTTTAAAGAAAGAAGGCTACACAGTTGAAGAAGCCGAAAATGGGAAAGTAGCTTACGAAAAAATACTTCAAGAAGCATTCGATCTAGTGATTACTGATCTTGAGATGCCACAGATGAAAGGAACTCAATTAATTGAGGAGATCAAAAAATTAAATATTCAAACTGCTATTATTGTAATTACTGCTTTTGGTTCTCTTGATACAGCAATAA
The DNA here is from genome assembly GCA_963748105.1 of uncultured Bacteroidota bacterium. GTDB lineage: Bacteria > Bacteroidota > Ignavibacteria > Ignavibacteriales > Ignavibacteriaceae > JAKAGZ01. The sequence continues at coordinate 30,584 of CAVVHP010000002.1, read as the reverse complement.
CAGCCTTAAGAAACGGTGCGAGCGATTATATACTTAAACCTGTTGAATTTGATGAGCTTCTGATAAAAGCAAAAAGATTGTTTGAAGTTAAGAGTCTCTTGCTGGAAAACAGAATTTTGAGAAAAGAGATTCAGAGAAATTTTGATTTTGATGATATTGTAGGTAAAAGTCCAGCGATAAGAAGAGTATACGAAATGATTCAAACTGTTGCGGAAACAGAAAGCTCAGTTTTAATCACCGGGAAAAGCGGAACCGGTAAAGAGCTTGTTGCACGCTCGCTTCACTTTAAAAGCAGAAGAAAAGAAAAGCCATTTATGGCCGTAAATTGTGGGGCCATAGCTGAAAACTTAATTGAAAGTGAATTATTCGGACACAAAAAAGGGGCTTTCACCGGAGCTGTTTCAGAAAAGGAGGGATTAATTAAAGCAGCAGATACAGGTACTCTCTTTCTTGATGAGATAAGTGAAATGCCTTTGCAACTGCAGGTCAAATTTTTAAGAGCTTTGCAGGAAAAAGAAATCACCCCGGTTGGATCAACCTCAACTATACCGGTAAATGTTAGAATAATAGCTTCTACAAACCGTGATCTTAAAGAAGAAATAAAAGCAGGAAGATTCAGAGAAGATCTTTATTACAGGCTAAATGTAATTGAGATTTCACTTCCTTCGCTGAAAGAAAGAGAAGAAGATATTCCTCTTCTTGCCGATCATTTCCTTGACAAGTACAGAAAGGAAATGAATAAAAATATAAAAGGGATCGATAGTGATGCGGTGCGTGCAATGATTGCATATGATTGGAAAGGCGAAGTAAGGGAACTTGAGAATGTAATGGAAAGAGCTGTCATATTTGCTAAAAGCGATTTTATTACTGTGAAAGATCTTCCTGAAAATTTTTCTCATCATTCAACTACGGTAGATTTTTCAAAATTAGGTTCACTTGAAGAAGCAATTAGAAAATTTGAAAAAGATTATATAGTGAAAGCTCTTGACCTGAATAATAATGATAAAGAAAAAACTTCAGAACTTTTGCAGGTTGGGCTCTCAACACTTTATAGAAAACTAAAGGAATTGGAAATTAACATTTAATTATTGATAATTTCAGCTTATTTCTCATTTCATGAAAGTCAAAACCAGGTTTTTGCAATTTCGAGAAAGTAAAAAACCGGATTTTTATATTTCAGAATAAGTTTTCTTTATTTCTGCCCTGATTTTCCCTTTTTTAACCATCCGGCCTATAATTGCTATTTTCTTATTTTGGCACGCAAATAGAACATATAAATCCTGTCAATCTACATTTAAATTAATATTTGTTGAATAGTTTGAAAAAATTAAAGAAAATACTTTTTTATAGTCCCGATTTTAATCTTTGCCTGAGTTTGCTCGTTTACCTTCAGGATAAATATAATATTACTACTACTACCGACTTATCTATTCTTGAAGCAGTATCCGAAAACTCTACAGTTGATTTGATATTGATGGATACTGAACCATCGGGTGTGATTGAAAAACTTTGTGAAAATATCAGGACAAAAAATTCTGAAATGCCAATAATTCTCACTTATGTTTATAAAAATCAGTTCAATGAGTTTGAAAAAAAGATGAAAACTCTAGTTAATTCAATCTTTTACAAACCTTATGATTTGAATGAGATTGCATTAAAAATGAATTCGCTGATGGTTCAATAGAATCATTCCAGGGGGAAAGCGATGCAAAAGTTTAATAATATATTAGTGCCTACAGACCTATCAATAAATTCCATAGCAGCCCTTGACTACGCCTGCAATATTGCAACAGATTCCGGTGCTACAATTCATTTACTGCATTGCATAGAAATTATTCCCACAATGTATAACAGGGGTCCAAAATGCCCAGAGGCTACCCCAGATTTATTAAATAAAGCAAGCAAAGAAATAAAGGAAATTCTTGAGAATTTTGCTGATGATAATTTAAATATTATCGAAGTAGTGAAAAGTGGAAATCCCTACGACCAGATATTAAATTATGCAAGGGACAGCAAGATTGAACTTATTATACTTGCTACTCATGGATCTGGCAAGTTTATTAATTCTGTAATGGGACCAGTTGCCGAAAAAGTGACAAGATACTCTGATATTCCTGTTATTTTAGTTAAATCCTCCCTACTTTCATTGCCAAAAGATTTTAAGCAGGGCAATACTGCTGCTGCTGAAAGTTGGGCAAGGTAACCTTATTTAGATACCAAATATATCCTCAATAATAACAAAAATTAGATTTCTTTTTATTGATATCTTATTATATTTCTTAAGGAGATATGTTACGTATCACCAATTTATAAAAAATATCCTTAATTTTTAGAAATTAGAATCGATAACAAATTATGTTATTGGTTACTTCTAAATAATTCCAGTTTGATATATAAGTTTAGTAATTATGAACTTGCTGGTAACATTCTTTGAAAATTATTTTAATTGAACGATTGATTAAATAATTCAATTCTTAAAAATAAAACAGGTTTTTAGTCACTATGCGGCGTTATAAGATTTGAAAGAAAATTAAATTCCCCTTGTAGAAAAACCTTGTAATCATGTATTAATAGTTTCAAACCGGGAATAAAAAAGCACATTATTTATGGGAAAAATAATAGCTGTAGCAATGCCTAAAGGTGGTGTTGGCAAAACAACAACAGCCATCAATTTAGCTGCAAATCTAGCTCTTGCTAATAAACGCACTCTTCTGGTTGATATGGACCCTATGGGCGATTGCAATATCGGTTTGGGGATTGCTATAGGATCACATGAAAGCGGTTTATTTCAATTATTAAATTATATAAAGCCCATTGACCAAGTTATCTATAAAACTTCTATTGATAATTTAAGTTTCATTCCTTCAGTTCTAAAAAATGCATTGGATGAAGAAAGACTATCTAAACTTTCTCATAATAATATGTATCTCAGCAATGTATTGCGCTCTGTTATTTTTAATTATGATTTTATCATTCTGGACTGCCCCCCCTATCTTCGCGGACTGACTACTATTGCATTAACTGCTTCAGACTCAGTAATTCTTCCGATGAAACCGGAAATGTTTTCGTTGAATGCGGCTATTAAAATTGTTGAACATATTAGCTGGGTTAAAAAAAATTGGAATAGTTTAATAAAGATAGAAGGTATTCTTATAACTATGTATGAACCAAGAACCAAAGCTTCATCCCAGATGCAGGACAGAATATTAAATCAATTTGCCCGATATTTATTTAAGACAATCATCCCTAAAAATACGACCCTAAATGAAGCCACGTTAAACGGAACACCGGCTATTTTATATAATCCCAGTTCTATAGGTGCTAAAGCATATTCAGACTTAGCTTTTGAAATAGTTTCACGCTCTTAGCATCACCTTCGATTTTTCCACCTAAATACAGTAAATAAGACAAAATATAAGGTTAATTTTTGTTTTCATTTTCGGGAAATTGTGTTTTTTCAAGTTCCTGAAAATGAGAAGAATGGGCTAAAAATTGCTAAATTGTGACTTTTATGTCCCGATATGTATGGTATAGTCTTTGAAATAAACATTGTCATAAAATATGGTATTTCTTGATTTAACAACTATAGGGAAATAATAATGAAGTACATAATCAGCTATTTATTGTTTATTGTAGCAATTGTCGCTCTTTTTGGATTTGCTTTCTCATTAGCATAGTTCATTGAAAATTTGAGGCCTGTGCATTCACATCAGGTTTTTAACTGCTGATCCATATTAATAAACTGTTAAATTATCTCAATCTGAAAATTTTAAGCTGTCAAAATGAACATAAATAAAATACTTTCCGGTCTGATCCTTGTATGCTTTCTAATCATCGGCCTGTTTTCTGTTAATATAAGAGCACAATCGAATGATGATTGTTTGATGTGCCACAGCGATAACACATTAACAACCGAAAGAAATGGAAAAGAAGTCTCTTTATTTGTTGACCAGGCAATATTAAAAAAATCTCCACATGCAAAATTAAATTGTGTTTCCTGCCACGTTGGATTTGATCCGGAGGAATTACCACATAAGGAAAATATTACGCCTGTTACCTGTGTAAATTGTCACAAAAATGCCCCAGTAAAGCATCAGTTTCATCCCCAGATTTTGAAAACAAACGGCAAAGGAACTAAAGTTGGTGAAAATTGTAAAGATTGCCACGGTACTCATAATATTATTTCCCCAAAGAAAAAAGGCTCCCCTTTTTATAAAACAAATATTGTAAATGGATGTGGAAGATGTCACAAAACTGAAAAGAATAAATTTCTTAAATCGACGCACTACCAGGCGTATAAAAAGGATTTAAAAGGAGCTCCGAATTGTTTAATCTGTCACGAATCTCCAATTACCGATATTACTGTTCAACGTGATACTCTCCAGGTTAAAATTTCTCAGGAGAAATTATGTTTATCATGCCACCTCGATAATCCTGATGTCAGAAACAGGATTGCACCAAGTACGGCATTTATAAAATCGTATGAAAACAGCGTTCACGGCAAAGCTTTAAATGGTGGAAATGCAAAAGCGGCTAACTGTGTAGATTGTCATACTGCACACGAAATGGAAAAGGGAACGAACTCTAATTCAACGGTTTTCAAAACTAATATTCCTAACACCTGTGGAAAATGCCATGGCTCGATTGAAAAAGTATATAACCAAAGCATTCATGGTGTTGCATTAGAAAAAGGTAATCCTGATGCGCCGGTTTGTACTGACTGTCACGGTGAACACAATATATTGATGCATAACGACCCAAATTCACCTGTTTCAGCAGGAAATGTTTCCGCGAAAGTATGTACTCCCTGTCATAGTTCCGTAAAGCTAACCAGCAAATACGGTCTTTCTGCAAACAGGCCGGAAACATTTCAGGATTCTTATCACGGGCTGGCAATTGAAGGTGGCTCCACTACGGTAGCCAATTGTGCAAGCTGTCACAGCGCGCACGATATTAAACCGGCAAGTGACCCTACTTCAACAGTGTACAAAGGTAATCTTATAAAGACCTGCGGGAAATGCCACCCTGGCGCTAATAAAAACTTTACTGTAGGACAGGTTCATCTGACAATGACGAAAAAGGCTGAACCAATTCTTTACTGGATAGCAAACGCTTATCTTTTACTAATATTTATTGTTATTGGCGGAATGCTGCTTCATAATATTCTGGATTTTATTAAGAAAGCTAAAATTAAGAAGATGAAACAGCGTGGTCTGATCAAAGAAGAACACCACGGACATGCTCTTTATCTTAGAATGAATTTGAGTGAAAGAATACAACACATTGCATTGCTCAGCAGTTTCCTTACTCTTGTTGTAACTGGATTTATGCTCAGATTCCCAGAGACATGGTGGGTAAGCCATTTAAGGAATTTAAGTGAATATGGATTTGAAATTCGTGGAATAATTCACCGTGTTGCTGCGGTAGTTATGGTAGCAGCCTCACTCTATCACCTCTATTACATTTTGTTTACTACACGTGGTAAACAACTGGTCAAAGATCTTCTCCCAAGATATTCAGATATTACTGAAGCTATCGGAGTAGCAAAATATAATCTTGGTATTTCTAAAACCAAACCAAAATTAGATAGATTCAGCTATGTAGAAAAAGCCGAGTACTGGGCACTTATTTGGGGAACAATTGTAATGACAATTACAGGTGTTATCCTATGGTTTGACAATACTTTTATCGGCCTGCTGACAAAACTCGGTTGGGATATTGCCCGAACAATCCACTTCTATGAGGCATGGCTTGCATTCCTGGCTATTGTTGTATGGCATTTCTACTTTGTTATTTTCAATCCAGATGCATACCCGATGAATATTGCCTGGCTAAAAGGAACAATTACTGAGGAAGAAATGGCTGAGGAACATCCTGCTGAATTAGAGAGAATAAAAAAACAGAATCAGGAGAGCCAGGAAAACCAGGATAATAAAGAACAATAAAAATTAAGACTGTAATAATACCAAATTGCATAAACAATCGAATTCACCCAAATTATCAGTGGGTGAATTCGATAAAAAAGGGGTCATAAGTTGTATCATCGAAGTTTTTCTCTTTCAATATTATTTTTAACACTCATCGCATTTAACTTTTCTCACGGGCAATCGAAAGATGATTGCCTTATGTGCCACGAAGATAAAACTTTAAGAGGGACAAAAAACGGAAGATCTTTTTCTGTATTTGTAGATGCAAAAAAATTAGCTTCATCCGTTCACGGTGATGTTGATTGTATTCTGTGCCATACAGATTTGGAAGAAACAGAATTTCCTCATACAACAGATGTAAAAAAAGCTACTTGTAACACCTGTCACGATGAAGCACAACAAATGTATGATGAAGGTTTGCACGGTCAAGCATATAAAAGTGGTGACAGGCTGGCACCAAACTGCCAAACCTGCCACGGTTCACACGATATAATAAAAGTAAAAGATCCTAAATCTGCAGTGGCCCCCATAAAAATACCGTTTCTTTGTGGCAGCTGTCATAAAGAAGGCACTGCGGTTCAAAGGCAAAGGAAAATTCCGCAGGACCATATACTGGAAAACTATTCAGAAAGTATGCATGGTGACGGACTTCTTAAAAAAGGATTGAGCGTAGCAGCAACCTGTGCATCCTGCCATTCCCCGCACAGAATATTGCCACATACAGATCCAAGATCTACAATTGCACGGAATAATATTGCAGCAACGTGTACTAAATGTCATATGGAAATTGAACAGGTTCACAGAAAAGTAATTAAAGGTGAGCTCTGGGAAAAGCAAGCACACGTTCTTCCGGCTTGTGTTGACTGCCATCAACCGCACAAAATCAGAAGTGCATTTTATGCGCAGGGAATGGCCGATGGCGATTGTTTGAGATGTCATTCCGATGTGAATTTAAAATCAAAAAAAGATGGTCATTCTGTTTTTGTTGATTATGATAAATTACAGGGTTCTATACATAATAAAACTGCCTGTAGCCAGTGCCACTCAAGTGTTAATCAATCAAAATTAAGACCTTGCGAAGGAATTACAGCTAAAGTGGATTGTGCTTCTTGTCACGCTGAAGTCGGCGAAGAATATAAAATCAGCACCCACGGAAAACTTTATGCAAAAAGAGACAGTAATGCACCATTTTGTTCAGACTGTCACGGCACCCACTATGTTCTTGGAAAAAAGAATACAAAGTCTCCTATTTTTTCACCGAACATTCCTACTCTTTGTGCAAAATGTCACAGAGAAGGAGAAAAGGCTGCTGTTAAATATCAGGGACCGGAAAAAAATATTATAAATAGTTATGTCGAAAGTATCCACGGAAAAGGATTATTAAAAAGCGGACTCACTGTAACTGCGACCTGTACAGATTGTCACACCGCACACAGGGAATTACCGCACACTGATACGGCTTCCAGCATAAATAAAAATAATGTTGCTAAAACGTGTGGTAATTGCCACTATGGTATTGAAGCTCAATTCGAAAAAAGCGTTCACTCAACGCTGGTAACTAAAACGGATAAAGCACTGCCAGTTTGTAATACGTGCCACAGTGCACATCAGATTAGAAGAACAGATCAGGCAGGTTTCAGAATGGAGATAATGAATACCTGTGGAAACTGCCACAAGGAAATTGCAAAGACATATTTTGATACTTATCACGGCAAAGTTTCACAGCTGGGATATTCAAAAACCGCAAAATGTTATGACTGCCATGGTTCTCACGATATTCTTAAAGTAACTGACCCTGAATCTCACCTTAGCAGAGAAAATGTTCTAGCAACATGCCAAAAATGTCACCAGACTGCGACAAAACAATTTGCCGGCTATTTTACACATGCCACTCATCATGATCCGGAAAAATATCCCTGGCTATTCTGGACTTTCTGGGGAATGACAGGCTTACTGCTGGGTACCTTCGTAATTGCCGGTGCACATACATTATTGTGGCTACCCCGTTCACTTCAATACAAACGTGAACTGAAAAAGAAAAAAGAAGAGAAAGAAAAATTAAATAATTCTAATATGGATTCAAAAGAATAAAAAATGGAACGAGCTAAACAAGAAAAAATGGAAGTACAGCGATTTACCAGGCTGCAACGCATTCTGCACATATTAATGATTGTAAGTTTTTTAAGTCTTGCTCTTACAGGTATGACGCTAAAATTTGCGTATACAAAATGGGCATATATTTTATCGCACATACTTGGTGGTTTTGAATCCACAGGATTTATACACAGATTTGCTGCTGTAATTATGCTCGGCGTATTTGCTACACACGTGATTGATCTTTTCAGGCAAAAGAAAAAAGAAAATAAATCATTAAAACAAATGATTTTCGGTCCCAATTCTATGATGTTTAATAAAAAAGACTGGTTGGATTTAAAAGGATCAATGAAGTGGTTTTTGGGAAAAGGAGAAAGGCCGGATTACGGACATTGGACTTACTGGGAAAAATTTGATTATTTTGCAGTGTTCTGGGGAATATTTGTCATTGGCTCTACAGGGCTTTCACTCTGGTTCCCGGAATTTTTTACAAGGTTTATCCCGGGCTGGGTTATAAACGTCGCTACTATAATTCACAGCGATGAAGCTCTGCTGGCTACCGGTTTTATTTTTACTGTCCATTTTTTTAATACGCACTTAAGACCTGAAAAATTTCCGATGGATATTGTTATTTTTACGGGTAGAATGGAACTCGATGAATTTGAATTAGACAGACCGGCAGAATATAGAAAATTAAAAGAAAATGGGGAACTTGATAATTATATGGTCGAACCCTACCAGCCAATAGTTATCAGAGCAATTAAATTCTTTGGATGGGCTGCACTTAGCATGGGCTTCAGCATTATTATCTGGATAATTTATGCCATGCTTTTTGTATACAGATAATTTATTATTCTAAAATATTGATGGTATAATGAAAAAAAGATTTCCTGATTCGTTTTATAACCCCATAACCTTTGCAGGTGCTATAATAGCTTCTGTTAGTTTTGGACTGATTTTATTCCTCACAGTTCTTGATGCAACGTCAGCAGAAGAAAATCCCTACCTCGGGATAATTACTTTTATTATCTTTCCTTCAATCTTGGTTGTTGGATTAGGCCTTATTGCTTTTGGAATTTATAAGGCCCATAAACAAAAATTAAAGGGAACATTCACAGCCAGCAAGTTTCCGGTTCTCGATTTAAATGACCCCAGACACAGAATATCATTCACGTTTTTTTCAGTTGGAACAATTTTATTTCTGGTCTTTACAGCATTCGGAAGTTTTAAAGCATACGAATATACTGAAACCGTGGAATTCTGCGGTACTGTTTGTCACAATGTGATGAATCCCGAGTACACAGCTTATAAGAACTCCCCGCATTCTCGTGTTGCCTGTGTGCAATGCCACATAGGTAGTGGAACAACATGGTATGTAAAATCAAAAATATCCGGTGCATACCAGGTTTACTCTGTACTCTTTCATAAATATTCGAAACCAATTCCTACACCAGTAGAAAATTTACGTCCTGCACAAGGAACTTGCGAACAATGCCACTGGCCAAAAAATTTCTTCAGTGAGAAAAAAGTTGATTTTCATTATTACTTATCCGATAAAGAAAACACATCATCAAGCCTGACAATGCTTTTAAAAATTGGTGGTGGTAACAGTGAAATGGGAACTAGCGCCGGAATTCACTGGCATATGAATATAGACAATACTATTATGTACTATCCTTCAGATAAATCACGGCAGGATATTCCCTGGGTGAAAATTACTTCAAAAGAAACTGGTAAATCAGTAGTATATAAAACTGAAGACTTTGACACAAAAAAATTGGATAATAACGAATTAAGAAAAATGGATTGTATCGATTGCCACAACAGGCCATCACACATTTATAATCCACCTGACAAGATGGTTAATCGTTACATGTCTTTAGATAGAATTGATCCAAAATTACCTTATATTAAAAGTGTAGCAGTTGATGTATTGGACAAACCTTACTCAGCAAAACCAATTGCTTTAGACAGTATTAAACTGGGCATTCAAAATTTCTATGAATCAAATTATCCTCAATTAGTGAAAACTAAATCGGCTGAAATAGGACAAAGTATAAAATACATTCAGGATATTTATAAGAACAACTACTTCCCTTCTATGAATGTAAGCTGGAAAGGATTTCCTAACAATATAGGCCATACCTACGCACCTGGTTGTTTCCGATGTCACGATGGAAAACATTATTCTGAAGATGGAAAAATGATTTCAAATAATTGCAATATATGCCATACCATTATTGAACAAAAGACAGACAACGGAAAAGAACTGGTATCTCTAAAAGGACTGGAATTTCAACATCCTGTTGACCTCGGAAATTCCTTAAAAGAAGAAAGCTGTGTTGATTGTCATTCCGCAAAAAAGAGTGACAATCTCTAAAAAAATATATTACAAAAGGAGTATATTTTTATACTCCTTTTGATAACAGCATTAAATCTTTGAAATATTCCTCTAATTACTGACTAATATATTCTCCAAATACAGTTAAGCGATAGAATAATTAATTCTTCTAAAATTGATTATTTCTATTGAGCTATACTCATTTCCAACAAACAGGGGTCATTTGTTATGGAAGAAAATCGAAGTAGTCTAGAGCAAACAAGCAGAAGAGGCTTTCTGAAGTATCTGCTAACAGGCGGATTAATTGGTTTTGCCGCCTCAATATTTTACCCACTTTTCTCATATCTTAAACCTCCCAAACAAACAGAAGTTGAGGTTTCCAGCGTTCTTGCAGGAAAAATAACTGATTTTGAGCTGGATAAAGGCAAGATAATAAAATTCGGCAGCAAGCCAGTAATTTTAATCAGGCTGAAGGATAAAACTTTCCGGGCTTTTGATGCTACCTGTACGCACCTTGCCTGTACTGTTCAATTCAGAAGCGACCTGGGTGTTATCTGGTGTGCATGCCACAACGGAAAATATGATCTGAACGGGCGTAATATTTCGGGCCCGCCGCCTCGGCCTCTTACTGAATTAAATGTAATTCAAAAAGGAAACGAAATTTACATATCAAAAAATGCATAAAAAATTATGAAAAATTTATTACAAAAATTCTATAAATGGGTTGATGAGCGGGTGGAGGTTAACGGGCTTGTGGAATACATGGGGAAAAAGTACGTACCTGTACACCGTAACTCAATCTGGTATTATTTTGGGGGAGTTTCATTGTTTCTTTTTATCATCCAGGTCGTAACAGGAATTCTGCTTTTATTTTATTATAAAGGAAGTTCGGACCTGGCCTTTGAAAGCGTAAAATTTATAATGTCAAAGGTTCAATTCGGATGGCTAGTCAGATCAATACATGCATGGTCTGCAAATCTTTTTATTCTCTCGGCATTTATTCATATGTTCAGCGTTTATTTCGAAAAATCCTACAGGTACCCGAGAGAAATGACATGGGTAACGGGATTTATTATGTTCCTTCTTGCCCTGTTCTTCGGTTTTAGCGGCTACCTGCTGCCGTGGAATGAACTTTCATTTTTTGCAACCAGGGTAGGTTCAGATATCGCAGGCGCAGTTCCGGTAATTGGGCCTCCGCTCAAAACTTTTATAAGGGGCGGGGCGGATGTAACCGGCGCAACTCTATCCAGATTATTCGGTTTTCACGTTGCCCTGCTGCCGGGAATCTTCACAATAATTCTTGGCATTCACCTGTTACTTATTCAAAGGCAGGGTATCAGCGAACCGCTTCATATGGAAAAAAAGAAAGAAAAAGAAAAAAAGAAAATGCCTTTCTTCCCGAACTTTATGCTGCGTGACCTGCTTCTCTGGCTGATCGTCCTGAATATTCTTGCCATCCTGGCAGTTTACTTCCCTGCCGAACTTGGGCATAAAGCCGATCCATTTTCATCGGCCCCTGCAGGAATCAAACCTGAATGGTATTTCCTCTTTATGTTTCAGACGCTAAAATATTTCCCGGGACATGTATTATTTATTGAGGGAGAAGTATTGGGCATTTTACTATTTGGTGTTGCAGGACTTCTCTGGCTGCTTGTCCCGTTCTGGGATAGAAAGAGCGCCAGGGGTGAACATAATCGATTTATTAATTACCTGGGGATTTTTGCCGTTATGTTCATCATAATCTTAACAATTTTGGGGTGGGTGTCATGAAAAATTTATTAATTCTTCTTATAATTTTTACACTCGGAAACGTCACCTACGGAATACAGGCATCCTCCAAAGATCAATGCTATAATTGCCACGCAGAGTTAGGCGGTGAGCCGGCGGAGCTTTTTAAAAATGATATCCATCGTAAAATCGGTCTATCCTGTAGCAACTGCCATGGAGGAAATAGTAGTTCAGATGATATGGAAGCTTCGATGGATAAAAAGAAGGGATTTATTGGCGTTCCGAAAGGAAATGAAATAACTGATGTATGCATAAAATGCCATGCATCAGAAGAAAAAATGGCTGCTTTTGGTTTTAAGATTCCAACGAATCAATTTGAACTGCTAAAAACCAGTGTACACGGAGGTCTTTCTACAAACGGAAAGGACAGAATTGTACAATGTATTAACTGTCATGGTGCCCACGGAATTGTAAAAGTAACAAATCGTCGTTCACCTGTTTATCCTTTGAATATTCCCAAAACCTGTTCAAAATGTCACAGCAGTTCTGTGTTTATGAGAAACTATAATCCCGGCCTTGCTATTGATCAATATGATAAATACAGAACAAGTGTACATGGGATTCTTAATGCTAAAGGTGATCCAAAACCTGCCGAATGTGCGAGTTGTCACGGGAGTCACGGAATAAAATCCACAAAGGATTTAAACTCAAGTGTTTACCCTGTAAATCTTCCATCCACTTGCGCAAAATGCCACAGTGATAAAAAATATATGGCTAAATACAAAATTCCAACAGACCAGTTTGAAAAATATTCGCAAAGTGTACACGGTATTGCACTATTGAAGAAAAAGGATCTTGGTGCTCCAGCTTGTAATAGTTGTCACGGGAATCATGCCGCAACTCCTCCGGGAATTTCATCAATATCAAAAGTATGCGGTACCTGCCATGCCCTTAATGCAGAATTGTTTGCATCAAGTCCACACAAAAAAGCATTTGATGAAAAGCATTATCCAGAATGCGAAACCTGCCATAGTAATCATCTGATAATTACAACAACAGATAAACTGCTCGGCACATCTAAAGATGCTGTTTGTAGCAAATGTCACACACAGGAAAAATTACCTAAAGGATATGAAGCTGCAAAAGATATGCGAAATATGATTGACAGTCTTAAAACCGCACAGCAATTTGCTTCAAAACTAATTGATGAAGCAGAACAAAAAGGAATGGAAGTAGAAGATGAGAAATTCCATTTAAGAGATGCACATCAGGCTGTTTTGGAGGCAAGAACCGCAGTACATTCATTCAACAGGAAAAAATTCGATGACATTGTTGTAAAGAAAGGACTTTCGGTTACAACGGAAGTAATAAGAGATGCCAGGGCTTCTATAGATGATTACTATTTCAGAAGAAAAGGATTAGGAGTGGCACTAATTGTTACAATACTTCTGGCTATTGGTTTGTATTTATTTATTAAAAGATACGAGAAGGACCAGGAAAATAATTCATAAATATTAATTAAATAATTTCTTCTTTGCTGTCATACCTTCAGCAACTCCGGGTATGACAGCAATTATACGGGTATACATTCCTTTTTAAGGAGGAGACATTATGAATTCTCTGTCTCAGGATCAGGACAACAAAGAAATTCTCAGGCATCTGCAAAACCTGGATGAAAGAGTTTCGAAAATTGAAGAACAACTCGAGATTCGCAGCAAAAATTTTATAAGTGAATCTCCTGAAATAGTTGAAGAAGAAACGAAAGTTTTGCCGAAAAGCGAAGACGATGAGGACAAACTCGAATTTGAAATCGGGCAGTTCTGGTTTGCCAAGATGGGAATAATTATTTTCTTTATCGGTATCGCATTCTTAATGTCTTTCCCCTTCCAGGATATCCCTGTAACCGTTGATATTATATTCGGTTATGCGCTCTCCGTATCTGTGTTCTTTATCTCACGCCATTGGCGGGAAACATATGCCCACATCTCCGGGTACCTGCTGGGCGGCGGTTTGTTTTTATTTTTCTTCACAACTCTTAGACTTAAATTTTTTGGAAATGGTGTCATTATAGCGGAAACGCTTCCAGAGGTTATCCTACTGGTAATTGCAGTGGGAGTCAGCTTTTGGATCGCAATAAAAAGGGAATCAAATTATCTGATTCTTTTAAGTCTGGCGCTTGGTTACGTAACGGCAATAGTGAGCGAAAATCCCTATTCAATATTTCTGATGCTGACCACTCTATCGCTGATATCAGTTTATTTCAGATTAAAATATAGCTGGATGCCATTCCTGTTTACAGGCATCTTACTTACATATTTCACCCACCTTTTGTGGTTTATGAACAACCCGGTTTTGGGAAAGACTCTGCAGACAACCTATGAACCGGAAATAAATCTTTTATTCCTGCTCATTTACTCAATAATATTTGCGATGGGTAACAGGTTAAGAAAAGAACCTTATCCTGAAGATCCACCGGTAATTATGGGTACAATTTTAAATGCTGCAGGTTGTTACGGATTGTTCCTGCTCATTACATTTTTTTCAAAAAGCAGTACTAATTCCATATACCACATTTTAGCTTCTGTTACATTCCTGTCATTAGCTATTATGTTCTGGCATAAGGAAAAAAGCAGATTCTCTACTTTTATTTATGCTATGCTGGGTTATTTTGCGCTGAGCGTTGCAATAATTTATGAAGTTAAATCACCGGGATTTTTTATACTGCTGTGCTGGCAAAGTGTGCTGGTTATTTCAACGGCGATCTGGTTCAGATCTAAATTTATTATACTTGCAAACTTTGTTATCTACATATTGATTATTGTTTCTTTCCTGGTATTAGACGGGAAATTAAGCGGCACCAGCATAAGTTTTGGTATAGTTGCTTTAATAAGTGCACGAATTTTAAACTGGAAAAAAGACAGGCTGGAATTAACAACTGAGCAAATGAGAAATGCCTATCTTTTAACTGCAGTTGCAATTATTCCTTATGCATTGTTTCATGCAATGCCAGCAGGCTGGGCAAGTGTTTCCTGGATAGGTGTGGCCATTGTGTATTATTTACTAAGCGTCTTGCTGAAAAGTAAGAAATACCGCTGGATGGCTCTTTCAACATTAGGTTTAACCGTCGGGTATGTTTTTGTAATAGGAGTAACAAACGAAGATCCTGTTTATAAGATAGTATCTTTTCTCGCTCTTGGATTTGTTATGCTGATCATTTCAATATTGTATTCCAAAATGAAAAAAGGCAGAAATAAACCTCAACAGATTGAGTAAGATATACTGTAATTTTCATCTTTAAGTATCAGTTTGATAAGAATTGTAATTTTCTTATTATAAGTATTAGTTAATGAATTTCTAATTTTTTTAGAATAAAAGCTGAATAAAACCTCTATTGAAAGAAAAGACTTTTAATAAGACTTACACCACTTTATCCAAAAAAGCTTCCGCCCTGTTTGAAAGGGCCAGAATGACTGAGCATACCTTTATGATTATTCTGGCGATTATAATTGGTATACTTGGCGGTTTCGGCGGAATCGGCATCAGGTGGATGATAAAGTTTATTTCTGATATTTCTTATCCCGGTCCGGGGAATATTTTACAAAACATATTAGCTACACAATGGTACTGGATATTAATTATCCCGGTTGTAGGCGGACTAATAGTCGGTCCGATAATATATTTTTTAGCCCCGGAGGCAAAAGGGCACGGAGTTCCGGAAGTAATGCAGGCAATTCTGCTTAAAGGCGGGAACATCAGGCCACGCGTAGCATTCATAAAAGCTGTTGCATCGGCAATTTCAATCGGCACAGGCGGTTCCGTTGGACGTGAGGGCCCGATTGTTCAGATCGGTTCAAGCCTTGGTTCAACAGTTGGCCAGTTTTTTCATGTTCCCAGCAAACGATTAAAAACTCTTGTTGGATGTGGCGCTGCAGCCGGTATTGCCGCAGCTTTTAATGCACCTATCGCCGGTGCTCTCTTCGCTGTAGAAATTATTCTAATGGATTTTGCAGTTGCACAATTCTCCCCTATCGTAATTTCCTCCGTAATGGCAACAGTAATTTCACATACTTTCGAAGGAAATTTAGTAGCGTTTCTTGTACCGAAGTATCAGCTTGCCTCACCGTACGAAATCATTTTTTATTTTGTACTCGGTGCTATCAGCGGACTCGTTTCATATGCCTTTATAAAATTACTTTACTTTTCAGAAGATATTTTTGACAACAAATTCAATGTTCCCGAATATATTAAACCCGCAGTAGGCGGATTGATTCTTGGGCTGGTTGCTCTCTTATATCCTGAAATTATGGGAGTAGGTTATGAAACAATAAATCTGGCATTGAGGGGCGATATGCTTTGGTATGTTGCTTTTATTCTGGTGTTTGCAAAAATATTTGCTACATCGGTAACACTTGGTTCCGGCGGGTCCGGCGGTATTTTTGCTCCTTCTTTGTTTATGGGCGCAATGCTCGGCTATTTTTTCGGTTCGTTTGTGCACCAGACTTTTCCTTTAATTACAGCAACGCCAAATGCATATGCATTGGTAGCAATGGGCGGTCTTGTAGCGGGAACAACCAGAGCACCGATTACCGCAATTATAATTGTATTTGAACTTACAAACGATTACAGAATTATTCTTCCTTTGATGATCACCTGTATTATAAGTATGATTATTTCTTCCAGGTTGTCACGTGAATCTATTTACACTTTGAAATTACTTCTCAGAAACATCAATATTAAAGAAGGTACAGAAACAAATGTAATGGAATCAATCTTTATAAAAGATGTTTACACACACGATTTCAAATCAATTTATGTTACTGATAATTTTAACCAGGTTATAAATAAAATAATTAAAGGGAAAGGCCCGGAATTCCCTGTGATTGATGAAAACAGCAATATCAGGGGAATGGTCTCGATAAACGATTTAAAAGAATATCTTTACGATCGTGAAACTCTCCAAAATATTCTTATTGCAGGAGACATTGCAAATACTAATTTCAGAATGGTAAACACCGAAGATAATTGTAAAGCCGCACTTGAAATTATGTCAAAATTTGATTGTGAAGGACTGCCCGTTTGCGATAAAAATAGGCCAAATGTTGTCATCGGGATGCTCTGGAGAAAAGACATTCAGGATGCATATCAAAAAGCTATTGAGGCGAGAGATTTAACCACAAGTCTTGCAAGCAGTATTATAATGAAAGAGGATGAGCCGCAGGTGCACTTTATGGAAGGTTATTCAATCGCAGAGGTTAAACCGCCAAAATCATTCGTTAACAAATCTATTAAAGGACTTAATATTAGAGCAAGATATGGCGTAGAAGTCCTTTCAATCAAAACAAGAGAAGGACGCACTGAAAAAATAAAAGCTATACCAAATGCAGATTATATATTTAAAGAAAATGATATTCTTGTTATTGCCGGTGAGATAAGAAATATTAATCTTTTGAAGAACCTTGATTAGTTCAATAGTTCAGTAAGATCTTTAGGGCTTATTCTGCTATGGCTCGCCTGCCACTTAACTTCCCCATTTTCATTAAGCCAGATGGCCTGCGGAGATTCGTGCCTGATATTAAATTTTTCTGCAATTTCTTGTGAAAGCGATCTTGATTCAATAACATTTATTTTTACAGCTACCAATTTTGTTTCATTGGATAAATTATTAAACCATTTATCAAATGATTTTTCAACGAAGTAACTAAAAGAACAGGCGGGGCTGTACTTAAATATTAAAAACTGGTACCCGACTGCCAGTTTATTTTGTTTCTCTTTAATGCTTTCAAAATTAAAGACTTCAATTATTTCTTTCAATACAATATCCGTATTAGGCAAAAATTACTCTGCACAAAGTTAATTATTTATTAAAAGAAATTCCTCAATAAGTATCCCTTTTCTTCAAGTAAATTTGCATTCTTTTCCAGGAATTCGGAAATCATTTCCATCGGTATTACTTTTGCTATCCCGTATTTTAGCTCTTCCTTTTCAACCGCATAAGCATTGCCGTTGTATGGTACAACAGGGCTGTATTGGATATTATTTGATAGTTTTTCAGGCCGCAGGAAATAATGAACTTCTTCCGGAACAGCCCTTATAATTCCCACAAATTCAAAATTTGGAATACCGTCCCTGATACCCAGTACAACTCCCCCGCTGAACCCCCTGTTAACAACCGCATCGATTAAAAATGATCCTTTGTCATCATAGTTGGGACTGCTTACAATTGCTTTTGAAACCATTTTATAATTCATCGGGTATCCGAATATATAAACGAATGTACCCCAATCCAGGTCTTTAGCGTTTCCTTTCGGATACGGGAATACCGGGAAATTTGTATTATCAAGGCTGGAAAAAGTCTTTCCCAAAACAGCAATATCATTAACTCTGTCAATTGCTATAATATCCATGTCGCCATTGCCAGGAAACCCTGCCGCAAAAATAAGCTGATTATCCCTGACGGAAACACTCTCAAGGTAATCAGTAAACTTACCGTTCCGGTCTGTATAATAACTTAATATTGTATCCGGAAAACTAACTACATGAGCACACGTTAATAACCCCACCTTACCATTCTGTGAATAAATTGTTGTGGCGGTTCCGGAGCTGTTTTTATCAAAATATCCGACACTGTTGGATTTATTTTCAAGCAAGTCTTCTGTTAGCATAGCGCGTGTAATATTTGTGCCGGGATTAAAAATATAAGCTTTATAAAACGCTATACTGTTAATCCGGTTTACTGTTTTGCTAATTTGTTCAAGTTCCTCGGAGCTGCCTTTGTACGGGAATTCACTATCATATTTCCCGTCGCTTAATGTGGGATATACCGATTTATAAATAGTGGAAGCACAGCCGGAAAGAACCGGAAGCAACATGATTACCAGCAAAACAAGGATAAGATTGGATTTTGAAATTCGCATTGTCGCTCCTGGAAATGAATACAGGGGTTTCCAAAGTTTATTCGAGACTATTACTTAAAATATAGACTATAAGAAGTGAAAATCAACAGGTAAGTTTAATGGAATTGCCAGAACCTTAAAAATTCGGATAAATAGAGGATTTCGGGTGTTTTTGTTTATGTTTACAATTATTCTGTGTTTAAACTAATACTAAAATGAACTCCTATATGATAAAACGAATTTCAACTGCAACAATTTTTATTGTTTTATTATATGCTAATAATTTTCTGCCTCAAGGTAAAAACAGTTACGTAGGTTCCCCCGAAAAGATTTCTATACCCGGCTTTAGTATAAGCAATAATTATGGAGAGCAGGTAATGGAATTTAGCATGGAACCGGAAATAAAAGTCACAATTAATGCACCTTCCCCGGCTACTTTTAACCCAGCAAAAAAAGTTATGCTGATATTTTACGGACTTCCAAATTTCAACTCAACTGCACAAACAATAGGACGAAAATTACGAGAAAACGACGACTGGCATTTTAATATTCAGCATATTGGCGCACAAACCAGGTTTTTAAGACGGCAGAGAACGGAATACAATATTGTTGTTGCATACCTAGAAACCGGGAGAAAAAGCTGGCCGTGGTGGAGAAATTCGTTCCAGAAACCGGATTCAATAATTCATTCTGTAGCTGATTCAGTAATGAACCTATTTAAGAATTTTGATACAGAAGTTGTGCTCGACGGCCACAGCGGCGGAGGGAGTTTTATTTTCGGGTATATTAATAGTGTCAAATCCATTCCCGATAATATTAAAAGAATAGCTTTCCTGGACAGCAATTACAATTTTGAAAATGCACTCGGTCATGGTCGTAAATTAATTAACTGGCTCAAAAGGTCGGATGACCATTTCCTTGATATTATTTGTTACAACGATCAGGGAGTAAAAGAAGACGGAAAGGTTTTTATGAACAAAACATCAGGGGGTTTTTACAAAACAGGGCTAATGAAAACAACCTTCGAAAAAGCATTCAGATTCACGGCAGAGAAAGACACTGCTTTTGAAATTTATAATAAATATAACGCTCTTAACGGCCGACTACAGATAATTTTTGTTGAAAACCCGAAGAAACTAATTCTTCATACCGTGCTCGTGGAAAGGAATGGATTTATACAAAGTATAAATTCCGGCACCCCTTTCGAGGGGAAAAATTATATTTTTATGGGCGCCCACGCCTACGATAATTGGATAACGAACTAATGCCCTGCCAATCCGGGGATCAGGGCATAGCATAAAGACCTATTTAACCAGAATCATTTTCTTAGCATAATAGAAATTTCCGTCAACATTCATTGTATATATATAAATTCCGCTCGCTAATGATGCCGCATTAAAATCTGCCTGGTAAAGCCCTTTATCTACTTCCTTATTTACAAGCGATGTCACAAGCTGTCCAAGAACATTGTAAATATTTAATTTGACAAATCCTTTTTGTGGCACATTATACCTTATACTGGTAGACGGGTTGAAAGGATTCGGAAAATTCTGGTATAATTTATATTCACCAGGAATAAATTCCTGACCTGTTGCCGGCTTATAAACAGGTGTGGTAAATGAATAAACATCACCGGCAGATACAGGAACAGTATAATGAACAACTAATTCATCCCCGGTATCCCAGTGTGATTTCAGATTATTATGAATTCCAAGAGACCAGGAAAAGGACCCGGTATTATCAAAAAATAAACCCCAGGTTGCTTTCGGACTTGTAAGTGTAACATCATTAACGGAAGCGTATTCATTATAATCTGTCGCCACCGGAACAATATATGACCGCCCCTCCGCCCTGTAATAAAGCGGTGTTCCGTTACTCCCCCAGGGATCAGGATCACTGTAGTTGGCATTGCGTGAATAGATTGCCACATTAATCTGCCTGTTTCTTTCTACTTCCCATAATTCGAAAGGAATTCTCACCCTTTTGCTTATGGTTTTATCTTGATTCACCAGCGTTGCCATTGAACCGCCAGATTTAATGCTGGTATCCTCAGGTGTAGATGCACCAGACTCCCTGACCCCGGTGAACCTGAATTCGAGGTCCTGCTTCAAATCTTCATCGGAAACAGAGTCGCCGCCCCCGGGAAACATTTTATATGCCCTGCCGGTTTCAGGTCCCGCAAATATTCTTACATCGACAATTTTTAAAGGATTTGTATTTGGATTTGCTTTTACGGTTTGATCATAAGACGAAAACGATTTATGATAATCGGTTAAATCATTAGAGGGTATACTTACCCCCAGCCTTATTCCATAATAAGGTAATTCAAAAATAGTTCCCTGAATATTATCTTGTTTATTTATTAATATCCTATTGTTTGTCGAATCAATTAAATTCCATACTAAAAAGCTATAATAGTAATTGCCATATTTTACGCTGTCCCTGTCAAATACAATCGAATATTTTTTAGAATTCATTTTTTGAGGATCATAAACTGCCGCATAGACTATATTATCAAAATCTGATTGACCGGCGGAATGGATTACATTAAGCGAATCATTATATTTTAAACCGGATGCGTCTTCTCTATAAACCGTGCTAACAACTTTAAACAAGCTCTCGATAGCCGGGGTTGAATTATTTGGGTTATAGTAATAGCCTGTTACCGCAAAATAATATTTTTTCCCATTGATAAGATGATTTTCCGTAACCGAATCCCTTGAAACTCTAAGACTTCTTTGAATCCCAGAATCACTTCCAAATTGTAAAGTTCCTGATTTTTTATATCCGGAACTCTGATCCATCACCGCGCCGGGAATATTTTTTATCCCGTCAATTTTATCAAAAGTGGCTAATCGAACCCCGTCTTGTCTGAAGTTATATTCCGGATACGGCAGCTGGTAAACATTATATCCCTGAAAACTATAACCATCTTTGTTAAAATTTTCGATTGTATCATTTAAAGCCCGGTCATTTCCCCAATCCAGATTAATACCGTTAAGATCATAATTGATGTCCGCTTTTACAACCGGAAGCCCAGGAGAGATATTAAGTCCGTTTTGATAAAATGTCGCAATTTCATCATTATAATATCTAAGAAGCTTTATCGAATTCAACCTGTCGGTGCCCCCTGCAGCCGTAATTGCATATACAACTTCCTGCGTATCGCCGGGAGCCATATTAAATGGGCCGCTGGACATTATACTTCTCCTGTCACCTGGAGGTTTCTCAATTCCTTCAAACCATCCGGATTGTTTTACCGGGTCGCCGGGCGCGTAGAAAGTTGTTATCTTTTTTGAAACAGGATCTATCATTGGATCACCTGTTGAGTAAAGTCCCCGCATAAACCGATAAAATTCAATTGATCCCCAGGGACTATAACCCATTGGCGGATCCCCTAAATTTGCACCACCTCCCCAAAAAGCTATGCTGGCAGAAATATTAAGATTTTTTTTATCCTGTATTATACGGCCATCGAACATCGCGGTGCTGCCGGGAGAATCCACTACAGGACCCTGAATAAGATTATAGGCAATTGCCGGGGGAGGAAGAGGAGAATAATCAATATCAATGTCATTTCCGTTATATACATAGATAAAATTGTTCGTGGTATCAGTTCCTAAATAATCATCGCCGACATACCCAAGGTCGGGATCAGACCAGTAGGTAACATACATGCTGTCATAAGTAATGCCGGTTGAATTAATAGACGGTTTTGATTTATTAATCAATTTAAACTTCCTGAATTGCGTGTTGCCCAGAGCCCCCTCCCTGTTGTAAGCCCAGGCGGTTACCTGCATTTCCATTCCAATTGAAGAGGTGCCATAAAGTCGTTTAGCCTGAAGTGAATCAAGATCATTAGCTACATACCATAAGGTCTGGTCGGCCCCTTTTACACCCGGGATATCTGCAGAGGGATCATACACGCCATTATTATTCTTATCAACATAGGGAGCTCCGATATCAGCCGGCCACTGGGTCCAGTCCTGCTCATACTGAGTTCTTAACTGTTGTTCTGTTGTCCCTTCTTCTTTAGCTTCGCCGGACAAATCAACCTGCGGGCCTCCCGGGTAAACATCCGGCCTTACCCTGTAAATTCTGTATTTGGGATTTGAAGGATCGGAAGCGGTTCCATCAGACATTATTATGCCCGGCTGCAGGCCTGATCCGTATGTTGAGCCGCATACCCTTGGAATTGTGTCACCGGCAACTTTTGTCCCCCATACCAAACCAGACTCAAAAATCGCTGTTCTTCCCGAATTTTTAGGAAATTCAAAACCTGCATAACTTGAAGTAATTTCTCGGATTGAGATCTGTATCGCCGTTATTATAATAATAAGTTGAGATATTATTAATATTCAACTTTGTATAGGTGATATTATCATTTATTTTTAATGGCTTACTAATTTTAGCCTGCGGAATTATGCCAATATTAAAAAACAGGAAAATAATAAGAGCTCGTAGTAGATTTTTTGCCATATTATCACTCCCCCAAATGAGTTTTAACTGTCAGAATATTTTAGCCATTTAATAAATAATTAAATAAATTATTACCATTAATTAACGATACAAATCTGCAAAAAAGAAATTCTGCATTTATTCTTAATTAAAACGAATTTACAGAATTTTAGCATAAATAGGTAGGACTAATTAGTATACGGTATGGTTGAGTTAGTTAACGGTCAAAATTCCCGAATTTGAGAAGTGTTTTTACAAATTGACAGGAGTAAATTTGGATATTTCAGCTAAACTTGGTGAAGTGAAAGAGGGGTTTCACAAGTCATTCTGGGTCGCAAATATTATGGAGCTTTTTGAAAGGCTCGCTTATTACGGCCAGCAGATTGTATTCATGGTTTATATGAGAAATAAACTTGGCTTTTCTGAAGCACAGGCCGGGCAACTTTCCGGTATTTTCGGTGGACTGATATATCTCCTTCCAATACTGGGTGGAACTCTTGCAGATAAATGGGGGTTCAGAAAAGCTTTTAATGTCTGCTTCACAACTCTGGCTCTCGGTTATTTTTTAATCGGCTCGGTTGGTATGCAGGCATTCTCAGGGATCTACGGAAATTTAGACCAATACTGGCTTATAATGATTTTCCTGATATTCACGGCCATCGGTGGAAGTTTTATTAAACCTTCTGTGCTGGGAACAGTTGCTGCCGGATCAAAACCAGAGACAAAATCACTTGGCTTTGCAATTTATTACTGGCTTGTAAATATCGGCGCTATGATAGGTCCTACAATTGCTTACTTCGTAAGAGACAGTATAGGATATGAATTTGTTTACATGGTCTCCGCAATTTCCTGCTTTGCTATGTTAATTGTAAACCTGTTATTTTATAAAGATATAAAAAGTGAAATTACCGTTCCGGTTGAATCGCTTGGCAAGAAGATGAAAAATCTTTTTGTTGTTTTGGGAAACTTTAGATTTATGATTTTCCTGCTGATATATTCTCTTTACTGGATAATCTTCTGGCAGGAGTATATAATAATTCCATATTACATCACCGACTTCATTGGTAAAAACGCACCTTATGAAATTATTCAATCATGGGGAGGTGCCGGGGCGATAATACTTTTCCAGATACCTATAAACTGGCTGACAAAAAAACTACCCGACAGAGAAAGCGATTCTTACAGGATTTTTTGTTTCCAGCTTAATCTGGATAATAATAGCTATCCATCCGAGCATAATCACAATTGCTGCCGGGGTAGTTTCATTCTCGATTGGAGAAATGACACAGGCTCCACGCTATTACGAATATATTTCTGAAATTGCTCCTGCCGGACAGCAGGGATTATACCAGGGATACGCATTCCTACCAATTGCAATAGCAAGATTTGTCGGGGATCCAATAGGCGGATGGCTTTATGAAACCGCAAAAGACACCGGCAATATGAATCTTGTCTGGTTTTCTTTAATAGGAGTTGGTATTCTGGCAACATTATTAATGTATCTCTATAATAAATTTTTAGCAGTTAAAACCGCTCATCAATAAAAAGATTGCCTCATCATTTTTTGCTTTGAAAACTTTAGAAATTTGATAGCTTATCAGCACGGAAATTTCAAGTGAATCTAACAGAGGTAACAAAATGATGACATTCCTTTTATGGCTGGTTTTACTATTTTTCTGCTGGCCGCTGGCAATTTTAGCCATTATAGCCTACCCTTTTGTCTGGCTGTTTATGCTGCCTTTCAGGCTAATAGGAATTACTGTAACTGGCTTATTTAAGGCTCTGGAGGCAATAATTACTCTTCCTGCAAGAATTTTAAGGGGCCCGTCCAGAATTAGGTGAAAAAGCTGATTTTTAACTAATTCAGTATTCTTTCGATGTTAAAATACTCTAAAAGGGCATCTTTATTATGACTTACTTTCCTTCAGTTAAAGTTTTATTTTAATATAAATAATGTTTTCTTTAGATAAAGAAATTTTGTATATTAGTTGTCTTTTTCCGTTAAAAACAGGGGTAGAATTGGAACTTATTAAACGCCCACGTGTTATATATTTTGGAAACTATAAATCATTCAGGAGTTGATAAAATTGAAGATAACAAAGCAATTTACAAACAGGGAAAGTAAATCTTTAGATCAGTATTTGCAGGAAATTGGAAAAGTTGACCTACTTACTCCGGATCAGGAAATTGAGCTGGCAATTAGAATTCGTAAAGGTGACAAACGTGCACTTGATGCATTAACAAAAGCTAACCTTCGATTCGTTGTCAGTGTAGCAAAGCAATTTCAGAACCAGGGATTATCCCTTGGTGATTTAATCAATGAGGGAAACCTCGGACTTATTAAAGCCGCACAGAGATTTGATGAAACCCGTGGATTTAAGTTTATTTCTTACGCTGTTTGGTGGGTAAGGCAGTCTATTATGCAGGCAATTGCAGACCAGTCAAGAATCGTACGTCTTCCTCTAAACAGAGTGGGTTCTTTAAGTAAGATAAGCAAAGCATACAGAGACCTTGAACAGGAATATGAAAGAAAACCCACAACAAAGGAACTTGCCGGCATATTAGATATGACCCAGGAAGATGTTGCATATGCTATGCAAATATCCGGACGCCACGTATCAATGGATGCACCATTTTCAGGTGATGATGATAAAAACAGTTTGATGGATGTTCTTCCTAATGATGATCAGCCCTCACCGGACACAACTTTGATGAGAGAATCACTCAAAAAAGAAGTTGAAAATGCACTTTCTACTTTAAGTGAAAAAGAAGCAAAGGTTTTAAGATTATATTTTGGAATTGATGGTGAAAGATCAGCAACTCTTGAAGAAATTGGAGAAAAATTTGATCTTACACGCGAAAGAGTACGACAGATAAAAGAAAAAGCTCTGCGCAGATTGAAACACAATGTAAAGAGTAAAAACCTGAAAGCGTACCTTGGATAAGTAGTTGGTTAGTCTTTTAGCGAATAGCGTATAGTCGGAAGATTGTACGCTATTTTTGTTTTAAGTTCAATGTTCGGTGTTCAAAGTTCAACGTTTATTACTTTTTATTCAAATATTTTATAAACCCACCAATTAATCCTTTTATTTTTCCAGTTTGCATATATAATTTATCAAATTGTTCCTGTGTATAGTAATTTTGGTCCAATGCTATATAAACCAAGGACTGTACTTCAGATGCGGACCTGTAGGAATAATTAAGGAAATTAATAAAATGTTTATTTGAATGTGAATCAAAACCTTCTGCAATATTTGCCATAATCGAAACTGATGCTCTTTGAAGTTGATCTTTTAATCCATAATCTTTTGATATTACTCCGCTCTTATTGAGATCATAAATTTTATTTGTCAGAAGCCTTGCCTCCTTCCAGGCTTCAATTTCTTCAAATTTTTTTATTTTCATTTTACCCCCAAATAAATATACCTCCTTACTTTCACTATCTAAGCAAGAAGGTATATAATTTATAATATTTTAAGTTTATATGTCACCCCTAACGGGGTTTTGATTTATGTACCATATTTTTCAACAAATATTTCACCCCCGTCTTAGCCGGGTAAACCTACCGGGTTCTATAATTGTCTAAATTGCGATCAAACATTGAATCCTAAACACCGAACATTGAACTCAGAACTCTATTTATTTATATTAATTTGATCATGACCGCCGTTCAACCAACGATCAAGATAATTGTAATAAACCTGCGTAACTAATAAGTAACTCTGCATATTATATGCAGCACCATGCGCTCCCGGAGGAAAAATTCTCAAATTAAAATCTTTTCCGGCGTTTGTTAACGCTGTTAACAGTTGCATTGTATTTGCAACATGCACATTATCATCAAGATCAGAGTGAATTAAAAGCAAATGGCCTTCTAATTTACCGGCATTTGTTGTTGGAGAGCTATTGATATAGCCCTGTTCATTTTCACTCAGAAGTCCCATATACCTTTCAGTATAAATGTCATCGTATAATCTCCAGTCAGTTACAGGAGAATTGGCAATTCCAACTTTAAATACTCCCGGATGATTTACCATCGTATAGCAGGTGCTGTAACCACCATAACTCGTGCCCATTATAGCCATATTGTCCTTATCCACGTATGGTAGAGTAGAAAGATATTTTGCAGTTTCAACAAAATCTTTACTTTCCCATTTACCCAAATGTTTATAAACCTGCTTCATAAAGTGACTGCTGTAATTTGCTGTTCCCCTGTTGTTTATATTCACAATTATGTAGCCTTTTTGTGCCAAGTACTGGTGCCAGCTGCTAGATTCAAAAGAATTATAAACTCCCTGAGAACCGGGGCCTCCATAAATAGCGAGTATAACAGGATATTTTTTATTCGGATCAAAATCGTACGGCTTTATTATTGAGCAATCCAATTTTACTGAATCGGAAGTAGTAAAACTAAACAACTCCTTTGGTGAGTAATAATGTTTTTCAAGATATTCGCTGACTGATTTATTATCAACCAATTTTTTCAGCATTCCTTTTGAAACACTGGATAATTCAACCTGTGTTGGTGTACTCAAGTTAGAATATCTATCAAGATAATATTCACAATTAGGAGATAAATTTATCCTGTGAGTTCCTTCAACTTTAGTAATTCTCTCTTTATCTGTACCATCAAAATTAATTGAATATAATTGGCGTTGAGTCGGAGAAACCTCTGTAGATTCAAAATAAATCTTATGATTTTTTGTATCTATTCCATCAACTTTTGTAGCTGTCCAGTTGCCCTTAGTAACCTGGTTTATCAAACTCCCGTCATAAGCATACCTGTAAACGTGCTGGTGTCCGTCCCTGTCTGAGATGTAGAAAAATTCATCCATATTTTCAGGGAATGCAAACATATCATTCACGCCACCGTAAAAATCAAATACATCAATCCAGGCATCTGATTTTTCTTCCATTATTAATTTTTTCTCTTCAGTCACCACATTATAAAAATATAATTTCAAGTGATTCTGTGCCCTGTTAAGCACAACAATTGCAAGTACATTTGGTACACTGGTCCAGTAAATCCTAGGGATATAAAAA
The DNA here is from genome assembly GCA_963748105.1 of uncultured Bacteroidota bacterium. Taxonomy (GTDB): domain Bacteria; phylum Bacteroidota; class Ignavibacteria; order Ignavibacteriales; family Ignavibacteriaceae; genus JAKAGZ01. The sequence continues at coordinate 2,100 of CAVVHP010000002.1, read as the reverse complement.
TCTCCCCTGTCGCCGGTATCTACCCAAATATTTTTCCCGGTCTTAACGTCAACCACACCAATTTTAACAATCGGATTTGGATCTCCAACCTGCGGGTAGGCAATTTTCTGGTATTCAGGATGCAGACCCGCAAAATCTGTCATCTGAAAAATCGGGACAGGACTTTCATCAAAATTCCAGTATGCTATATATCTATTATCATTCGACCAGTTCCACGCCTGCGCCTGTCCAAATTCCTCTTCATACACCCAATCGTAATGACCGTTAAAATAGTTTTCCTTTCCACCGTCCTTTGTTAACTGTTTTTCACTTTTTGAATTAAAATCATAGACGTACATATTCCCATCGCGTTCATAACCAATCATTGAGCCATCCGGTGAAAGTTCGGCAGTCCTTGCATCTTTTGCAGCCTCCTTCAAATTCTTATTGGCAAGAGAATAGACATAGTAATCAGAAATTCCCGATCTTCTGTAAATTTTTCTGAAGTTACTCTGAAATAATAAGTGTTGTGAATCTTTGCCCCATTGAAAAGACCTGTATTCAAATGACTTGTCAGTACCCGGAAATGTCACTCCTTCTCCATTGAAGAGTATCTGATCCTTATCGTTTGCCGGATCATATTCCCAGATCTCGCTTTTATTAGTGGCAGTATTATGTTTTATGTAAGAATACTTTGAACCATTATCGATCCAGTTTACACTTGCCGGACCGGACTGTCCCCGAAGTGATCGGCCTGATAGAATTGCATTTCTAATATCTGAATATTTCGCTTTTTCATTTTGTGTCTGGGCAAATGAAACGATAAATAAAGAGGAAAAAAGGAGAAAGAAGATTCCTTTAAAGATGTAATTCTGATTTTTCATTTCTGCATCCTGAATTAATTTAGAATAAGGAAAAATTAACCATATCGGTAAGTATAATCAAGAAATTTGGGATGAGTTTGGGGTTCAGCGTTCAGGGTTCAGCGTTCAAGGCTCAGAGTTCATTGTTCTGCGTTAAAGCACTGAACACAGAACCCTGAACACGCAAACATTTACCGTCTTCTTGTATTTTTCCGCGGGTAGCTCTTTTTCCGTACCGGGCTGGTTTTGGCGGCTATAGTCCCCTTCGGAGGAGCTTCGAGCATTTTAGCATCCGGGTGAATATAATTTAATTTATGGCCAATAAAATCTTCTATTGCAGGCAGTTTGAAAGAATCGTCCTCGCTGGCGAAACTTATTGAAATCCCTGAAGCCCCGGCCCTGCCTGTTCTGCCGATCCTGTGGACATAATCCTGTGGATCATCAGGGAGAGTATAATTTATAACGTGACTTACTCCTTCAATATGGATTCCGCGCCCTGCTACATCGGTGGCAACAAGTACATTTATCTTCCCTTCTTTAAATCCATTGAGCACACTTATTCTTTTTTTCTGATCGACATCACCTGAAATGACTTTTGCTATTATCCCATTTCCTATAAGGAGATTCCCGATCAACGTGGCTTCATCTTTCCTGTTGCAGAAAACCATTACCCTGTCAAGTTTTTCATTCTTAATGAGATTATAAAGCAACGGGTACCGTTCCCTGTTGCTGACAATATAAAACTTTTGTTCAATCGATTTTACCGCAATTTCACCCGGATCAATTGAGACCTGTTCCGGGTTTTCGGTCCACTGATTGGAAAGATTCCTGATATCCTGGTTAATTGTCGCGCTGAAGAACATCGTCTGCCTGTCTTCCCTTTTTGGAGTCTTCCTGATAATTCTTTTAACATCCGGGATAAATCCCATATCAAGCATCCTGTCTGCCTCGTCAAGAACCAGGACTTCCACCTTGCTGAGATTCACATCATCCTTTTCACAAAAATCCATTAGCCTCCCCGGAGTTGCAACAATTATATCCGCAGGATATTTCTGCAGAATATTCCTCTGTTTCTGGTAATCCATTCCGCCAAAAACGGAAATTACATTTATATCCAAATATTTACCGAGCAGTTTTGCATCATTTGAAATCTGAATTACAAGTTCCCTGGTTGGTGCTAATAATTAATACACGTGCAAAACCGATTTTATTTTTAACCGGGTTATTCTGAAGCTTTGTAAAAATGGAAATGAGAAAT
>CAVVHP010000001.1:0-83234 GCA_963748105.1 uncultured Bacteroidota bacterium | reverse complement strand
TGTTTGATCAAAATACCCTTTCTTTTCATAATCACTCTGAATACCTTTCACTTTAGTTTCATATTCACTAAGTGCAAGATCATTTCTAACTTTCTGCTCTTGAAGGTTGCTCAAAAAATTTACAAGATCCTGTGAACTTTTATCTACCTGAATAATGCCTGTCCTTGACTTGTAGTCACTAACCCTTCCTTCAGCTTCTTTCAATTGTTTAGCCATATCCTTTAACTGTTTATCTACAAATTGATAAGAATCTTGAATGTTTTTTCTAACGATCTCTGTTCTTGTTTCTCTGAATTTCTCAGATAATGTATTAGCAATCAATTGAGCCATTTCAGGGGATTTATCCTGCACTTTAATCTGTATTATATTTGTCTTATCAACTTGCGCAATCTTTATTTTTTTATTTAGTCGATCTGTTGCGGATGTACCGCCATAAATTGAGAAAAATAATTTTGTCCTTGTGGGTGCCTTATGCCAATCAATTTTCAAATGGAAATTCTTCCAGTTGATTTCGGTAGGGCTTTCTGCTCTTTTCGCATTAACAAGTAAATTCGATTCAGCATCATATAATTCAATATATCCAGCATTAAATATTACATAATATTTCCCATTTATAACACTATTAGAGTCACACTGAACATCTAAGATTTGGGGATATTTAATCCTGTCAGTACCTTGATCTGCCAGCCACCAATTATAAGCAGTAAGCGATTTATTAAAATCCGTTATATTATCGTCTGGGGATTCAATTTTATCAATTATAAAATTTAGATTAAGTTGATTAACAACTTTTGATAATACCGTCCTCGTATTGACCAATTGTAATTCTGTTTCAACATCATCTAAAGATTGGTCCGCAACCATCCTCTTATATTGATCCTGTGCATTTTGTTGTTTGGGTTGTTCTTCTTTTTTCAATAATGTTGTAGATTCATAAATCGGGCTTCTAGTAAGATAATAAATTGCCCCAGCTAAAAATATTACAACAAACGACAGTGCAATTATTAATTTTCTTTTGTTAAACGCAAGAATTAACGCATCTATACTAGTTTGGCTCGTAGTAGAATTAGACCCAACCAGTTCTTTGTGGTGCTTGTTATCCATATATTTTCTTTAAAATCATAATTATTTTTTCTTTGTATAAATTATTGCTAATACTATGGCTGTAACGGTGCTCAAGGAAGCTATAACTATAGCTTGAGTTGCTCCAGAGAACCATTTCCGATATACATAAATTTGATCGCCTGACTGTAAGCCAATATCATCAAGTTTGTTTCCGTTCTTAATAATTTTTTCACCGTCGACATCTAGCTCTTTGCCATTTCTTGTTATTGTAATACTTCCAACATTTGCCTCGGGTGTGGTGCCACCTGCTTTTGCTATCAAATCCGCTAATTTATCCGAACCTGTGGCGTAATAATAGCCTGGCTTGTTAACTTCACCAAAAATATTAACCCTGACTAATGGCAGAATTGTCAATTCGGGCTTTTTATAAATATTGCTATACTTAGTATAAATTTCTTGTTTAAGGCTGTCTACATTTCTGTCAGCCGCTCTGATAGTACCTAGAAAAGGAAGAGCTACACTCCCATCTTCCTGAATATAATATTCCCCAGATATTGAATCTGAAATATTATAGAATATTAGTTTTAATCCGTCACCAGGATGAAGAGTCTGAGCTTCACAGGCAATGTTGGATAAAAGAAATAATACTAATACCCCCAAAAACAATCTTTTCATTTAAATCTCCTCATAACCACAGAGTCATAATACTCTGATTTAGCATTTTTGAAATTGTTTTGTAACATTCTCTAGGGTATAAATTAACAATATTTTCAATTATACAACAGGCATTTCTTTAATCTTATGTGCCGGCACTCCGGCAACAATTGTATTTGGAGGAACGTCCCGGGTTACAACAGCCCCTGCTCCTACTATTGCATTCTCACCAATAGTAACTCCACATAATATGGTTGAAGAGGAACCAATAGAGGCCCCTTTTTTAATAAATGTCTCAACAACACTCCAGTCCTCTTCGGTTTGCGGTTGTCCCAAATTATTAACTGAACGAGGATACTTATCATTTATAAAAGTAACATTATGCCCTACAAAAACATCGTCCTCTATATGTACTCCTTCACATATAAAAGTGTGTGAAGAAATCTTACAGTTTTTACCTATTGTTGCATTTTTCTGAATTTCAACAAACGAACCTATTTTTGAATAATCATCTATTGAGCACCCGTAAAGATTCACAAAATTGAAAATCTTAACTTCTTTACCAAGTTTAACATCATTAATTATTTGGTTATCCACTTTTCCTCCATATGACCAAAACATTTTTATTAAACATACTCAGTAACTTTTGAATTTCGTTCTTTTTGCTGAGTATGCTCATTATTTAGACTTACCAAGGCACCAGTATTTCTAATTGATACTTCAGAAGCTTCAAGCATTTTTACTATTTCAAGACCGTCATAGGCATTCGTTAGTGGCTGCCTGTTGTTAATTATACAGCTAACAAATTCACTTACTGCAGAGCTCAATGCCTCAACTTGTTCTACTTTAGGCGAGTACATATCACCAGTTCTATAATTAACCAATATATCATGAATACTTTCAGGAGATGAAACATCAACTCCACAATCAAAGATTTTTATCTTTTCAGAATTTTCCATATCGTCGTAAACTAACATTTTCTTTTTACCAGCAATTATCATACGTCTGATTTTAACCGGAGAGGTCCAGTTAACATGGAAATGAGCAAAACAGGAATTATCCTTAAAATGAAGAGATACATGAGCAAGATTTTCAAGTTCATAATAATTAGAGATACCACAAGCGGTGACACCAGTTACTTGCTTGTCCGGAATTATGTATTTCATGATCGAAAGGTCATGAGGTGCCAGATCCCAGATTACATTTATATCGTGTTGGAATAATCCTAAATTTATTCTGATTGAATCAAAATAAATAATATCGCCAAGTTCTCCACTAGTTACCAGCTCTTTTATTTTTTTTACAGCACCCGTATAAAGGAAAGTATGATCAATAAATATTTTTAGATTTTTCTCTTCGGCAATTCTAATTAATTCTTCGGCTTGTGAAACCTTACTAGTAAAAGGCTTTTCGACCCAGATATGTTTACCTGCTAATAACGCTTCTTTTGCAAATTTAAAATGCAAGTCTACGGGCAATGCAATAGCAATGGCATCAAAATCTCCATCAATCAGGTCTTTGTAATTGTTTGTTACACTAATCCCAGGAAACCTTGATTTTATAATATTTAATCTTTCTTCTTTTATATCACAAGCTACTACTTTGGTAATATCCTTATTGGAAAGAAAATTTCTAACCAAATTTGGTCCCCAATATCCAAGTCCAATAATTCCTATTTTCATGGTACCCTCTCCTTAAATAAGTAAATAAATTTCTCAGAATTAAACAACTAATCCCCGCTTCTGCCAAATAACATAACAGGAACAGTCTTTATTAATAATTGTAAATCTAACCAGGGCGATAGGTTATTAATGTAGTACAAGTCCATTACAACTGATTCCTTAAATGAAACCTGACTCCTTCCATTTACCTGCCACACCCCGGTACACCCCGGTAATACATCAAATCTTCTTTTTTGCCAATTATCCAAATTTTCGTACTCATAAGGTAAACATGGTCTGGGTCCAACTAAGCTCATTTCACCTTTAAGTACATTAAACAATTGAGGTAATTCATCAAGCGACGTTTTTCTTAAAAATTTTCCAATTTTTGTAATCCTTTTTGAATTAGATACTTTTTTATTTTCTCCATTTATTTCCAACCCTTTCATAAAATTTAACATCTTTTCCTTTCTTTCAACATCATTGTCATTTTCTATTGTTTTCATTGTCCTAAATTTATAAAACATAAAGGCTTTCCCCTCTTTGCCTATTCTTTCCTGCATGTAAAGTACAGGGCCTCGGGAAGACAATTTGATTAGTAATGAAATAATAATTAAAGCAGGGGAAATAATTATTAGCCCCCCAAATGCCACAATTCTATCAAATACCAATTTTAATTTTTGAACGAATTGACTATTAAAACCTGGGGAAACATCAACAACAGGAATGTCGGCATAATTTCCTGTAAATATTTTTTGGGGAATAATGTTGAAAAGATTAGATGTAATCTTTACTCGTTTACTTGTTTTTTTGCAGGTCTCTAACAGATCAAGTAATTCCTCATATTCACAACCTTCTTCTGCAATTATAATTTCGTCAATTTTATAATTTTCCATAACTGCATTTATTTCATTAAAATTTCCCAAAACTTTTATACCATTGATTATTTCTTCACCCCTATTAACTTTATCATCTATAAACCCGACAATTTTTATCCCAAATGGATTTTCAAAAGCAAGTTTTGCTGCAAGAACTTTTCCAGAACTACCATCTCCAACAATCAGGACATTTGTTTTAAATCTATTTTGCTTTAAAGCCAAATATATTCTTCTTAAAATTTCCACTCTAAAAACATAAAAAGCTGGTAGGAAAACAATTACAAAGATAATTGTAAACATTGCCACGCTTAGGGTATTAATATCCAGAGCTATTAGACTAAAAAGAAAAACCATGGGAAGAAAGTAGCACAAAGATTTAATAACTACTATCATATGAAGAGATCGGTTTAAAATGATGTTAATATTGTATAAATTATTAATGGATATAACAAAATTAAATGCCGGAAATAAAAATATTAATAGCCAGAATGGGTTGTTCCCCATTACACTAAAATAATCTTGTCCCGTAATAAAATGTTGTTGAAATAAAGATGCAACAAATAGAACAATGCCAACGTAAAGGAATAAATCAAATAGTGCAAAAAAGTATTTATACTTTGCTATGCTTTGTCTTAAGTAAAATTTGTCCATTATAATTTTTTAGTAGTTATTTTAAATATTAATAAATGCACGACTTTTTTGTTTCATAATATTAATTATGTTCGTCGAGACGCATTCTATCTGATCGTTAGAAATTTCAGGATAAATTGGTAGTGATAAACACGCATCTGATAATGATTCGGATACGGGGAAATCACCTTTTTTATATCCCAGATATTTAAAGCATTCCTGTAAATGTAACGGGATTGGATAATGCAAACCTGTAGAAATACCCTTTTCTTTTAATTTTGAAGCCAAATTATCTCTTCCAGCAGTTGCTTTTACATCCCTTTCTCCAAGTACCTGGATAACATATAAATGATAAACATGCTTTAAATTCGGCTTTTCAGCAGGCAATTCTAGGAATTCTATTCCCTGAAGATTCTCATTATACTTTTGCGCAACATCTCTTCTTTTTTCCGTCCATTCCGATATATATTTTAACTTAACTCCTAATATTGCACCTTGTAATCCCTCCATCCTGTAATTATGTCCAAAGATTTTATGTTGATATTTCTCAAGTGTACCATGATCTCGTATCATTTTTGCTCTAGTTGCTAATTGCTCATCGTTGGTGATTATTGCACCACCTTCACCATATGCCCCAAGATTTTTTCCCGGATAAAAACTAAATGAAGTTATATTGCCAAAGTTGCCTACCTTTTTATTGTCATATTCAGCTATATGTGCCTGTGCTGCATCTTCCACTAGAAAAACATTATACTTTTTTGCAATCTCACTTAGTGCTTTCATATTTGCAGGTTGCCCGTAAAGATGGACAGCAACAATAGCTCTTGTTTTATCGGTTATTGCCGCTTCTACTTTTACCGGATCGATATTATAGCTTTCAGGCTCACAATCTACAAAAACCGGTTTCGCTCCACATAAAGTTGCACCCCAGGCAGTGGCTATGAAAGTATTTGCTGGTATAATAATTTCATCATCTGGTTTTATTCCGAGTGACCATAATGCCACATGGTTACCTGCTGTTCCAGAATTAAGAGCTACACAATATTTTACATTGTGCATTTTTGCAAATTCTCTTTCAAATTCTTCAACGGCTTTTCCTAAAACGAAAGAAGAACTATCAAGAATATTTTGAATTGCCGAATCAATTTCACTTTTTATAGATTTGTATTGAGTTTTAAGATCTAGAAATGGAACTTCCATTTTTTTTATCCTTTATATTTATATGTCTAGTATTAATTTTAAGATACAGCTTCTCATAGAGACTCATATTTGCTGTTCATTATTTAATTAAAAATATTTCTCCTATTCTTAATTCGCTGATTATTACCAGCCTATTGGTATTGTTAAAAAAATCTAAAAGTTATCAATTAATAATGCCAGTGCCTGCAAAAAACAACCCATTTAGGTTAATCAATTGCATCTCCTCTTTTTTAAACTTTAACATTCCCTGTAGGTAAGTTTTATCTTCATTTTGATAAAAATTGAATTCATCTTTATTACAAAAATCTAATGAATAAATGTTAAGAATTTTGTCAACCCAAAGACAAAAAATGCTGTTATCAATTTCTATGGTAAGAATCCTTTGATCTCCCTTGTATACTCTATTTTGATCACAGCCTAAAATTTTTGAAGGATTAACCAAAGGTAATTCTGCATCACCAATATGTATATATGAATCAGAAAAGTTTTGATTCACTTTCAGATTAAGCTCAGCAGGATCAATTATTCGTAAAATGTTTTGCATATCCGTACAATACACTTTGTCCATTATCTGAAATGTGATTAGATTTGAAATATTTTCCAACGGATGTACTGTATTTACCATATAATTCACTTGTTTAAAAATTAGACTAAGAGAAACGCTTGTAATATAGATTGTGCAAGAAGCCTGCCATAAATTTTCTTTGAAAAATGCATTAAAACTCACTTTTTGTGTTTCGAAATAGTACATTACTTAGACCATGGTGTATAAAAAATATACCTATTATAATAAATTCCAGATTGTCAAAACCACAAAACTTTACTGTTGTATTTACTTGTATATTTAAGAACCAATTATTTGTTTTCAATTAATTCTTATCGTTTTCTTGTGTGAGATTATATAAAGATATTTTATTATATAGAGTAGTTTTAGTAATACCTAAAACCTTGCTTGCCTTTGTTTTATTCCATTTGAGTTGCTTCAAAACATATTCAATATGGTTTTTTTCAACTTCTGCAAGGGTTTTAAGATCATTTGTGGATTTTACTTCTGAGTCAATTTTTAAGAAATTAAAATATTCTTTTTGAAGAACATTACTTTCAGCTAATAATACCGCATTCATTATGGTGTTTTCTAATTCTCTAACATTTCCTATCCAATTATGCTCTTTTAATAATTCAACAACGTCATAAGGAACTGTATTAACATTTTTGTGTAATTCAAGATTAATTTTTTTTAGGAAATGAATTATAAGTTTTGGAATGTCTTCCTTTCTATCTCTAAGAGGTGGAATACTAATATTAAAAATGTTTAGCCTGTAATAAAGATCCTCTCTAAATTTACCATTCTGAACTAATTCGTGTAAATTTTTATTTGTTGCGGCTATAATTCTGGCTTCCATTTTAATAATTGCCTCGCCACCAACTCTTTCAAATTCTTTTTCCTGTATAACTCTCAAAAGTTTAGCTTGGAGTTTGGGAGTAAATTCAGAAATTTCATCAAGAAAAATTGTGCCTTTGCCAGCCAACTCAAATTTGCCTTTTTTATTTCTAATTGCTCCAGTAAAGGCTCCTTGTACATGGCCGAAAAGTTCACTTTCAAGTAAAGATTCGGAAAGAGCTGAACAGTTTACTGCCACAAACGGATCATTAATAGTGATACTGTGGTTGTGGATGAGTCCGGCAACTAGCTCTTTTCCGGTTCCGCTTTCTCCTTGAATTAAAACATTTACTTTTGTGGCAGAAACTTTACCGATTTTTTTGAATATTTCCTTCATAGCCGGGGTTTCACCAAACATATAATGTTTTAATTTTACGTCTTCATCTCCTTCTGAAAGCTTTATTACCATCTGATCGTAACGTCTCTTGTTCTCTATTGATTTATTTACAAAATTTTTAATTCGTTTTAGGTCCATGGATTTATCAAAATAGTCATATGCTCCAAGCTGCATAGCTTTAATAATGCTGGTAGAATCATCAAAAGCCGTTATGACTATAACAGCAATTGAACTATTAATTTCCTTTATTTGTCGTAGTACCTCAATGCCATCCATACCTGGCATCTTTAGATCAGTAATAACTAAATCTGGATTTTCAGTTCTTACATAATCTAATCCATCTTGACCATTTGATTTATAACAAACATTAGCAAATGATGCAGAAAGAGACATTTTTAATGTTTCAGCATATACTCTATCATCATCAATAATTAATATTTTTTCCATTTTACCTAATACCAACTGATGGAAATTGCAACTCAAAGATAGTTCTACCTGATCTTGATTCTATTAGGTTAATATTACCTTGATGCTTTTCCATTATTTTTTTTGCAATTGCCAATCCCAATCCAGTTCCATTATTTTTTTCAGAATGAAAAGATTCAAATATTCTATCTGGCTCAGCAATTCCGCATCCATTGTCAATTATTTTTATAAAATATTTCCCTTTACTTACCCTATCATTTATTTCAATTACTCCAAATTCAGATACTGCGTCTACGGCATTTTCAATCAAATTAAAAAATACAAACCGTGTACTGACAAAATCACCTTTTATAACACTTATGTCCAAATCGATATTGAATTCTATCTTTTTCCTGCTAATTTTTTGTGCTAATAATTCTTTTACATTCTCAACTATTTCAAGAACATTTATATCTACCTTCATTAAATCAATGTCTTTGGAGAACAATGAAACATTGTTTAATAATCTATTTAAATTACTAATAGAATTATGTAGAACACTAAGCATGGGTTTTGAACTTTCAGGCATTTCCTGATCATTTTTTAGTAATTCTACATAATTTTTCAGAGATGCTAATGGATTTCTTATTTCGTGTGAGAGATAGGAGGTCATTTTACCTATTTTCGCAAGATTTTCAACCCTCACAAGTTCATCCTGCGTTTTTTTTAATTCTCTTTTAGCTAAAATAATTTTTGTAATGTCTCTTAAATTAATATTATACTGATTCTCATTACTTCGAGTTATTCGAGCTTCAAAAACTTTTTCAATATCAGTTACAGTGAGGGAAAATTCATGAAAGATAATTTTTTGGCCTGATTTGATTTTATTAATGGCCAAATAAATATCATTCACTATGTGTTGTGGTAAAATGTCTTCTATTTTGGTGCGGGCCTCAGTTTTAAGAACCAGATAATCACTTTCAATTGTAAAATACTTAAATTTTAGAATTTGCCCATTTTCGTCCATTTCTATTATAACATCAGGAAAATAATTTAACGATTGTTCGAGTCCCATTAAAAACCCGAATAATTTTTCATAACTTTGTTTAATCTCAGAAACATTTGTAGCAATTACTTCGTAGCCACAAAGAGAATGTTTACTATCAAAGATTGAAATAATCTTTAATTTTGAATTAAATGTGCTGTTATCTTTTCTATAACATATTACTTCACCATCCCCAAAAGACTTATCAGCTTGGCTTAAGATTTTATTTATATTATTAGGCTCATTTACCATTTTAAATAGTTCTGAAAATTTTCTACGTTTAAGTTCTTGGAAGGTATAATTAAGGGAGTCTAATAGAGTATTATTTGCAAAAACAAATTCCTGCTTAATATTAAATACCGCAATGAGATCAGTATTGTCGTTATAATTGGAATTTAATAATCTTATTCTTTGTTTTAGAAACAAATCAATATCCTTCGGTGAGTTTTTGTTTCTTATTGAAATTTGATCAGTCATATCAATCTACTCTTAAAGTATATTAAGGCCATTAAACACATATTACCTGTTACTATTAAATTCGCCAACAATTGAATATTAGATGCCACATTGCCAACAAAAAGGTTCGGAATATTATGGCCATTTAATTCAATCTATGGTCTATCAGTGGGGTATAAGACAATATCGATGCCAATATTGTGTTAAATGATATTTAGAAGCATTTAAGGTTGGAAATAGAGAATTTTGTTAATAATCAATTTTTTTGCTAAACTATTCTGTAGGTTTATATTGAGATAATTAATAATCATTGTTTTAATTTGATACACATATGCTAATATGATCTAAAAATTTATTTTTCCAAATGTAACTTTTTTCAATAATCAATACAGATAAATGACTTCAGTACAGAATGATTGATACCTGATAATTTGCGGAACTTAAAGCAATTGAAATAATAAAATCTTTAGAGTTTTGTATTGACCCAACGGATTAATAGTCACCAGAATTGTTTCTAATCCTTCTAATTTAATCTACCTTAAGTTTTTATTTGATATTTATAACAGAGAAATATTTAGTATCATTCCAATATTACTTTATAATAATACTCTTTGATTATAGAAATTTAGGAGTTAACTTTTGGGCAATATTTAGGAGAATTTAATGGGACTAAAAAAGATAAAAAAACCTAATGGTGAAGTTTACTTTATTGATGAGAGAGGACATAGAGTTTTTTCTACAGATATAGAAAACCTCAAAGATACTATCGCTAGAAATATTCCTGACGAAGAATTACAAAAGAAAATATTACTCACTACCGAATCAAATCCACAAAATTTGCTAATTAGGGAGAGAATAGACGTGATTTCAGCTGAATGCATATTTTCATCACGCCTATTCGAAGATTTTTTTAATTCAAGTGAAGATGAAATTAGAAATGGATCAAACTCTGCACATAAAACATTCCGAAGTGCGAGACAAAATGTTCTTAGAGAATTACGGATTGAAGCTATCAATATTAAGGCTGACGCTGTTATTGGGGTGAAACTATCTTATTCTGAGTTTTCCAGCAAGAAGAAATCAATGATTTTATTTCTAGCAACTGGAACAGCAATAAAACTTAATTAAATATTTTCAAGTTCATTTATTCAAATAAAAGGACAGATGTTTCAAAGATGAGTAAATTATTTTTATTAACTACTAAAACAATTTTTCATACATCTTTAGTATTTTTTTATATTAAGTATTATGGTGATAATTCATATTTTTTCAATGCAGAATACCTTTATAGTATTAAATTATAGGATTCGTTCATACTGTTCAGTAAACAAAATTTATTTGAACAATATCTGAAATAATTTCATGATAAAATGGTAATCGTAAAAGCTGCTCAATTCCTTGAATATCCTGCTCATCAAATTTACAAATAAAAGAAGCTATCCCCTCTCTGATAGTTGCTCTTGCAGTTGAGGAAAGACCTTTACCAAAGTTCTCTTCTTCAACTAAATTATAAATTTTTGTTTGTGTATCACTTATTGATTTATGAAAATTCTCCATGGCAGATTTATCTGTCGAAGCAAGGACATAATTTACATACGGCAATGATAATACTTCAATTATCTCTTCAGCAAAGCTTAATCCATTTATAAATCTATCTTCATTAAAATTATTATCTCCTACAAGTAAGACATTCTTCCCTTTATCCGGCTTTCCTTCAGTCAGCAGGTTTAACTCAACTTCGGTTGAATAAAGTTCCTTTAAAATTAATTTTGCACCTACTGCTTCGTTAGAAGTAACATCCCCGGATAAATAAATACTTTTTATATCCTTTCCTTGTGATAAAAAATACAGGTAGGAATTACATAAATCACTTTCGAATGAAACCCCGAAAGATTTTGAGATAAAGAGTTCTTTATGTTTAATAAGATCGAAAGTAGGGATTAGTCCCACTGAATTTTTATCTTTTAGAATTTCGTTAGTAACCATAGCACCCGGAAAATATTCCACCTTTTCCTGCATTTGTTCAGAAAAAGAATTCCCGATTAATTCAGTGAAGATGTTCCTTGGGAAATAAATATTCATAATTAACTAAGATGGATTTTTAAGATAAGTCTAAAAATAACACTAAAGGAAAGTAAATGAAAGAAGAATTAGTATAGGTGTATCACTGTCAAATTATTTCATAAACTTAACAGCGAAACACCTGTAAAGAAATGTGGCGCTATGCGTTAGCTTCATTTTTCGTATAAATAATTTTGTCTATTGTATTTTCAGAAAGAAAATATTTTTCAGAAAGCTGCCCAAATACTTCCCAGTTTTTTAGCCCTTTTTCTTTAAGTGAGCGATAATCCTCACGGATTTGAGAATTCCGGCTAACAATTCTCGGACTGTGTTTTACCTGTCTTTCATTTGACTCTTGCATGGCTACCTCCGAACTAATGTTAAATAGATATTTTAAGAACTACCGATAGCATTTTAAGAAATACAAATCGTGAGAGGTATCCTACAATTTGGGGGATTTAAATAAATGGCTATTTTAGGCTATAATTAGCTTTTATGGGTTAAATCAGCCTTTCTTTTGTGGCTTTTTCTATGGCCTGGGACTTAGAATTGACTTCAAGTTTTATGTAAATATTTTTGATATGAGATCTAACAGTTTCTTTATCTATAAATAATTCGTCAGCAATCATAGTATAGCTCTTCCCTTTTGCAAGTAACTGGAGTACTTCAGTTTCTCTCGGAGACAAAGGGGAGTCAATATTTCTCTGGAATGAATGTACAACTAATCTGGCGATATTAGTGCTCATCGGTGCGCCACCTTTACAAGCTTCCTCTATTGAATCCATTAACTTTTCAGGTGTTATGTTTTTAGTAAGGTAACCACTTGCACCGGCACACAGAGCCTTAAAGACCCTGTCGTCGTCATCGTGAACGCTTACTGTAATAATATCAATATCTTTCTTGAGCTTTTTTATCCTTGCTATTCCTTCAATTCCACTGATACCGGGCAGTTCAATATCCATTAAAATTACATCCGGCGCATCCCGATCAAGGTTTTTAATTGCTTCTTCACAACTATCATAATTCCCGGTACACTTAAATTTATCTGAAGAATTAAGCAGCTCAACAAAACCATCTCTTATGATTTCATCATCCTCAACTATCACAATATAAATAGGATATTCCTGCTTCATTATAAGCCTGATTAAATTATGACTATATAATATTGAATAGAAAGGAAAATGTAAACTAAAGTATTTTGAGCGGTAAGATCTTAATTTGTGTGGATATGTCCTCTAAATGAAATGCTTGTACCTTTGCCCGGTATTGAATCTATGAGCAAACATCCTTTTAGCTTTTCGGCCCTTTTTTTCATATTACCCAAACCATTTCCCGAAGTAATTTTTCCGGCGTCAAAACCAGCGCCATCGTCTTTAAGTGTAATTTCAACTTCGTCATTAATAAGCCTTGATTCAAGATGCACTGAATGACTGTTAGAGTGTTTTAGTGAATTGTGCATCCCTTCTTTAAAAATTAATGCCAGATGTCTTTTCATATCTGTTGACAATGATGTTTTTTCAAGCTCAGAATTCAATCCGCTTACAAAAAAATCAACATCCGTATCATTAAATATTTCATCACCAAAATCTTTAAGTCTTATCAATAAATCATATAAACTATCATTTTGTGGATCAATCGCCCAGATAAAATCTTTCGTACCCTCATAGAGCTGAATTGAGTTCTCAGATATCTTCCTTAATAAAGGAATCACTTCCCTGTTTTGGTGTTCAAGTTTCCTTTTTGCAATTTCCGTCAAAAGAGAAATACGTGTAAGCCGATGGCCAAGTTCATCGTGAAAATCAATGGCAGCCTGTTTTCTTACCTTAGCATTTTCTTCTTCTCTAATTCTCTGAATACGCAGTGCCTGAGAGATTTTATTCTCTGGTTCTTTTATAATGAGTGAAATAAATTAAAGATAGAATAAGCAGGAATGTAATTGTTGAGAACCACCATGTTCTCCAAAAAGGAGGAGTAATAATTAATTCCATAGTAGCCGGTTTTTCATTCCATACACCGTCACTATTGCTGCCCATAACCTGAAATTTATAAGTCCCCGGTAACAGATCTGTATATACAGCAGTATTATTATTTCCGGAATAGACCCAGTTCTCGTCAATTCCATCAAGTTTGTATTTATAAATATTTTTGGCAGGATTGGTAAAATCCAGCGAAGCAAATTTTATCTCAAAGAAATTTTTATTAAAAGAAGAAATAATTTTCGATCCGGCCTGATAAATATTTTCCAGATTCCCTATATCCTTGCCTGCCTTAACTTTTGTAATATATACAGGCGGGATATAATTATTTAATTTTATCTGAGATGGATAAAATGAAGTAAAACCATCGTTCCCTCCAAAAAAGAATCTTCCATTTTTAGTCTTTAATGCCGATTGGGCAAAAAATATGTTGCTGCTTAAGCCATCATTCACACTAAAGTTTTTAGATGATTTATTTTCAACATCAAACCTGGAAATGCCCTTATTTGTGCTGATCCATAGATTACTGTTTGAATCCTCAAGAATGCTCATTATAACATTATTTGGCAGACCATCTTTCTCATCATATGTAGTAAATATATCTTTTCCCTTGTCGAATTTATTTAACCCGTTGCTTGTACCTACCCAGAAATTATCTTTGCTGTCTTCAGTTAAAAAATAGACATAATTATTACTAAGGCTTTCAGGATCAGATAAATTGTGTGAATAAGTTTTAAACTTTCCTGTTGATCTATCCAATTTAAGTAAGCCCCCAAGACTTCCTACCCATATATCGTGTTTTTTATCTTCATAAATTACCTGCGCAATATTTTTCCAATAATCGGCGAGTTCATTGTTGGGATTAATGTAATGACCGGAATTCCGATCATCTAAATCAAAATAAAAGACACACTTTTCATAAACCCCGGCCCATAATTTATGATCAGATGTTAACAGCAGGTAGGTAATATTTCCAAAGGCCATATCTGATTTTTTTTTAATATCAGCCGGTACTTCAATCTGTTTTTCTTTATTAATATCAAAAAGTAAAATGCCTTTGGTTGTACCAATCCAAAGATAATTTTTATCCAGAGCAAGTGAACTAATTAAAAATGAATTGTTCTTTTTGGGGTATGACTGAATTAATGGAAATCTTTTAAATTTATTGGTGACAGGATTAAATTTAGTAAGCACACTATTGTAACCAACAATCCAGACATTACCTTTTTCATCGGATGTAAAAAAAGTTATATAATATGTACCGGGACTATTTTGATCATTTGGGCTATAGGAATAATGCGTAAAATTTTGTTTCCTGTCTATAATTTTACTTATCCCCGCCTGGTAGGCTGATGCCCATAAAACCCCTGCTTTATCAACCATTAAAGAAATAACTCTGTTTCCAACCAATGAATTTTTATTTTCAAAACTATGCTTAAATATTTCAGTGTTATTTGCTTCTCCCTGTATTATTTTTATGAGTCCATAATATGAAGTACCCGCCCAAATATTATGCGATTTATCTTCTGCGAGCCTTAAAACAGGAGTGGAAACTAAAAGATTGGATTTATCCTTTAAAATTGGTTCAAGTTTTTTGCTGCTTTTGTTAAGTGTATACAGCCCAGCAGATGTTGCCACAATAAGTCTGTTTTTTGAATCCCGCATAATATCGTGAATGTTATTTACACTTGTATTTTTTGACCCTTCATCATAGATATAGTTTTGAAAATTATCAGAAACAGGTAAATATTTTGCAAGTCCTTTTTGTGTTCCAACCCAAACCGTACCATCTTTATCAACAAATATTTTCATGATGGAATTGGAGGGCAGAGAATTTTCATCACCTTCAACATTTTGATAATGAACCATTTTTGTTGTAGTAATTTTATCAATACCGCCTCGCTGGGTTCCTACCCAAATATTACCGGATTTATCTTCATTGATTGACCAAACAATATTGTCACATATGCCATCGGGATTATTTTTGTTATATAGATACCGGCTAAATTTTCCTGTCTCCGGATCATACTTGTTTAATCCACCTCCCCAGGTACCTGCCCATATATAGCCCTGACTATCTTCAAAAATGGAGATAATATCATCAAAAGATATTGAAGTAGAATCCCGTGGATCATTCCTGTAGGTAGTATATTCCTGCCCATCATATTTAACCAGGCCATACATTGTAGCAAACCAGATGTACCCCTTTCTATCCTGAATCATTGAGTAGGTAAGATTTAAGGAAACGCCTTTTTGAAGGGATAGTGATTCGAAGTGTACTGGATTATTTTGAGCTACAGTAGTTACGGGAAATAATACCCACAAAGCCATGGTGAATATTAAATAAGCCAATATATTTCTTTTACTAATTCTCAAGCTCAAAACTAATTTTATTGTAGAGAAAATAGTAAAATTTTGACTATACGGAAACATATATTTTACGAAAATTCGGACAGGTTGGTAAGTATAGAAATTTCAACGGAAATGATAAAAAAAGCGTACAAATTTAATTTGTACGCTTCAAAAGAATTTTTATTAAAAGTAAAATTAAGCTTCTTTACTTTTAATTCTGGCTGCTTTTCCGGAAAGTTTTCTGAGATAAAATAATTTAGCTCTTCTTACACTTCCTTCCTTAATAACATCAATTTTTGCAATCCTTGGTGAATTCATTGGGAAAATTCTTTCAACTCCAACACCACTGGATATTTTTCTAACAATAAAAGTTTTATTTGAGCCTTCACCGCGAATGCTAATTACATCGCCCTCAAAAGACTGCAATCTTTCTTTATCACCTTCCACAACTCTAACCTGAACGCGAATTCTATCGCCCGGGTTAAATTTAGGAAAGTCTGATCTAATTTGATCCGGTAATATTTTAGATATATCTACCATTATTTTCTCCGCTAATTATTAAATTTTTTCCATTTCTCAGTCAGTATAGCTGACTGCTCTTCTTTCCACATTTTAATTTCTTTGTCGTTACCGGAAAGAAGAATATCGGGGACTTTCATTCCTCTGTATTCTGCGGGCCTTGTATAATAAGGCGCCTCAAGTCTTTCACCATCCTGAAATGAATCTTCTAATGCAGATTCACTATCGTTAATTACACCGGGGATCAATCGAACCACAGAATCAATAATAATCAATGAAGGCAGCTCGCCTCCGGTAAGAACAAAATTTCCGATTGATATTTCATCAGTCGCAAATTTTTCCCTTACACGGTCATCAATTTCTTTATAGTGTCCCGCTACAAACAAAATGTTTTTAGACAGTGATAATTTGTTAGCATATTTCTGATCAAATAATTTCCCCTTTGGAGTTGTAAAAACTATATGATCATACTTTACTTCCTGCTGTAATTTTTCAATACATTCAAAGAACGGTTCCGGTTTCAAAACCATCCCGGCTCCACCACCGAATGGCTTATCATCTATCTGTTTGTGTTTATTAAATGCGTAATCTCTGAGATTATGCAAATTTATCGATACTTTCTTTTTATCCTGGGCTCGCTTTAGTATGCTCGTATTTAGCGGACTTAAAAGGAGATCGGGAACTGCGGATATAATATCAATCTTCATCATTTTCATATATATCATCTCCCGGCCTGAGAGTTAATTTTTTATTTTTCGGATCAAATCCTTCAATAAAATCTGTAACAGCCGGAATTAGAATTTCTTTCCCTTCCGTGTCTTCAATTACATAGACATCATTCGCAGGATAACTAAGAACATCTTTAATAACGCCAAACTCTTTATTGTTTCTGTAAACTTTACTATCGACAAGATCGTGAATAAAATATGAGCCTTCAGGCAATTTTACCAGGCCTTCTTTATCTACAAAAACATCCTTGCCAACTAATACTGAACAATCTTCAGCATTGTTAAAGTTTTTAAATTTTAAGGCAAAAATATTATTTTGCCTTAAAACATCTTCGACAATAAATTCTTTTTTGTCACCAAAAAAATCGAGATACGCTCTCTCCAACTTAAAAAAACGGTCGGGAAAATCAGAGAACGAAGTAATTTTCACAAATCCGTCTTTTCCGTAAATGGAGACAATACGAGCAATAAGAAAAAAGTCACTCACTTCTGAGACTTAAATTCCTCTAGTCCAATATTTCTAAAATAGCTCTTTTACCTTCTTTAGCTGCAATTGCAGTAAGCAGGGTTCGCATTGCTTGTGCAGTTTTACCCTGTTTTCCGATGACTTTACCAACGTCATCAGACTGGACCTTCAGAGATAATACTATTTTATTATCTTCTGGAGTTTTTTCTTCGACAACTACATTATCCGGAGTATCCACAAGATGTTTAGCTATAAATTCAATGAATTCTTTCATGGAAAGAAGCCTCCTATATTAGACAAGGGCAGCATTGGAATTAAAGCACAGAAAAAAATGAGACTTGAAAAAGATTATTCCTTCTCAGCAGCATTTTCATCAGAAGTAGCACCCTTTACTTCTGCTGTACTATCTTCGGTCTTTTCTTCTTTAACTTTTTCTTCCGAAACTACTTGCTCTTTTTCTTTTGCTTCCACATCAGCTTCTGCATTTTTCTTTGCTTCAGCTTCCTCTTTTAGTTTTGCCTCTGCTTCAGCTTTTTCTTTAGCTTCTGCCTTTCTAGATTTTTTCTTTTTAGAGGCAGAATTAGCTTTTGCTTCACTTAACTTTTCCCAGTTTTCGAGTTCTGTTGCAATCTTATCTTCAGATAAACCTTTGCGAACTAATTCTCTTTTAAGAATTATTCCTTTTTGTCTCAATAAACTTTTTACAGTATCAGTTGGTTGAGCACCAACGTTTAACCAGTACATCGCACGATCTTCATTAATATTAAGCGTGTGTGGATTAGTTAAAGGATTATACAATCCGATTGCTTCCAGAAATTTACCGTCTCTGGGAGCTCTTGAATCAGCAGCTACTACTTTATATATAGGTTGCTTTTTCTTTCCCATTCTTCTTAGTCTTAACTTTACAGCCAAAGTATTTTACCTCCAGGTATAACTTATCTAATTAAATTTAAAATTATTCAATGAGCCGCCAAATCCTTTTTTTGACATCCTGCTCATCATTTTCTGCATTTCACCAAACTGTTTTATAAGCCTGTTAACATCCTGTATTGTTGTTCCGCTTCCTTTCGAAATTCTCTTGCGGCGGCTTCCATTCAATATTTTGGGTTTTTCCCGTTCGCCCGGCGTCATAGAATTAATAATTGCCTCAACACGAACAAGCGCATTATCATCAATTTTAGCATTTTTTAGCTGATTTCCCATACCGGGAATCATTCCTAAAATCGATGATAAAGAACCCATTTTCTTAATTGCTTTAATTTGCTTAAGAAAATCATTAAAATCAAATTTATTCTTACGTAATTTCTCTTCTAATTTTTCAGCCTCATCCACATCAAAGTTCTCCTGAGCCTTTTCAACCAGCGAAACTATGTCGCCTTTACCCAGAATTCTCGATGCAAGCCTGTCCGGAAAGAAAACCTCAAGGTTATTAAGTTTTTCACCATTGCTGATAAACTTAATCGGTTTCCCTACAACAGACCTGATTGAAAGTGCTGCTCCGCCTCTTGCATCGCCGTCTAATTTAGAAAGAACAATTCCGTCATAATTTACGGTTTCATTAAATGCTTTTGCCGAATTTACAGCATCCTGACCGGTCATAGAATCTACAACGAATAAAATTTCGTTAGGATTCACAAGTTCTTTAATATCTGCTACTTCGGTCATCATTTGTTCGTCTACATGAAGACGACCGGCAGTATCAATTATAACCGTATCAAGATTTTTTTCTTTTGCATACTTTAGGGATTCCTTTGCGACTTTCCTTGCATCTTTTTCGTCTAGTGAAAAGACAGGAACTTCTATCTGGTTACCTAAAGTTTCTAATTGTTCAATTGCTGCGGGACGATAAATATCCGCAGCCGCCAACAAAACTTTTCTGTTGTTTTGTTTTAATCGATTTGCAAGTTTTCCGCTAAAAGTAGTTTTACCAGAACCCTGCAAGCCAACAATTAAAATTACAGTTAATCCTGATCCGCTTAATTTTATTTCACTCTGACTGCTGCCCAGCAAAGTGACAAGTTCATCGTGGATAATTTTTGTGATTAACTGTCCCGGAGTTATTGAATTTAAGACTTCCTTCCCGAGTGCTTTGGAAGAAACGTTTTCAATAAACTCCTTTGCAACTTTATAATTTACATCAGCATCTAAAAGAACACGTCGAATTTCTCTTAAAGAATCAGAGATATTTTTTTCTGTTAACTTCCCTTGTCCGCGTACTTTCTTTAAAGTAGTTTCAAGTTTAAGAGATAATTCTTCTAACATCAGATCTTATAATTTCCTCAACAAAATTTCAAAAGCATTAAGCCTGCTCAACAGACTTTATATTAATCTTCCTGGAGCGCATTAGCACCGGATACAATTTCGAGAATTTCCTTGGTGATTGCGGCCTGTCTTTCTTTATTAAATTTAATTTTTAATGTTCTTATCAATTCTTTCGCATTAGTTGTCGCATTATCCATTGCTGTCATCTTGGCACCAAGTTCAGCGGCGTTTGATTCAAGCAATACCCGCCATACCTGGGCTTTTAAATGTTTTGGCAACAGGAAATTAAAAATGTAATTCTGATCCGGCTCATAGATATAATTGTCTGATCGATTTATTTTCTTCTTCAGTTTCTGCTTCAATGGGTACTGGCAAAAACTGGTTATATTACTATTTTCTGGCTAATTATAGATTTAAACTCATTAAATATGATTATAACTTTATCATATCTTTCTTCCAGATATCCTTTAATCAGTTCCTGAGTAATACTGTTTACTGAGCTGTATGAAAGTGAAGAAAATATACCGACCTTATTACTAACGACATTATAATTTCTTTTACTAAAATAATCGTACCCTTTTTTCCCTATACAGAATAAATGCGGTTTAATATTTTCTGAATTTAATTCTTCATTTATAAACCTAACAGATTCTTTAATAATATTGGTGTTAAATGCTCCGCAAAGACCCCTGTCTGCAGTAACAATAACAACAGCAGCGTTTTCTACCTTTCTTGGTGCGATATAAGGATTATTGTTTTTATCCTCTTCAGTAACCAGGTGAGAAAGCATTTTTGCAATTTTATTTACATATGGCCTTGCATTTATCACATTTTCCTGAGCACGACGAAGTTTTGCCGCTGCAACCATTTTCATTGCATTGGTAATTTTCTGTGTGTTCTGAACACCGGTAATTCTGTTTTTTATGTCTCGTAATGTTGCCATATTATATGGTAATAAATCTTATTTAAATATTGCGATAAACTCGTCGGCAACTTTTTTGATATCTGCAATTGTAGCGTCGCTGAGTTGTTTTTCTTTCTTTATTGTATCAAATATTTTATTGTTTTTAACTTCGAAAAATTCGAGTACTTCTTTTTCAAATCTCTTTACATCACCAACAGCTATATTATCAAGATATCCATTTGTACCCAGGTAAATACTTATTACCTGTCTTTCAACCGGTACCGGTGAATACTGTCCCTGTTTCAATAATTCAACAAGCCTAGCTCCTTTAGAAAGAGTTCTTTGTGTTGAAACATCAAGATCGGACCCGAATTTAGCAAATGCTTCAAGTTCCCTGTACTGAGCGAGATCAAGTTTCAATGTTCCTGCAACTTTTTTCATCGCTTTAATTTGAGCATTACCTCCCACACGCGATACCGAAATACCAACGTTAATAGCAGGTCTTACGCCTGCGTTAAACAGGTTTGATTCAAGATAAATCTGACCGTCTGTAATAGAAATTACGTTTGTCGGGATGTACGCAGAAACGTCGCCCTGCTGTGTCTCAATAATCGGCAGTGCGGTTAGGCTTCCACCACCCAGATCATCACTTAATTTAGATGCTCTCTCAAGAAGTCTTGAATGGAGATAAAATACATCACCAGGATAAGCTTCACGGCCCGGAGGTCTCCTTAAAAAAAGTGAAAGTTCTCTGTAAGCAACAGCCTGTTTTGAAAGATCATCGTAAACTACCAGCGCGTGTTTGCCGTTATCGCGGAAAAATTCACCGAGTGTAGCGCCTGCATAAGGAGCAATAAACTGAAGCGGTGTAGGCTCATTTGCAGTAGCCGCAATAACTGTCGTATATTCCATAGCACCATGTTCATGCAGTTTTGCAACAACCTGCGCAACAGTAGAACTTTTCTGTCCTATGGCAACGTAAATACAATAAACTGGTTTTACGCCTAATTCCTTAGCTTCTTTAGTATGCGTAATTTTCTGATTAATGATAGTATCAACAGCAACAGCTGTTTTACCTGTCTGTCTGTCACCAATAATCAATTCTCTCTGTCCTCGTCCTATTGGAATCATAGCATCAATAGCCGCAATACCTGTCTGAAGAGGTTCCTTAACAGGCTGTCTCTGTATAACGCCAAGTGCCTTTCTTTCGATTGGCAAAAACTTTTCTGTATCAATCGCGCCTTTGCCATCTACCGGAATACCAAGAGGAGTAATTACCCGGCCAAGCATCGCATCGCCGACTGGCATTGAAGCAACTCTCTTTGTTCTTTTAACCGTGTCCCCTTCTTTGATCTTTGTAGATTCACCAAATAGTACACAGCCAACGCTGTCTTCATCAAGGTTAAGAACCATTCCAAAAACATCATTTGGAAATTCAACCAATTCACTCATCATCACTTTTGAAAGGCCGTAAACTCTCGCAATACCATCACCGACCTGCAGGACAGTACCGACGTCATAAATATCGGTTTCACTTTCAAAACCAGATAATTGTTTTCTTAGTATTGCGGATATTTCATCCGGTCTCACTTCTGCCATAATTTAATCCCTTTTAAATTCTTATTTAATTTAACGAAGCCCCGCCTTTCAGGAAGCGCTTCTTTAAAATTTCCAATTGATGCTTCAACGATGCATCAAAAACCGTATCACCAACTTTTGCAACAAACCCGCCGATTACATCCGGATCTGTAGCAAAGCTAAACCTGATTTTCTTATTCAGAACTTTTTCAAAATTCTGCCTTAACTTTTTCTTTTGTTCATCGCTAAGTTCAACAGCTGACTGTACATTTACATTTACAATACCTTCATGCTGATCTCTTAATTCCAGAAATTTCTTTACGATACTTTCCAGGAGCTCTTCCCTGTTTTTTTCAATCACAAATTTCAGAAAGTCCATTGTTTCCTTTGAGACTTTTGACTTAAAGATTTCCTCCATAATGGAAGATTTCAACTGTGGCTTGATAACAGGGCTCGAAAGTGTCCTGGCCAGTTCTTCGCTTGACTGCAGCGAAGAGAAAACTAGTTCCATATCTGCCGCAACCGCCTGGAGATTCCCTTTCTCAATTGCGGAGGTCAACAGGGAGTTTGCATATCTTACGGAGACCTTTGATTCATTCATAACTAATTCTTTGTTATCTCGCCGATAAATTTATTTGCGATTTTTTTCTGTGCTTCATTGTCGAGATTTTCTCTCATAATCTTTTCTGCTGCCTGAACCGCAATCTCAGCAACCTGGTTTTTCAAATCTTCAAATGCAGCTTCTTTTTTGCTTTCAATTTCCTTTGAAGCATCATCAACAATTTTCTTAGCTTGTTCCTTACTATCCTGCATCATCTGATCTTTCATTTTTTCAGCATATTCACGGCTCTGATTGATGATTTTTTTAGATTCTTCTTCAGCCTGAGCGATACTTGCCTTATTTTCATCAAGTACCTTTCTTGCTTCTTCCTGAGCCCTGTCTGCTTTTTCCAGGGCTTCCTTTATAGCCAGCTCTCTTTGATCCAGAGCAGCCAGGAAAGGTTTCCAGCCAATAACTTTCAGGATTACAGCCAGAACAATAAAAGTGATGAAAGTCCAGAAAATCAGTCCCGGATTAACATCAATTAAACTGCCGCCTCCTTCAGAAGCCAATGCAAGTACAGATAAACTAAAACCTGTTAGCATAAATTCTTTTTCCTGTTAGATTAAAAATTATGCAGGCAACAGTGCCTGCAAATAAAACTTTAAGCTTTTACTGCTAAAAGAATACAAATAACGAGAGCGAAGAATGCAATACCTTCAATCAACGCTGCAGCAATAATCATAGCAGTTCTTATAGGTGCAGCTGCTTCTGGCTGTCTACCCATAGCTTCTAAAGCTGAACCAGCAAGTTTACCAATTCCGAGACCAGCACCAATTACTGCAATTCCGGCACCTATACCAGCGCCTAACCAAGCTAAATCCATTTTTTACTCCTACTGTTTTATTTCTTGTTGTTAATAAATTAATGTTCCTGATGAATTGCCATGCCGATAAACAGTGATGACAATATCGTAAAAATATAGGCCTGAATCAGTGCAACCAGTAATTCAAGCAGTTCGATAAACAAAGTAAATCCAATTGAAACAGGCGCAACCCAGGCTGTTTGCAAAATGAAAATCAATCCCAACAACGAAAGTATCACAACGTGACCGGCAATCATATTTGCAAAAAGACGTATGCAAAGCGCAAATGGCTTCGTAAATAACCCGAGTATTTCTACAAGCACCATAAGCGGTAAAATCGCTACCGGCATACCGGATGGAACCAAACCCTTAAAATATTTTACCACCCCGTGACTTTTAATACCACTGAATTGGGTCACAATAAAAGTGATGGTAGCCAGTGCTGCTGTTACGGCAATATTTCCCGTTACCGTTACGGCATAAGGAATAAGTCCTAATAAATTGCTAAGCAATATGAAAAAGAAAGTCGATAATAAATAAGGAAGGTATTTCTCATACCCTTTACCGATTGTAGGTTTTACTATTTCATCGCGAACAAACAAGATCATTATTTCGATCAGGTTTGACAGCCCATGAGGAATCAGTGATTTTTTGTACCTTCTGGCCCCAATATAAACAACCACAATAAGAATAAGGGCTACAACCCACATAAAGAATACTTCTTTGGTAATAGAAATATCCAGCCCGAATAATTGAAGACGAGGTAAATGAAGAGTACCGAAAGGTTCAAAACTAATGCTATTTGAATCCATTACATGATGCAGGATCCATCCACTGTCAGATTTTCCAGCGGTTTGTTTGACCGTATCGGCTACTGCTTCCCCAACCCTATTATAAAACATAAATTGCTATTAACTTTTTTTAGTATTTAAGTATAAAATCTCAATAATTAAGTAAAAAACGTAAAAAAAGAGGATTAAAAATATATAACTATTCCGGCTAAATTCCAAGAATTTTATACAAATAAAAACCAGGATTACCATCAAAAACAGCCTGAAAACCATACCTCCTAAAAATATAATCATGAAATCTTTAGGTGACTTTTTTAATCCGGTTTTGATGGTAATCATACCGAGGGTGAAATTAAGAGTTGTAATAACTCCAGCATAAATTACAGCCGAAAGTATACCAGCCGAAATAATGCCTTCCTGCTTCAGAAGTAATGCACCAATTATCGAAATAATAACGAGTGAAATGGCATAAAATGGATTTATTTCGGATATTTTCATTTATTGGATTTGAGAACCATTTTAATGAACGAATACAAAGCGGCAAAAATCCCCAGAAAAGAGCATACTACCATCAGCCAGGGCTTTGTATTAAACTTTTCATCCAGCCAGATCCCCAAAAACACCATGACTAAAACAGTAAGGGCAAGTTGCAATCCTAATCCGAGATATTTCCCCAGGTCTTCAAATTTTTTGCCTTTTTCAAGATCATTATCATTTTTTAGATTAAAGAAGTCTTTAAGCATTACTCAGTCTTTTTTCCACTAGGTGCTGCCTGTCCCTGCTCATTGTTAAACATTTTACTACTGCCTTCAAATTTAGCACCTGGAGCAATGACCAGGATTTTAGTGACAATATCTCCTTCAAGTACTGAATTTGCTTCAAGAACTAATTTTTCTTTGGCATTTATTGTACCCAAAATTTTTCCGCCAACAAGAACATTATCGGCTTCAACCTGACCTTTGATCTGGCCGTGTTCACCAATGGTAATATTTCCCCTAGCGTTCACATCACCTTCAATCGTACCATCCACCCTGACGTTACCACTGCTGGTCATTGTTCCTTCAATTTTAACGCCTGTGCTTATGATAGTAACTTCATCTTTTTCCAAATTTGTATTCTTTGCTTTCACTTGTTTGCTCCTTTTCAATAATTAATTAATACAGATTTAGGGTTTATCGGCTGGCCATTTTTCCAGATTTCAAAATGTAAATGCGGTCCCGTCGTAATATCGCCGGTATTACCGGCTAATGCAATTAATTCACCCTGACTTACTACTTCCCGCTCTTTCTTTAACAGTGCTGACAAATGCTTATAAATAGTAACATAGTTATCCGGAGAATTAATTATAAGCATATAGCCATCCTCCACAGTAAAGCCAGAAAAGATAACGTAACCTCCGCCTGCAGCATAAACCGGTGTCCCTGTTTTAACAACATAGTCAATACCAAAATGTCCATTTTCAGGCTCAAATTTTCGGCTGATAAATCCATTTACTGGCCTGCTGAAAGTAAATTCTTTGCCCTGATTGATATTGTGCTTAAAGAACAGATCATTTATAACCGATAAGATATCTCCGCCTGCTTTCTTTTTCAGATTTAACTTGCCGGCTTCTGATTCTGAAGAATCTGTCTGTACAAGAGAATCAGCGAGAGTAGAATCACCTAGTATAAGAGCGTAGCGAAGCCTGTCGTTCTTTGATCTCATATCCTCAAGTTCATGTGCAAGAAAGATTAACTTTTTGTTCAGCTCCTGCACCTGAGTCATATCTTCTTTACTAAGAGTATTTTCCTTAACTTGTAACAAATCCCCAACTGGAGTAAAGGCCAGCAACAGGTAACTAAAAATGAAAACCATGACAGAATATAATACGACCAGCCAAATCACTTTTGGAGGTGATAGTTTTTGTGTTTTAGCTTTAATTCCCGAATCATCCGGAACAATAAGTACAGAAAAGCTTTTAATATTCTTAAGCTTTTCGAAATCTATTTTTTTTAATTTTTTGAACAATCTCAATACTTATTTAAATTTTTCCAAAATATCTTCAAACTTAAACTTACCTTCACGTAATAATACTGGGCTGGAATCATTAAGGTCAATAATAGTTGAAGCTTCAATATATAATTTTTTATTCGTGTAAAATATAGCATCCACCTGTGAAGAGAATTCATCTTTTATTAAACTCGACTCAATCATTGGCACTTTACCCACTCTGTTTACACTTGTGGAAATAAGGGGCATTTTAAGTTCGGATAAAAGTTTCAGGCAAAATCTGTTGTTGGGAATTCTGAAAACAGCGGTACCTGTTCCGAGAATCTTTCTTGTCTGTTCATTTAATGTAAGAACAACAGAAACAGGATTAGGCCAGATAGAAAGAAGAAAATCCAGATGTTTCTCAGATTTTATTTCCACATACTTTTGAAGACTTTCAATACTATCTATAAGAAGTATATATTTTTTCCCAAAATCTCTTCCTTTAATTTCATTAATTTTCTTTACTGAATCTTCATTAAAAGGATTTGAACCGAATCCATAAATAGTATCAGTAGGATAAACAAAAACAGAGCCTTCAAGATATAGTTTTTTGGCAAGTTGAATTGAATTTTCAAAATCCTCATCTACATTAAGGATCTCACATTTTTTTGTATCAATCATTTAACATACTCTCAACTTTCATAATAATATTTTCTGGTAATAATTTATATGCACAATCAAATGTACCTACCGGGCATTTTTTATGCCCGTGAATTCCGCAAGGCTTACAGGAAAGATCATCAAAACTAATGTAACTGCTCTTATTGTTGTAAGGATAAAAACCAAATGCAGGTACAGTTGAACAATATATAGTAAGAACCGGAATATCCGCACACATGCCAAGATGTGTAGGAGCACTATCATTCGATATCAGGATCTCCACTTCTTCTAAAATTTTAATTGATTCAAGTACGGAGAATTTACCGGCTGCGGAAAAAACTCCTTCATTAAATTTTGAAGCTATGTTTTCACAAAAGACTCTGTCAGCCTCACCGCCTATCAAGATCACAAATTTATTTTTCTCAACAAAATGCCGGATAATTTTTTCGAAATATTCCATGGGATATTTTTTTGTATTCCAGACACTTCCGGGAGCAAAGGCATAAATTTTAGAATCAGAGGTGTAATTTACAAAAAAATCTTCTAAAGGTTTTTTTAATTCTGACTGTAAATTCAATTCTGGTATTATGCGCCAGTTTCCTGAATCGTATGAAAATTGAGCTAAATCAAGATTTTTTTGAATTTCATGTTTTTTAGTGTCGTATTTAATAACGTTTGTATAGGCCTCTTTAAAAGCACTGTTTGAAAATCCAAATGATTTTTCAGAACTCAGGAATTTGACTATTAAAGCAGAGCGAAATGATCTGTGAGGAGAATAAATTCGTGTATAATTTTCTTTTTTTAATTCTTTTACAAAGCGGTAAAATGAAAGAAAATGTTTTTGCTTGCCTCTTTTATCAATTATTATTGACAAATTAACTACGGGAGATGCATCAAAAATTTCTCTGGTTGAGGGAATACAAAGTACATCAATTTCAGAATTACTAAATTTTTCTTTTAGTTTCTGAATCATAGGGAGAGTCAGAATTGCGTCACCAAGAAAGGCGGTTTGTATTACTAATATCTTTTCCACTAACTAATACTTCCAGCGTTTATGCATCCATAGCCATTGTTCCGGGTACTTTCTAATATATTGTTCAAGATGATTTATATATCTTCTTAAAATTTCATCCACTTTTTCATCTTCAGTTCCGGTAATATCATCAACCACTAATTCCTCGAACTTTATTGCATAACTATAATCCGGGTTACGATAAATAATTGCATAAACCAAAGAAGCTCCCGTCCTCAAAGCAAGTACCGCTGAACCAGGATACATTGCGGCCGGTCTCTTGAAAAAATTAATCCTGGGACCATCCTTGTGACCTCTTTGATCGGCTGCCATTGCAACCATTTTTTTCTCAGACAAAACTTTATAAGCCTGTCTTACAGAAACACCCATTGGAATAACTTCATTGTGCCATTTTGTCCTGGCATTATTCAGGAATTCAGTCACATACGGATTTCTTTGAGGTTTTATAATCAGATATAATGCATGATCTAATTGAAGTGCTGTAGACAAAGCAAAATATTCCCAATTACCAAAATGAGCAGATAAATATACGACCCCCTGTTTATTATCAATCTTTTGTTTTAATAAATCAAGATTTATACATTTAACTTCTTTAATCATTTCCTGTTTACAAATATGAGGTATGTAAAGAGTTTCTAATAATGTTATTGCAAAACTTTTGTAAGTACCAAAAGCTATTTCTCTAATTTTTTGCATTGAATATTCAGGGAATGAATTAACCAAATTCTCTATTACTACCTTCTTTCTTATAGGAGCAAGATAATAAAAGAATACTGCTAACGGGATAGCAAGCCGTCTTGATAACTGGAGACCAAGTATCTTTGTAAGGTAACTGAAACCAATAAAAAATATATATTCTAATCTGTTCTGCATCTATTTTGGATATAGTTTATTCTCATTTATATAATATAAAACAAAGATAACCAATTTTTAACAATTGATTTATAGCCCCATTTAAAATAAAAACAGCCTTAAAAGTTAATTTAAGGCTGCTGGAAATAGTTATCGGGAAAAATTAGTTCCCCATAATGTTGGAGCTACCCGGCACAGTACCAATTCTTGATTGCCAGTTCGGATCTTCATACTCACCTCGTTTATCAGAAGTAAGCAAAACATAATTTGAAAATCCTGTAAGATCTCCGAAAATAAAGTACACTCCCCCTTCAATTGACTCATAATGCCATACCTCATAAGGCCTGGTATTTTTTTCATTTGGATGTTTTTCAATTGTACTGGGTTCACCGTATTTAATAAAAACACGTCCCATATCAGTTTCCCAACCTTTATGCCCTATATTTTTAAATCTTGCATTGGCTTCTTTTACACGCTTGATGTAGTCAGTATAAACATAATGATTACCAACACCGGTTGCGTTGTATTTATTCTTCCAGAAAGTATACAGAAATTCTCTTTTACCATCCACGGTATGTATTTTATCATATTGGTCTTTTTGTTTATCACTTGATATATATTGTGCCTTATCAAATATATCATCACACTCTTCAGATGACAAGAATGCAAACTGGCTGCTCATTACATCGCCCGTTCTGGCTGCAAAGGTAGTTGTGTCTTTAATGCCCGGGTTGTAAATAAAAAACTCTTTTTTAGATGTAACTCCAATGTTCTTTATACTGTCACTTAAAGATAAAATTAGAGTATATTTACCTGATGGATATTTAGAGACATTTATCACACCAACATCGGCAGTTGCTGCGAGAGGATTACCAAGTTTTTTATGCTTTAAGAATAATTTCCTTCCGTGAGGATCAAATAAAGAAGTCTCATATTTTAGATTAGAGAGATTCTCAACTTTATCTAGATTATAAATTTCAGAATAATAATATAACGCCGGAGAAGACTGTCCGAAAATATCCGATGGCATTGGTACTACTTCTAAAGTATTTTTGTAAAAAATTGATGTTTTGTCAACTCCTTCCTGCTTGATGTTTGAAGCGAGTTCAATATCACTGATAGTCATATCGCTATTTCCAAACAATGAAACATTCAAAGGAAAGTTGTAATCTTTTTTTACCTCAGAATTATTTTTATCTGAACCTGAAGCATAGCATGTATATTTACCTTTCGGCACAACAAATCCAACTGCTCCAACCAGGCTTTGCTGCATACTTGCCAAAGTTGTATCTTTTAAGGCTATTGGAATTCTCCAGGTTTTATTCAGAAAGTCCTTATTAGTGTCGGTATTTTTAATCTGAAGATGAAGCAGTCCCTCAACCATTAATTGATTGTTATCGTTTATAATCTTTAATTGATTTTGAGGAAATGAATAATAAAACTCAACATAGTTTGAAGCAGAATCATATTTAAAGCTTGAGAAATCTATGTTAAAGTTAAAATTATTTTGCGCATTGCTCAGGAAAATTGGGAGCAGTACAAACAGTGTAATTAGTTTTTTCATTTTAGCCCACTTTAATGATTTATTGTTTTGCAGTTATTAATTTACCAGACAGCCAGATTCGAATATAAATTATTCAAAAAATAGATTCCACATACTATATATACAACCCAATTGCTAAAAACTGCTACAAAGCCTGTAAATATAGCTGAATTTAGGTTACATAAACTTTTCTATTATCTCCCCTAAAAGTCCAATTCCTGAAAAATTAGACATTTTCTCAAATATTCAATATAAATTTATTAATTAAACTAATTATACAGATATTTTAGTTACTCGATATGAATTATTTCCATGTAGATAAATTTGGTCAGGAAAAGGTAACAAAAAAAATACTACCGGTGTCTGTTAACAACGGTAGTATTTTAATAATAGTTTTAGGAAAAAATTAAATTACGGTATCTAATTTTTGTGCTATTTGTGCTTTTGGGACTGCGCCGATAATAGTTTCTTTTACTTCACCATTTTTGAAAACCAGCAAAGTTGGAATACTTCTAACTCCATATTTAATTGCAGTTTGCTGATTATTATCAACATCAAGCTTACCGATTTTTACTTTTCCATCATATTCCACTGCTAATTCTTCAACTACAGGAGCTATCATTTTACAGGGCCCGCACCATGCTGCCCAAAAATCAATAAGAACTGGTTGTTCTGATTTCAAAACTTCTGATTCAAAATTATCGTCTGAAATTGTAATAGGTTTCATCAATTATCCTTTTTTTACTTTTAATGAATTAATAATCTTCTGTTTGTTCGCCTTGTCCGACGAAACTAACTATATCTTCTCCACCATCTGCATGAATGATACCACCTGATATCCATTCTCCGCCATCCATACACATCAATGAAATTATTTTTGCTACATCCTCAGTTGATGTTAATCTACCTCTGGGATTCTTTCTTCTGGCAACATCCATCATCGGTATGTTCCCGGGAATTTTTCTAAGGGCAGGTGTATCTGTAACACCAGCCATAATTGCATTAACTCCTACTTCCAAATATCCCAATTCTTCAGCTAATTGTCTAACATGAGATTCCAGTGTTGCTTTAGCTGCCGAGACCGCACCATATGAAGGAATTATTGTATGTCCCCCAGAACTGGTCATTGCAAATATTCTTGCTTTACTTGCAAGAAGATTATTTACCACAAGTTCCTGGGTCCAATATACAAGAGAATGAGCCATAACATCGAGTGTCATTTCCATCTGGGCCTTTGAAAGGGCTGGTTCACCCTTTGCCGGAATAAAGTGCCTTAGTGTGCCGAATGCCAGGGAGTGCATCAGCACTTTTACTTTTGCTTTATTATCAAACTTAGTTTTTAATTCTTCTGTTACTTCCTTTCTTTTGGCATCATCCGCAGCATTTACATTATAAAAAAGATAATCAACACCCGAAGATTTAATTTTTTCTTTTATCTCTTCAACATGCGGCATGGTAGCCTGCCGATCCAAATGCACACCGATTATATTAAATCCGTCTTCAGCTAATTTGATAGCAGCCGCTTCACCAAATCCTGAAGATGCCCCCAATATCAACGCCCAATATTTCATATTATCATCATTTCTCATTTTTTGCTCTTTTAAATTCGAGTAGGATTTAAATTAGTTTAGAATAATACAAAATTGGCCCAAGTTATTCAACAATAATGCAATACAGAATTTTACTTATGAACAATACGGATTGAATTATCAAGTTATTTTTATTTTTTCGTCAATGAAATAGAATATTCACCCAATAATCCTGCAACAGAACTAATAAATTCATCTGATAAATCTACTTTATATTCATTAAGAAAAAACAATTTCGGGTCCGATCCATTATCAGCTAACTCTAAATAAAGCGGGATATTTCCGGGATATTTTTTCAGTATTTCCTTCAATTGTAAAACAATTTCCGGAGAATTATTTTTCTTGTCAATTTTAATTTTTACACTTTGAGTAAATTTTCCTTTTGCATCTTCAAGCAAGACTACTTCTTCAGCATGAATCTTTATTGCATCACCACTGCTTTCCGGTCTGCCAATTAGAAAGATGCATTCTTCTTCCTTTATAAATTGTCCGTATTTTTCATAGACTTTTGCAAACATTAAACACTCACATGAGCCGTAAAAATCATCAACAGTAAAAAACGCCATGGTACGGCCCGATTTATCAATCTTAGTTTTTAAAGCAGTAACAACACCGCAAGCACGAACGCTGTCCCGGTCTTCCAGAGAATCAGCTTCACCCCCAAACTGAACTGTAGTAAAGGATTCATACTCAAGTTCATACTTTCTTAATGGATGCCCGGTAACATAAAACCCAAGCACCTCCCTTTCCCGCGCAAGTCTTTCTTTCTGTGTCCACAGCGGTACTTTGGGTAATACCGGCTCTGTAGGCTTAACATCCTCTATGTCACCGAACAAACTGTTCTCAGATGTCAACTTGGAACTCTGAGCTTTGTGGCCAAAATCAAGTGCTTCTTCAACTGCTGCATATAAAACTGCTCTTCTTTCATCAATTGAATCAAATGCACCGGCAAGCACCAGTCCTTCCAGCGATCTTTTATTCACAACTCTTGTATCGACATTAATACAAAAGTCATAAATACTAGTAAAATCTCTATCAAGTTTATTACGGACTTTTATGATTTCTTCAACTGCTGAAATTCCAACATTTTTTATAGCTGACATCCCGAACCTGATTTTTCCGTCATCAACATCAAAATAAACTGATGGAGAATTTACATCAGGTGGAAGAACCTGTATGTGAAGTTTTCGACAATCATCAAGGAAATTTCTCACCTTATCCGAATTGCCAAATTCGTTTGTAAGGTTTGCTGCAAGAAATTCTGCAGTATAATGAGCTTTTAAATATGCTGTTTGATATGCAACAAAACTATAGGCAACAGCGTGACTCTTATTAAAACCATAATTAGCAAATTTATCAATTGCTTCAAAAATTTCCTGGGCAGCTTTTTTAGGAATTCCTTTTGCAATTGCGCCATCAACGAATTTTACTTTCTGTTCCTTCATTGCCTGCAAATCTTTTTTGCCCATTGCACGGCGTAGAATATCCGCCTCGGCAAGGCTCATTCCTCCTGCCCTGTTTGCAATCTGGATTACCTGTTCCTGGTACACTATAATTCCGTATGTCTCTTTCAGAATTGGCTCAAGCACGGGATGAAGATATGTAACTTCTTTATTTCCGAATTTTCTATCGATAAAATCATCAATAAATTCCATTGGTCCGGGACGATACAATGCATTCATTGCCGCAAGATCACTGATGCTGTTTGCTTTTAATTTCTTGAGATACTCTCTCATTGGAGCAGATTCAAACTGGAACACACCGGTAGTCTGGCCTTTTGCATAAAGTTGATAAGTTTTTTCATCATTATCAGGAATATTTTCTATATCAATTTCAACATTATGGTTTTTCCTGATTAGTTCTAACGTATCTCTGATAATGGTTAAAGTACGCAGGCCCAGAAAATCCATTTTCAACAGACCGGCACTTTCAATCTCTTTCATATTATATTGTGTAACAATATCTGTCTGCGAGACTGCATTGGCCAGGGGAACATAATTGCTGACATCTTCAGGTGTTATTACAACGCCTGCAGCATGTTTCGAAGCATTCCTGTTCATTCCTTCAAGGACTTTTGCGTATTTAATAAGATTCTGAATGTCCGGTTCTTTGGATGTTTTTACCCATTTCAGTTCCGGAACTTCAGCGAGAGCCTGTTCAATTGTAAAAACCTTTCCAAATTTTGAAGGAATAAATTTTGTGATTTTGTTTACAGTTGGAATTGGAATTTTCAGTACACGTGCAACATCACGAATTACTGCTTTTGAAGACAAACGATTGAATGTGATTATCTGGCTGACGCAATTGTTTCCGTACTTTTCACGAACATATTCTATTACATCACCGCGTTTATCATCAGCAAAATCAACGTCGATATCCGGCATCGACTTTCTGGCTGGATTCAAAAATCTTTCAAAAAGTAAATTGTACTTAAGCGGATCAATATTTGTGATACCCAGTGTATAGGCGACAAGGCTTCCAGCGGCACTACCTCTGCCAGGGCCTACCGGGATATTCATCTTTTTTGAGGAATTAATAAAATCCTGCACAATTAAAAAATAACCGGCGAATCCCATTTCCTTTATTGTATCAATTTCAAAATCAAATCTTTCTTTTATTTCAGGTGTAATCTCGTTAAATCTTTTATGAAGACCTTCCATTGAAAGAAGTTCAAAATAATCATCAAGAGTTTTTGCAGGTGAGTCTTCAGGTATCGGGAATTTAGGGAAATGATGTCCTTCAAAATCAAGTTTGAGATCTATTTTCTCTTCAATTTCAAGCGTGTTCTCTATGGCCCCGTTATAATTTTTGAAGAGGTCCTTCATCTCTTCCTGTGATTTGAAATAAACCTGATCGGTACCGTACCGAAGGTTCCTATAATCTGAACCGGTTTTGTCTGCTAACAGGAGCAATATGTTGTGTGCAATCGAGTGCTCCTGTTCAATATAATGGCAATCATTTGTTGCGACTAATTTTATTCCCAGCTCTTTTGACAATTTTGGCATGCCTTCTAGAACTGGTTTTTCCACATCCATTTTGTGGTCCTGTATCTCAAGGTAAAAATCATCACCAAAAATTTCTTTGTAAGTCAGAGAAACTTCGCGGGCTTTATCATAATCACCATTTCTAAGTGGAACTGAAACAACACCGCCTGCACAAGCTGACGTACAGACCAGTCCTTCACTATATTTTCGTAAAAGCTCTAAATCCACTCTTGGTTTGTAATAAAATCCTTCGGTGTGACCAAGCGTTGATAATTTCGATAGGTTTTTATACCCGGTTTTATTTTTGGCAAGCAGAATTAGGTGGTTGTAGTGTTTGCTTCTTTTCTTTCCTGTTTTAGAATCAGTTCCTTTGTCGAATCTGCTGCCTTCAGAGACAACATAGGCCTCCATCCCAACAATAGGTTTTATTCCTGCCTTAGTCGCTTTTTTATAAAATTCAGCAATTCCATACATCACCCCGTGATCTGTTAAAGCCACAGCGTGCATATTATTTTTCTTTGCTGCATTAACAAGACCTTCCACAGTGCAGGCACCATCCTGAAGACTGTAATGAGTATGATTATGTAAATGAATAAAGTCAGACATATTTTAAAATAACTCTGAGGGGGTTTAAGAAGATTTAATTTCGTGGAGATATATTAATCATTAATTATAAGAAATAACAGATTGCTAATTTTATAATTTCTTTTATGCCGAATAAAAGAAGATTTCAAGAGATTTAACTTTTCCCGGTATGTCCGAAACCGCCTTCTCCTCGCTCGCTGTCATTTAATTCTTTTTTTTCAATAAACTCAGCTCTATAGACTTTTGAGATTACAAGTTGTGCAATTCTTTCTCCGCGTTTAATCGGGAAATATTCCTCGCCGAAATTCATCATAATTATTTTTACTTCGCCCCGGTAATCAGAATCGATTGTGCCGGGAGAATTTAAGATCCCAATACTATGCTTTGCTGCCAACCCGCTTCTGGGCCTTACCTGTATTTCGTAACCCGTGGGGATTTCAACCGAAAGGTTTGTAGGCACTAAAGCGACCTTACCTGGTGCTAAAACAATTTCTTTATCAACTGCTGCTCTTACATCAAGCCCGGAACTACCTTCGGTGGCATATCCCGGAAGTGGGATGTCGTTAAATTCATTATTTAATCGTTTAATATTTATGTTAATTAGGTCGGTCATTTGTTCCTATTGTTTTAATTTTAGAATTCTTGTTTTAATAAAATTGATTTCATCTTTATCTATAACAAAAAAGATCATCCAGGAAGTGAAGAGCACTAGAAAAATTATTTTATATATAAATAATAATTGCCCTGCGTACAAAAACGAATAATAGAATATCCCTATCAGGAGAATAAAAGAAAAAATCTTCAGCATCTTTTTGTATTCATATTCAATCTTATAAATCTTTTGTGTTACTATATACAAACTAAGAGCCATTGCAAAATAAGCAGCGAGAGTGGCAATGGCCGCGCCCATCATTCCAAGAGACGGGATAAGCGCAAAATTAACCCCAATGTTTACAACTGCTCCAATTCCTGTAATAAATGGGACGTAAATACTTTTTTCTTTGATAAATATTCCGGCAGTAAAGATTACATAAAGTCCGTTAAATAAATAGCCAAATAAAATTACCGGGACAATATTTAATCCGCCCCAGAAATTTCGGCCAATTATTGTCAGCCCGAAGACATCCAGTTTCACAACATCTGAAATGAACAAAGAAATTATTACCAGTATAAAACTTGCGGCTATTGTGAAATACGTGAGTACTTTAGCAAAAAGTTCCCTGGCGTTTTTCTCCTCAGCGTTTTGCAAAAAGAATGGCTGCCAGGCATATTGAAACATAGAGACAAAAAGCATCATAAAGATGCCAAGTTTGTAATTTGCATTATAAACCCCAACGGTGCCAAGATCAGTAAGGTGTCCTAAAATAGGCCTGTCAATTCCCTGGATAAACATTGAAGCAAGTCCGGCAGGAAGATATGGAATTCCGAATTTCAAAAATTTCTTTAGCACATCAGGATTGATCTTT
This sequence comes from uncultured Bacteroidota bacterium, assembly GCA_963748105.1. GTDB lineage: Bacteria > Bacteroidota > Ignavibacteria > Ignavibacteriales > Ignavibacteriaceae > JAKAGZ01. The sequence goes on along the minus strand of CAVVHP010000001.1, from coordinate 45,736 downwards.
ATACGAATATATTTCAAAACCGTTGGGAACAATACAAGAAATGTAATTGCAGAAGCAGCAATATTGCTAATAAAGACTGCCTCAATTCCCCATCTTAATTTTAAAATCAGATAAAGATTGAGACCGACATTCACCAGAATATTCAACAATTTAAACGCTGCAAATTTTTTAGCCTGCCGTTCAATTCTGAGTTTTATAAACGGAATTACATTAATTCCATCTATAAATAAAATCGGGACGACCAGGTAAATGAGTTTTAACTGGTTAAAAGGAATATCGAACGTAATAAAAATTAATTTTCTGAAGATCATTATCAAGAGAAGCAGGACAAAACCGACTGCCATAACAGAAAAGTATGGTGTCGAAAAATTATTTTTATCGTCCTTTTCTGATGGAATTGCGGCATATTTCAGATAGGCAGCATCCATACCGTAAATGAATATTACGTTAAATATTGCTATGAAGATGTAAAGGTTAGAAACTATTCCATAATCAAAATTTGTAAATACGTGTGTGTAGAATGGAACCAAAAGAAATGTGAGAAACCTGCCGACCATGGTGCTTACACCATAAATAGCTGTATCTTTTGAAAGTTCTTTAAGTTTATCAAACATTAATTATGTTTTTAGAATTTAAGTATGATTACGAAAAGAGGCCCGGGAATTACTAATGAAGTTAAAAAAATATCCCGACTTATTTATAATAATCTTTAATTGCGTCGATAAAAAACTTTGGGGGTCTTCCCGGTCTTTTTGTTTCTTTTTTTACAAACACGTGTTCGGTATAACCTTCACAGACAAGTTCGTTGCTGGATTTCCTGAAAATCTTATAATTAATCTTCATTTTGAATTTGGGAATTTCATTCAAGGTTGCTTCTATAATTAAAATATCATCATAGAATGCAGCTGAGACATAGCTCAGATGTGCTTCTAATAACGGTAGTTGATATCCTTCGCTTTCAACTTTGCTGTAGGATAGGCCAGAATTCCTGATAAGCTCGGTTCTTCCGACTTCAAAATATTCAAGGTATTTACCATTATAAACAAACTGCATCTGATCAGTATCGGCATATCTGACACGGATTTCTGTTCTGAATGTCATCATAGTGTTGGATGGATGTATCTAGATTAATTGAAGGAAAAACTTACCTAAGGGTTATTCTACGTACGCTCCCATTTTACCAAATTTTTCCAACCGTTGTTCAATTAATTTTTCGGGTTTAATTTTAATAAGATTTGCAAGTTCTTCCTTTAAAACTTCTTTCAATGTTGCAGAAGTTGCTTCGTGATCTTTGTGCGCTCCGCCCATTGGCTCCGGAACTATTCTGTCTATTAATTTCTGTTCCATCAAATCAGGAGCCGTTAGTTTTAAGGCCTCCGCTGCCTGCTCTTTGTATTCCCAACTTCTCCATAAAATACTTGAACAGGATTCAGGACTTATTACAGAGTACCAGCAATTTTCAAGCATTAGAATTCTGTCTCCAACACCAATTCCCAAAGCACCTCCGCTGGCGCCCTCACCAATAATTACAACAATTATTGGTACACGAAGCCGGCTCATCTCAAAAAGATTTTTCGCGATAGCTTCAGCCTGTCCCCTCTCCTCTGCTTCAAGGCCTGGAAATGCCCCCGGAGTGTCGATCATCGTAATCACAGGCTTATTGAATTTTTCGGCCAGTTTCATCAGCCTCAGAGCTTTGCGGTAACCCTCTGGATTCGGCATTCCAAAATTTCTGTACAGATTCGATTTTGTATCTCTTCCCTTCTGGTGTCCGATTATCATTACTTTAAATTCATCAATTGAAGCAAAACCGCCGACTATTGCCTTATCATCTTTGTATCCGCGGTCTCCATGGAGTTCAACAAAGTTACTTGTAATATTATAAATGTGATCAAGTGTATAAGGTCTGTCGGGATGGCGGGCTAATTGAACTCTCTGCCAGCGGGTGAGGTCATTATAAATTGATTCCTTGAGTACTTTAACTTTATCTTCAATTTTCTTTATTTCACTTTCGATGTTGAGACTATCTGATAAATTTTTCATTTCTTCAAGCTTTGCCTCAAGCTCGTAAATTGGTTTTTCAAACTCTAATATTGTTTTAGCCATACCTGTTTAATTTCTGCTCCACATTTTAATTATTGTTTTCCCGAGAATTTCAAGATCCAGCCATAAGCTTTGATTCCTGGCATAGAATATATCAATTTTTTCAGATTTTGTACCATCTGTTCCTTCAAGGTACCAAAGCCCTGTTATTCCTTTTTTCCCCAGGAAAATTTCTGATTCATTATTAATATTTTCAGGTCCAACAAAGCTGATATTTCCTGAAAAAACAGAAGGAATTTTTAGAATGAAACCTGTTAAAGGTGTTGGCTTTTTGCCCAGCCAAACAGCCAAATATAGGAAAGGATAAATCAAAAACAAAGCAAAGAGAGCCAGAGTATAATCAAACGCTGCTTTAACAAACCGAAACAAGGGTTTAGAGATATTATACCTTATCTCAATTACCGGGATATCATCCAGCATTGAGACTGAAGTTTTCCCGACAATAAAATCCATGTTCCTTCCGATTAGCTTAAATTCTATATTTTCGTTCTGCAAATCAGCTACAATTGACATCATTTTCGAATATGCGATTTCATTTGATGAAAAAACGATTTCGGTTATTTTATTATTTCTAATAACTCTGAAAATATTGTCCAAAGTTCCCAGTACCTCGAAATCATCTTTTTTAATTCCTATTTCTGCTTTATTCACTCCTATCAAACCGACAAGATTGTGATATTCCACCTGAGTGGTTTGAAGTTTTTTCGCAATGCTTATCGCTTCATCCGATGTACCTACAAATAAGGTTCTCCTGTTATCCCGGTTACCACCTTCAATACCTACTTTAAAAAATAGTTTTAGAATTATTCTCCATCCAAGTGCTAAGAACAGAAATAAAATGTAAGTAATTAAAACAACCGCCCTGCTATAGGCATATTGTTTAAAGAAAAAAGTTATGGCTGAAAGTGTAATAAAACCAATAAAGGTAGCCGCAATAGTTTTAAGAACAGGAAGATAATCACGTTTGTAAACACCAAGTGAAGATGAAATAATTATCTGAAGCAATAGGGGGATGGTGAGAATTATATATAATGATGAGTATGGGAAACCCTGCCATTCTGAATTATGTGAATAAATTTTTTCTGCAGAAATTAAACAAAGGTCAAATAAAATAATATCAATTAACACAGGAAGCATAATTAATTTTTTCTTGCCAAGAAAAGCTACAATCTTTCTGAAAAATATTGCAGACTGCAGAATAATCTCAACAATAAATGAAGAAGAGAAATGCTTCTTTACAAAAAGATGCATTGCGTTATAAAATATTTTGGTGTCGTCTATGCTGCTTCTTTTTGTGCTCTCACCCTTGTAATGTATTATCTGAGTTGAGTGAGTATAATAAACTTTATATCCTGACTTTTGAATCCGGTAGCAAAGGTCAAGATCTTCACCATACATAAAAAAATCTTCATCAAACCCGCCAACTTTATCATACACTTGTTTCTTTAACATCATAAAGGAGCCGGATATAGCGTCCACCTCATAGGTCTCGTTTTCATCCAGATAGGTTAGATTATATTTTGCATACAACCTGCTATTTGGGAAAAGAGTACTTAAGCCGGTTACTTTACAAAAAGATACCCATGGTCCGGGGAAACTTCTTCTGCAAGCAAGTTGAAGAGTGCCGTCAGGGTTTAAAATCTTGCACCCTGCCATACCGGCATCAGGAGATTCTTCTAAAAATCCGATCATTTTTTTCAGACTATCTTCACTTAAAAGAGTATCAGGATTTAGAAGCAGTAGAAATTTCCCTTTCGCAATTTTCAGTCCCTGATTGTTTGCTCTGCCAAATCCCATATTTTTTTTATTGGCAATAAGTTTTATTTTGTCCTGTTGGAGAAAGTTTTTTCGCAAATATTCAACACTCCCGTCGTCGGAAGCATTGTCTACAATTATAACTTCGTGTTTAATACCCTGTGCGGCTTTATCAATTGAATGAAGGAGATTCTGAAGAAATTCTTTAACGTTGTAGTTAACTATTATTATGGATAAGTCCATTCACGTTCAGTGTTGTGAGTTCAATGTTCAAAATTTTCGCATTAATTAAAGTAATCCAAACATACTTCTTATTCTTAATTTCCATACCATAAAAATCGCTTCGTAAACAATTTTTTTAGACATTTTGGAATGCCCGGCCGTGCGGTCAATAAAAATGATTGGAATTTCACCAATATTAAATCCTTTTTTCCACGCTTTAAAATTCATCTCAATCTGAAAAGTATACCCGTTTGATTTAATTTTATTGAGATCTATTTCTTCCAGAACTTTGCGCCTGAAACATTTAAATCCCCCGGTAGCGTCACAAATCGGAAGCCCTGTAATTAATCTTGTATACTTATTAGCAAAATAACTCAATAACAACCTGCGCATCGGCCAGTTTACAACATTCACTCCTTTCACATACCTGCTTCCTACTACAAGATCATATTTTTTAATTGCTTTTAGAAAATTTTTAATCTCTTTAGGATCGTGGGAATAATCTGCATCCATTTCGAAGATATAATCGTATTTATTTTCAATCGCATACTTAAATCCCTCAATGTATGCTGTTCCTAGTCCCAATTTACCAGCTCTTTTAATCAGTTTTATCCGGGAATTATTTTGAGCTAATTCTTCAACAAATTTACCAGTCCCATCAGGGGAATTATCATCAACTATAAGAATATCAAGTTCCAGGTTCTTATATTTTGCCAGAATTTCCGGAATCAGAGTAGTGATATTTTCCAGTTCATTATAAGTCGGAATTATTATAAGTGATTTTTCAGCCATTTAAGTTTCTAATTTATTTTATTCTATAATACTTCAATTAAATTTATTTTCAAAAATAAAAATGACAGGGAAACAAATTTATTGATAATGCCCTTTACCGAACAAAACTACGAAGATAGTTCGGAAAAGGATTTTAAAATCCATTCTCAAAGACATATTTTCAATATAAAACAAATCATATCGTAGCTTTGCTTTCACATCCTCGATTGACTCATCATATTTATGTTTTACCTGTGCCCAGCCAGTTATACCCGGACGAACTTTAAGTCTTCTTTTATAATATGGAATTTGCTCTGTAAATTTTTCAACAAAAAAAGGCCTTTCCGGTCTTGGACCAACGAGGCTCATTTCACCCAACAGAACATTCAGCATTTGGGGAATTTCATCAAGCCTAATTTTTCGTAAAATTTTTCCTACCCTAGTCACCCTGGGGTCATCTTTTTGAGACCAGACCGGTCCACTTTTCTTTTCCGCATCAGAAAACATTGAACGGAATTTTATCATTTTAAAAATCTTTCCATCCTGCCCGCATCTTTCCTGTGTAAAAAATATATTTCCGGGACTGTCCAGCTTTATTGCAATAGCAATAACCACATCCAGAGGCAAAGAGATAATAAGTACAATGAATGAGATAAATATATCAAAAATCCTTTTTAGTTTTCTTTCCCATTCCGGCATTAGCTGTGGCATCAGATCAACCAGTGGCATACCGTAAATTTGTGATGTTCTTGCCTGCCCGGTTAAGATTTCATAAAGATTCGGGACAATTTTTAATCCAACATTTTTCAATGAAGCTTCAGCTAATAAATCAATAAGAATTTCATCGTTCTTTTTTTCAAGTGCGATAATAATTTCTTTTATGTTGTGCTCATCAATTAATTTTTGAATTTTTTCCGGATTTCCAATAACCGGTACATTTTTATAACTATCATTCTTATTACTTTCATCCGAGACAAAACCGATTATATCCAGACCAAGTGCTTTGTGTTCAGCAATCTGGTCAAAAACTTCAAATGCTTTAGCATTATATCCGACTATTAATGCGTTTTTTCTACCAACACCTTTAACAAGAAGATGTCTTTGAAAACTTCTTATAAGTATGCGGCCAGTTCCAACAAATATGAAGAGCATTCCCCAGTAAATAAAAAGAAGTATTCTTGCACCTGGAAGAAATTCCGTGCATTGAATCATCGATATAAATTGCAAAAAACAGATACAAATATTCCAACAAAAGTAGCTTTGAATAGAGTTGATATTTCATCAAACCTGGAAGATGCGAACCAGGCGCGGTACATTCCAACAAATGTAAAAATTAAAAGCCAGTAGAAATAAATAACAAAAAGCGGAAGAAAAAATTCAGGTTGAATTCTGAAACTAAAAAATCCGGATTCTACGCGCAGCAAAAAATAAAACATTCCGGCAAGATTTATAAAAATAAAATCAGCGGTGAGGAGTAATATTTTTTCAGTAGATTTTTTCAATTTTTATCAAAAAAATAATTTAACTTCCTAAAGCTTTCTCATACAAATTATAAATTCTTTTAACCATTTTATGAGAATCAAATTCATTAAACGCCCTTTCTTTTCCTTTATCACCAAATGCGGACCTGAGTTCTTTACTATTTACTAATTTTATTATTGCCTCGGCCAAGGATTTGGGATCTCGTGGTGGAACAACCAAACCGGTAATACCATCCTGATTTATAAAACTTGTACCGGTTCCAAGTTCAGTACAAATAACAGGCTTTCCGCAAGCCATTGCTTCAATTTGGACAATGCCATATGTTTCACTTTTTTCTACTGAAGGAAGAACTAACAAATCACAGCTTTTGAAATAATTATGCAAGGTTTCAGTTTCAACTTCCGGAATTATTTTTATCCTTTCACCTAATCCTAAATCATTAATTTCTCTTTTCAAATTATTTTCAAAGGGACCTGAGCCAATTACAATAAGAAATGCACCAGGAACTGATTTCATTGCCTGTACTAAATATTCAATGCCTTTATAATAAACCAATCTTCCTACAAAAAGTATCATTGCCCCTTTATTATCGATTCCTCTCAAATCCAGATTGTTTTTCTGATTCTCATTTGAATTAACCCAATTTAAATTCGTTCCAATTGGTATTACTTCGCATTTATTTTGGTATTGAGGTAAAAAATCTGAATTTTTAATTAACTGGGGATTACTAACAATTATTTTATCGACATTACTTAGAAATTTGTGAATATATTTTCCATAAAATGAGAGAACCCATTTTTGACGAATTATATCGCTATGCCACGATACAATAATTTTAGAAAAATTTTTTTTGATTTTTGGAAATAGCTGCAAAGAAAGATCTGCTAAAGGAAATGGTTCATGAATATGCAGTATATCCCCCGATAAAAATGAAAGCGCTCTAAAATATCCCGGACTTATTGGAAGCGAATGCATAAAACCATATGTATGCAAATATTTTATATTAACACCATTCATTATTTTATTCAGGCTCTTGAATGAAATATCATTACTACAAGTCAATACATCTACCGATGCTGAATGATCTCTAACCAGCCCTTCAGAAAGTGTTGTTATTGTCGTTTCAATTCCACCAACTTTAGGATAATATGCTTTATTTGTCTGTACAATTTTCAAATTATCATTTTTTCCGGATAATATTTTTTACTTAGAAAGATTATTAAATATTTCAACTAATTTCTTCACATGGTTATCTGGCGTAAATTTCTTTGCCTGTTCAAAAGACTTATTTTTCATTTTAGAATATAATTCTTTGTCCTCATATAATCTTTTGATACAATCTGCAAAATATTCATAATCATCAGCATCTCCTATAAAACCTGCATCACCAACAACCTCAGGGATGGAAGAATTATCTGATGTTACTACAGGAATTCCACATTTCATTGCTTCCAATAATGGCAATCCAAAACCTTCATAATAAGTCGGGAAAAAGAATATATCTGATAAATTATATAGCAGGACGAGATCATTTTCATCCACGGTATTAAGATGAATTACCCTGTTACTTCTTTTTTCCATCTCTGTTGCAATTTTATCAAATCCAAAGCCTTTCCAACCTACCAGTACAAATTTTATATCAATTCCTTTTGAGTTTAAGATGTCTGATACTTCTAAAATGGCCCTGATGTTTTTTCTTTCCTCTAGAACACTTACAAAAAAAACAAAATTAGCTGGAAGATTATATTTTTTTAATAGTCTTTGTTTATCTGTTTCAGATACAGAAATTGGCTTATATTTTTCATCCGTCCAATGATACATAAATTGTATTTTTCCCGGCGGGACATTATAAAACTTAATAATATCCTTCATCGCGGAATTTGAGATTGTAACTACCGCATCACTTCTCTTAATTGAAGGAGGTATGAGTATATCCAAATATTTTCTATAATGAAGTGTATAATATTCTTTGCAGACTTTTGTCAATGCATCGTGAATTACAATTACATTTTTCCACTTTCCTTTTTTAAAAGGGACGAAAATATACGGTGTGAAAAATATATCAATTCTGTTTTTAGAAATCAGTCCTGGCAAAACAAAATTTAACCAGTAATGTTCGTATACTTGTCTGGGGAAGCTGCTATTTTTTATAGTAATATAATTATAGAAATTATCTTCCCGGGGAAGATCCTCGTACTGAAAAATATAGTACTTATTATTTTTGTCAAATTTGGGAAAGTATTCAATTAAATTTGATAAATACCGATGCGTACCTCTGAATTTTGTACTTAATAAACGAGCATCAATTCCAATATTCATACAGTTTGCTCTGTGTTTTTTTGAATAGCCATTCCCATTTTGCCTTTAAAAAAATCAATGAAGGCATTTTTTACAGTAATGGTATTTTGGATATTACCACTTATTGTCCATTTAACCCCTTTAAGCAACATCGCAATCAGGATATAAAGGATAGTAAAAGGATAAAAATATTTGAAACTCTTCCTCGCAAAATATAATCTGTTCCTGGTAACGTAATACAAAGGGAGAAGACTTAAATTTCTATTTGTAGAGGCTCCCACCTTATGATAAATTTTCGACTTATGTGAAATGATTATTTTATATCCTGTCTCTAACGTCCTGAAACATAAATCTGTGTCTTCTACATAAAGGAAAAAATCTTCATCAAATAATCCAACTTTTTCAATTATATCTTTTCTTAACAGCATGCAACAACCCGAAACAAATCCGACAATTTTATCATCATTATTTTCAATTGTATCGGCTCTATCAGAATAAGCAAAACCGGAGCCACGGAGCTTACTAATAGTGCCACCCTCAGTCCATATTAAATTTTTCTTTTGATAATAGTTGATTTGAGGTGCAGCTATTCCGGCATTTTTATGTTTGTGAAATACATTTATTAACGGTTCCAAAAAATCAGGTTCAACCACAGTATCATTATTTAACAAAAGGACAAATTCAGAATTGCTATTAATTGCTTTTGTAATTCCTACATTATTTCCACCAGTAAATCCTTTGTTATTATCATTAAAGATTAAAGTAATATTCATTTGTTTTAATGAATCCCTTAATATTTTTTTTATCATGTTCCTCTGAATTATTGTCTACAATAATAATCTCATAATTACTGTATGATATTTTGTTAAGCGATTCCACACACTCAATTGTGTCTTTTGCACCATTCCAATTCAACATTACTATACTAACTTTTGGTAACATAATCGCTTAGACTAAATATTCTTCTTGTAAATAATGATAATTGCCTTTCATTCTAATCCCCAATATTTGGAGACAAGATATGAACAAAAATCACTTGTTTAATAATTCAGTGCAATAATTTACAATTTTACCCGTATTTTTTCCCTCTGAATACATTTCTTTAGCTTTCTTATAACCATTCTTTCCCATTTCTTCACATAGTTTTTTATCACTCAGTAATCTTTCTATTGTTGCCGCTAGTTCTCGTGGATTGTTAGCCGGTACTAATATTCCATTAATTTCATTCTCAATTAGGTTACTGGTATGTTTTATATCGGTGGCGATAACAGCTTTTTTGTGTGCCCAGGCTTCAATGATGGGTCTGCTAAAATGAGATATAGTTGAGCAAGAGATAACAATATCCGAAATACTTAATAAATCATTAATGTTTTCTACTTCACCAGGTACCTTAATACGTGATTTTATTTTCGGCCGCTTTAAATATTCAATACATTTTATATAATATTTATGAATATCTGATGAAGTTTTATAATCACGGTTTTTCCCAGCCAAAATAAATTTAGTGTTACTTACGTTTTCACTTAAATATTCTATAGAAGAAATAAAATCAATTGACCCTTTAATTGAACTAATTCCACCAAGAAAAGTAACTACCTTATTATTTCCCGAAACATCAAATTTCTTTTTTAGCTGTGATAAATCAGATGAAATTTTAAAGTCATCTTCACTTAAGAATTCAGGTACTATAATAACATTACCTGCTTTGTAGGATAATCCTTTAATCTGATTGGCTTCAATTTCAGTAATAGCAAAGTTAAAATCAGGGATTATTCTTAATATTTTCCTTAAAAGCATTATTCTCAAATTAAATTTTTGATCTATGAACAAACTCCTGATGTGTACTACTACCGGGATAGATTTTAATTTAGCCACAAGACCAAATTGGATTGTTACGTACTCATTAAGATATACCATTTCAGGCTTGTATTTGCCCAATACCTTAGCGGCCAGTATTACACCGTTAATAAAACTGAGTAAATCTTTGACTAAATTTTTAAACCACTGGATAGAAAAGAAATTTGTTTTATTGGTAAAATGAAAAGTCATAATGATAGATCTGGATGGAGAATCACTATAGTAGATGGTTTCAGCTCCAAATTGCTCAAGATAATTTACCCCGGGCTGACTTTTACTGGTTAGTACGATTACCTTATAATCATTATTAATGAACTGTTTAATCAGGTATCCCATACTAATTGTAGCACCGGATATACCATTATCATGATCAACAAATAATATTTTTTTTTTATTTTTAACCACGCCCAACCAGTATTTTGGGAATTTTTCGAATCACTGCAAACAAGTCAAACAGTCCAAAATATCTTTTAAATAAAAACCAGTACATCCCCAACGAAATTCTTGCGGAATATCTTTTCATCACCTTGTATAATTCAGTTGCTTGCTTTTTCCTGTTTACGTTTGTTTTAGTTTCATCATAAAACCTGTAATAACTTAGATACTTATTAATATACCCGGGCTTTTGTGATTTTGTAAATTTGAGAAACAAATCATAATCCATTACAAGATCGAGTGATTCATCAAGACCACCATTATCAACAAAGTTCTCTTTTCTCCAGAAAAAGCTCGGCTGTCTTATTAAATCGGGATTTTTTAGTAAACTTTCGAAAGTAATTTCCTCACCTCTTATCTCAGCAACACTTTTCCCATTTTTATCTACATATGTAATATTTCCGTAAAGGAAGTTACATTCTTTATGTTCTTTAAAATATGTGGCAATCGATTTAAAAATATTCTCTTCGTAATAATCATCCGAATTGAGCCAGGCAAATATTTCACCTTTGGCCATTGAGAAGCCTTTGTTTATTGCATTACTTTGCCCAGCATCCTTTTCCGAGATCCATATCAGATGTTTGTATTTTTTTAAAATATCTATAGTATTATCAGTAGAACCTCCATCAATGATGATATGTTCGTAATTTTTATAATCCTGGTTCAGAACAGATTTAATTGTCTGTTCTATAAATTGTCCCTGATTATAAGATGGCGTAACAATTGAGATTTTTAGATTTTCTTCCATGTTTCTTGATTATTTAACTTTAGCAAGACCGATAAGCCCCATCAACTGCTTGAAATAGCTTTTAATTTCTCCTATGAATAAAATTAAAGTTGCAATAGAAAGAATTGTGCTAAGCAAAAAGACATTAACCTGGTAGAAATAATTTAAAGTTATGACCGCAAAGATGAAGAGTAATAGTATTATCAATTTGTTAATATTCATTTTTGCCAGGTATAATGAAATTTTAATACCAGTTTCTTTGCTCATTAATTTTAACATAAATAAGTTCATAATTGTAACGGACACAAAATATCCTACCAGTCCTAGCTCACTACTAAACAGTATGAATCCCAAAATTAAACTTAAAGCGACAAGGATATTATTTGATAATTGAATAATCACAAGATAAATTCCCTTACCTATTCCCATGAAAAAAGTATAAACCATATATCCAGTATTATTAACAATTTCGGCTAAACTTAATAGGAAGAAGATTAGTATACTCTGATCGAAACCAAACCAGAAATGAATTAATAACACAATAAAGATGGACCCAATTCCATAGAATGCTCCTGAATAAACGATGCCGAATTTTGGAAACTTAAATCCCTCATCCAGTATATAATTTTTATAATCATCCCTTGATTTTAATATGCTTGTGCGGGGTAGTATTGTTTTAAATGCTGTATTAAACAATCCTGAAATAGCCAGGGCAAACCTTCTTGCTACTTCATAATAAGAAATTATGCTAGCCGAGCCATAATTACCAATAACATATTTGATTAATGGATCTAATAAAGATCCCAATAAAGAAGCTATTTGAACTGAGAAACTAAACCCAAGCATATTTTTTGCACATTTAATTCTGAACATACCGGGTTTAATTTTGACAAAGCTGAAATTTCGTTTTAACGTAAAAAAATAAAGGCCAAGTAAAATCAAAGAAGAAATGGAATAGAAAAGTGCTAAAACCCAGATTTCCATATTCAGCAAAAAGATTATTATAACGGAAAAAAGAATTGCAAAATTATAAATAAGTGTGAGCTTGCTTGTAACAACGTATTTATTAAATCCTTCAAAAAGAGATCTAAAAAAAGCTACCAGATATTGGAAGTAAAAAGAAAAGCCCAGCAGAATAAACACGATTTCAAATAATGAATCTTTACCGGAAGGGATTATGCTTTTATTGCTATAATAGATTAGAAAACCAATTAGCAAACCGGTAATTAACAGGATTACTCCTAAAAAAAGAAAAATAATAAAACCGGTAGATGCAATTTCATTAACTTCATTTTGATCGTTGTTTTCATTTGCCCCCGCAATATATTTCACAATTGCAGTTCCAAAACCAAGATCTACTACTGTGCTAATTCCCCAGAAAGAAATTAATAAAATCCATATCCCAAAAATTTCTTCCCCATAATTCAAGAAATTTAATTTTAAAGTAATTAATGAAAATATCAGGGATGTAGTAAACTGAATTGTCAGCCAGAGTGAATTTTTTTTATTTTGCGACATTCAATTGAGATTTGTTTTTTTGAGTAATGATTTTATAATTGGCAATTGAAAGACCCAATACTACGCCCCAAAGCATACCACATTGTCCCCAAAGCCAGGCGTCGGTTAAAAACATAGAAAAAAGGATATAAAACTGTAATGCCAAAATTATTATTGAATAGAATATCTGTTCTTCAGAAAAAGCTAAATTGACTGATTTGATGCCCATCCACAGCGAAGAACCAAGAAATATCAGGAAACCAACAAATCCTATTATCCCGGTTTCAGCAAGATTTGCCAAAAAGGTTATGTGTGGACTCAATCCCGCCACAAATTCTTTATATAAATCCTTAGGAATTGTCGAAAAAGTTGCAGATTCAAAGGGGAAAGAATAAACTCCAATACCTACAATTGGATGAGCCTTAAAAGCATTCCATGCAGTATCCCATATTAATAATCGGCTCAATAGTGTATTACTGCTAAAGTCTGATTCTTTTTTAACTGTTAAAACATTGCTTTTATTAAGTTGGTCAAGCCTTTGGAAAACATCCGGGTTAACATAGGTTAATATCACAACCAAAATTAAACTGACTACTATTATGGAAGTAAATACACCAACTAATTTACCTGTTGATATATTGAATTTGCTTCTTTTAATCGTAATAAAAATAAATAACGCCAGGAAAGTTAATGACAGAGAAATAAAAGTATTCCTAGTTTGAGTAAAAATCAAACCTGCCAGAATGACCATAACTAAAGCAGCTATCACAACTGTATTATTTCTTGTGATATTCTTTTTATTAAATAACATATAAAGAAACAAAGTAATAATTGCCATAGCACTATAGTCTACATAAACTACTCCTGATATCCCAAACTTTCTCCCACCCAATGTTAAGGCCAAAAATATAATCACAAACGCATCTATAGTTGTAAGTGCGATAAAAGCATAAATTATATTTTTAATTTTTTTATAATCGTTAACTGTATAGCCAAATATTAGAAATAGAATCACCATTGCATGCAAATTCAACATAATGTATATGCTGAGTAAAACATTTGAAGAATTAATTAAAGAAGGTATAACAGTACCGTAATATATTATTGCGGGTAGTGTTAATGGAGTTTTAAAAAAATCAGAATTTACACCACGGTAGGTCAATAGAAAAGAGAATAGCAGGCCCAGGCCTACAAAAACTGAAAAGTATAAACCGAATAAATAATAGTTAGTAAATAGTGAAATTATAAAGAAATATTTATAAGCCCTGTAACAAAACAGAAGCATTGTAACTACCGGTATCCCCAGCACAATTACAACAGTCCTTAGATTAAAACCTGAATTATTTAGAAGGAAGATCAGGGGAATTATAAGAATAATTCCGAGAAGGAAATATTTTATACTAAATCTTCCGTGTTCCTCTATATTACTTAAGGTTGTTTGCACTAATTATTTTACTATTCTTTTTTCTTTATTAATCTCATTTCTTTTCTAAGCATTGCCATTTTAGGATTATCCGAATTTTGCACTATCTCCTTAATTAGAATTATCAGAAATACAATCAGAAGAGAAGCGAAGGTGATAATAAGTGAAAATAGAACTCTGGAAGGATATGATTTTTTCTCTGGAGGAACTCCGTAATCAATAACCTGTAGAATTGGGACTTCCTTTTGTTCATCAAATTTTGCCTGTTCATAAAGTGGGATTATAAATTCAAGCATACTTGAATAAATTTTAACATTTCTATAATAACGTAAATAGTTTACGGCTTTATCAGGCAATGATTTTAATGGTAATAATAAAGAATTCTTTTCAGTCCCGGATTGCAAACCAGTCAGTTTGTCTTTGAATTCCTTAACTGCGATTTCCTGATTTTTTACCTGTGGTGCCTCTTTCCCAAAGATTTTTTTAATAACTGAAAGTTCAATTTCTTTTGTAGCAAGTTCAGCTTCCATTTTAGAAAATTCTTCAATAGTTGCTTTCGTCTGCCCCTCTGCTTCTAAAACACCGGTTCTTTTCTGATAAAGTTTTAATGAATCTTCAGCATTTTTTAAGTTGGTTTTAATTTCGTTATACCTGCCACCAAGAAAATTTTTATTATCTCTTGCTTTTCGAATATTCAGGTCTATTATTGTTTTATTAAGCCGATCAACAATATAATTTGTCATATTAGCTGCTTTTTCAGGTGAACTTGCCCGTACTGTTATTGAATAAGCGCCTTCTTTTGTTTCATCAGCTGTGATATTTTTTCTTAAAGCTTTTTCCGTTTTTTCAACGCTTTCAAGATTATATTCTTTTACCAGATCAAACTTCTTAATTACACTATCTAAATTCGTCCTGCTATAAACTATTGTGTTATATCTATCAATACTATTATCTGCGCTAAGACCACCTAAACCAATGGGGAGACTACTGAAACTTCTTAAGACAGAAGAGAGTCCGCTTAACTGCTCTTGTTTAGAAGGAATAATCAGAGCGGAAGAATCATATTTGGGTGGAATAAAGAAATAAATCAGTAAGTATGATATTATCATCACACTAATAAATTGAACTAAAAAGAAATATTTCCATTTAAAGAAAATTAAAAAGTAATCCAGAATATCAAAGCCCCTGTTGTCTTTGCTCATAACAAACTTTTATTATTTTAAATTAAATATGTATTTAAGTTAATAAAGAATTTAAACATTTAGAAGGAATAAGTTTATAAAATATCAGCATTTAGGCCAAAATTACCTTTTTGATATCCTCCCATCTATTAGACCACTGGTGATTAAGATATATTGGAATAATTTTTCTCAATTAATGGCACATAACTCTTCATAATTATTTAAAATTTCCTCTAATTGCTCTGAGGGATTTAATCAACCGCATCTATTACAGGATTGTATCCAAACAATTTAATCATTTCCTTCGGAGCTTTTCCAACTATCAAACATTTTGAGGCTATTGATTGTAAATACCTGATGGTCATTGTTTCTATTCCTTTTGCTCTATCAGGATGTGTAATACTGGAGGGAAAACAAATTGAGATTTTGGAAGCTGCCAGTCCGTTTATAAAACTCTCTCTTGTCGGGAAAATAAGTTCCCCTTTTTTCTTCTCGTATAAATAAGTTCTGTTTAATTTTAGAAGTTTATCAACAATGAGCTCATGGTATTTATCATGCTTACGACCGATTTGCACAATATCAATATTTTTATCTTCATAATTTGAAAATTTATAATCATTTCTATTTATGCCTTCAGGTATCCAATGGAATTTACAATTAGTTCCATATTTCTTTAAGTGTTTTACTGCCTCTGAGGAACTCACAAACACGTTATCAACTTTGAAATCATTTACAAAATCAATTATTATTTTATGTGTATCCAGCCAGGCATCAAACAAATAAATATTTCTTGAAGCGTTGAAATAGAAGCTAGGTAAACATGCTCTTAAATCCAGCTCCCATTAAGATTGCAATATATACTGCATTATTTTTCCGTTGATGTTTCTTTTCAGGTACGAACAAATTTGTAATTTTTAATTTCCGCGATGTATTGTAAACTCTATTTGCAATTTTGGTTAATATATCTGAATTATTAATTACTTCTATATTATCATTCGATGATGATACAATTTCTTTTACAAATTCATTTACTGTGTCTAAAGAGACATGACCACTGCTCCCCTGATTAGAAATAACTTTTATCATACTCATTAGCCTGAATAAATTAACCTGACTTTCTTGCCATAATAATTTTCACAATTTTCTGTAAATATAATAAAGATTAGCCATTTCCTATTATCTAGAATTTATCAAAACGTATAAATATTAAATATATTCTATGTTGACTTTACAAAAAAATATGGTATTTTTAATAAGTAATAAGCCACAAAGCCTACTTCGTTCTTTCAAAAAATGTAATTTTAGTAGTTTGTATATTTAATTCCCTATAAATCCCGGGGATCACAAAAAGATTAATTTGTTGAGCTTATTTTGGGAACAATTTGAGGAAATTGTAAGTCTATATATATAATTTGATACTCATTAGTATGTAATTCGACACACATTAAAAGGATGGTAAGATGAAAACAATCAAAGCAAAAATCGACAATCCTCTGAATGACCTTGTTAGTGATGATATTTATGATCTATTAAATTCACACGGTCTGATTGATGAAAAATCTGTACGTGATTACCAGATAAGGAAAAAATTTAAGCAGCTCAGAGCAACTAAAGTAAGCGCAGGGGATGCAATTGATGTCATCAGGGAAGAATACCCATATCTGCAGTTTGATACAATTAGAAAAATTGTTTATCAAATCAACAAATAACTGTTTGAAAAAGCTTGACAAATTTATAATTCAGATTTATATTTATTCTGATCCTTTCAAAGGGTTCTCCCCTGCCCTTTGATATGAATGGGTCAGGCCCGGTGGTATCCCTATCATCGGGCTTTTTATTATTCTTAAAGGAGATAATAATGGCAAAACAGGTCAGAAAGAAACATTCGCAAAGTACAAAAAAATCTTTTGTATCACCTTTTAATATCTACTGGGAAAAAAATAATTATTACCTGCTCTTTGCCGGAATAGGCATTATAATATTAGGTTTCTACCTGATGTCTATAGGCCCATGGAATAGTTTTACATCCCTGGTAATTTCTCCTATCGTTCTGGTTATCGGGTATTTATTTGTGCTTCCTGGTTCCATTTTTTATCGCAAGAAGAATTCCCGGGAAGATTCAAAGGAAAAAGAAGTTGCTGCTGGCAAAAGTTAAAGGAAACGTAGTTTCCACTCAAAAGAATGAGCATTTAAAAGGACATAAACTTTTAATAGCCCAGAAAATTGGTCTTGACGGTAATTTTATAGGCAAGAATGATTTCATTGCACTTGATCTTGTAAGTTCAGGCATTGGGGATACAGTACTGGTTGTGCAGGAAGGGGCTGCAGTAAAGCAGATTCTTGGGCACAAAAATGCCCCTGTTCATACAATGATCGTAGCCGTAGTTGATAAAATAAACATCTCGTAGAAGAAAATTCCAAGAATAAAATACTTTTGTTTTGAGCAGGTTAAACATTGAGAAATTAACGCTTCTTAAATTACTTTTATCCGTTGATGGGATAGGTCCGGGAAAAGTTAAAACACTTCTGGCAAAATTCAGATCTCTGGAAAATATTTTTTCTGCAAATACACCGGAACTAATTGAAGTATCCGGCATTCAAAAAAACCTTGCAACACGAATTCGCGATGCGAAAAACAATAAAGGAAAGTTCTCAGATTTAGTTAAAGCAGAGATTGAGAAGGCAGCTCAGATGGGAGTTAAAATAATTTCTATCTGGGATGAAGAATATCCCGTCCTTCTAAAGAAGATTTATGATCCTCCTTTTTTACTTTATTTAAAAGGTAATTTCTCAAACACTGATAAATATTCAATTTCCATTGTCGGTACGCGGCAGCCTACTAATTATGGAAAAGTGCAGGCTGAAAAAATCGCCTCTGATCTTGTATCCCAGAACATTACTATTGTAAGCGGCCTTGCCCGCGGGATTGACACGATAGCACATCGGTCCGCTTTAAAGTCAGGCGGAAGAACTATTGCAGTTATTGGTTCAGGAATTGATGTTATTTATCCTCCGGAAAACAGGAAATTATTTCAGCAAATTTCAGAAAATGGAGTTGTAATTTCAGAGTTCGGATTTGGAACAAAACCAGATGCTATGAACTTTCCAAGACGTAATCGCATAATTTCAGGCCTGTCATTAGGCAGCGTAGTAATTGAAACCGGAATACCGGGAGGCGCTTTGCAAACTGCAGCTTTTGCACTTGATCAGAACCGTGAGGTTTTTGCCGTGCCGGGTAATTTAGGAGTGAGACAATCTGAAGGCACTAATTCACTTATACAAAAAGGAGAAGCCAAGCTTGTAAAAAATGCCGAAGATATACTGGTGGAACTTGAACTAAAGTTAAAGCCAGTTGTCGGAAAAAATATTCCAAAACCAAAAGTTGAACTTAATCTGTTTGAAGAAAAAGTTCTGGATTCACTAAAAGAGAACCCTCTCCAAATAGATAAAATAGCTGTCCAAACAAACCTTTCTACATCTGATTGTCTTGTTCATTTATTATCGCTGGAATTTAAGGGATTAATAAAACAACTACCCGGGAAGGTTTTTTCGTTGATATAACCTCAATATTTCTTTTTCCCTTTCCATAAAAACTTCAGCCAGTCTTTAAGCTTCTTTTCCTGGCCGTTTTCAGTAGGGAAATAATATTGTGATTTTTCCAACTCTTTTGGCAGATAATTTTCTTCAATAAAATGTTTTTCAAAATTATGAGGGTATTTATACTCAGCACCATAATTCAGGTTTTTCATTAATTTTGTTGGTGCATTTCTTATATGAAGAGGAACCTGATAAAGAGGTTTTTTCCTTACATCAGAGAATGCTTTTTCTATTCCCTGGTAAGAGGCATTACTTTTAGGTGATGAAGCAAGGTATGTAACGCATTGCGCTAATATTATTCTGGCTTCCGGCATCCCTATTTTATCAACAGCACCAAATGCAGCTTCGGCCAGCACAAGCGCGTTTGGCGAAGCATTGCCAATATCTTCGGACGCAAGCACAACAAGTCGTCTTGCAATAAAAAGCGGATCTTCCCCTCCTTCCAGCATTCTGGCCATCCAGTAAAGCGCAGCATCCGGATCACTTCCCCTTATGCTTTTAATAAATGCAGATATAACATTATAGTGCTCTTCCCCGGCCTTATCATAAATAATATTTTTCTTTTGGACTACATTTTCTAAAATTTCTTTTGTGATTTTGATTTCTTCTCCGCCTTCATCAGGGGTTGAAGATAAAACTGAAATCACTGCTGCTTCAAATACGCTGAGCAGAGTTCGTGCATCACCTCCGGAAAGATAGATCAGGAAGTCTTTATCAATTTCTGATATATTTAATGATGATAAAAAATCATCTCGTTGCATTGCTGAGTGTAAAATCTCCAGAAGGTTTTCTTTTGTCAGCTCTTCAAGAACATAAATTCTTGCACGCGATCTTAAGGCGCCGATTACTTCAAACGATGGGTTTTCTGTTGTTGCGCCAATCAGGATAATAATTCCGGACTCAACTGAATGCAAAAGAGCATCCTGCTGTGCTTTATTAAAACGATGAATCTCATCTATGAAGAGAATTGTTCTGGTACCGGCCAATTTATTTTTTTCTGCAATTTGAATAATTGCACGAATATCTTTAACTCCGGATGAAACTGCATTGATTTGATGGAAATCTGAGTTGGTGTGTTCTGCAATAATTCTGGCAATTGTTGTCTTACCTGTACCCGGCGTACCCCATAAAATAAATGATCCCAGTGTATCACTTTCAATCATCTGGCGTAATGGTTTCCCTGCTCCGATTAAGGATTCCTGCCCCTGAAACTCATCCAAAGTTTTAGGCCTGACTCTCTCAGCAAGAGGAACCTGGGGTAAATTCATCTTTTTCATATTATCTTTCAATCACTTCAATAGATTTTTCATTGGGTCTTTTCATTCCAAATTTTTCCCGCGCTTCTTTTTCTATTTTTGCAGGAACTTTTTGCTGTAGTGAGTCAATTTCTGCCTGAAGGTTTTTGTTTGTATTTTGAAGTTTGTCAATCTGGTGATTCAAATCTTTTAATTCACCACGCAATTTTACAAATTTTAATACTCCGGTTTCATTAAAAAAGATAAATGCTACTCCAAACAGGAATAGAATAAAAAACAAGTATACTCTAATATTTTTGTTCTTAATTGAAATCATCAGAGACTTAACTTTATAATCCGGTCAATTAATTCTTCGAAAGAAATTCCAACTGCCTTTGCCATTTTCGGGACTAAACTTGTGGAAGTCATTCCCGGCAAAGTATTGCCTTCTAGACAATAAAATTTATTATCCTTGCTCATCATATAATCAAGTCGGCCATAAACACTGCAGCCGAGAGCGTAAAAAGCTGCTAGTGAATCTTTTTGCAGAGCTCTGGCAACATCTTCCGGAATATCTGCAGGGACAAAATATTCACTCATTCCCTTAGTGTATTTACATTCATAATCATACAAACCATGCTTAGGCTTAATTTCAAGTACGGGCAATGCTTCCTTATCTAAAATAGTGACGGTAAATTCTCTGCCTTCAATATATTCTTCAATTAATATTCTTTCAGAATATTTAAAAGAAAATTCAAGGCCTTTATTAACTTCATCAGAATTGTTACAAATTGTTAAGCCTACAGTTGATCCTTCATCATTAGGTTTTATAACGCAAGGATAGCCAATTTCTTTATCAATATTTTTTTTGATTGTATTCAAATCATATTTTTTCTTTTCAACCACCAGCCAGCCCGGTGTATTGATATCAAAATGCTTGAAAATGATCTTTGACATTGCCTTGTCCATCGCAACAGAACTCGCCATTACATTTGACCCTGTATATTTAATTCCTCTTACTTCAAGCAAAGATTGGATTGTTCCGTCCTCACCCCATTTGCCATGTAACCCGAGGAATGCAAGGCCCACATCATCAAACAAAGATGAATTAACGGTTTCCAGGTAGTTTCTTGTGGAAACCTCCGAAAAATCTTTTTTGTCAAAAAATGCGTCAGATTCTTTAGGTTGATTTATCCCATAAGCAGGATCAATAAGAATAGTTTCGTATCCCAGAGTTTTTAACGCATTGTAAATTGAAAGGCCTGATGACTTTGAGACTTCTCGCTCTGATGATGATCCACCAAGCAAAAGAGCAATTCTAGGTTTTTTATTTTCCATTAATTAAATATTTCCAGAAGGCTAAGAAATTAAAAAATATTTTTTTTATCGGGCTCCAGCCCGTATGAACTTTTAGCGATATTAAATAATTCATTTACTTTATCTTCAGGCAGTTCCTTTTCCCCGCCCATAATTCTTGAAAGCACTATTGTTTTTGCAGCCTGCTCAAGTTTTTCCATTTTGAAATAAGCATCAGTCAAACCTCTGCCCAGGGTTACAGCACCGTGATTTTGCAAAAGGAATGCCCAGGCGTGATCAAGGAATGGTTCCATACTTAAGGGTAATTCATCGGTTGAGGGAGTTGCGTATTTGCAAAGAGGAACCTTGCCCAGTGTTAATACAACTTCCGGGAAAACATTTTTTGTTAATCCTTCACCGGCAGTAGCTATTGCAGTTGCAAAAACAGGATGACAGTGAACTACTGCATTAACTTCCGGCCTCTTTGAATATGCAAAAAGATGAATCTTATATTCTGTTGAGATTTTTCCTTTACCATTAATAATATTTCCGCCGGCATCAATTTCGAGAATATCATCTTCAGTTACGTTACCTTTACAAACAGCAGATCTTGTTATTAATATTGTGTTATTGGGAGTGATTACTGAAATGTTGCCATCGAACGCAGATACAAAACCTTTCTCATATACTTTATGGCAAATATCTACGAGCTTTTTTATTTGCGACATTTGCTTTCCAATTCTTCCATTAATTGCAGGTTTATTACTCCATCATACCCAGTAATCATTGGTTGTTCGTTTTTGAGAAATGAATTCTGAACAGACTTCAGAAGATACAACAACTTATTCCCTCTTTTCCTAAATGCTTTTCTGCCTTCTCCTTCCAACAGAATATTTAATTTAGCAGAAACATTTTTCTTCCCAATTAAATTATCTATAGAGACAGCTCCTTTATGTCCGAGTATTTCAATTCTATTAAAACCTTTTTTATTATTAAAGGAAACACAAAAATGTCCATATCCATTGCTTTTGAATTTTAAGATTGCGGAAGCAAAATCCTCAACTTCACTTTTATAGATTATATTATCCATCACGCCATCTATGGATTGAATTTCGCCACCAAAGAACCTCATCAGATCTATTAAATGCGTTCCCAGATCACGCAAAGCACCGCCACCGCTTAAGTCTTTGTTAAACCTGAAGTTATTACTTGGCGGAATGTCAATATTAAAATTCATTTGAATCGAAGTTAGTTTCCCGAGCATCTGTGAATCAAGAATTTCTTTTGCTTTTAACACAAGCGGATGAAAACGATGTACATAATTAACCGCAAGAAGAACGTTATTTTTTTCGCAAATTGTAACAAGCTCTTCAGCCTGTGATGAACTCATTGCCAGTGGTTTTTCACAAAGAATATTTTTGCCGGCCTCTGCAGCTTTTTTTACCTGTTCGTAATGATCTGCATTTACGCTTCCAATATAAACAGCATTAATGTTTGATTTTAGAAATTCATCATAGTTGCTAAAATGCGCAGTAGCTCCGTATTTATCGTAAAGTTCTTTAGCACGCTTGGGTGAATTACTAAATAAAGATTCAAGTGAACTTTTTCGTAGAAATTCCAGTGCAGGGATAAATGTAAGTTCTGAATATCTTCCGCACCCTGCAACACCCCAGTTTATTTTTTTTGCCCTTCGCTGTTTTCCCATATTCTTTTATACCTAAGCCCCAAGTGGCTCAATATTTAATTATTATTTAGTCTTAAATAATTTAAGTCTGTTCATTAATTTTTTAACTGGCAATGAATTCTGCATAATGTAAAAATGTACGCTTGGCACACCTTTGCTTATTAATTCTTCCACCTGAGTTGCTGCCCATTCTACTCCAATATCCAATACTTTATTCGGCTTTGCTGCATATACTTCGTCGGCCAATGCATCAGGAATATTTATATAAAAATTCTTCGGAACATTTATCAGGTGTGCTTTAGTTGTTAATATTTTTACCCCCGGAATTATCGGTACGGTAATTCCCTCTTTCCTGCAAAGATCTACATATTTAAAGTAAACCTTGTTATCAAAAAACATCTGGGTTACTATATAATCAGCGCCCGCTTCAATTTTTTCTTTTGCAAATCTAACATCAGCTTTTAAATTGGGAGCTTCGAAATGTTTTTCCGGGTATCCTCCAACTCCAACACAAAAGCTCGATGCTTTTGCATCAAGTAAATTTTCTTCGAGATATTTGCCACTATTCATATCAGCAATCTGTTTAACAAGTGCAGAAGTATATTTGTTTACACTTTTGCCTTCAGGAATAGGCTTATCGTACCCGTTATCATCGCCTCTTATTGCAAGAACGTTTTCAATCCCCAGATATCCCAGCTCTATTAAAAAATCTTCTGTTTCTTCTCTTGTAAACCCTTTTGATAGAATATGAGGTACAGCATCTATGTTATATTTATTCTGTATCAATGCACAAATACCAAGCGTGCCGGGTCTTTTTCTTTTAACTATCTTCTTAATACCCTTAGGTGTTTCATCGTAAATCACTTCTGCAGAATGACTTGTGATATCTATAAACGGCGGTTTATATTTCGCAATGTCGTCAATCACTGATAATAAACTTTTAATATCACCGCCTCGTTTGGGAGGAATAAGCTCGAAGCTAATTAAAGGTTCTTTAGCGTTCTCTAAATGTTCCGTAACTTTCATATTATCCCGTAATTCTTTTTGGAGCTTAAATTTAACATAATATTAGACAAAGTTCACAGGTAAGAATAATTATTTGCTTTTCTCTATTCTAAACAGTTTGTTGTTCGGATCTGTTATTGATTTTTCATCAGTCCGGACTTTTATATAACCACCTCTCAGCCACATTTTCGTCATATCACTATAATGATCGCTCATCACATTCCCGGATTCTCCAGTTGTTAGAATCATGTAGAATTCATTAGGCTTTGAAAAATCATAAATATATCGCATAGCCGGACCGAGTACATTCTCAAATTCCTTATGTCTGAAGTAAGGATATTTCTCTATACTCTCATAAAATGGATATTCAGTATTGAATATTGTTGTACCGTCGCCGCCAATATTAAATGGCCCGATGTCAATCACATTATCCAGTAACCTCGAGACACCACTGAATGTGTGCTTAAATGTTACCTGGTGTATTTTTCCCCACTGCCAGTTTTTAATATCCTTTCCGTGTTTTGTTTCCAGTTCAGTAAGAGCATCAGCAAAGCTTTTCCTGATTATTTCATTTTCGCTTTCTATCTGCGGGGTATTTACGTTATCAAACCATGTGCAGAATGGATTTTTAAGAACTCTTTCAAGGCTTCTGTAAGGGACATTTGCAACAAAGACAAACTCATTATAAAGATTGCTGCCCATTTCGTCCTTAAAAATATTTTTCATCAGGTATTTTAAGAACGTAGCATAGATAGAAGGGACCTGACTAAATTCATTCATCTCGTAGTTCCAGTCTTTGAACATTTGAAGAGAAGCAGTCAGGTTTTTATCGGTTATATTTACATTTTTAAATGCCGCAATAATATATTTTGTAATCTCTTTAGCGTAAGGTGAAATAAAATCCATCTGAAATTTTTTGAAATCATTTACAGACAGTTTTTCTTTTGAATTAAGTAACTGTGTAATCCTTTCAATCCTGGAGGAAGGCTCCCATAAATTGGATATATAATAATTAAAATTTTTCAGAGTTTTATTGTTTGCTGAAGCAATAAAATTTTGAGATGGATTAAAAAGAGTTGGAATATTATTTCGTGAAACAAATCCTTTCCAATCATATTTATCCGTAGTGCCATCAAGAACAAATGTTGAGTTTGTGGAATTCCTTAAAGGAATTTTTGTACCCAACACGTATCCGATATTTCCATCTTTATCTCCATAGACAAAATTTTGTCCGGGGACAGCAAACCCATTTAACGAATTTTTAAACTCACTCCAGTTTTTTGCTTTATTTATATCAAGTATTGCCGTTAGCTCATCGGTGACTTCATTGCCCAGCCATTTCATACTTAGTGGTGGTGATTTGGGATGATCGGAATAAATGAATGAATAAGGATGAATTCCGGAAACTATGGGCCCATGATTAGTAGAATAAATTTTATATCTAACGGGTTTACTGTTTTTTACAAATATAGTATCAGTAGTTACCTGTAACTGTTTCCAGACTCCATTATAAAAATATTTTGTTCGTGATGAATCCAATTTCTCAACATAAAAATCGGCATCATCATTCATTACATTTGTCATTGCCCAGGAAATATCCGGATTTTTACCAATTACAATTGCCGGGGCTCCGGGTAAAGTAAACCCCGAAGATTTCCAATCACCGCCATTAACAACTGCAGCGTACCATTTACCCGGCGCGCTAAAACCAAGATGAGTATCATTTGCAATAATTGGCTTGCCGGTAACAGATTTTTTCCCATCAACGATCCAATTATTTGAGCCAATATGTGTCCCTCTCCAGCCCATAAATTTGCGGAATTGTTTATCTGTCTGAATAAAATTATTCGCTATCTCAGGATATTTTTTTAATTCTGAAGGGATTATTGTCGGTGCATTCTCAGGATATTCCGGGAGAATTTCTTTTACTTTTTCTTCACCAAGCTTTTGCACAAGCTCTGTAAAAGAAACATCTACCCACCAGCTAATATTAAGTTCCCATCCCATCATCCTGATAATTTCAATGCTGTTTACCGGTTTCCATTTTTCAGGATGATAGCCCAGAATATAAAACTCAACCGGATAATTTCCCGCTGCATTTTTTATATAAAGATTAACGCCGTTTGCATATGCCTCCAGCATTTTCTTCGTTTCAGGATCCAGGCTTTTCAGGATTTTTTCAGAAACATTTTTTAACCCCACAGTTAAAAACATCTTGTCAAAAGGAACGGTTTTTTCACCAAACAATTGGCTTAAGTTTCCTTCAGCGGCTCGCCTTGCCAGATCCATAGTAAACAGCCTGTCCTGGGCGTGCACATATCCCAAAGCAAAGGCTGCATCTTCCGGTGTTTTCGCAATTATATATGGAATGGCTAATGAATCCCTGTAAATTTTAATATCTTCAGAAATATTTTTTGCAGAAATTGTCTCGGTAAAATCAGGAAGAGATGCACGAAGCATATGATAAAAAATGAATCCTGCTGCGAACAACAAGATTATAATTGAAGAAGAAACACCTATTAATATTTTTAACCAGCGGGGCATTGGATGTAATGTTAATTGAGAAAAATCGCCTTAAAATCTCAATAGCAATAAATTGTGAAAATCATTTATCAAAGAGAAATTAAGGCGCAAATATTTTTAAGTTTAAGGTTTTAGTACCATTAAAACTAAAGCTATATAAGGAGCAATTGTTGCAATCGAGCCCCAGAGATTCCATTGCTTTGAAAGCTTTTCATATTCATCCCATTTGAATTTAGCTTCATCATTAGCCAGTGCGTACATTTTTTTCTGTAATGGAACCACCTTTGCCATAAAAGCCGCGGCCGAAATGATAACCATTATTAGCCCCCACATTATCCAGGGAGTTTCCATTTCATATCCGGCGGTCATCTGCGCTCCAAAGCCAAAAATGATCAGGAAAGTTACAGCAGGCATTGTAAAAAACCTGTCGGCTCTTATTATGTTTTTCATCGTGTCTGCTATTTTAATTCTGTCCTTTGTTCTGTCCGCAGCGGATTTCCAGAAAGGAGCCACGGTAATATTCCCCATAAATAATATCACTGCAATTACATGTAATAATTTCCAGATCAGATAAATCATATTAACCCTCTTAATTATTCCGAATTTTTACTACCAATACTAATTTAACAAAATATTATCAGGATACGTACAATTCGATATAGTTCAAATTTTGACTATGACCAAATTTGCTAAAAAAAAAGACCTATTTAATAAATATTTTATATCAGAGTTATAATCGAAAAAGTAACAAGGAGCACCGATAATAAAACAGGCAGCCAGACTGGACCTATCCAGGGAACGGGGATCAAAAAGAATACATCTGTAGTGAAAAGTGATTCAGGCCAACCTAAAATTATTTTCAAAAAAACATAATAGAAAATATCCCATATACCAAATAAAAGTAGGAAATACGCAACATAGGTAGTTAAAGAATTGCCTGCCGCAATTGCAAAGGAAATAAGCATAATGATTGTAGCCGTTTCTCTGCCGATTTCTGTATAGACTAGTTTACGAGAAAAAGGTTTTAATTCCTTTACTGCTCCGAATTTTATGAATGGGAAATTAACTTTTTCGTGAATATGAAAACCTTCGGGGTAATATAACTCACGCAGATAAACGACCACTGCCGCTTCAAGATAACCCATTGCTATTGCAAAAATTACAGATATTATAAACTTCAACATATCAATACTAAAACATAATTTTAAACAAACTTAAGCAATCAGCGGATAACCTTTAAGATTTTTTCCCCCTTAATTAGGCCTATGATAATTAAATTTTACTTCACCTTTTTACTTTTTTTCTCAATCACCACATATATAAATAATTCTTCATAACCAGTTTTTTAATTATAAATCCACCAGAATACATTCTGTGGTCGGAAACTTTAGCAAGCTGAAAATCCATTTTAACATTATGATCTTGCCGGCCTTTCAAATTAGAATAAAATCATTTCCTGTAATATGACATAGCTTCAGGTAATTCTTTTTTAATATCCTCAATTCTGGTTTGATCTGAAGGGTGGTCACTTAAAAACTCAGGCGGCGCATTTCCTTTTTGATATTCGGCCATTCT
Source organism: uncultured Bacteroidota bacterium (assembly GCA_963748105.1). GTDB lineage: Bacteria > Bacteroidota > Ignavibacteria > Ignavibacteriales > Ignavibacteriaceae > JAKAGZ01. Next base: position 17,070 of record CAVVHP010000001.1, on the reverse strand, counting down.
CTGCCAGAAATCAAGCGCCTGATTAGGATTATACCCTGCAATAGCCATAAAAATTAGTCCCAGGTGATCAGCTTCACTTTCCTGAGTTCTGCTAAAAGGTAATAAGACACCCAATTGTGTACCGACCCCGAATGCCGCCATAAAAATATTTTGTGTTTCCTGTGGTTTATTTCTTATTGCCTGCGATAGTGCCGCTCCACCCAGTTGAGTCAATAAAGCCTGGCTCATTCTTTCATTTCCGTGTTTTGCAACCGCGTGTGCTATTTCATGAGCTAGTACTACCGCAAGTCCAGCCTCATTTTTAGTCAATGGAAGAATCCCTGTATAAACCACTACCTTTCCACCAGGCATACACCATGCATTAACCTGCTTGCTATCAATTACATGAAATTCCCATTTATAACCATCAAGTTGTGATGAAAGATTTTTTTCTGCAAAATATTTTTCAACAGCATCTGCAATATTTCTACCAACTTTATTTACAAGATTAATATCACTCCTGTTTGTACTTTCTTTATTATCTTGCAAAAACTGATCATACTGGCTAAAACTCATAGACAACATTTCATTATCAGAAATCAGGTTAAGCTGATTTCTGCCGGTAATCGGGACTGTGCTGCATGCTGAAACAAACAGTGATAAAAACAATAACATCGTAACAAATAAATGTTGCTTTTTCATAATTCTCCCGGGTTATAATTTAAGAACCGAGCTTAAGCTAAATGAAGATAAACAAATTAGATTTATAATAAAAAGGCTGTAATCACAGTTAGTTGACAATGATATATTTGTATTAGTTGACAATAAGTTGACAATAGTGTATATTTCTTCAAATATAAGACTATAAAAAATATGAATAATAGAATTAATCAAATAATTTTTAAGAAACTTGATTCCAGCGGAGAATTTACAATTAAAGAAATACAGGACGAAGCCAATGTTTCCCGCCAGGCTATACACAAACATGTAAAAGAGCTATTAAAAGAAGGCAAGATTGTAAAAATTGGCATTACGCGTGGTGTAAAATATGTTATGGCAAATAAGGTGCTGGAAAGTTTTGATTTTTTTAACCATTCTTATATCAATTCTGCGCTTCAGGAAGACAAAGTGCTTGATTCAGTAAAATTTTCTTTGATGTTGAAGAAACAAATAAATTTAAACGCTAATGAAATATTTACTTACGCTTTTACTGAAATATTAAATAATGCAATTGAACATTCTAATTCTGAAAGAATTGCAGTTGAAGTGAAACTTTTAAGTCACGATATAACATTTCAGATCCGTGATTACGGGATAGGAATATTTACGAATATTAAAAACAAGTACAATTTAGATTCTATGGATGCATCAATCCAAGAATTGCTGAAAGGAAAGACAACAACAATGCCCGATCATCATTCTGGTGAAGGTTTATTTTTCACATCACGAGTTTCTGATTTAATGGAAATATCCAGTCAAAAATTTATTGTTGGTTTTAATAATAATGACGATGAAATTTTTACCGGTTCAATCAGGGCGCTTAAAGGTACAAATGTATTCTTTAGTATATCCAGGAATACTAAGAAAAAATTAAAAGATACTTTTGATGCCTTTGCAGGCCAGGATTATGATTTTACATTTTCAAAGACTTCGGTAAAAGTGAAACTCTTTGAAGTAGAAAAAAATCGTTTCGTTTCGAGATCGATTGCTAAAAGATTACTGTTCCGTCTTGATCAGTTTGAAGAAATAGTTATTGATTTTTCAGGCGTAAATATGATTGGTCAGGGATTTGCCGACGAAATTTTCAGGGTATTTAAAAATCAGCACCCAAAAATAAAATTAAAACCTGTAAATGCATCTGAAGGTATTACCGCGATGATTTTACACGTCTCTCCAAATAATAAAGGTTGACAATATATTATTTTATTGGTTAACAATAAGTTGACAATAGGTTATTTGCCCATCATCTGCATATGGTTGTGCCCTACGATTTTAGGACTGAGATATGGAATTCCAGGATATTACTATCGAATAATAAAAGTAATTTCGAAGATCCGGTTTTGTAAACAAATAAAAATATTACAAAGCTACTTTTTACCTTTATATATCTGTGTCCTGGCACTTCCTTTTTTACAGTCGTTTTCTTTCAGAGGCCTCATTTCAAGCACTTTTTCAACAATAAACTGATGTAAAAAGCCCCCCCTACGACCAAATATTCCTATGCTAGATACTTTACCTTTTAAGGTCACAAAAACCTCAGTATGATAATTATATGGTTTATGGTTTCTGGAAATCTTCGATAATATCAGCTTATATTTGTTATAAAGTTCACTATTCCCGATTACCCACCAGCGCTCTCTCGAATTGCAGGGTTGTACAGCATTGTATTTTACGAAATTGTTATATCTCCCACTAATTATAGTATCTGTATATGTTATTGCAGGTTGAGGTTCCGGAGTCATGTATATGTCATTGACTATGTTGCCTGATTTATCACTAATTTCAATTGTGTCTGAAATTTCCTGGTAGCCGATATAAAAAGCTTTTAGTAAATATACTCCGGCAGACAGGCTATCGAACATATATTGCCCGTTTATGCCTGTACTGGTTTCTCTTTTAGCCGGTAATAATCTTACCTTAACTCCAATCAACACCTCTTTATTTCCCGAATCAAAAATCCGACCCTGTAAGGAATATTGCTGTGGGTATGCCGAGCAGGTGAAGATTAGGAGAAATACTTTCAAATAATTTTTAATATCCATAGTGAGGCACTTTTTTATTATTTATGCATCATCTGCATCTGGTTGTGCCCGCCCATTTTAGGGCTGAGATACGGGATGCCCAGATTTAACCCGCGGAGAATAAATATAACCGCAAAGAGAATAGCGAACACGGGTGTAAGTTTTCTTAATTTTTGTCTGAATCCAAGATTGATAAACTTTCCGAAGACAGAAACCACGAACATTGCGGGGAAGGTGCCCAGCCCGAAGAAAATCATCACCAGCATACCCGTAACAGGATTTGCTACCGCGACAGCCCCGGCAAGCCCCATGTAAACAAAACCGCAGGGCAAAAATCCGTTAAGCACACCGATGGTTAAAAATGATGGAAGAGATTTTTGCTGGAATAACTTTCCAATAGATAATTTGATCGGCGATATAATTTTCTGCACAGGTGAAAGCGAAAGAAGATTATTCTTAACCCTGCCGGGCAGAAATATAAAAAGCACAATCAGTGCCCCCAGGAAAATTGACAGGGCCTGCTGAAATCCCCAGAGTGAAATCTTCTGCCCAAGCCAGCCGAATATCAGTCCCATAATCGCGTACGATATAATCCTGCCGATGTTGTACAATATTCTCCCTATCACGAAGGTTATGTTGGAAGAATTTGGAACCGGAAGCGCCAGTGCTATTGGGCCGCACATTCCTACGCAGTGAAAGCTTCCTAAAAAACCGATTGATAGAGCCGCTATTATTTCCATATTAATTTAACATTAATGTTTTTTCAAAATAATATTCATTTTTATTTGATGACCAGTCTATCTTTAATTTCCACAATCCCCTGTCGAGTTTACTGATATCAAGAGACTGGCTGAAATTATGATCAACAATTATTGGAATTTTAAAATCCTTATGTAAATTTGACGGCCGATAGAAATAAAGTTCCCCTTCCGGCTTATTTTCCTTTGGGAATTTAAGAGTAACTGAATTACCCGAATAATCTATAATAATATTTACATTTAACTCAGCACTTCTTTTTTCTTTGTCTATTTGCTGCTGAAATTTGATCTCTTTATCGTAATATTTATCAGTTACCAGGTCAACTTCACGGTTCATCATTGCAGCAACTATAGCGATAATTATCCCCATAAAAAGGATAATAGTGAGAAATATTCCCCAGCCCCAGTTCCATTTAATCTTCATCATTTTTTCCGTTTTTTACTTTCCCATGATTTCCATTTTCGTGTTTTACAACAGGCCCAAGAAACGAAGTTTTAACACTTTGCAATAACTTACCGTCCGAGTAAAAACCGATTTCAACGGGCGTATTCATAGTTTTAATCTCTGACTCTGGTAGTATTATTAGAAATTTGCCATCATAAATTTCCTGGGGTTTCAGATTCATTTCTTCGCCGATAAGTTTTAATTCGCCTTTGAGATTTTCAAGTTTCAAATCAATTGGTAAACTATTAAAAGTTTTATTTACAATGCTTACATCATAAATATTACTAATTTTTCCTTTGGCCTGCTGTTGGTATAGGAGCCCCGGAGTTCTTAAAATATTTATGCTGAAGTCTGTCCTGTTTGCAAACATATATCCCTGCAATGCTAAAAGCAGAATCAGCACAAAACTATAACCAATAACTCGTGGAGTAAAAATCTTTCTTCTCTTTTTTTCAATTCCATTTAACGAATCATATCTAATTAGTCCGCGCGGTTTATTTATTTTGTCCATCACTTCATCACAGGCGTCAATACAGGCTGTACAATTTACACATTCGAGCTGGACACCATTTCTTATATCAATACCAGTTGGGCAGACATCAACACAAAGATGACAATCAACACAGTCGCCTTTGTCTTTTTGATTTTCTTTCTTCCTAATTTTACCGCGAGGCTCCCCTCTTACGTAATCGTATGAAATAACAATCGAATCCTGATCGAGCATTACTCCCTGCAGCCTGCCATAGGGACAAACCATTGTACAGGCCTGCTCACGGAAGGAAGAAAATACCCAATAAAAGACTCCCGAGAAAGCAAGTATAGCAATAAGGCCGTTAATATGTTCTGATGGAGGATCGGTCATAATTTTTATCAAAGGATCAATCCCAATAATGTAAGCAAGAAATGCATTGGAAATAATAAAAGAGATTGAAAAAAAGATTACCTGCTTTAGAGTTTTTTTGAATATTTTTTTTGAATCCCACGGCGAATTGTTCAAAGCCATCTGCTGCCGGAAGTCCCCTTCAATCCAGTATTCGATTTTACGAAATACCATTTCCATGAAAATCGTTTGCGGGCATATCCATCCGCAGAACACCCTGCCAAACACCACAGTGAATAAAAAAATGGAAACAATCAGTGTGATCATCGCAAGGCCGAACAAGAAAAAATCGTGGGGCCCAAACGGTATTCCAAATATTATAAAATTTCTGTGAATAACGTCCAGTAGAACAAACGGATGTCCGTTTACTTTTATAAACGGTGTCCCGAAAAGTATCGCAAGTAATATTATGCTTAGAATTGTTCTTGCATTATAAAATTTACCTGAAGGTTTTTTAGGATAAATCCATTCTCTTTTACCTTCCTTACTTACGTGTGACAGCGAATCACGAAATGATTCATTTATTTCTTTTTTGCTTTCCATAGAATTCTAACCAATTATTTGTAGAGACACACCTGCCTGCCGACAGGCAAGGTTAAGATGCGTCTCTACATTTCCATATTTAATTTGCAGAAGCTGAATCCTGCGGTTTAACATACAAAGTACCCTGCGGCGGTTTCGGATTCGCAGGCTTTGTTCCGTGCAGAGACATAATATAACTCGCAACATCCTGTATCTGTTTCGGATTTAATTGTGTCTGCCAGCTTATCATACCTTTTGCAGGAACGCCGTATTTAATTGTGTGGAATATATTTTTTATTCCCCCGCCGTGTATCCAGTAATCATCTGTTAGATTTGGACCAATTACACCGCCGGCATCAGGACCATGACACGGTACACAATTTGTCTTAAATATATTTTTCCCCGCATCAAGTGAGGCATCATCCATCAACCTCGTAACTGTATTTTCATTTACAAACGCACCGGTCTTCATAAGTTCCGCCTGTTGAATGGCGGCCGCGTGCATTTCTTCCTGGTATTCCTGCGCCTGTAGTTTACCAGTTTTGAATACGTGATAATCCAAGAGATAATAAATTGCAAAAATTATTGTTATAAGAAACAGCAGATTAAACCATGGTGGAACTCTATTATCAAGTTCTTTAATGCCGTCGTAATCATCTTCAAGAAGGATTTCATCTTCCTGCTCAACAGGAACAGCACCCATCATTTTATCTTTTATCTTAGTAAGAAAACTGAATGGATGAAATTCCGGCTCTTTTTTCTTTTCACCCATACCGAAATAAAATAATAAAGCAAAAGCCATTAGTGTAATTCCGAATACCAGGATGAGCATTAACTCGATATAACTCTGAGTTATTCCTTCGGGCTGTGTAGTTTGAGCGCTTAATGTTGAAAACGACGAACCTGCAAGTATAAAAAACAATAATAAGCCTAGCTTCGTTGAAAATTTATTTCTATTATTCATTATTTCCTGTTTTGTTTTTCCAGAATTAATTTTAGAATAATTATTATCGGAATCTTCATCCTTGTCCAGGGGTAGTTCACTCATTTTTTTCAAATGTGATTTATCCGCCTTTAACATCCAAATCAACATTACAACAAAGAAGATGAAAAAAACAAGCAGAGAAAATATCGGGTAAATTCCTACCCCCTCAATCGATTGTAAGTAATGATTAAACATTCTCTCCTCCTACTTCTGAACTTGTTGTTTATTAACTTTAATATCGGTTCCCAATCTTTGCAGATAAGCAATTAGTGCAATAATTTCTTTATTGTTTTCTGCGGGAACACCTGCTTTCATCAAATCATTTGCAATAGAATCAGCTTGTGCGTTAAGATCCTGATTCGCATATTTTTCATATCCGGCCGGGTAAGGAACACCGATGCTTCTCATTGCGCTTATTTTGGCTACAGTTGTTGTTGTATCGAGATTTTGCGTAAGAAGCCAAGGGAATGCCGGCATTATAGAACCTGGCGACATTGAAGATGGATTCTCCATATGAAGATAATGCCACATGTTCGGATATTTTCCACCTTCACGATGAAGATCCGGTCCTGTTCTTTTCGAACCCCACAGGAACGGGTGATCATAGACATATTCACCAGCCTTCGAGTATTCACCGTATCTTTCAGTCTCTGATCTGAACGGCCTTATTAATTGCGAGTGGCACCCAACACATCCTTCCCTTATATAAATATCACGTCCCTGTAATTCAAGCGGTGTATAGGGATGTACGCTTGCAATAGTTGGTATATTTGATTTAACAAGAAAAGTAGGAATGAATTCTACCAATCCGCCAATCATTACAACTACCATTGAAACAAGTAAAAATTGAATTGGTTTTCCCTCCAGCCAGCGATGTCTTTTTCCTTTTACAAAAGGATCCTCTACTTTTACAAGTGCCGGAGCTTCCGCAGCTTCATTGTCTTCAAAGGTTCCCTGCTTAGCTGTTTTATATAAATTATAAACCATCAGCAAAACTCCGGACAGATACAACAGCCCGCCGGTTGCCCTGATCATGTACATCGGAATTATTTGCAGAGTTGTTTCGAGAAAATTAGGATACTGCAAAGTACCGAGCGGAGTAAATTGTTTCCACATCAAAGATTGTGTAATTCCTGACCAGTACATCGAGGAAGCGTAGAATACTATTCCTAGAGTACCGAGCCAGAAATGAATATTTGCAAGCTTCTTTGAAAAAAGTTCCGTCTTCCAGAGTTTCGGAATAAGCCAGTAGAGAATACCGAATGTTAAAAATCCATTCCAGCCAAGAGCACCGATGTGGACGTGAGCTATTATCCAGTCGGTGAAGTGAGCAATTGCGTTAACATTTTTAAGTGAAAGCATTGGACCTTCAAATGTTGCCATACCATAAGCGGTAACGGCAACCACCATAAATTTCAAAATCGGGTCCTGCCTGACTTTATCCCACGCACCGCGCAGTGTTAATAATCCGTTGATCATTCCACCCCAGGACGGCGCTATCAGCATAATTGAAAATGCCGTACCCAGAGATTGAGCCCAGTCCGGCAAGGCTGAATAAAGTAAATGATGAGGCCCCGCCCATATGTAAATAAAAATCAATGACCAAAAATGAATGATAGATAATTTATATGAGTAGATCGGCCTCTTTGCGGCCTTTGGAAGATAATAATACATTAAACCGAGATATGGAGTTGTAAGGAAGAAAGCCACGGCGTTATGGCCGTACCACCATTGTACCAAAGCGTCCTGAACTCCCGCGTAAACCGGATAACTTTTCCAGAAAGCTACCGGGATTTCAATTGAATTTACAATATGCAGTATTGCAACAGTTACCCAGGTGGCAATGTAAAACCAGATAGCGACATATAAATGTTTTTCTCTTCTTTTAAAAATTGTACCGAACATATTAATTCCGAATGCAACCCAGATAAGTGTAATCGCAATATCGATGGGCCATTCGAGTTCGGCATATTCTTTACTGGTCGTAAAACCAAGAGCAAGAGTTACTGCTGCTACAACAATAATTAATTGCCATCCCCAGAAGTGAATTTTGCTCAGCAGGTCACTGTACATTCTAGCTTTGCATAAACGCTGTAAAGAATGATACACACCCATAAATATCGCATTCCCTACAAACGCAAAGATTACTGCGTTCGTGTGAATCGGGCGAATCCTGCCAAAGGTTGTATATTGAAGGTTAAAATTCAGTGCCGGGTAAAACAGCTGAGATGCAATAAGAAGACCGACCAGCATTCCCACTACTCCCCAGACTATTGTAGCAATACCGAATTGTTTAACGATCTTATTATCGTAACTAAACCTTTCTAACTCCATAGAGTATTCTCCTTATTAGTAACGATTATTGATTATCTTTTTTTTGTTTTTTTTCATCATCAAAAAGCATTCTAATAGAAGGAGTATAAGTATCATTATACTGTCCGCTTTTTACTGCCCATAAAAATGCAACTAAAAATCCAATCGCAACAAACAGGCTTATTCCAATCAATACGACAATAACTGACATTACAATCCCTTTCTTCTGGCTATGAAATTGGTAGCAAATGTTGCAAATGAAACTACTGAAATTGAACTGAGGGGCATTAGTATAGCAGCTACAATTGGTGAAAGCATCCCCTCGACTGCAAAACTTAATCCGACTATGTTATAAAGAAATGAAATTACGAAACTAAAATAAATAATTTTTACACTGATTTTGGAAAAATTTAAAAATGAAGAAATTTTTGCAAAAGAATCTGCATCCAGAATAGCATCACAAGCAGGTGAGAAATAGCTAATATTTTCCGTAACCGCAATACCCACATCACTTTGTGCAAGGGCCCCGGCATCATTTAGTCCATCTCCAAACATCAGTACTTTATTATCATCAGTTTGTATATTTTTTATAAAACTTAATTTATCACCAGGAGTCTGTTTGAAAAATAATTTTGACTCATTGCCAAGGTATTTTTTTAAATTATCTTTTTCGCTTTCATTATCTCCTGAAAGAACAACCATATAATATTTATTAAGTTGATTTGTAATTTTGTCAAATCCTTTTCTGTAAGAATTTGAAATATTAAAGTATCCTATAATCCTGCTGTTTATAGAAAGATATACCTGCGAACTGAATTCTACAATATCGTAAATCTGTGGTTCTTCTTCATCCCTGAAGTCTTCATTTACAAAATTCAATGATCCCAGTTTTACAAGATTACCGAGAATGAATCCTGAAATTCCCTTCCCGGAATATTCTTCAAGATTTTCAACATCATAAATCTTATCCGAATTAAGAGTTTCATAAATTGATCGGCTCAAAGGGTGAGTAGAATTTCTTACCAATGAACTTATTATTTCCTGCTGGAATGGATTTAATTCAGGCCCAACAAATTTTACATTTGCTTTACCTGTCTCTGTTATTGTGCCAGTTTTATCAAAAACTATCGTCTTAATTTTTGATAATTTTTCAATTACTGAAATGTTTTTTAAATAGAATTTATTTCTTCCGAAAATCCTTATAGAATTTCCCATCGTAAATGGTATCGATAATGCAAGCGCACAGGGGCAAGCGACAATTAATACAGCTGTAAGAACATTTAATGCGGTGCCTGCATCGTATTGCATCCAGTAAGCTGTTGATATAAAAGCAATTAACAGAACTGCAAGCGTAAAATATTTCCCTACTTTATTTGTAAAATTTTCAAAATCACTTTCCGATTTTTTTAAAAAACTATCGTTGTTCCAAAGTTGTGTCAGGTAACTTTGAGAAACTTCTTTTACTACTTCAAGTTCAACTACTCCGCTAAGTTGTCTTCCACCAGCATATATTAATTCTCCCAGAACTTTCTGCACAGGTTTCGATTCGCCGGTCACGAAACTGTAGTCTACACTCCCATTTCCTTTAAAAAGAATTGAATCTGCCGGAACTATTTCATTTTTTCTAATTAATATTCTATCACCGATTTTTAATTTTGAAACGGGTATTGATGTTTCCTTATCCTCCTTTTTAACATGAACAGCCAGGGGGAAATAAGATTTATAACTTCTTTCAAAGTTAAGATACGCGTATGTTTTTTCCTGGAATACTTTTCCGATCAGAAGGAAAAACACCAGGCCAGTCATTGAATCAAAATATCCTGCTCCTGTTTGAGATAGAATTTCAAATGCGCTACGCGCAAAAAGTATAGTGATTCCAAGTGCAAGAGGGAAATCGATATTTACAATTTTACTTTTTAGCCCTTTAAATGCTGAAATAAAATAATCCGAGGCAGAATAGAAAAATACAGGCAACGCAAGGATGAAATTTAGATACCCAAATAAATTCCGATAAAAAGTTTCGTGAATATCTATCGAGAAATATTCAGGGAAACTAAGCAACATAATATTACCAAAGCAGAAAGCTGCTATTCCGATTTTATAATAAAGTTTCTTGTTTAATTTTGGTTTTTTCTTTTCAACGCTGTCAAGTTGTATAACCGGTTCGTACCCAATCGATGTAAGTAGTTCAACTAATTGTCTCAAAGAAATCTTGTTATGATAAAACTTTACCTCTATTTCTTTTTTCAGGAAGTTTACTTTTGAGCTATTTACGGCTGGATTTATTTTATATAAATTTTCAAGAAGCCAGATACAGGAACTGCAATGCATCTGTGGTATATTAAAGTTGACAATTGTAAGTTCATCGTTTCTAAAATCAGCCAGGTTTGTAATTACTTCTTCGTCTTCCAGGAAATCAAATCTTTTGGCTTGGGCACCTTTTAAAGATATGCCTGGCATATCCATCATTGTATAATAATTATTCAGGTTATTTTCATTCAGCAATTCATAAACAGTTTTGCAACCTGCACAACAGAAATATTTGTCATTCAAGTTAAAACTATCATCCGGACAGTCATCACCACAATGAAAACACTTATGCTTTTTTATGTCAAGTTTAGAATTCGACATTTTAATAGAAATTAAAGATTTTCTTAGGCTTTTATATACTGAAAAGTTGCTAGAGAAACACATAATGTATGCCAGATTTTACCTTAATTTAAAGTAATTTATCCACAAATTTTTAAGCAAATCTGATAATATTTTCAAAATTTTTCCCTGAAAAGAAAATTCAGAGATTAGTTTTCCCGGTTCAGAGAAGTATGTAATAGCAAAAAAATACCCTGATTTATTCAGGGCATTTTTTCTTGGCAAGAAAAATAAAAAATGTTACTCCTTAACACCATCATTCGAATTTAATGATTCATTCTTTTTTTTATAATTTCTCCTTATTAGAACAATAATAATGATACTTATCAACAAAGAGCCAACTATATAAATCCAGCTATAATCTACCGGATATACGACATTCTTCCATTTTAAAATGCCTGATTCTATTTTGTCTTTTTGCACTGAAGTAAGCAGATTATTATCTATTAAGTAGGGTACCCAGATCGGTTTTATATTTCCAAACCATACAGTGTCGGCAAAGACAAGATAATCTTTAACCGCGGAATCACTTTTTGTTTTAATATTTTTAATTTTATCCTGCGTATAGTTTATCATTGCCCTTGTAAATTCCATTCCATTTGAATAATCGTTGAGTCTGATATCAAAATCAGAAAATTCCTTTCTAATAGAACTCCAGGCTTCCTGGTCTATAGCCGAATTCCATTTTTCGAAAGCAGAGTCAATTTCTTTTGCATTTTTAACTTTTTTTCCCCTTTCAGAATATATTTCGATTAGTTTCGGACCGAAGCTACGCCAGGTTTTCTCGAACTGCTGCTTTTTGTCTTTAATTGCCTTTATATCATCCGGTTTCAGAGTCGTAACTTTCATAAACATGATATTCTCATCTATAGCATTTTGAAGATTTTCGACTATATTCCTTTTCTGTGCCTTCGAATAAATATTCTGCTTTTCCTGGTTCGATAAAGTCCCGCTGTTCCTGAAATCAGCGGGCATCAGGCTGTCAATCATACTGATCACAAGTTCATCACGTCTGCGTAAGGAAGTTCTTAAGGCGGTAATGCTTCTTTGTAACAGGACTATTTTATCTTTATCATTTTTGCTCTGTTCGGTTAAGTTTTTTACCAAAGACATTAATTCAACGTTTCTATCGTTCAGGTCACTGATATGCATGCTTAGAACAGAAACCCGGGTTTCCAGCGCTGATATTTGTGTAAAATCCTTTTTCCTCACTTCAAGATCATTCCTTAAATTTTCGATCGAACTATTAAAATCATCAGGGTACAAACTTTTATCAAGAAGAGACTTATTACTTGCATTACTAGCGGCCAGCTGATTTATTTGCCCTTCAAATTGAATTAACTCGGCAAGAGAATCAGTTTTTTTGATTCCATCTTTTATCTCCTGAACCTTCGATTTAAAGTCCTGCACAATTTTAAAATCCTGCTGGGCAGTGGCATAGCTACCATAAAAAGAGAAAATAAGAATCATGCCCAAAATTATTTTTAAATTTTTCATCTGCTATTCTCCTCAAATATCCCATCGTTATTTAGGTAAAGCTTCCTGTTTGTATTGTAAATTAATTCAATATAGGGTGTCCTCTGGTTAAAAGCGGGATCAGTCATCCCTGTAGAGTCGGTTATTGCAATTTTGTTGGAAAGTACCAGTGAACCATTATCAGGATAAAAGACATATACATTCTTAAAATTATTTGCGGTTATGAAATAATAACCGTTATTGTTGCGTATAAGTCTTAAATCTTTTCCCCTGAATCCCGAAGAATCAGATGTCTCTGTCAAAAAGAGTTCTCTCGTATTAAATGAAAATGAATATCTTTTTTCTATAACCATGCCGTTATTATCAACCTTCAACACGGATTCCACCGGCCAACCAAAATCCGCTGGTTTAAGCAGAAGATTTGTGCATCCCGTAATAAAAACAAGAACTGAAACAGCAGCAATAATTAGTATTTTCATAATATCACCTTTGGATAATTAGCTTTTCCTGAAAATTCTTAATATATCAATAGTAAGTACCATAAAATAATGGTAGCAGGCAATAGCTTTATGTATAAATTTTGTAGTGTTTTATTCTACAATTGATAAATATCAGGATAAAAAGCCAATTAAGCCAGGGATCAAAACATTTGAGATTAAATTTGTAATTATCTAATTTATTCCTGAATTACTCAAATAAATAATTAATAATCCACTAAAGCACCCATTAGCTTTATTTTTTATATATGGAGTCCTCGTAATGCCTGAGAAAAAGAAATCCCCAATTGACAAAAGTCGCAGAAGTTTTTTAAAAAAAACATTGGTCGGTGGAGTAGCAGTAGCCACTTTTCCATCATTTACGTTTGCAGATAATTCACACGATTTAAATTCTTCGCCTGTTAATATTAAACAAGGTGAATTTGATGAAATTACAATTACTCAATTATCAGAAGGGATGAAATCAGGCAAGTATACAGCCCGTTCTATAACAGAACAATATATTTCCCGGATAGATGAAATTGATAAATCAGGCCCTAAAATTAATAGTGTACTTGAACTGAATCCGGATGCATTAAAAATTGCTGATGAACTAGATAGAGAATTTAAAGAAAAAGGACCTCGAGGCCCGATGCACGGAATTCCGGTTTTGATCAAAGACAATATTGATACTGCAGACAAAATGCAAACTACTGCAGGTTCCCTTGCACTCCTCGGTTCAAAACCGCAGAAAGATTCATTTCTGGTTAAACAACTCCGAGCTACCGGTGCAATAATATTAGGAAAAACAAACTTAAGCGAATGGGCAAATATTCGCTCCACTCATTCTACCAGTGGTTGGAGCGGACGTGGTGGTCTAACAAAAAACCCTTATGCTCTCGATAGGAATTGCTCGGGTTCAAGTTCTGGGTCTGGTGCAGCAACAGCAGCTAATCTTTGTGCAGTAGCAATCGGAACCGAAACCGATGGCTCGGTTGTAAGCCCATCTTCACTAAATGGTGTCGTAGGCATCAAACCAACGGTTGGACTAGTGAGCCGGACTGGAATTATCCCGATTTCACATTCACAGGATACAGCCGGACCAATGACAAGAACGGTTCGGGATGCTGCAATTCTTTTAGGAGCTATGACTGGAATAGATAAAGAAGATGCTGCAACAAAAGATAGCAAAGGGAAATTTCATACCGATTACACCAAATTTCTTAATGTTGACGGACTTAAAGGAGTAAGGATAGGTGTATTTCGCCAGTATTTCGGCTTCCTTCCGCAGGTAGATGAAATAATGGAACAATCACTCGAGGTATTAAAAAATAAAGGCGCCGTTCTTATCGATCCGGTTGAAATTGATACTCTCAACAAGTTTGGAGAAACAGAAATGACAGTTCTTATGTTCGAACTAAAAGCGGATATGGAATCGTACCTGAGACACAGGGGTATTGCCACAAAAATGAAGACATTAAAGGATCTGATAAGATTTAATAAGGACCACGAAAAGGAAGAAATGCCTTACTTCAATCAGGAATTGTTTATACGCGCTCAAGAAAAAGGTCCTTTAACTGACAAAGAATATATTGAAGCTATAAAGAACAATCACTTGATGACACGCAAGAAGGGTATCGATGCTGTGATGGATAAATACAAACTCGATGCACTTGTATCACCAACAGACAGCCCTGCCTGGATGACAGATATGGTTGATGGAGATCATTTCCTTGGAGGCAGCTCATCGCTTGCTGCTGTAGCCGGTTATCCTCATATCACTGTGCCTGCAGGTTTTGTTTTCGGATTACCTGTTGGAATTTCATTCTTCGGAAGAGCATGGAGCGAGCCTACTTTATTAAAAATTACCTATGGATATGAACAGGCAACAATAGCGAGAAAATCTCCTAAGTTTTTACCGACCGTCGACCTCAGTGTATAAACGAAGGAATTCAGGGATTTACTCAAGTCATTTAAAAACAAAAAGCCCCGATAAAAAATCGGGGCTTTAAATTAAATTTGGCAGCGACCTACTCTCCCACACACCTGCGCATGCAGTACCATCGGCGCTCTGGGGCTTAACTACTCTGTTCGAAATGGGAAGAGGTGTAACACCCAGGCTATAACCACCAAAATTTAAACTTTTTACTGAGTTTAAATCAGTCAAAATAAATGAAAGAAAGAAAGAGCGAGCCACCAGATTGATGCAACCTGTGTATAAAAATTTAATGGTTAAGCCTCACGACTTATTAGTACTACTCGGCTGAATGCATTACTGCACTTACACCTGTAGCCTATCAACCTCGTCATCTCCGAGGAGTCTTTAGTTACTTACGTAAGGGATACCTTATCTTGAAGCGTGCTTCGCGCTTAGATGCTTTCAGCGCTTATCACAACCGCACATAGCTACCCAACGATACCACTGGCGTGATAATTGGTGCACTAGAGGTGCGTTCACTTCGGTCCTCTCGTACTAGAAGCGACCCTTCTCAAGTATCCTGCGCCCGCATAGGATAGGGACCGAACTGTCTCACGACGTTCTGAACCCAGCTCACGTACCGCTTTAATTGGCGAACAGCCAAACCCTTGGGACCTTCTTCAGCCCCAGGATGCGATGAGCCGACATCGAGGTGCCAAACCTTACCGTCGATATGAACTCTTGGGTAAGATCAGCCTGTTATCCCCGGCGTACCTTTTATCCTTTGAGCGACGGCTCTTCCATTCGAAGCCGTCGGATCACTAACTCCTGCTTTCGCACCTGCTCGACTTGTAAGTCTCGCAGTCAAGCTCCCTTTTGCGTTTACACTCGCCGCATGATTACCAACCATGCTGAGGGAACCTTTGAGAGCCTCCGTTACATTTTAGGAGGCGACCGCCCCAGTCAAACTACCCGCCTAACACTGTTCCTGATCCTGATTCAAGGACCGAGGTTAGAATCCAAATAAAGCAAGGGTGGTATTTCACCGTTGGCTCCACCGAAGCTAGCGCCCCGGCTTCAAAGCCTCCCACCTATCCTACACATGCTTTACCCGAACCCAATGTTAGGGTGCAGTAAAGGTGCACGGGGTCTTTCCGTCCATATGCGGGTAACCGGCGTCTTCACCGGTACCACAATTTCACCGAGCCCGTGGTTGAGACAGTGCCCAAATCGTTACACCATTCGTGCAGGTCGGAACTTACCCGACAAGGAATTTCGCTACCTTAGGACCGTTATAGTTACGGCCGCCGTTTACTGGGGCTTCGATTCAAAGCTTCTCCCGACAAGTCGGATGACCTCTCCTCTTAACCTTCCAGCACCGGGCAGGTGTCAGTCCCTATACATCGTCTTAATTGACTTCGCAGAGACATATGTTTTTGTTAAACAGTCGCTTGGGCCTTTTCACTGCGGCCCCGTTCAGCTAAGTCCGCAAGGACTTCACCTACTAGGGGCACCCCTTATCCCGAAGTTACGGGGTTAATTTGCCGAGTTCCTTAACCACGGCTCACTCGAGCACCTTAGAATACTCATCCCGTCTACCTGTGTCGGTTTGCGGTACGAACTAATAAATTTCTCCCATACGAAGATTTTCTCGGCAGTATGATTACGGTTAGTTTATGAGCTAAGCTCTCCCGTTCGCGTCTCGGTTTAACGAATGTGCGGATTTGCCTACACATTCACCCTACACGCTTAGACCACCTAATCCACCAGGTGGCTAACCTTCACTCCTGCGTCCCTCCTTATGGTCAAACAAAATTTACCAGGTACAGGAATATTAACCTGTTTTCCATCGCCTACGCCTTTCAGCCTCGGCTTAGGGTTCGACTAACCCTGAGATGACTAACATTGCTCAGGAAACCTTAGACTTT